>JBGAMU010000074.1:0-19077 GCA_044222685.1 Burkholderiaceae bacterium
GATCGATCCACCACGACAACCCCATGAACAACAGTGTGGCCACTGTATTCGCCGCCGCGATCAGGATTGCCATTGCCGCCGCCGCGCCGATCTCGCCGGCCTCGTCGAGGTTGAGGATCGCGATCGCGGCGACCTTGGTCTCGGGTGCGTAGAGGAACACCACCGCCGAAATCGTCGTCATCGCGTTGATGAAGAAGTAGCGCGCGATGTCCACCAGCGCCGGCGTGCAGATCGGCAGCGTGACGCGCCAGAACGTCTTGTAGAACGGCACCTTCAACGAGGCCGACACCGCCTCGAACTCGGCGTCCAGGCTCTTCAGCGCCGTCACCGCGGTCAGGTGGCCGGTGGTGTAGAAGTGCACCACGGTGCAGACCGTCAGCAGCGTCAGCGTGTGGTACAGGCCGTTGAGCGGGTTGGTCGGCGCGTTGAAGAAGAAGATGTAGCCCAGGCCCAGCACCAGCCCGGGTACCGCCATCGGCAGCATCGCGAGCAGCCGCACCAGGCTGCGCAGCGGGTTCAGGCCCTGTGTTTTCTCCAGCATGTAGGCGGCCACGAACACCAGTGCGGTGCCGATCACGGCGGTGCCGGCAGCCATCAGGAGGCTGTTGACGAACGCGTCGCCCACCTCGGCGTCGAACAGGCCCATCGCGTAGTGGCGCAGGCTGGGTGCGAGGTTGTAGGGCCAGAAGCTGGCGAACGACGCGAACACCGCCATGCCGAGCATCGCCAGGATCAGCGCGCAGATCAGCACGCAGTACGCGCTCATCGCGGCGTCGAACCAAGGGGCCTTCTTCGGCGCATAGGGCACCGCGCGCGCCGTGAGCATCGCCGTCTGCCGGCGGCTCACCCATTTATCCACTGCGAAGGTGAGCACGGCCGGCGCCAGCAGCAGCAGCGCCACCACCGCGCCGCGCTGGAAGTCCTGCTGCCCGATCACGAGCTTGAACACGTCGGTGGCCAGCACGTTGAAGTTGCCGCCGATCACCTTCGGGATGCCGAAGTCGGTGATCACCAGCGTGAAGGTCACCAGCGCCGCCGAGATCAGCCCATACTTGGCGCCCGGCAGCGTGATGGTGAAGAACTTGCGTGCCGCAGAGGTGCCCATCGCGTCGGCGGCTTCGTACAGGCGCGCGTCGGCGGCCGCGAGCGAGGTGACGAGGATCATCAGCGCGTGTGGGAAGGTGCTGAAGATCTCGGCGATGACGATGCCCGGCGCGCCATAGATCTGCTCGATGCCCACGCGCGTGAGCCAGGCCTTCAGCACGCCCTGGTTGCCGAACCAGTAGATCAGCGAGATCGCCGCCAGCAGCGACGGCGCCAGCAGCGGCACCAGCGTGATGGTGCGCGCCAGGCCCTTGAAGCGCATGCAGCTGCGTGCGAGCGCATAGGCGAAGCCGAAGGCCAGTGGGATCGTCACCAGCGTGACGACCACCGACACCCACACGCTGTTCCACAGCGACTCCAGCAGCGCCGGCGTACGCGCGTAGGCCACGAAGTTGCGGAGCCCGGCGAACCGGCCGTCGGCGTCCTGCAGCGACTGCTGCAGGATCGCGCCCAGCGGCGCCGCCAGGAAGGCCAGCAGCGCCAGCGCCACCAGCAGCAGCACGACGTGCGCGATGCGCTCGGTCCAGTGCACGCGTTGGCGCAATGGCGCCCCTCGGCCGCCGGGTACGGCGGCCGATTCCCCGAGGGGATCGCGCCCGCCTTGGGGCGGCCCGGCGGCAGGCGCGGGCCTCATCACGTTCACTCGAACACCCGCATCCGCTCGGGCACCACGCGCAGGGCGAGGCGGCTGCCGACCGCGAGCTGCGCCTCGGCCAGGTAGTTGAGCGACAGGTAGACCGTGAGGCGGTGCTCGCCGAGCGCGTCGCCGCTCACGCGCACCAGGCAGTACGGGCCCATGAACTCGATCTTTTCGATCTGCGCGTCGAACACGTTGGGGTCGCCGGGCGGGATCGGCCGCGCCAGCACGTCCTCGGGTCGCAGGTACACGCGTACGTCGCGGCCGGGCGCGAACGCGTGTTCGCAGGCAAAGACGTGGCGGCCCACGCGCAGGCCGCCGCCTTCGACCGTGTGCGCCGGCAGCACGTTGATGCGGCCGACGAAGTCGGCGACGAACAGCGAGCGCGGCTCGCGATACACCTCCATCGCGTCGCCGACCTGCTCGATGCTGCCGTCGTTCATCACCACGATGCGGTCGGCCACCGCGAAGGCTTCTTCCTGGTCGTGCGTGACCATCACGGTGGTCACGCCGAGCTGGCGCTGCAGCGCGCGGATCTCCTGGCGCAGCTTGACGCGCACGATGGCGTCGAGCGCCGACAGCGGCTCGTCGAGCAGCAGCAGCCCCGGTGCGGTGGCCAGCGCCCGCGCCAGCGCGATGCGCTGCTGCTGGCCGCCCGACAGCTGCGCCGGGTACTTGCCTTCGCTGCCCGGCAGGCCCACCAGCGCCAGCAGCTCGGCCACGCGCGCCACCGCCTGCGCCCGTGGCACCTTGCGGTTGACCAGGCCGTAGGCCACGTTCTGCGTCACCGTCAGGTTGGGGAACAGCGCGTACGACTGGAACACGATGCCGTAGTCGCGACCGGCCGGCGGCAGCGCCGAGATGTCGCGCCCGGCCAGCTCGATGCGGCCGGCCGTCTGCACCTCCAGGCCCGCGATCACCCGCAGCAGCGTGGTCTTGCCGCAGCCCGACGGCCCGAGGAAGCAGACGAACTCGCCCTTGGCGATGTCGAGGTGGATGTCCTTCAGCGCGGTGAACGAACCGAAGTCCTTGCGGATGCCGGACAGGCGCAGGTAGGCGGGTGCCACCTGCGCCGCGAACACGGGGCGCGCGGCGGCCCCACTGTCGATCGCGGCGAGACCTGCTGCCGCCATCACGTCAGCGTTTTTCGGTCTTGCTGTTGTAGCGCTTGGTCCACTCGGCCAGTACACGCTCGCGGTTGGCCGCGGTGGTGGCGAAGTCCATCTTCACCAGGCGTGCCTCGTAGTCCTTGGGCACATTGGGCAGCGGAGCGGCCACGCCGGGCTGCGCGGTGATGGCGAAGTTCTTGCCGTACAGCAGCATGGCGTCCTTGCTCGACGCCCAGTCGGCCAGCTTCTTGGCCGCGGCCAGGTTCTTGGTGCCCTTGTGGATCGCGAACGCCTCGAGGTCCCAGCCGAGGCCCTCCTTCGGGAACACCAGGTCGATCGGCGCGCCCTTGGCCTTGTTGGCGTTGGCGCGGTACTCGAAGCTGATGCCGACGACGAACTCGCCGCTGGCCGCCATGTTGCAGGGCTTGGAGCCGGAGTGGGTGTACTGCGCGATGTTCTCGTGCAGCGCGTCCATGTACTTCCAGCCGCCGCCCTTGCCGTTGTCGTCGCCCCACAGCGTGAGCCAGGCGCTCACGTCGAAGAAGCCGGTGCCCGAGCTGGCCGGGTTGGGCATCACGATCTGGCCCTTGTAGGCGGGCTTCGTGAGGTCCTTCCAGGTCTCGGGCTTGGGGATGTTGCGCTTCTGCGCCTCGACGGTGTTGAAGCACACCGTGGCGCCCCACACGTCCATGCCGAACCAGGCCGGCGGGCTCTTCTTGTCGATGTACTGGCTCATCAGCGCGTCGGCGTTGAGCGGCTTGTACGGCTCGAGCATGCCGTTCTTGTCGAGCAGCGCCAGGCTCGAGGCGGCCACGCCCATCACCGCGTCGGCCTGCGGATTGCCCTTTTCGGCCAGCAGCTTCGCGGTGATGACGCCGGTGCTGTCGCGCACCCACTTCAACTCGATGTTGGGCTCGACCTTGTTGAAGCCTTCCTGGTAGGCCTTCAGCTGGTCGGTTTCGAGTGCGGTGTAGACCAGCAGCGTGGTCTTCTGCGCGAAGGCGGGGCTCGCCAGCGCGAAGGCGGCGGTGCCCGCCAGTGCGGCCATGAGGCTCGTGAGTCGCGACGTCATGCATCTTCTCCTGTCGGTTGATCGGTGTGCGGGGATCCATCGAGATTACGGACCCGAGCCTGCCGCGCCAAGCATGACAACCCGATGTCGGCGCGGCCGCGCTGCCCTCGACCGTAGCGGCGGCGCATCGAAGATGTCAACCGTATTTTGCCGATTGTTGACAATGTGCACCATCGGGGTTCCAATCGGCGCCATGACAGTGCAGCGGCCGCACGGCTGTGCACCCACCGTGAAGCCCTTGTCGCCGAATCGGGCGCCGGGCCGACGGTGGACGCGCAGAATGCGTGGATCGCCGGGCGCTGCGCACCGGCTTCCACTCCGGCACCAGGCCGGCTGAACGCCGCCGCCCTCACGCTCTCCATGGTCCACCTGCTCAATCTGCTCGCCGCCATCGCCTTGCTGGTGTGGGGGACGCAGATCGTGCGCACCGGCATCCTGCGCGTCTTCGGCGAGAACCTGCGCCACGTGCTGGCGGTGGGCATGTCGTCGCGGCCGAAGGCGGTGCTGGCCGGGCTGGGCGTCACCAGCCTGATCCAGAGCAGCACCGCGACCTGCCTGATCGTCACCTCGTTCCTCGGCCGCGCGCTGGTGCCGCTGGCCGCGGCGCTGGCGGTGATGCTGGGCGCCGACATGGGCACCAGCCTGATGGCGGTGGTGTTCTCGTTCGACCTGTCGTGGCTGTCGCCGCTGCTGATCTTCGGCGGCGTGGTGGCCTACATCTCGCGAGAGAAGACCACCACCGGGCGGCTCGGTCGCGTGGCCATCGGGCTCGGGCTGATCCTGCTGTCGCTGCAGTTCATCGTCGAGGCGACGCGGCCGCTCACCGAGTCGCCGGCGGTGCGCGCACTGCTGGCGGCGCTGCCCAACGAGGTGCTGCTCGACATCCTCGTCGGCGCGCTGCTGACCGTGCTGTCGTATTCGAGCCTGGCCATCGTGCTGCTGACCGCCACGCTGGCGGTCTCGGGCATGGTGCCGGCCGGCGTGGCGCTCGGCCTGGTGCTCGGTGCCAACCTGGGCAGCGGGCTGCTGGCCGTGCTGCTCACCGCGCGCGCGCCGGTCGCCGAGCGTCGCCTGCCGCTGGGCAATCTGCTGTTCAAGGCGGTCGGCGCGGTGTGCGCGATCCCGCTGCTGCCGCAGGCGCACAGCTGGTTGCAGCAGCTCACCGGAGAGGTGCACCAGCAGGTCGTGCTGTTCCACCTGTTCTTCAACATCGCGCTGGCGATCCTGTTCATCGGGCTCACCGGCACCGCCGCACGCTGGCTGACCGCCTGGCTGCCCGAGTCGAAAGGCCGTGTCGGCCAGCGGCCCGAGCACCTGGACGCGTCGGCGCTGGAGACGCCGTCGCTGGCCATCAGCTGCGCGGCGCGCGAGGCGCTGCACCAGGCCGACGTAGTGGAGACCATGCTGCGCGGCATCGTGCCGGTGCTGCGCAACAACGACCTGAACCTGGCCGAGCAGCTGCGCCAGATGGACGACCAGGTCGATTCGCTCTACACCGCGATCAAGCTGTACCTGACGCAGATCTCGCGCGAGTCGCTGTCCGAACGCGAAAGCCGGCGCTGGACCGACGTGGTGTCGTTCACCATCAACATGGAGCAGATCGGCGACATCATCGAGCGCGTGCTGCAGGACATCGAGGACAAGAAGATCCGGCCCAACCGCCGCCTGTCCGACGCCGGCCTCGGCGAGGTGTGCCACCTGCACGAGCGGCTGGTGGCCAACCTGCGGCTGGCGATGAGCGTGTTCCTCGACGGCCACGTGCGCGACGCGCGCAAGCTGCTGGAGGAGAAGGCGCGCTTCCGCGACCTGCAGCTCGAATACGCCAACAGCCACATCGCGCGCCTGCGCGAGAACACGCAGCAGAGCATCGAGACCAGCTCGCTGCACCTGGACCTGATCAGCGACCTGAAGCGCATCAACTCGCACATCTGCTCGATCGCCTATCCGATACTCGAATCGGCCGGCGCGCTGACCGCCACCCGCATCCGGCCCTCGGTGCTGGCGCCGCTGGACTCGGACCTGCAGAAATCTGAATGAGCCTGACGTGGCCGGTCGTGCTGGCCGTGCTGTGCGGCGCCGTGCTGCACGCCGGCTGGAACACGCTGGTCAAGAGCAGCGGCGACAAGCAGGTCGACACCGCGCTGGTGCACTTCGTCGGCGCGCTGGTGGCCATTCCGCCGCTGCTGCTGGTGGGCCTGCCGCCGGCGGCGACCTGGCCCTACATCGCCGCGTCGCTGACGGTGCACATCGCGTACTACGTGACGCTGGCCGGCGCCTACAAGCACGGCGAGCTGGGCATGACCTATCCGATCATGCGCGGCAGCGCGCCGCTGCTGGTGGCGCTCGGCAGCTCGTTCGTGCTCGGCGAGCGCTTGAGTCCGCTGGCCTGGATCGGCGTGCTGGCGGTGACGCTGGGCGTCGCGATGGTCGGCCTGGCGCATCCGGGCCAGGCCCTGCATCACCGCCGCGCGCTGGTCTATGCACTGGCCAATGCCTGCGTGATCGCCACCTACACCTTCATCGACGGCAGCGGCGTGCGCGTCACCGCCGCGGCCGGCCAGGCGGTGGCGAGCTACGTGCTGCTGCTGTTCGTGCTCGACGGCGTGCCGTACCCGGCGCTGGTGTGGTGGCAGCGTGATGCGGCGGGGCGACGGACCATCCTCGCCTATGCGCGCACACGCTGGCCGTTGGCCGCCCTCGGCGGCGCCGCGTCGCTCGGCTCGTATCTGATCGCGCTGTGGGCCATGACCCGGGCCCCGATCGCGATGGTGTCCGCGCTGCGCGAGACCTCGGTGCTGTTCGCCACCGCGTTCGGCGTGTGGATCCTGAAGGAGCGCTTCGGCGCACAGCGCGCCGCCGGCGCGGTGACCATCGTCGGCGGCGTGATCGCGCTGCGCTTTGCCTGACTGCTGAAGGAAGCCGCCATGACCCGCCGCTGGAAGATCGTGCGCACCGACCGCGAGCTCGAGATGACCCGCGTCGACGAGCAGTTGCGTGCCCTCGGCGCCGACGTGGTGCTGTTGCCCGACGGCACGCCCGAGGACGTGCTGGTGCGAGAGCTGGCCGACGCCGACCTGCTGCTGATGTGCTACGCGCGCATCACGCGGCGTGCGATCGAGTCGGCGCCCAGGCTGCGCGCGATCGTCAAGTACGGCGTCGGTATCGACGCGATCGACATCGCCGCGGCGCGCGAGCTCGGGGTGCCGGTGGTCAACGTGCCGACCTATGCGGAGGAGACCGTGGCGGAGGGCGCGTTCGCGCTGCTGATGGCGCTGGCCCAGCGCTTCAAGCCGATCCAGCGCGCGATGGATCGCGACGGCTGGGCCTGGCCCGAGCCCCGCTGGCTGGCCAGCGACCTGGCCGGCAAGACGCTCGGCCTGGTCGGCGTCGGCCGCATCGGTCGATCGATGGCGCGCATGGCCGGTGCCTTTCGCATGCAGGTGCTGGGCTACGACCCGCATGCCGCCGATATGCCGGTGGAGCGCTGTCACGACATCGGCGCGATGCTCGAGCGCTGCGATGCGGTATCGATCCATTGCGTGCTCAACGACGAGACGCGGCACCTGATCGGCGCGCCGGAGCTCGCGCGCATGAGGCCCGGCGCCTGGCTGGTCAACGTGTCGCGGGGCGAGATCATCGACGAGGCGGCGCTGCTGTCCGCGCTGCAGGCCGGGCGGTTGGGCGGGGTGGGGCTGGACGTCTACGGCCGCGAGCCGCTGGCCCCTGCCGGCCATCCGCTGTCGGCGCTCTACGCCATGGACCGCGTGGTGCTGTGGCCGCACCTGACCTTCTACACGCGCGAGGCGATGCAGCGGCTGGAGGACGACACGCTGGCGCGCTGCCTGGAGGCGCTGGAGGGCCGGCCGTTGACCGTGGTGTCGCAGGATCCGCGGCTGCGCGCACAGACGCGAGGCGTGCGTTTCGTCGATTGAGCGACGGTGAAGATCAAGCCGCCGGCTACTTGCTGCCGCGCTGCTGCTTCATCTGTTCCATCATCTCCTGCATCTTCTGCATCTGCTCGGGTGTGGGCTGCTTGCGCTCGCGTCCTGCGCGCTCGCCGCGCGCTGCCGTGCCCGACGGCATGCCGGTGATGCGCATCTGGCCGGGCAACATGTCCGGTGGACAGGCCCCCATCCACTGCCCCTGCAGTGTCATCCTGGTCTCCGAGACGCCGCCGCGCGGCGGATCGAAGCGAACCTGGTTGTGCATCGTGTAGCGGCTTGCGAAGTCACCGGTCAACGACATGTGATCCTCGGTCTTGCCGCGCGGGCTCTTGCAGCTGTAGTCGGCCTCGTAGGCGCTGGCACTGCGCTTCACGTTGCGCTGTTCGCAGCGCGCGTCCGGCGCGTCGTCCAGGGCCCGCCGGTGAACCTGCTCATCGCTGCGCTCGTCCACGCAGTGCTGCGACTTCATCGTCGCGCCGGTCCGGCCCGGCACCTCCATCGAGACCTCCCACAAACCCGATTTGCGGCGCGGCATGCCGTCCTGGGCGGACGCCAGCGAGAGGGCGCCCATGCCCACCAGCAGGGTGCCGATCGCACGTGCCATGTTGTTCAAGATGTGTCTCCCGGGGCTGATGGGCTACCCACGATGGGCAGGTCCGAAATGATGCGTGCAGCCAACGAATCCCGGGCTTCTTGGTCGCGTCAGCCCGCGATGGCGGCGGGGGCGTCGCGGCACTGTTCACGTTTGGCGGCGGCGCGTGCCGCGTCCGATGTGCCATCGCGCAACGTCGGTCGTCCAATCTCGCCCACCGGACGTGCGATTGACCTGCGACGCCTTCCGAGCCATTTGATCCACCACTCCCGAATGGAGATGCCGATATGAAGACCATGACGAAGAACCTGCTGGCCCTCGCCGTTGCGGCGGCGACGCTGCCGGCCCTGGCACAGACGCCTGCGATGAGCAAGCCCTCGGTCGGCAAGACCATGGCCGACACGGCGGCGTTCAAGGACGGCAAGGAGGGCGGGGGCAAGAAGGACCAGCTGGCGTTCAAGGACGGCAAGGACGGTGGCAAGAAGGGCCAACTGGCGTTCAAGGACGGCAAGGACGGCGGCAAGAAGGACCAGCTGGCATTCAAGGATGGCAAGGACGGCGACAAGAAGGATCAGATGGCGTTCAAGGACGGCAAGGACGGTGGCAAGAAGGGCCAGCTGGCGTTCAAGGATGTCGACGGCAAGAAGGGTCAGCTGGCATTCAAGGATGGCAAGGACGGTGGCAAGAAGCTCGGTGCCGCTGGCGAGATGGACGCGCTGAAGGCGAGCAAGGCGATGAGGCCCTGAAGTCCGCGAGCGAACCTACCCTCGAGCGCCGCCGCGACACGATCGCGGCGGCGTTGTTTTAGGCGTGTTTGTTGACAATCTGCAACCGGCAATCTACGATCGCCGGGACCTCGCACCGCCCTTGGCCACTGCCACCCTCCCGACAGGAGCGCCTTCCGATGCAATCCGATCCGAGCAAACGCGCCGGCGCTGCGGCGGCCGCCATCGAGATGTTGCGCGAGAACTCGCTGGCCACGCTGGCCCAGCGCGAGCTGGAGCGGCAGATCGTCTCCGGCGAGATCGCGGTCGGGGCCAAGCTCAACGAGGTGGACATCGCCCATGCACTGGGCGTGTCGCGCGGGCCGGTGCGCGAGGCCTTTCGTGCGCTCGACCAGGCCGGCCTGGTGCGGGTGGAGAAGAACCGCGGCGTCTTCGTGCGCGAGGTGACGCTCGAGGAAGCCAACCAGATCTACGAGGTGCGCGCCGCGCTCGAGGGCCTGATCGGCAAGCTGGCGGCGCGCCGCATCGACACCGAGGAGGTCGAGCAGCTGCGCGGCGTGGTCAAGAAGATGGCGGCGCTCGACAAGTCGCGCAAGGCCGAGGCCTACTTCGCGCTCAACGTCGAGTTCCACGACATCCTGGCGCGGGCGGCGCGCAACGCGGCGCTGCTCACGCACTACCGGCGCGTCGTCAACGAGCTCGACCTGTACCGGCGCGAGACCATCTCGCGCAGCACCGAGAACATCCCGATCTCCACCCGCGAGCACGAGGCGATCGTCACCGCCGTGTCAAAGGGCGACGAGAAACTCGCTGAGCGGCTGCTCACCGAGCACGTGCTGCAAAGCCGCGAGCGGCTGCACGGCGCGCTGGCCAAGCCGCCGCTGCGCGCCCGCACCGAATGAACCGTCTTCTCAATCACAAGGGCATCATGAGTTCCAGCAACAAGTCTCCCGTCACCGTCAATGGCATCGCCTACCGCTGGCCGCAGCGCCCGGTGGTGGTGGTCTGCGTCGACGGCGGCGATCCGGCGTACCTGCGGCAGTTCCTCGACGACGGCACGGTGCCGCATCTGGCGCGCTTCGTGCGCGAGGGTTACGCCGCGGTGGTCGATGGCTCGATGCCGTCGTTCACCTGCCCCAACAACATGTCGATCATCACCGGCACGCCGACATCGAAGCACGGCATCTCGGGCAACTTCTACCTCGACACGCGCACCTGGGAGCCGGTGGTGATGACAGGCCCGGAGCTGCTGCGCGGCGACTCGATCGTCACCCGGTTCGCCGATGCGGGCGCCAAGGTGGTGTCGATCACCGCCAAGGACAAGCTGCGCAAGCAACTGTCCAAGGGGCTCGACGTCTCCAAGGGCCATGTCTCGATGTCGGCCGAGTTCGTCGAGAAGTGCACGCTGGCCGAGAACGGCATCGAGAACGCGCTGCAGTGGCTGGGCATGGACAAACCCGGCATGTACTCGATGGAGCTGAGCCTGTTCGTGCTCGAGGCCGGCATCAAGCTGCTGAAGGAGCGCCGCCCCGACATCCTGTACCTCTCGCTGACCGACTGGGTGCAGCACAAGTGGGCGCCCGAGGAGGACGGCGCGCGCACCTTCTACCGCAAGCTCGACGACTGTCTGGGCCGGCTGGCGGCGCTGGACGCCACGGTGGCGGTGACCGCCGACCACGGCATGAACGACAAGAGCAACGCCGCCGGCGAGCCCAACGTGATCTGGCTGCAGGACATCCTGGACGCCCGCTTCGGCAAGGACGAGACGATCGTGATCTGCCCGATCACCGACGCCTTCGTCGGCCACCACGGCTCGCTGGGCGGCTTCGTGCGGGTGTGGTCGCGCGGCAAGGTCACGGCGCGGCAGATCATCGACTGCATCGGTGGCATCGACGGCATCGAGCAGGCGCTCGACCGCGAGACGGCCTGCCGCCTGTTCGACATGCCGCCCGACCGCGAGGGCGACGTGGCGGTGGTGTCGCGCCACGACGTGTGCATCGGCAGCTCGGCGTCGAAGCACGACCTGTCGGGCCTGAAGGGCCACCGCCTGCGCACGCACGGCGGCGTGTCGGAGACCAAGGTGCCGTTCATCGTCAATCGGCCGCTCAACGACGCCTACAAGCTCAGGGCCGCCGGAGAAACACTGAAGAGTTACCAGATCTTCGACTTCGCGATCAACGGGACGGTCTGACATGCGCCCGTCACAAGGCCAGGTCGCGGTCTACGACAAGCCGAACGCGCCGTTCGAGCTGCGCATGTTCCCGATCCGCGAGCCGGCGCCGGGCGAGGTGCTGGTGAAGGTGCGCATGTGCACCATCTGCCGCAGCGACATACACAGTTACCTGGGCCACCGACCCAACCCGACGCCGGGTGTGCTGGGCCACGAGATCATCGGCACCATCGTCGAGCTCGGTGCGGGTGTCACGAAGGACATGCGCGGCGATCCGCTGCACGTGGGCGACCGCATTACCTGGAGCGAGTACTTCATCCCGGGCGACAACTACTACACCGAGGTGCTCGACCTGCCGCAGAAGAGCCCCGGCGTCGACAAGTACGGTCACATGGCTGTCACGACTGCGCCGCATCATCACGGCGGATTCGGCCAGTACTGCTACATCCTGCCGCGATCGTGGATCCTGCGCCTGCCCGACGTGCTGAGCGACGAAGAGGCCACGCCGGTCAACTGCGGCGTGGCCACGGTGATCTGCGTCACCGAAAAGGCCGAGATCCGCATGGGCGACGCGGTGGTGGTGCAGGGCCTCGGACTGTTGGGCCTGTACGCGTCGGCGATCGCCAAGGCGCGCGGCGCGCGGCTTGTCATCGGGATCGACGGCGTGTCGGCGCGGCGCGAACTCGGCAAACGCTTCGGCTGCGACCACGTGTTCGACCCGGCGGCGCAGAGCGAGGCCGATCTGGTCAAGCAGGTCAAGGCGTTGTGCAAACCGGAAGGCGCCGACGCGGTGATCGAGGTCTGCGGTTACCCGAGCGTGATCCCGGCCGGCATCCAGATGCTGCGCACCGGCGGCCACTACGTGCTGGGCGGCGTGGTCAACCCCGACAGCTTCGTCAACATCGATGTCAACCTGATCCTGCGCAAGCTGATCACGCTGCGCGGTGTACACAACTACCACCCGCGCCACCTGATCGAGGCGCTCGACTTCGTCACCGTCAACCGCGAGCGCTTTCCGTTCAAGGCGCTGGTCGACGGCACCTACGGGCTGCACCAGATCGGCCAGGCGATGAAGGATGCAGAAGACCGCAAGGTGCTGCGCGCCGCCATCGTGCCGTAGCGACCCACCGACACCAGGCGCCGCCAGAGCGCTGCACACACTCAACCACCGACCCACGAGGAGACAGTCATGCACAAGATTCGGATTGCCCGGTTGTTCGCGGCCCTGACGGCTGCGCTGGCGCTCGCCGCGCCGTCGTTCGCACAGACCAAGTGCGAAGACCCCAAGGTGCTCAAGTTCTCGCTCGTGCCCACGCAGGATTCCGTGCGCGAGCTCACCTACTACAAACCGATCCTCGACCAGCTGAGCAAGAACACCGGCAAGAAGATCGAGTTCTACATGCCGACGTCGTACTCGTCGGTGGTCGAGGCGCTGCTCGGCAAGTGGGTCGACGTGGCGGTGCTCGGGCCGGAGAGCTACGTGATCGCCAAGAGCAAGGAGCCGACGGTGGAAGTCTTCGGCACCTACTCGCGGCTGAAGAACGGCATCCAGGACGCAGGCCCCGGCTACAAGGCGGTGCTGATCACCAAGAAGGGCAGCAAGTTCACCGACGTGGCCTCGCTCAAGGGCGCCGTGCTGGCGCTGGTGGATCCGGCCAGCACCTCGGGTGGCCTGGTGCCGGAGAACGTGTTTCCCAAGCAGAACAACACGCCGGCGCTGAAGACCTACTTCTCCAAGGTGGTGTATTCCGGCGGGCACGACCTGTCGGCGATCTCGGTGGCCGAAGGCAAGGTCGACGCCGCCTTCGTGGCGACGCACCGCTTCATGGAGACGGTGAACGCCGGCAAGGTGAAGCAGGAGGACTTCAACTACCTGTGGTATTCGCCGCTGCTGCCGCAGGACCCGTTCGTCTATCGCAACACGCTGTGCGACGAGCTGAAGACCAAGATCGCCAACACCTTCCTGCAGGTCGACCAGAACGACGACGGCAAGAAGTACCTGGCGAACGTGAAGTCGGAAAAGGTCGTCAAGATGACCGACGCCGACTACAACATCATCCGCGATGTGACGAAGTAGGCCACCGGTGTGAGCGCCGTTGCATTCGAAGAAGCGGCGGCGGGCCGAGCGCCCGGCCGCTCCGCAGCCGGCCCGCATCCCCTGGAGGGATCGGTCGGCGTACCCGCCGAGCGCGGGGCTCCTGTTCTCGAGGTGCGCGACCTGCGCGTGAGCTACACCTCGGGCAAGGAGATCCTCAAGGGCATCTCGTTCGACGTCGGCCCGGAAGAGTTCGTCGCCATCATCGGGCCCAGCGGCGCCGGCAAGTCGACGTTGATCCGCTGCGTCAACCGGCTGGTCGAGCCGAGCGGCGGCCAGGTCGCCTTCAACGGCGTCGACCTGCTGCAGCTCGACGAGGGCGCCATGCGGCGGCAACGCCGCAACATCGGCATGATCTTCCAGGAGTTCAACCTGATCGATCGGCTGAGCGTGATCGACAACGTGCTGACCGGGCGCCTGGGCTACATGGGCAACCTGCGCAGCCTTTTCCGCGCCTACAGCAAGAGCGACATCGCCGACGCGGTGCGCCTGCTCGACCGCGTGGGGCTGATCGACCACATCGACAAGCGAGCCGATGCGCTGTCGGGCGGCCAGCGCCAGCGCGTGGGCATCGCCCGCGCGTTGATCCAGGCGCCGAAGCTGCTGCTGGTCGACGAGCCGACCTCGGCGCTCGACCCGAAGATCTCGCGCGAGGTGATGGGCATGATCCGCGGCATCGCGCGCGAATTCCAGGTGCCGGTGCTGTGCAACATCCACGACGTGGACCTGGCGCTGGAGTTCTGCGACCGCATCATCGGCCTGCAGGACGGCATCAAGAAGTTCGACGGCCCGCCGGCGCAGATCGACAAGGCGGTGCTGGCCGACATCTACGCGATGGAGGTGCTCTAGTTGTCGGCGGTGCTGTCCGGCGGCGGCAGCCATGCCGAGCGCATCGACGCACTGGCTGCCGCGCGACGGCGCAGCCGCACGCAACGCTATGCGGTCTATCTGCTGCTTGGCGCCATCGTGGCGTGGAGCGTCGAGGCCATCGTGGTCGGCGACACCGACTGGAGCCGCATCAGCGCCGCGGGCGTGGCCAAGGCGGCCTGGCGCTTCATCGATTTCGACGCGTCGATCCTCGCCAGTCTGTGGGAGGCGACGCTCGAGACCGTGCTGATGGCCACGCTGGCCACGCTGCTCGGCGCGTTGATGGCGATTCCGGTGGCCTGGCTCGGCGCCGACAACATCTCGCCGCTCGGCCGTGCCACCTACCTCGTCGGCCGTGTGCTGATGACGCTGAGCCGCTCGGTGCACGAGGTGGTCTGGGGGCTGGTCTTCGTGGCCGCGGTGGGCCTGGGCGCGCTGGCCGGCGTGCTGGCGATGGCGGTGCGCTCGATCGGCTTCATCAGCAAGACGGTGGCCGAGGCGATCGAAGACGTCAACAAGGGCCCGGTGGAGGCGATGCGCGCGGTCGGTGCCAATCGCTTCCAGGTGCTGATGTTCGGCATCGTGCCGCAGGTGCTGCCGGTGGTGATCGGCAACGTGATCTTCGAGTGGGACGTCAACATCCGCCGCTCCACCATCATGGGCCTGGTGGGTGCAGGCGGCCTGGGTCTGGCGTTGCATCGGCAGATGGCCAGCTACAACTACGGCGGCATCGCAACGGTGATCTTCGTGATCCTGCTGCTGATCGTGTTCGGTGAGCTGTTTTCGGCGTGGGCGCGCCGGCGGGTGATCTGATGTCGGATGACGTGAGCGCGACCGCCAGGCCGCTGCCGCAGTGGAAGCGTTTCCGCTTCCCGCAGAGCCTGTACAAGTGGGCCGCGTTGCTGGCCGCCCTGTGGTTCGTGAGCTGGTCGCTCGACGTGCTGCGCATCGACGTCGACCGGCTGCCGGGTTTGTTCGAGCGCATCGGCAGCGTGCTGGCCAACCGCTACTGGCCACCCGACGTGGCGCATGTGCTGAAGCCCGACTTCGTGGCCGCCATCGTCGACACCTTCCAGATGTCGTACGTGGCCACGGTGATTGGCCTGCTGCTGGCGATTCCGCTGTCGTGGTTCGCCTCGTTCAACATGACGCCGAGCCGGCGTGTCCTGTACCCGGTGTGCCGCCTGTTCGTGATGGCCTGCCGCTCGGTGCACGAGATGATCTGGACCATCGTGCTGGTGGCCATCGTCGGCTTCGGCATGCTGCCGGGCACGCTGGCGATGACGCTGTTCTGCATCGGCTTCGGCGGCAAGCTGATGTCCGAGGCCATCGAATCGATCCGCAAGGGGCCGGTCGAGGCCATCCGCGCCACCGGCGCCGGGCACCTGCAGACCTTCGTCTTCGCGGTGCTGCCGCAGGTGCGCGTCGCCTGGGCCGGCATCGCGATCTACACCTGGGACGTGGTGTTCCGCGCCTCCACCGTCGTCGGCTTCTTCGGTGCCGGCGGCATGGGGCACTATCTTCGCGAGAGCGTGCAGAAGGTCGAGTCGCGACAGGTCAGCGCGATCATCCTCACCATCGTGGTCATCGTCATCGTCGCCGAGTTGTTGTCGGCCTGGGCCCGGTCCAGAATCGCCAAGGCCGTCGCCTAGCGGATCAATGCATTTCACTTCATCGAGGTTGCCCTTATGAACGCCCGAGTCCCCGTCGTCGACGCACCCAAGCGCGAAGCCATGCGCATCGCCGGCGAGAAGGTTTACGCCGACCGCGTGATCGAGATCCGATATCCCTATACCGGCGAGGTGGTGGCCACCGTGCCCAAGGCCTCGATCGAGGACGTGCGGCGTGCCTTCAGGATCGCGCACCAGTACAAGCCCAAGCTCACGCGCCACGAGCGCTACAAGATCCTCATGAAGGCCGGCGACATCATCGCGTCGCGCCGCGACGAGCTGGCGCGACTGATCACGCTCGAATCGGGCCTGTGCATCAAGGACACGTTGTACGAGGTCGGCCGCGCCAGCGACGTGGTGCTGTTCTCGGCGCAGCAGGCGCTGGTCGACGACGGCCAGAGCTTTGCCTGCGACCTCACGCACCATGGCAAGCAGCGTCGCGTGCACACGATGCGCGAGCCGATGATGGGTGTCATCAGCGCCATCACGCCGTTCAACCATCCGCTGAACCAGGTGATCCACAAGGTGGCGCCGTCGATCGCCACCAACAACCGCATGGTGCTCAAGCCGACCGAGAAGACGCCATTGGCGGCGATCGCCCTGGCCGACGTGCTGTACGAGGCGGGTCTGCCGCCCGAGATGCTGAGCGTGATCACCGGCGACCCCAGGGAGATCGCCGACGAGATGCTGACCCATCCGATGGTCGACGTGGTCACCTTCACCGGCGGCGTCGCCGTCGGCAAGTACATCGCGGGCAAGGCGGTCTACAAGCGGCAGGTGCTCGAACTCGGCGGCAACGATCCGATCGTGGTGATGGACGATGCCGACGTGGCGAAGGCCGCCGACCTGGCGGCCAACGGCTCCTACAAGAACTCCGGCCAGCGCTGCACGGCGGTCAAGCGCATCTTCGCGCACGAGAAGATCGCCGCCGACTTCACCGAGGCGCTGCTGGCCAAGACGCGTGCCTGGACCTACGGCGACCCGCTGGACCCTAAGGTCGACATGGGCACGGTGATCGACGTGGCCGCAGCCACGCTGTTCGAGCGCCGCGTCAACGACGCGGTGGCTGGAGGAGCCCGCCTGCTGCACGGCAACCGGCGCGACGGCGCCTCGTACTCGCCGACGCTGATCGACCGCGTGCGCGGCGAGATGGAGGTGGTCAAGCAGGAGACCTTCGGCCCGGTATCGCCGGTGATCACCTTCAGAGATGTCGACGACGCCATCGCGCAGGTCAACTCCACCGCCTACGGCCTGAGCTCGGGCGTGTGCACCAACCGGCTCGACGACATCATGCGCTTCGTGAAGGAGCTCCACGTCGGTTCGGTGAACGTCTGGGAGGTACCGGGCTACCGGCTCGAGGTGACGCCGTTCGGCGGCATCAAGGACTCGGGCACCGGCGTGAAGGAGGGCGTGCAGGAGTGCTGCAAGGCCTTCACCAACGTGAAGACCTATTCGCTGCCCTGGTGAAGCCCGCGCGCTTCGATTGACGGACCCCCCGTGGTTTGCGCCCCTTGGGGCGGCAGCCATGTAGGCTTAATCTTGGGGGTATGGCAGGTTCCCCCGACCAGATTGCCGCCGCGATCGCTGTGTTCGAGGCACAGCGCGCCACGCTCGGCGACGCGATCGTCGAGGCCGCGCTGGCGCCGCTGCGACGCGAGCTGGCGGCGCTGCAGGCCGGCGCGGCGGCCGCCGCGGCCCAACAGCTCAAGCAGGTCAGTGTGCTGTTCGTCGACGTGGTCGGCTCCACGTCGATCGGCCAGCAGCTGACGCCGGAGGATATCCACGCCGTGATGGACGGGGCGCTGGAGCGCTTCACGGCGGTGGTGCGCTCGCATCGCGGCCGCGTGCTGCAGTACACCGGCGACGGCATGCTGGCGGCCTTCGGCTCCGAGGAGACGCACGAAGACGACGTCGAGAACGCCGTGCATGCCGGGCTCGACATCATCGTCGAGGCCAATGCGATGGCGCCGCAGGTGCGGCAGCAGCACGGCGTGCCTGACTTCAACGTGCGAGCCGGCGTGCACACGGGCACCGTGCTGCTGGGCGGCGGGGTCGACGCCGAGGGCAGCATTCGCGGCGCGACCGTCAATCTCGCCGCGCGCATGGAGCAGAGCGCGCCGCCCGGGCGGTTGCGCATCAGCTACGACAGCTACCGCCACGTGCGAGGGCTGTTCGAGGTGACCGAGCAGGCGCCGATCCAGGTCAAGGGAGTCGAACAGCCGCTGCGCAGTTATCTGGTCGACCGCGCCAAGCCGCGGGCCTTCCGCGTCACCAACCGCGGCATCGAGGGTCTGCAGACGCCGATGATCGGCCGCCAAGCCGAGTTCGAGCGCGTGTGCACGGCCTTCGTCGATGCTGTCACTGACGGCCGAGGCCGCGCGATCACCATCGTCGCCGACGCCGGCATCGGCAAGAGCCGCCTGGTGGCCGAGTTTCGCCAGACGATCAACCTCGAGTCATGCTGGCTGCTGCTTGGTCGCGCACATCCCCGCAGCGCGTTGCATCCGTACGGCATGGTGCACGACATGCTGGCGCGGCAGTTTCGCATCCAGGACAGTGAACCGCCGGAAGACGCGCGCCGCAAGCTGGTCGAAGGTCTGGCGCCATTGATGTCGGCCGGGGACGAGGCCAGCGTGCATCTGCTCGGCCACCTGATCGGCCTGGATTTCTCGGCCAGCCCGCACGTGGTCGAACTCCTGAGCGACGAGGCGCGCTTCAAGGAACACGCCTACGCGGCGGCACTGCGTGTGCTGCGCCGCCTGTGCGCAAGACTGCCCGTGGTGATGGTGTTCGACGACCTTCACTGGGCCGACCCAGGCACCCTGGAGTTCACTCGCCTGCTGCTCGATGAGAGCCGCGACCTGCCGCTGCTGTGCCTGATGACGACCCGCCCCGGCTTCGTCGACGAGCACCCCGACTGGATCAGTCCGCCCGAACGCCACCTGCGCATCGACCTGAGGCCGCTCGATGCGGCGCTCAGCCGCGACCTCGCCGACGCGTTGCTGCAACGCCTGACCGATGCGCCCGCGGCATTGCGTGCGCTGGTGACCAGCGGCGGCGAGGGCAACCCGTTCTACATGGAAGAACTGGTC
>JBGAMU010000075.1:0-18948 GCA_044222685.1 Burkholderiaceae bacterium
GGACCGTGCCGCGTCGCTGACCGCGATCATGGCCGGACCGCGAGCGCGCGGATCCAATCGGACGATGGATGATGGGGTGACACGCTGGCGCAGGCGCATCGGTGCCGGCCTGCTGTGCGCCGTGCTCGGCGTCGCGCTGGCCGCCTGCAGCCTGGTCAAGCTCAAGCAGGAGAGCGCGGTCTTCTATGCGTCGACCGTGCTCGTCGGCCGCATCGACTGCCCGGCCGGCTGGACGGGCCACGTCGTCGTCATAGCCTATTCGACGGTCGACGGCCAGGCGCGTCTGGCCCACCAGACCACGCTGCACGAATGCGGCAGCTATGAACTGATGGTGCCGCCAGGCGACTATCGGTTGTTCGCCTTCGGGGACGCCAACGACAACGGCGCATTCGACGCTGCTGACGAGCCGGCGGGCAGTTATGGCGCTGCGGTGGCCGTCGCGGCGCCCGGCACCGGCGTCGTCGCAGCGCTCGACTTCGCCATCGCGAGAGGAGCGGCCCGATCCGCCGCGCCGCCGCCCACTGGCGTCGGCGACGCCCGCCCGCCGCGCCACAGCACGCAGATCGGCGCCATCGCGGATCTCGACGCGACGCGCTTTTCCTCCAGCAGCGGGCAACAGGGCTACTGGGCGCCGGTCGAGTTCTTTCGCCACAACGGCGGCAACGTCTACTTCCTCGAACCGTACGACCCGAAGAAGATCCCGATCCTCTTCGTACACGGTGCCGTCGGCTCGCCGCAGGACTGGCGCTACGTGTTCGACCACCTCGACCGCACGCGTTATCAGCCGTGGTTCTTCCAGTACCCGTCGGGCGCGTCGATCGACTCGATGGCCTACCTGCTGTACTGGAAGCTGTTCAACCTGCAGCTGCGCTACCGTTTCGACACGCTGGCCATCGTGGCGCACAGCATGGGCGGACTGGTGGCGCGCCACTTCCTGGCTCACTTCGGCGCGCAGTTCCCGCAGATCAAGCTGTTCGTCTCGCTGTCCACACCGTGGGCCGGCGAGGCGTCGGCGCAGATCGGCGTGCAGCATTCGCCCGCGGTCGTGCCGTCGTGGATCGACATGCAGCCCGAGGGCCGCTTCATGCAGTCGCTGTTCGCCCGTCCGCTGCCGGGCCACACGGCGTACTATCTGTTCTTCGGGCACAAGGGCGGCTACAGCATGCTGCGGCCGAACAACGACGGCACCGTCACGCTGGCCAGCCAGCTGCGCGACGCGGCACAGGCCGAAGCGAAGATGGTGTTCGGCTTCGACGAGGACCACGTCGGCATCCTGCGCTCGCCCGCGGTGGTGCGGCAGCTCTCGCTGGTGACCGACACCCTGCTGCAGGCGCGTGCCGGCGCGCCGCCGCCGGGGCAGTTGGTCGTCCACTTCGGCTTCGACGGTCCGGTCGGCACACCGCACCCGTTGCCGACGCTGCTGCTGTATCCGGTGGTGGCGGATGCACCGGCGCCATCGACGCCGCCGCACGCCAGCCTGGTCGTCGCGCTGACCGCCGACGATTCGGGCCGCCGTGTCGCGCCGATTCCGCCCGGCACGTACGACGCCGCGCTGGTGGCGTCGGCGTTCCGCACCGAGCCCGCCACGCAACGCGTGCGCGTCGTGGCCGGCGCGGACGCTGCGCTGCACTTCCGGCTGACGCCGCAGGGCGCGCTGAGCGGTTATGTCGGTGCCGAGGCCGGCGCCGGCGACCACCCGGCCGGCAGCTACCAGCCGCCGCACGCCGGCGTGACGATCCGCGAGATCACGCTGATCGGCGCGGGGGAGCGGCGCACGCTGGTGCCGCGTCGCGACGGCGACGACGACCTGGTCTGGCGTTACCTGCACGGCCGCGACGGTGCCCATCGCGCGCAGTTCTCCTTCGTCGGCCTGCCGGCGGGCGACTACGAGCTGACGATCGTCGCCGACGGGCACTCACCCCACCGCTCGCGCCACACCGTGGTGCCGGGGCGGCAGCCGCCGCTGCGCCCCATCACGCTGCAGCCGCTGCGCTGAGGGCTCAGCGCCGGGTCACGACGACCTCGAGGTACTCGCTGGGCACGACCAGCGAGCCGGCACCGGCCCGGTTGGCGCCGGCTATCAGCTCGGTCAGGTCGCGCTCGAGCGCCGCGGCCTTCTCGCCGGGCAGCGCGGCAAAGGCCTTGTGCACCGGCCCGTACCAGCTGCGGAAGACGTCGATCATGTGCGCTGCCGAGCGATAGCGGAAGTTGAAGATGCGCGGCGTCACGTCAATCGCCGCGGCGTGCTCGCCGAACAGCGCGCGCAGGTGCGACTCCACGCCCCACAGCGACGGCGGCTGCACGCCGGGCGGCGGCGCGATGTGGCGCCCGAGCACCTTGAACATGCGGCCGACCAGGCTGTCGGGCGTCCAGTTGGCCATGCCGATGCGGCCGCCCGGGCGGCACACGCGCAGCATCTCCGACGCCGCGCGGCTCTGGTCGGGCGCGAACATCACGCCGAAGGTCGACAGCACCGCGTCGAAGCTCGCCTCCGCGAACGGCAGCTCCTCGACATCGGCGACGCGGAACGCCACGTCCAGCCGTTCGGCGCGGGCGCGCTCGGCGCCGCGGTCGAGCAGCGCCTGCACGTAGTCGGTCGAGACCACCGCGCAGCCGCGGCGCGCCGCGGCCAGCGTGGCGTTGCCGTTGCCGGCGGCCACGTCGAGCACGGATTCGTCGTAGCGCAGATCGCAGGCCTCGGCGAGCGACTCACCGACGAGTTGCAGCGTCGTGCCGATGACGGCGTAGTCGCCGCTGGCCCAGGCCGCCTGCTGTCGTGTCTTGACGGCGATGAAGTCATGCATGGCATTCATGGTGTCTTGCTCCTGGCAGTGAGGGTGGTGAAGAACCCGCCATCGACGCGGGCGGTCGGGCTCGCAGCCGCCGCGGCAGACGGCGGCGCGAGGATCTGCACAAAGGCGCAGCCGGCAGCGGCCACGACGATGCTCACGAGGGTCAGCAGGCGCTTCATGTCGCCCCCTGCGCCACCGGTGGCACGACGCCATGGGCCAGCAGCTGGCCGAACTGGCGCCCGACCTGCGCGGCGGTCGCCAATGGCGCCGCCCGGCCGGACCGGCGCTGGGGCCGGCGCACGCGTTCGACCGCCTGCAGCAGCGTCAGGTGCAGCACGTCGCGCTGCGCGTGGCTGCCGCCCAGGCGGTGCACCTGCGCCGGCAGGCTGCCGAACAGGCTGATCGCGCGCGCGTGCTCGCCGCGGCCGAAGGCCATCAGCGCACGGCAGGCCGGCAGGCCGAGCTGGCTGGTGGTGAGGCCATGGCGGGTCGGCCGCAGCTGCGCGGACGACAGCGCGAGTTCGAGCCGCTGCGCGCGGTCCCACTGCCGTGCGCCGACGAAGGCGAGCATCGCGTGCACGTCGCTGAAGCTGCAGAAGCCGTCGTCGATGTGCGGTGCCCAGGCGTCGCCCAGTTCGCGCCAGCGCCGGCCGGCATCGCCGCCGCGCAGCTCGACGCGCCACAGCAGCGCCGCGGCGTCGATCAGGTCGGCCAACTCGGCGGTCTGGCCGGCGCGCACGCGCTGGTCGTACAGGTGCAGCGCCCAGTCGACCTCGCCCTGCGCCAGGCGGAACAGCGCCAGGTGCCACCAGCCATGGGTCGCGACGCTGGTGTCGAGGCTCCAGTGCGACAGGTGCTCGTTGAGCCAGCGCACGCCGGCGTCGGGGCGCTCGGCGGTTTCGAAGATGTGCGCCATCACGTGGTGCGCGCGGGCGTCGGCCGGGTTCAGCTGCAGCGCATCGCGCGCCACCTGTTCGGCGCGATGCAGTTCGCCGTTCTCCACCAGGCCGAAGGCATGCATCGACAGCACGGCGTGGCAGCCGGGCAGCTCGCGCGACCAGGCCGGCAGCGCAGCGGCCACGCGCTGGCTCATGCCGACGACGTCGCCGACGGCATAGTCGAACGAGTGCGCCACGTGCAGCGCCAGCGCATCGCGCGGCTGCCGCTCGAGCAGGACAGCGAGCAGCGAGCGCGCGCGCTCGTAGTCGTCGGCCAGCGTGGCGGCGATCACCGCGCGGTGGCCGTCCTCGTGCTCGTCGGCGGGCAGCGCCGCGGCGGCCTGCAGCACGGTGCGCGCCGAGCGCACCCGCTGCGGGTCGCGGCTGCACAGCAGCAGGTAGGCGCGCATCACATGGGCCATCACGAAGCTGGGCGCTTCGTCGATCGCCTGCTCGAGATGCCGGTCCGCGCCGCGGCGCCAGCCGAGGACGGCGGCGAGCGCCTGCTGGTAGGCCTCCAGCGCAGCGGGCGTCGCGCCGCTGACCCGGTTGCCGTGGAAGTCCAGAAGTGAGGTGGTCATGTCGATGCCTGTGCCACCGGCATCGCAGCCGGCGTGATGTTGAGGTTCATGCGGAACAGGTTGCCCGGGTCGAAGCGGCGCTTCACCGCCTGCAGGCGCGCGTAGTTCGCGCCGTAGCTGGCGGCCACGCGCTCGCCTTCGTCCTCGGTCAGGAAGTTGACGTAGCCGCTGCCGGTGGCGTGCGGCGCGGCGTCCTGGAACACCCGCCGTGCCCAGGCGCGCACACGCTCGTCGTCGCCCGGTTCCGACCAGCGACCGTGCACGTTCATGATGTAGCGCGCGTCGCGGCCGACGAAGGCCGTCGCGTCGGGTTTCACGCGGGCCATCGCGCCGCCGAGCTGGGCCACGAAGATCTCGCACTCGGGTCCCGGCAGGCGGGCGATCGAGGCGATCGTCAGGTCGATCGCCGCATCGCTCAAGCTGCTGAAGTTGTTCGACTTCCAGTAGTTGCGCCCGCCCGCCGTCAGCAGCGGATCGAACGCCTGCTGGAAGCCGGCGTACGGCGTCGGGCCGACCGCGACGCCGAGCGGGTCGCCGAAGCGCAGCACCGGCGCGACCGCGCGCTCGCCGGCGGCGACGTCGCCGCTGTACACCAGCGGCAGCACCACCACCTCGGTGCCGTGCGCCGACGCCGGCAGGAACGGCAGCGGCGGCGCCTTGCGCAGCACCGTCCAGACGCTCAGCTCGTCGGGCGCCTCCATCGTGAAGTCGCGCCACGCCCGCAGCACCTGGCGCGCCTGCGCAAACGGGTAGACCACCAGCCCCGCGTAGACCTCGGGGCCGACCGGATGCAGCCGGAACTCGAACGAGGTCACCACGCCGAAGTTGCCGCCGCCGCCGCGCAGCGCCCAGAACAGCTCGGGCTCCGACTGGGCCGAGGCGAAGCGCAACGCGCCGTCGGCGGTGACGACGGTGGCGCCCAGCAGGTTGTCGATCGTCATGCCGTGGCGCCGCGTCAGCCAGCCGAAACCGCCGCCGAGCGTGAGGCCGGCGACGCCGGTGGTCGAGTTGATGCCCAGCGGCGTGGCCAGGCCGTGCGCCTGCGCCTCGCGGTCGAAGTCGGCGAGCAGTGCGCCCGGGCCGACCAGCGCGGTGCGCCGCGCGGCGTCGATGCGGATGTCGCGCATGGCCGACAGGTCGATCATCAGGCCGCCTTCGGCGACGGCGTTGCCGGCGATGTGGTGGCCGCCGCCGCGCACGCTGATCAGCATGCGGCGGGTGGCGGCGAATCGCACGGCCGCCTGCACGTCGCCGGTCTGCAGGCAGCGCGCGATCAGCGCCGGGCGGCGGTCGACGGTGCCGTTCCAGACCTTGCGGGCGTCGTCGTACGACGCGTCGGTGCGCGTCAGCACGCCGCCGCTGATCTGGCGGGCGAAGGCGTCGATGTCGGCGCCGTGCAGGGTCTGGACGCTCCTGTCCAGCGTGAGGTAGGAAAGTGTCGGCATGCGGGGCTCCGTGTCGGTGAAGGTCGGGTGGGGGGTCGCGATGGGCTCGTGCGCGGTGGGGTCATTCATCGCGGCGGCCCGGGTCGCGGTCAGATCGGGCGCGGCGGCCCGCGCGGTCGAGCAGGCGCGCCGAGGCTTGCCAGCGTTGGCGCAGGGTCCAGACGATCCAGGGCCAGCTCAGGCTGCCCAGCAAGGAGAGGTTCATCAACATGTGGCGGCTCCGTGTCGGTTGTGCGGTAGGAGTGCAGTCACTCTAGGAGCGGGGTGCATCAGCCCTGCATCACCGCCGGGCCGTTCTTGTTTCGTTTGTTTCAGCGCCGGCCGGCGGGCCCCGCCTGAGCGCCAAGTCGCCTTATTCTTCGCACCGTCGGCGCGGAGCAGAGCCCACTCGGAGCCCACTCGCATGTCCACCAGCCCCAAAGCCACCATCCTGGTCGTCGACGACGAGATCGACGTGCGCGACGTCGTCCAGGAGTACTTCCAGGCGCACGGCTATGCCGCGCTCGGCGCCGAGGGCGCCGAGGCGGCGCGTGCGCTGGCGGCCAGGCACGCGATCGACCTGGCGCTGATCGACATCCACATGCCGGGCGAGGACGGCCTGAGCCTGGCGCGCCACCTGCGCGAGCGGTATGCCAAGGTGGCCATCGTCATGCTCACTTCGGCCGCCACGGTGGTCGACCGCATCGTCGGCCTCGAGATGGGCGCCGACGACTACGTGGCCAAGCCGTTCGACCCGCGCGAGCTGCTGGCGCGCGTGAAGAGCGTGCTGCGCCGCACGTCGCCGGCCGGCCGCGCCGAGCTCGGTGCCGAGCGTGTGCGCATCGGGCGCTGCGTGCTCGACCTGAGCGCCCAGCGCCTGACCGACGAACACGGCGCCGAAGTGCCGATGTCGCCGCTGGAGTTCGACCTGCTCAAGGCGCTGGCGGCGCAGCCGAACCGGCCGCTGTCGCGCGAACGCATCCTCAACGCGACGCAGCAGCGCGACTGGGACCCCTATGACCGCAGCGTGGACCTGCGCATCATGCGGCTGCGCCGCAAGGTCGAGCCCGACCCGGAGCATCCTCAGTTCATCAAGACCTTGCGCAACGCGGGCTACGTGTTCGTGCCCGATGGACAGTGAAGGACGGTGAGCCCACCATGACGATGCGACCGCGACATCACGCCCTTCCGTACCCATGGCTGTGGCTGGCGCTGCTGCTGGCGCTGGCCGGCTGCACGCGCGAGACGGAGCCCACGCTGCGCATCGGCACCAACGTGTGGATCGGCAGCGAGCCGCTGTACCTGGCGCGCGAGCTCGGCCACCTCGACCCCAAGACCGTGCAACTGGTCGAGTACCCGTCGGCCAGCGAGGTGCTGCGCGCGTTCCGCAACCAGGCGATCGACGGCATGGTGATCAGCCTGGACGAGCTGTTCGGCCTGGCCGCCGACGGATTGAAGCCGCGCGTGATCCTGGCGGTCGACGTGTCGCACGGCGCCGACGTGGTGGTCGGCCGCGCCGGCATGCGCACGATGAAGGACCTGCAGGGCAAGCCGGTGGCGGTGGAGAGCGGTGCCCTCGGCGCCTACGTGCTCAGCCGCGCGCTGGCGCTCAACGGCATGCAGGCGAGCGACGTCAATGTCGTGCACATGGAGTCCAACGAGCAGCCGGGCGCGTTCGACAAAGGGGTGGTCGACGCCGCGGTGACCTTCGATCCCTATCGCTCGCAGCTGCTGCGCGCCGGTGCGAAGACGCTGTTCGACAGCACGCAGATTCCCGGCGAGATCGTCGACCTGATTGCCGTGCGCGCCAGCGTGCTCGAGCAGCAGCCGCAGGCCGTGCAGGCGCTGCTCACCGGCTGGTTCAAGGCGATCGACTACCTGCACCGCGAGCCCAAGGACGCGGCGCGGCGCATGGGCGTGCGCCAGCAGACCAGCGGCGAGCAGTTCGAGGCCGCGCTGAAGGGCCTGCACATCCCGTCGAAGGAAGAGAACCTGCGATTGCTGGGCGGCCCGACCCCGGGGCTGGCGACCACCGGCCGCCGGCTGATGAGCCTGATGATCGAGGCCAAGCTGCTGCGCAGCCCGGTGGAGATCGAGGCGGTGCTCGCACCGCAACCGCTGGCCAGCCTGCCGCCGTGACAGCCGTGATGCCGCGCCTGTCGATGTCGCTGAAGGTCACGGTTCCGCTGATGCTGCTGGCCTTCGCCGCGATGCTGAGCGCGGTGAACCTGCTGTACCACGTGCCGCGGGCCGAGCGCACGGTGGAAGAGGACATCCGCAAACGCGTGGTGCAGGAGATGTCGCGCCTGCAGAGCACGCTGGAGTACCTGGCGCTCAAGGGTGACCTGGTCGTCGCGCAGCACGAGATCGCGGTGCTGGCGCACAACCACGACATCCTACTGGTCGTGCTGGCCGACGAGCGCGACACCGTGGTGGCGGCGACGCGCCGCGCCTGGCTCGGCCGCCCGGTGGCCGACGTGCTGCCGAAGTTCGACTTCGAGCAGGCGTCGGGCGCCATCCGCGAACGCCGGGCCCGCCTGGGCGTCGATCCGGCCGACGGCAGCCTGATCGGCTACGCCGGCATCCTGATGGGCCGCGAACGCGAGCAGCTGCGCCCGTCGCGCAGCGGCACGCTCTTCCTGGCCTACGACCTGGACCGGCCGAAGGCCGAGGCACGCGCGCAGGTCGTCCAGCAGTCGCTGTACTGGGCCGGCTGGGTGACGGCGCTGGCGCTGGCGATGTGGCTGGCGTTCCACTTCCTGCTGACGCGGCGCACCGCCCGGCTGGTGCATGCCGCCGAGCAGCTGGCCGCCGGCGACCTGGGCGCGCGCAGCGGCCTGAAAGGACATGACGAACTGGGCCGCCTCGGGCGCGCGTTCGATGCGATGGCACGCGACGTGGCGACCACGCAGCTGCGGCTGCGCCAGGACATCGCCGAGCGCGCGCGCGTGCAGCAGGCGCTGGAGAACAGCGAGGCGCGGCTGCAGCAGATCCTCAACAACTCCACCGCCGTCGTCTCGGTCAAGGACACGCAGGGCCGCTTCCTCTTCGTCAACCGGCAGTGGGAGCACCTGTTCCACCTGCCGCAGGCCGAGGTGCTGGGCAAGACCGAGAGCGAGATCCTGCCGCAGGCCAGTGCCCAGGCGCTGCGCGCCAACGACCTGCTGGTGCTCGAGCGCAACGAGCCGATCGAGTTCGAGGAGGTCGCGCCGCTCGACGACGGCCTGCACACCTACATCTCGATCAAGTTCCCGCTGCACGACGCGAGCGGTGCGGCCTACGCGGTGTGCGGCATCTCGACCGACATCACCGAGAAGAAGCGCTCCGCCGAGGAGCTGACGCGCCAGCGCGAGGCGATCTACCAGCGCGAGAAGCTGGCGGCGCTGGGCTCGCTGCTGGCCGGCGTGGCGCACGAACTCAACAACCCGCTGTCGGTGGTGGTGGCGCGCGCGGTGCTGCTCGAGGAGCAAGGCGACCCGGCGGCGCGCGCGGTGGCGGTGAAGATCCGCACCGCGGCCGAACGCTGCGCGCGCATCGTGCGCACCTTCCTCGGCATGGCGCGCCAGCAGCAGCCCGAGCAGGGGCCGGTGGCGATCAACGAGGTCGTCACCGCGGCGCTGGACATGACCGCCTATGCCGTGCGCACCAGCAGCATCGAGGTGACGCAGGCGCTCGCGCGCGACATCCCGCTGATCGTCGGCGACGCCGACCAGTTGCACCAGGTGCTGCTCAACCTGGTGATCAACGCGCAGCAGGCGCTGCAGGACCAACCCGCGCCACGGCGCGTCCGCGTGGCCACGCACTACGCCGCCGACGACGACCGCGTGTGCATCACCGTGGCCGACAACGGGCCGGGCATTCCGGCGCACCTGCGCGCGCGTGTGTTCGAGCCGTACTTCACCACCAAGCCGACCGGCATCGGCACCGGCGTCGGCCTGGCGGTGAGCCTGGGCATCGTCGAGGCCCATGGCGGCACGCTCACGGTCGACTGCCCGGCCACGGGCGGCGCCGTCTTCACGATCGCGTTGCCGGTCGGCGATGTCGGCACGATCGGCACGGTGGCCGACACGGTGGTGCCCGCCAACGCGCACCGGCGGACGGTGCTGATCGTCGACGACGAAGCGGAGATCCGCGAGACGCTGGCGCAGATCCTCGTCGGCGCCGGGCATCGTGTGGTCGCCGTCGGCGCGGGTCGCGAGGCGCTCGATCGCATCGCGGCGCAGCGTTTCGACGTGATCCTCACCGACATGCGCATGCCCGACCTCGACGGGCGTGCGCTGTACCAGGAGATCGAGCGTCGCTGGCCACGGCTGGCCGGCCGCGTGGTGTTCGTCACCGGCGACACGCTGTCGTCGACGCTGCGCGATTTCGTCAACGACAGCGGCCGTCCGGTGATCGAGAAGCCGTTCCTGCCGAGCGAGGTGCGGCGCATCGTCGTCGAGTCGGGCGCGGGGCTCGAGCGCAGCGCGCGTTGAATGCCTTCCTTGCGTTCGTGCGTCCGAGTGAGCAAGGCTGTGGGCCGCGCCGAGCGCCTCGGCAAAGCGCCTGAGCGCTGCATCGCGGCAGGCCACGCTTCGGTACTGCTATCGAATCAACAGTGCCCGGAAATCGTTGACGTTGGTGAACGTCGGCCCCGGCACCACCAGGTCGCCCAGACGATCGAAGAAGCTGAAGGCGTCGTTGCGGTCGAGGTAGTCGCTGGCCTTCAGGCCGGCCGACGCCGCGCGTGCCAGCGTGTCGGGCGTGACGACGGCGCCCGCGTTGTGCTCGATGCCGTCGATGCCGTCGGTGTCGGCCGCGAGCACGTGCACGCCGGGCTCGCCCTGCAGCGCGATCGCGCAGCCGAGCAGGAACTCGCTGGCCCGCCCGCCGCGGCCCGGCGAGGGCCGCGATGGATCGGACGGGCCCCCTTTGGATTTGACGGTCACCGTCGTCTCGCCGCCGGAGAGGATCACGCACGGCTTGGCGAACGGCGCGCCGCGCCGCGCCACCGCGCGCGCGAGCGCGGCGTGCACCTTGCCGACCTCGCGGCTCTCGCCTTCGATCTCGTCGCTGAGGACGTGCGCCGCCACGCCGTGCTCGCGCGCCAGCGCCGCCGCGGCCTCCAGGCTCTGCTGCGGCGTCGCGATCAGGTGCACCGCGTGGCCGGCGAAGCGCGGATCGCCGGGCTTGGGTGTCTCGAATTCGCCGCTGTCGAGCCCCGCCTTCGCCGCGGCCGGCAGCGCGATGCCATAACGCGCCAGGATGCGCAGCGCGTCGGCGCAGGTGGTGGCGTCGGGCACGGTCGGGCCGCTGCCGATCACCGAAGGGTCGTCGCCGGGTACGTCGCTGATCAGGAGCGTCACCACGCGCGCCGGCGCGCAGCGTGCGGCCAGTCGCCCGCCCTTGATGGCCGACAGATGCTTGCGCACGCAGTTCATCTCGTCGATCGCGGCGCCGCTGGCCAGCAGCGCCTTGTTGACGGCCTGCTTATCCTGCAGCGTCAGGCCCTGCGCCGGCAGGCTCAGCAGCGCCGACGCACCACCCGAGACCAGGCACAGCACCAGGTCGTCGGCCGTCAGGCCCTGCGGCAGCTCGAGGATGCGACGCGCCGCGTCACGGCCCGCGGCATCGGGCACCGGGTGCGAGGCCTCGACCACCTCGATGCGGCCGGGCCTGGCCTTGTACGCCGGTGGCACGTGGTCGTAGCGGGTGACCACCAGCCCCGACAGCGGCGCATCGGGCGGCCACAACGCGTCGACCGCCTGCGCCATCGCGCCGCCGGCCTTGCCGGCGCCCAGCACCAGCGTGCGACCCTTCGGTGGAGCCGGCAGGAACGGCCCGATCACCTCGCGCGGCTGCGCGCGGGCAACGGCCGCGTCGTACAGCGCGCGCAGAAAGGCCCGCGGATCGGCGATCACGCCCGCATCAGTCCTTCGCGACCGGATGCGCCGCCATCAGCTCCAGCGCCTTCACCAGCGCCGAGTGATCGAGCTGATCCCAGCCCTGCGCGGCGCAGGCCTGCAGGGTCTGCGCGGTGCTCGCGGTGTTGGGCAACGCGACGCCGAGTGCCTTGGCGCCCTGCAGCGCGAGGTTGAGGTCCTTCTGGTGCAGCGCGATGCGAAAGCCCGGGTTGAAGGTGCGCTTGATCATGCGCTCGCCGTGCACCTCGAGGATGCGGCTCGACGCGAACCCACCCATCAGCGCCTGGCGCACCTTGGCCGGGTCGGCGCCGGCCTTGCTGGCGAACACCAGCGCCTCGCCGACGGCGGCGATGTTGAGCGCCACGATGATCTGGTTGGCCACCTTGGTGGTCTGGCCGGCGCCGTTGGGGCCGACCAGCGTGATGTTCTTGCCCATCGCCTCGAACAGGGGCGTGGCGCGCGCGAAAGCGGCCTCGGGACCGCCGATCATGATGGTCAGCGTGCCGGCCTTGGCGCCGACCTCGCCGCCCGACACCGGCGCGTCGAGGTAGTCGCAGCCGAGCGCGTTGATGCGTTGTGCGTACTCCTTGGTGGCGATCGGCGAGATCGAGCTCATGTCGATCACCAGCTTGCCCTTCGACAGCCCGCTCGCCACGCCGTCCTCGCCGAACAGCGCCTTCTCGACGTCTGGCGTGTCGGTCACCATCGTGATCACGATGTCGGCGCGCTCGGCGACGCCACGCGCGGTGGTGCAGATCGTCATGCCGCTCTCGGCGATCTCGGGCCGCACCTTGCTGCGCGTGGCGACGAACAGCTGGTGGCCGGCGGCCTGCAGGCGCAGCGCCATCGGCGCGCCCATGATGCCCAGGCCGATGAAACCGACCTTCAGGGGTGACGTGGTCATGCTCGTGATCCTTCCGCGTGGACACTCATTGTGCGAGACGCTGGCGCCAGCCGAGGCCTGCCTCGGTGACACCTGCGGGTTTGTACTCGCAGCCGATCCAGCCGCCGTAGCCGATGCGGTCCAGGTGGGCGAACAGGAACGCGTAGTTGATCTCGCCGGTGCCGGGTTCGTTGCGGCCGGGGTTGTCGGCCAGCTGCATGTGCGCGATGCGCGGCAGGTGCTTCTGCATCGTGGCCGCCAGCTCGCCTTCCATGCGCTGCGCGTGGTAGATGTCGTACTGCACGTAGGCGTTGTCGCTGCCCACCTCGTCGAGGATGGACAGCGCCTGCGCCGTGGTGTTCAGGTAGAAGCCGGGGATGTCGTAGAAGTTGATCGGCTCGATCAGCAGCTTCAGGCCCGCCTTCTTGAACTCGGCCGCCGCGTAGCGCAGGTTGGCCACGAAGGTGCGGCGCAGTTCGGCCGGGTCGGCGCCCTGGGGCACCTTGCCGGCCAGGCAGTTGAGCTGCGGCGTGCCGAGCGCCGTGCCGTATGCGATGCCCTGCGCGACGCCGCGGCGGAACTCCTCCACCCGGTCGGGCAGGCAGGCGATGCCGCGCTCGCCGCCGTCCCAGTTGCCGGGCGGCAGGTTGTGCAGCACCAGCTGCAGGCCATTGGCCTGCAGCCGCGCCTTGAGCTCCTGCGCCGGATAGGCGTACGGGAACAGGAACTCCACCGCGGTGAAGCCGGCCTTGGCGGCGCGCTCGAAACGGTCGAGGAACGGCACCTCGTTGAACAGCATCGTCAGGTTGGCGGCGAACTTGGGCATTCGATCTCTCCCGGGTCAATCCAGCAGGGCAACAGCAGTCGGCACGTCGGCCTTGCCGCTCGCGAGTTCCTCGAATTCAACCACGTTGTCGATCTCGGTGCCCATCGCGATGTTGGTCACGCGCTCGAGGATCACCTCGATCACCACCGGCACCTGGTATTGCGCCATCCAGGCCTCGGCCTGGTCGATCGCCGGGCGCATCTCTTCCTGCCGCGTGACGCGGATCGCCTTGCAGCCCAGGCCCTCGACCACCTTGACGTGGTCGACGCCGTAGCCCTTGATCGGCGAGTCGCCGTCGGCGGCGACGTTGATGTTGTCGAAGCCGAGCTGCACGCAGTAGTCCATGCTGAAGCCGCGCTGCGCCTGGCGGATCAGGCCCAGGTAGCTGTTGTTGACGACGATGTGGATGTACGGCAGCTTGAACTGTGCGCCGACCGCCAGCTCCTCGAGCATGAACTGGAAGTCGTAGTCGCCCGACAGCGCCACGATGCGCCGCGTCGGGTCGGCCGCGCGCACGCCGAGCGCGGCCGGCACCGTCCAGCCCAGCGGGCCGGCCTGGCCGCAGTTGATCCAGTGGCGCGGCTTGTAGACATGCAGGAACTGCGCCGCGGCGATCTGCGACAGGCCGATCGTCGACACGTAGCAGACGTCCTCGCCGAACGCGCGCACCATGCACTGGTAGACGCGCTGCGGCTTCATCGGCACGTCGTCGAAGTTGGTCTTGCGCAGGTAGTCGAGCGAGCGCTTGCGGCCCTGGCACTCGGCGGCCCAGGCGCTGCGGTCGGGCAGCCGCCTGGCCGCCCGGCGTTCGCGTGCCACCTCGACCAGCAGCTGCAACGCGGCCTTGGCGTCCGACACGATGCCGTAATCGGGCGCGAAGACGCGGCCGATCTGCGTCGGCTCGATGTCGATGTGGATGAAGGTGCGACCCTTGCAGTACACCTCGGGCGAGCCGGTGTGGCGATTGGCCCAGCGGTTGCCGATCCCGAGCACGAAGTCGCTGGCCAGCATGTTGGCGTTACCGTAGCGGTGGCTGGTCTGCAGCCCGCACATGCCGGCCATCAACTCGTGGTTGTCGGGGATGCTGCCCCAGCCCATCAGCGTGGGAATCACCGGGATGCCGGTGAGCTCGGCGAACTGCACCAGCAGATCCGCCGCATCGGCGTTGATGATGCCGCCGCCGGCGACGATCAGTGGCTTGGCGGCGCCGTCGAGCATGTCGAGCACACGCTCGATCTGCTTGCGGCTGGCCGCCGGCTTGTAGACCGCCAGCGGCTCGTAGGTGTCGATGTCGAACTCGATCTCGGCCATCTGCACGTCGAACGGCAGGTCCAGCAGCACCGGGCCGGGGCGGCCCGAGCGCATCAGGTGGAAGGCCTGCTGGAACGCGCGCGGCACCTGCGCCGGCTCGAGCACCGTGGTGGCCCACTTGGTCACCGGCTTGGCGATGCTGGCGATGTCGACCGCCTGGAAATCCTCCTTGTGCATCCGCGCGCGCGGCGCCTGGCCGGTGATGCACAGGATCGGGATCGAATCGGCCTGCGCCGAATACAGGCCCGTGATCATGTCGGTGCCGGCCGGCCCCGAGGTGCCGATGCACACGCCGATGTTGCCGGCCTTGGCCCGCGTGTAGCCCTCGGCCATGTGGGAGGCGCCTTCGACGTGGCGCGCCAGCACGTGGGCGATCGACTGGCGCTCGCGCAGCTGCGCATACAGCGGGTTGATCGCGGCGCCGGGCACGCCGAAGGCCTGCGTCACGCCTTCCTTCTCCATCACCAGCACCGCGGCCATCGCCGCCTTCATCTTGGCCATCGTTGCGCTCCTGTCGTCCAGGCTCGCATGGTGCGGGCGCCGCGCCCGCGGCAGAAGAGCCGCCCGGCGATAACAGCTATTCCGCGGTGGAATCCGGTGGCGCCGGATCCACCGGCGCGGGCGCCTTCAGCGCCGGCAGCGGCGGCGCCAGGCGAGCGGCGGCGCTCGGCAGCCGCACGGTGAAGCGGCTGCCTTGCCCGGGCCGGCTCGCCACCTCGATGCGGCCGTCCATCGCCAGCACCAGCTGGCGGCTCAGCGCCAGCCCGATGCCGCTACCCGGCACCGTACCGTTCTCGCGGCCCAGTCGGTTGAACGGCTCGAATAGATGCGCGAGCTGGTCGTCCGACATGCCCACGCCGGAGTCCACCACGTCCAGCGCAACCAGGTCGCCGTCGTCGCGCAGCGCGATCCGCGTGCTGCCGCCCGGCGCGGTGTACTTGACGGCATTGCTGAGCAGGTTGGTCATCACCTGCAGCAGCCGCCGCTCGTCGGCCATCACCATCGCCGGGCCGTCGGCCGCGGCGGCGACGAGTTCGATGCGCTGCCGGCCCGCCTCCTGCTCGATCATGGCCATCGCCTCGCGCAGCGTGTGCGCGGCGTCCACCGGCCGCAGCCGCAACGCCATGGCACCCACTTCGGCTCGGCTCAGGTCGAGCAGGTCGGCGATCAGGCGGTCGAGCTGGCGGCTGGCCGACTCGATATGGTCCAGAAAGTCGATGCGCCCGCCCGCGCCGGGGTGGCGCTCGATGTTCTGCCGCAGCAGCTGTGCGAAGCCGAGCACCGCGTTGAGCGGTGTGCGCAACTCGTGGCTCACGTGCGACAACAACTGCGACTTGCTGCGGCTGGCCATCTCGGCGGCCTCGCGCGCCGTGCGCTCGGCCTGCAGCGCCAGCGCCTCGGTCAGGTCGCGCAGCACCACGGTGAAGAGCGCACCCTGCGGCAGCGCGACCCGCGAGATCGACGCCGCGATCGGAAACTCGGTGCCGTCGGCGCGCAGCCCGTGCAGCTGCGCCTCGCCGCCCATGCGCCGCACGGTGTCGCCGGTGCGCGCGAAGCGCTGCAGCGACTGTGCGTGGCCGGCACGCGAGCGGTGCGGCAGCAGCCGATCGAGCGTGTCACCCAGCATCTCGCGCGCGCCGACGCCGAAGACGCGCTCGGCCTCGTGATTGAAGGTGACGATGCGAAAGTCGGCATCGAGCGCGATGATCGCGGTCGACGCGCTGTCCACGATACCGGCCAGCTGGGCCTGGCTGGCGCGCAGCCGGGCAGCGGAGTCCGCGAGGTCGGCGGTGCGCTCGCTGACCCGTTGTTCGAGCAGTGCCTGGCTCCTGCGCAACTCGGCTTCCAGGCCGTCGATCCAGCGCGCACAACCCACCACCAGCGCCCACAGCACCAGCGCCAGCACCGCCACAGCGGCCACCATGCCGCCGCTGGCATCCCACCAGCCGCGCGCGTTGGCAATGTGCTGCAGCCACATCACGGCCGCCGGCAGCACCATCGCCACTGGCAGCGCACCGCGCAGGAACCGTGCGCCGGCGCTCACCGGAGCGTCGTGCGTGCGCGCGGCGGTCTGCCACTGCAGCAGGCTCAGCGCGCTGGCACTGAGCATCACGATGCAGGCGGCGGTGGGCAACGACAGCTCGGCAAAGGCGATGCCGATGCCGACGTTCCAGCGCACCTCGAGCAGCAGTCCCACCGATGCCACGTAGCCGATGACGAACGCCACCATCGCCGCGGCCAGCCGGCTGCGCCGCAGCATCGTCGGCCCGGGCAGCAGCGCGAGGCCGAGCATGCCGAGCGCCAGCGCCGCCGCCGCCGCGGTGCGCCCCGGATACGCGGCGGCCGGCAGACTGCGGTCGGCCAGCAGCCACTGGTCGATGCCCAGGTCGACGAGCGTCATGTGCTCGAACACGGTGGCGCCCATCAGACCCACCGCCACCAGCGGCACCCACGCCAGCACGCGCGCAGCGCCCTCGGGCAGCTCAAGACCGAGCGGCGCCAGCGCGAGGCACAACGCGAGTACGCTGACCGCCGTGTTGGGCTTCATGGTCGGCAGCTCGACGACCCAGCGCGCCAGCTCGACACGGTCGAAGGTCCAGCCGATCAGCGCCACGGCGGCGAGCAGGGCCGACAAGCCACACAGGCCGAGCACGAAGCCGCGCCGGGTGCGCGACACCTGCGGCAAGGCGACTGCCAACGGCATCCAGGCCAGCATCATCCACAGTCGCGCCATCGTGTCCTTCCGCTGAGCCCCCGTCGGACATAGTCACCGGTGGCTTGAGTCTTGTCAAAGACCATCCGACCCCCACGGAGATGCGCTGCGGCCACCTGGCTCACCGGACGACGCTCGAAGCGGCCCTACAGTTGCGCCATGGATCGCGTGACCAGCCTGCTGCTGTACATCCGGGTCGTCGAGACGGGCTCGTTCAGCAAGGCCTCGGCCGACCTGGGACTGGCGCAGCCCACCGCCACCAAGCACGTGGCCGCGCTCGAGCAGCGCCTCGGCGCGCGGCTCCTGCATCGCAGCACGCGTGGCGTGACACCCACCGAGGTCGGCTCGGCCTACTACGACAAGTGCAAGCTGATCGCGCGCCAGCTCGAGGAGGCCGACAACCTGGCGGCGCTGATGCAGCAGCGCATGCAGGGCGTGCTGCGCATCAGCACCTCGGTGGCGTTCGGCCGCCGGGTGATGACGCCGCTGGCGCTGCAGTTCATGCGCCAGCACCCGGAGCTGCAGCTCGACCTGACGTTCGACGACCGCTACGTCAACCTCGTCGAACAGGGCATCGATGTGGCGATCCGCATGGGCCGGCTGGCCGACTCGTCGCTCGGCGCACGCTACCTCGGCGTCAACCCGTGGGTGGTGGTGGCCTCACCGGCCTACCTGAAGCAGCGCGGCACGCCGGCGACGCCGGCCGAGCTGGCCACGCACGACGCGCTGATCTACAGCTCGGTGCAGGGCGACGATCGCTGGCACTTCAGCGGCGGCGAACGCAAGGCGCTGCAGGTGCCGGTGAAGGGCCCGCTGCGCTCGAACAACCTGTCGGCGCTGCTGGCCGCCGCGCGCGCCGGGCTCGGCATCGCGGCGCTGCCGTGGTACGTGGCGCACGACTCGGTGCGCGACAAGCAGCTGAGCCCGCTGCTGGCGGACTGGTCGCTGCCCGAGCAGGAGATTCACGCCGTCTATCCATCGCCGACGCTGGTGCCGTCGAAGGTGTCGACGTTCGTCGACTTCGCCCGCGAACGCTTCGGTCCGCGCTGGTGGGCGACGTGAACACCGGCCGTGCGACATTTCGCGCAATGGTCGCTGCAGGGGGTGTTTCCACCGGTTCGAGGGGGACGCCGGCGCTCATAGTTCCTCGTCTTTGTCGGCCGCACTGCCGACACTGCTCTGGCGGGTCAAGTCGGCCTGTCAACGTGCAGGAGCAATGGAACATGAAGACCACCCCCCGTTTCGCGATGCTGGCGGCCGCCACGGCGCTGATCCTGGCCCTGCCGATGGCCCGGGCGCAAGTCGCGCAGGCTCAGCCGATGATCGGCGAGAAGATCGACAGCGGCCTGGGCACGCTGCCCCCGTACGCGTCGTGGGACGACAAGACCGGCCGCCAGCCGATGCGCCACCGCGTCGCCGGCGAGTCGCTCGACAACGGGCTCGGCGCATTGCCGCCGTACTCGCAATGGCGCGATCGCAGCGGTCGCGACCCGATGGGACGCGGCCAGCTCAGCGCCGCGCTCGGCAAGCGCTGATCCGCTCGCGCCACTGAAGACACGGCGCCCGCCGTGCGCGAC
>JBGAMU010000076.1:0-18825 GCA_044222685.1 Burkholderiaceae bacterium
TACCGCAAGCCGCGCGAACTGCTGTGGATCGTCGGCTGCGCGATCTTCCTGTGCCTGATGGCCGAGGGCTTCTTCGGTTACCTGCTGCCGTGGGGCCAGATGAGCTACTGGGGCGCGCAGGTGATCGTGAACCTGTTCGCCGCGGTGCCGTTCATCGGGCCGGATCTGGCGCTGCTGATCCGCGGCGACTACGTGGTCGGCGACGCGACGCTCAACCGCTTCTTCGCCTTCCACGTGATCGCGGTGCCGCTGGTGCTGATCGGCCTGGTGGCGGCGCACCTGCTGGCGCTGCACGAGGTGGGCTCGAACAACCCGGACGGCATCGACATCAAGGCGCGTCTCGGGCCCGACGGGCACCCGCTCGACGGCATCCCGTCGCACCCGTACTACACGGTGCACGACCTGCTCGGCATGCTCGTGTTCCTGACGATCTTCAGCGCGGTGCTGTTCTTCGCGCCGGAGTTCGGCGGCTACTTCCTCGAGTACAACAACTTCATCCCGGCCGATTCGCTGAAGACCCCCGCGCACATCGCGCCGGTGTGGTACTTCACGCCCTACTACACGATCCTGCGCGCGACGACCGACCCGATGGTCAACCTGCTGTGCGTGCTGGTCGGCGTGGCGGCGGTACTGAACCTCGCCAGGGGTCGCGGCTCGCTGATGCGGCGTGGTGCACTGCTGATCGGCGCCGCCGTGCTGATCGTGCTGATGAAGACCTTCGACGCCAAGTTCTGGGGCGTGGTGCTGATGGGCGGCTCGGTGGTGATCCTGTTCTTCCTGCCCTGGCTTGACCACAGTCCCGCGCGCTCGATCCGCTACCGGCCAGGCTGGCACAAAGGCGTGCTGGCCGCCTTCGTGATCGCCTTCCTGATCCTCGGCTGGCAGGGCACGCAACCGGCCGCGCCGAGCGGCTCGGCGCTGGAGCGGCTGTCGCAGGCCTGCACGTTGATCTACTACGGCTTCTTCCTGCTGATGCCGTGGTGGAGCCGGCTGGGCACCTTCAAGCGGGTACCGGAGCGGGTGACGTTCAAGCCGCATTGACTGCGGGGTCAGTGCATCGTGTCAGGCGGTATCCGGCCGGGTACCGCCTGCCGCGATGCGCAGTACTGCAAGGTATTCACGCGTGCCGCTGCAACGCCCCCGCCAAGCTGCGCGCGATGTCGCGGGCCACCAGCGGCTTGGCCAGCACCTCGGCCACGCCGGCGTCGCGCGCGCGCTGGGTCATCGCCGGCGTGACGTAGCCGCTCATCAGCACGATCGGAATGTCGCCACGGATCTCGCGCACGGCCAACGCCAGCTCGGAGCCGGTCATCTCGGGCATCGCCTCGTCGGACAACACGATGTCGAAGCGCCACGGTGTGGCGCGGAAGGCGTCGAGCGCGGCGGCGCTCGAGGTGAAGCCGACCGGCTCGTAGCCGAGGCCGGCCACCATCTCCTCGCCCAGGCGCACCAGCGATTCCTCGTCGTCGACCAGCAGGATCGTCTCGCCCGACCCGCCGGGGGCGGCTGCCTCGACCTCGCGCGCTGCAGTGGTGTCCGACTGCCACGGCAGATAGACCGTGAAGGTGGCGCCCTCGCCCGGCTGGCTGGCGACGTCGATGCCGCCGCCGAGGTCGGTGACGATGCCGTGCACCAGCGACAGACCCAGGCCGGTGCCGACACCGACCTCCTTGGTGGTGAAGAACGGATCGAAGATGCGGTCGAGCACGTGCGGCGGGATGCCGACGCCGGTGTCGCGCACCGACAGGCGCAGGTACTGCGCCTCGCACAGCACGCTGGTCGCGCACGATGGCGCGCAGGCCTCCATGCGGTCGAGCCGCACGGTCAGCGTGCCACCGTTCTTCATCGCCTGCACGGCGTTGGCGCACAGATTCAGCACCACCTGGTGCACCTGCGTCGGGTCGCCCATCACCGCGGCGTCGCCGGCATTCAGCGCATGCTCGATGCGGATGCCCGGGGGCAACGAGGCGCCCACTGCGTCGAGCGCCTCGGCCACCACCGACTGCACGTGCACCGGCACGCGTTCGCCCATGCCGCTGCGGCTGAAGGCGAGGATGCGCTCGACCAGCGACTTGGCGCGCATGCCGGCGCTGAGCGCGGCGTCGATGTGGCGCCGCAGCGCGGTGCCCTCGTCGGTGGCCTTCTGCGCCATCTCGCCGTAGCCGAGGATCGCCGCCAGGATGTTGTTGAAGTCGTGGGCGATGCCGCCGGCCAGCGTGCCGATCGCCTCCAGCTTCTGCGCCTGGCGCAGCTGGGTCTCGAGCCGGTCGCGTTCGGCCTCGAAGTTCTTGCGGTCGGTGATGTCCTCCATCGAGCCGGCCATGCGCGTGGGCCGGCCCGCGGCGTCGCGCACCGCGATGCCGCGCTGCCGATACCAGCGCCAGGCGCCGCTGTGGTGCTGCAGGCGGTATTCGGTGCGGAAGTGCTGGCTCTCGCCGCGCAGGTGGCGGACCAGCTCGGCGCGCACGGCCTGCACGTCGTCGGGGTGGTAGTGGGTGAGCGAGATCCACTCGCGGCGCGGCCGCAGCGGCTCGCCGGGGATCAGCCACAGCAGCTTCTGCGCGCGCGCCGACAGGAACAGCGTGTCGCTGGCCAGGTCCCAGTCCCACAGGCCTTCGTTGGAGCCGTCGACCGCCAGCTGGTAACGCTCCTCGCTGCGGCGCAGCGCCTCCTCGGTGCGCTTCTCGACGTCGATGTCGCTCACCGAACCGGCCATCCGGTAGGGCCGGCCGCCTTCGTCGCGCACGCTGACGCCGCGCACGCGCACCCAACGGTAGCTGCCGTCGCGCTGGCGCACCCGCCACTCGCCGCCGTAGGCCGGCGTGCGGCCGGCGAGATGGTTCTCGATCGCCGTGTTGCGGACGGCCAAGTCGTCGGGATGCATGATCTGCCCGATCAACGCGAACCACTCCTCGAGCGACTGCGCCTCCGGGCCTGGCGGCAGACCGAGGATCTCGCGCGCGCGTTTGGACGCGAACGCGTGGCCGGCGGCGTAGTTCCAGTCCCAGATGCCGTCGTCGGAGCCGGCGACGGCGAGCGCGAAGCGCTCCTCGGTCTCGCGGCGCGCCTGCTCGGCACGCTTGCGCGCGTCGATGTCGCTCACCGAGCCGGCCATGCGGCACGGCTTGCCGTCGTCGCCGCGGATGCACAGCGCACGCACGCGGATCCAGCGGAACTGCCCGTCGTCGTGGCGCACGCGGTATTCGCATTCATAGGCGGCCGTTTCGCCGGCCAGATGGGCGCGGATGCCCTCGGCGCGCCGCGGCGCATCGTCCGGATGCACGCGCAGCGACTCGACCAGCGTGGCGAGCGGCTGCAGCTCGGGGCCGGGCGGCAGGCCCTGCAGGTCGCGCGCGCGCGCCGACTCGAAGGCCATGCCCGACTCGAAATCCCAGTCCCACACGCCGTCGTCGGAGCCGGCGACCGCCAGCGCGAAGCGCTGTTCGCTGGCCCGCAGCGCCTCCTCGGCGTGCTTGCGCGGCGTAACGTCCACCGTCGAGCCGGCCAGCCGCAGCGACTGGCCGGCCGCGTCGCGGAAGCACTGCGCGCGGGTGTGGATCCAGCGCAGCTCGCCGCTGCCCGGCAGCACGATGCGGAACTCGTGATCCAGCCGCGGCGTCAGGCCGGCCACGTGTTCCTGGCGATTGCGCAGCACCATCTCGCGGTCGTCGGGGTGCAGCGGAATGCGTTCGAAGTAGTCGCTGTCGGCCATCACCTGCGCGCCGCCGGGCAGGCCGAAGATCTCGGCCAGCTTGGCCGACACGAAGATCTGCTGCGCCGGGATGTCCCACACCCAGTGGCCCTCGTCGGAACCGGTCAGCGCCTGCGCATACCGCTCCTCCGACTCGCGCAGCGCCGCCTCGACGCGCTTGTAGGCGTCGATGTCGCTCACCGAGCCGGCCAGCCGCACCGGCCGGCCCTCGGCGTCGCGCACGCACAGGTTGCGCAGCCGCACCCAGCCATAGTGGCCGCCGGCACGGCGGATGCGGTACTCGCCCTCGCGCAGCGTCTCGCCGCTGGCGAGGAACTGCTGCAGCTCGGCGGCGTGGCGCTCGCGGTCGTCGGGATGCAGCAGCAGCAGCGCGTTCCACTCGGCGCGCGTCCGTACGGTGGGCGTCAGCGGCTCGCCGATCATCTCCAGCGTGCGCTCGGACGTGTACATCCGGTCGTTGGCGATGTCCCAGTCGATGATGCCGTCCTTGGAGCCGGCCACCGCCAGCTCGAAACGCTCCTGGCTCAGGCGCAGCGCCTCCTCGGTGCGCTTGCGCTCGGTGATGTCGACGCTGACGCCGGCCAGCCGCACCGCATGGCCGGTGTCGTCGCGGAAGCACTGCGCACGCGTCAGGATCCAGCGCACCTGCTGCGTGTCGGGCAGCAGGATGCGGTACTCGAAGTCGAGTCGCTGCACGCGGCCCTGCTCGACGTCGGCGTTGATGCGCTCGAGCCGCTCGCGATCGAGCGGATGCACGGTGACCAGGCGGAAGTACTCGCGCCGCGTCTTCGCCGGCAGGTCGGCCGGCAGGCCGAACAGCTGGTTCACCGTGCCGGAGACGAACAAGGCGTCGGTGGCCGCCTCCCACACCCAGTGGCCGCCGGTGGAGCCGGTCATCGCCAGCGCGTAGCGTTCCTCCGACAGGCGCAGCGCATCCTCGGCACGGCGGCGCGCGTCGATGTCGGTGACCGAGCCGGCCATGCGCAGCGGCGCGCCCGACTCGTCGCGCACGCACAGGCCGCGCACGCGCACCCAGCGGTACGCGCCGTCGAGACGCCGCACCCGGTACTCGCCGGCATACACCGGCGCCTGGCCGCTCAGATGGGCCTGCAGCGCGGCGCGCCGCGGCTCCACGTCGTCGGGATGGATCGCCACCGCGGCGAACCATTCCTCGCGCGGCTGCACGTCGGGACCCGGCGGCATGCCGAAGATCTCGCGCGCGCGTGCCGAGGCATAGATGCGGTCGCCGGCGACGTCCCAGTCCCAGATGCCTTCGTCGGAGCCGGCGGCGGCCAGCGCGAAGCGCTCGCGCGACAGCTCGAGCGATGCGCGCGTGCGGTCGAGCCGCGCGAACTGCCGGCGCACCAGCAGCAGCAGCACGGTCGCCAGCACGCCCAGCGCCAGCGTGCGCAGCGCGGTGCTCACCGACTGCTGTCGCCAGGCCGCCAGTGCCACGTCGGCGTCGCGGGTGACGATCACGGCCAGCGGAAACTCCGGCACCAGTTGCACCGCGCCGAAGCGGTCGACGCCGTCGAGCGGGCTGCGCGCGCGCGAGGGCAGCGTGCCGCTGTCGCGCGCCGCCAGCATCTCGTCGAGCATCGACAGGAAACGCTGGCCCAGCGCCGTCTCGATCACCGGGTAACGCGCCATCAGCGTGCCGTCGCGGTGGATCAGCGTGATCTTGGTGCCCTCGTCGAGACGCACGTCGCGGTAGAAACGCTGGAAGTAGTCGACCCGGCCGGCGGCCACCACCACGCCGGCGAAGCTGCCGTCGGCCTGCTCGAGGCGCCGCACCAGCGGCATGACCCACACCTCGGGGTTCAACAGCCCGCGCCGCGGGCTCTCGACCTCCAGGCCGATGCCACGGTCCTCACGCAGGCGCTGGAAGACCGGCAGCTCCGCCACGTTGGGCAGCGCGGGCAGCGGGTAGGCCTCGGAGCTGGCCACCAGGCGGCCGTCGGCGTCGACCAGCGACAGGCCTTCGATCTGCACCAGGCCGACGGCCTGATCGTGCAGATAGTCGTGCAGGGCATGCGGCTCCAGCGCCTCGCGCTTGCCGCTGCGCCAGGCGTCCGCGACGTGGCGCGACACCAGGTCGACGGTCTGCAGCGAACGCGCCGTCTGCTCGGCCAGCACCCGGGCCTGCGCATCGAGCTCACGCCCGGTCTCGCTGACCGCGGTGCGGTAACTGCGCACCGTGTCGAAGGCGGCCAGCCCGAAGATGACGACGATGAACAGACCGCCCAGCCACGGCGTGCTGCGCCACGGCCAGCGGCGCGATCCGCGGCCCGGAGCGTCGGCCTCGGCGGCCGGTTCAGACACCGGTGGCGCGGTCGCCGCGGGGGGCATCGAGCGGACCGGGGTTGACATCCGTGGGCGGCAGCAGGCGGTGGACGGCTCGCATCAGCGAGTCGCGGGACAGCGGCTTGGCCAGCACGCGGTCGACGCCCAATGCGCGCGCCACAGGGCCATCACTTTCGACTCCGGCGAAGAAGGTGGACGACAGCGCCAGGATCGGCACACCCGGAAACCGGCTGCCGATGCGCCGCGCGCAGTCTACGCCGCCCTGTCGCGGGAACGGAACCTCGAGGATCGCCAAGTCCACGCGGCCGACCGGGTCACTGGCCTGCACCATGCAGCTGGCCGCCTGGGCCACGGCGAATCCTTCGTCGACCAGCCAGGCCTCGATCAGCTCGACCAGGCCGCGGTCCACGTCCACCAGCAGCACCCGCCGAGGCGGATGCGCGGCGGAGGGTTCAGTCGAAGCTGGCATCGGACAGCCAGTCCGAATGCAGCGAGTCGATCTCGCTCGCGCTCTCGATCTCGTCGAGCGACCACGGATCGATCGGCGCATCGGCATCGTCGAAGACCACCGGTGCGTCGACACGGAAGTCGGGTTGCTGGGTCCTGATCATGGTGTTCTCCTGGGTGAGGTTGACCATGGGCTGCACGATCGGCGCCGCCGCTTACGAACCGGTTACCGAGCGGGGGGGCCAGATTTCATCTGCAATGCGCAGCCGCACCGGCAGCTGCAGTTCGCGCTTGGGGCCGGCGTAGCCGTCGAAGATCGCACGGTGGCCGCGCAGCGAGTCGGCGCCGTCGCCGCGGTAGTAGTCGGCCACCGCCTGCAGCCGCTGCGGCAGCTGGTCGCGCTGCGCCTGCGAGCTGGCGTACCGGTGCGGCTCCCACGCCGCCGAGCGGCAGTGCTGCATGCACACCGCCGGGCCCGGATTGAGGACCAGCAGCTCGGGCCGGTGCGCCAAGGCAGCGAGCAATAGCTCGCCGTCGCGGCCTTCGACGATCCACTCGTCGCGGGCACAGAACGCCTCGAGCAGCGCGCGGGCTCGATCGGGCAGGTGGCTGCCGCCGGCCGCACCGGTGTCGGCAGCCAGGCTGTCGAGTTGCAGGACCGGCAGCCGCGAGCGGGCTGCCATCGCGCGGGCGAGCATGGTCTTGCCCGCACCGGAGTTGCCGAGGATCACGAATCGCATGATGAGTCGCCGCAGCGGCGGCGTGTTGGTCAGGTGCAGGGGATCAGTCGCGCGAGCGCGCCGGAAGTTGCAGCGCCGCCGCGCGGCCGGCGTTTCAAGTGACACGCAGGCCGCGCGCGGCCGACACGAGCGATTCATCGCGTCTGGGCAACCTGCGCATCCGAGCGGACGACGGCTCGTCCGCACCCAACACCGCACTCGCCATGACACCCGATCAGCTGCCGCCCGGTACCCACCTGACCACGCCACGGCGCGGTTATGTGCACCACGGCCTCTATGTCGGCGAAGGCCGGGTGATCCACTACGCGGGCCTGAGCCGGCGCCTGCGCCGCGGACCGGTCGAGGAGGTGACGCTCGAGGCCTTCGCGGGCGGCAAGCCCTGGCAGGTGAAGCCGGTGGCGGCGCCGGCGTTTGCCGGCACGCATGCGGTCGAACGCGCGCGCAGCCGGCTCGGCGAGAACGACTACCGCGTGTGGTCGAACAACTGCGAACACTTCGTCGAATGGGCCTTGAACGGCACGCCGCGCAGCGCGCAGGTCGAACGTCTGGCGCGCCAGCTGCGCCAGCTGGCCGCCGTCTGGCGTCCGCTGGCGGGCACACGGCTGGCCGCGCGCTGACGCGCGCGGCGCGATCGATGGCCTACAGCAGCTGCACGCCGCCGGGCGATGCGATGACCGCGGGCGCGCCGGCCGGGCAGCCGGCGGCGGACGCGTCGCGGCCGCGCTCGGATGCCGGCGTATCGGCACCTACCGCGTCGACGGCCAGGAACACGCTGCACAGCAGCGACAGCACGGCCACGCCGACCGCCGCGCGTTCGGGCGTGAACCAGGGACGATGGGTCGGGATGATCGGTGCCATGGCGGTGGTCTCCTGTCTGTCGTGCACGGATGCTCGCGCGCGGCCGTGGCCGACGCAAGTCGGCCCGCGGCGGTCCCCGTTTAAACTGCAATCTAACGATGCGGCGCGCAGGACGTTTGCTGTCGTCGCCGGCAGCGGCGCCGGCCACGACGTCGACAGCTGGCGCACGACACGCAGCAAGCGCGCATCGGCCGGATGGGTCGCCACCGAGAAGCCCTTGCGCTGGGCCAGCGCGACCATCGGCAGGTTGTCGCGCAGCACGTCGCCGTGCAGCTGGTCGACGCCGCGGCGCGCGGCGTGCTGCAGCAGCGCATCGAGCAGGCGGCCGCCGAGGCCGTGGCCCTGCCAGCCGTCGGCCACGGCGACCGCGAAGTCGCGGCCGCGGGCCGACTCGGTGTCGAGCGCATAACGTGCCTCGCCGATGCACACGGCGCGGCCGTCCTGCTCGGCGATCGCCAGCAGCACCAGCTCGTCGTCGGCATCGGGATGCGACAAGGCCTGCAGCCAGCGCGGCGGCAGTTCCTTGATGCCGACATGAAAGCGGTTGAGCCGCGAGGCGGGCGTCAACGCGGCGTAGAACGCGCCGAGCAGCGGCGCATCGTCGCCGCGGATCGGCCGGACGATCAGCGGGCGGCAGTCGGTGCCGGCCCACAGCAGCGGCAGCGCGGCCGCGTCGACTTCAGGCCGCGCGGCCATCGTCGGGCTCCGGCTGCCAGAGGGCCGCCTCGTGGCCCGCGTCGACGGCCAGGTCGAACAGCACGACGTAGGCATCGGCCAGCGCCTGCACGACGAGCGCGCTGTCGCGGTCGAAGGTGAAGGTTTCGCCGGCCGCCAGCACGATGTCGCGGCGCTCGCCGTGACGGGTCAGCCACACCCGGCCGGTGAAGACCGCCAGCGCCTGCCCGCGCCTGCCGTGCACCGTGCGCACGACGTCACGCGGCAGATGCGTCAGCCGCCCGATCGAGTGGGCGCTCTGGCTTTCGCTGGCGGCAACGGGTGAACGACGCATGCCACCATGCTGGCGGCGGCGCATTGCGGGCGCACTACCGCCCCGGCGCCTGCGATTACAGCTGCAATCGGCGCGCCGGCGTCAACCCGCGTGCGGGGTCGATCCGCCGCGCAGCCGCACCGCGCGCAGATCGGCGGCATGGCACAGGCCCGAGGCGGCCAGGCACGCCGCCATCGCCACCACGCCGTAGCCCGCCAGCACGCAATGCAGTGCCACCATCAGCCAGGCGCCGGCGAGCAGGCTCCAGACGAACTGACGCGCAGCAGGCGGCCGGCCGGTGCGACGATGCCGCAGCGCGAGCACCACGGCCTCGAACGCGACGAGCAGCAGCAAGGCATCGACCAGCCACAGGGCTGCCGCCGACCCGGTCGCCGGCCCGCCCATCAGCCGCCGCCGAACGGGGCGTTGAGCTGCACCACGCCGCGGTTGAGCAGCGCCGCGATCGACACCCAGGCCAGGTAGGGCACCAGCAGCCAGGCGGCGAGGCGCGACAGGCGTGCCGACACGATGATCAGCACGACGATCGAGGCCCACAGCGCGAACACCTCGACCAGCGCCCAGTCGGGCCGGCGCAGGCGAAAGAACAGCAGGCTCCAGAACACGTTGAGGAACGCATTGGCGCTCCACAGCAGCGCCAGGTTCCTGCGCTGGCCCGGCTGCGTGGCGCCGCGCCACGCGCTCGCACCCGACAACGCGGCGCAGGCGAAGATCGCCGTCCAGATCGGGCCGAACCAGGCATCGGGCGGCTTCCACGCGGGCTGCTTGAGGCCGGCGTACCAGTTGCCCAGGTCGGTCGACAGCGCGCCCAGCACGGCGGCGGCCAGCGCACACGCCGCGGCCACCGCGATGGCCCGGCCCCGCGTCGTCGGCGCAGCCATCACACGCGCGCCAGGCCGAGCAGGTGCGCCATGTCCTTGAAGAAGATGCGTACGTGGGCGAGCGGCCGCTTGCGCACCAGCCGCTTGTTCATGTAGGCATCGAAGGTCAGCTGCTGCACGTCGCGGTCGCGGCAGATCGACACGAAGCGCTCGCGCCGGCGGTCGCTGCTGTACCAGAAGCGCTGCATGATGCCGAGCACCCAGAACACGCGGCCGTGTTCGCGCATGAAGCGTCTGCGTGCACCGGCGAGCGAGCGCGCATCGCCGGTGGCCAGGAACTCGACGGCGGCGTCGGCGGCCAGGCGGCCACCCAGCATCGCGTAGTAGATGCCCTCGCCGGAGGCCGGTGCCACCACGCCGGCGGCGTCGCCGGCCAGCACCACGTCGTGGCCGTCGTCCCAGCGCGGCAGCGGCTTGAGCGGAATCGGCGCGCCCTCGCGGCGCAGCGTCTCCATGGCATCGAGCCCGCTGGCCGCGCGCAGGCGGCCGACCGCGGCGCGCAGCGAGAAGCCCTTGTCGGCGCTGCCGGTGCCCACGCTCATCGTCGCGCCGTGCGGAAACACCCAGCCGTAGAAGTCGGGCGACAGCGTGCCGCGGTAGTAGACGTCGCAGCGCGACGGCTCGTAGTCGGGCACGGCCGGCGCGTCGCCGCTCGCCGCGGGCGAGCGCAACACCTCGTGATAGGCGAAGACGAAGCGCCCGCGCTCGGCACCGGGCACCACCTGCCGCGCCACCGCCGAGCGCGCGCCGTCGGCACCGATCACGCAGCGCGCGCGCACGCTGTCGGTGGCCGGGTCGGCGGCGCGTGCGCGACCGTGCTGGCGATAGTGCACGCGGCGGATGCCGTCGTCGTCGCGGCTCAGGCGCTCGAAGTCGCCGACGCGTCGTTCGGCGCCGGCCGACGCGGCGCGCTCGCGCAGCCACTCGTCGAAGACGTCGCGATCGACCAGCCCGACGTAGCCGCCTTCGATCGGGATGTCCACGCGCTGGTCGGCCGGCGAGATCATGCGTGCGCAGGTGGCGCGCGCCACCAGCATCGACTCCGGGATGCCGAAGTCGCGCATCAGCCGCGGCGGGATCGCACCGCCACACGGCTTGGCGCGCCCGGCGCGGTCGAGCAGCAGCACGCTGAGGCCGCGCAGCGCAAGGTCGTGCGCGGCGGTGGCACCGGCGGGACCGCCGCCGACCACCACGACATCGAAGACGGTTTCCAGCTTCATGGCAGAGGCCCTGGGTTGGCGTGGACGAGGCGATGCTCCGGCGTGGCGCTGGAGCGGCGACGCACGGCAGGCGGGGCCGCGGGTCGACGCTCGGTGCGCGCTGCGATGGCGGCGGCGACCACGAACATCAGCGCCTCGAGCGCGAACACGCTCGCGTAGGCGACGCCCGGCGTGCCGACCAGCCAGCGCGCCAGGTCGCTGGCCGCGGTGCCGAGCAGGCCGCCGAGGCCGAACGCGATGGCCTGAGCCGCGCCCCACAGCCCCATGCGCACGCCTTCGCTGGCGGGCCGGCCGTCGCCGGCCAGGCGCATCATGGTCGCGATGGCCGCGATCGAGAACGCGCCGTTGGCCACGCCGAGCCCGAACACGATGGCCTTGAACGGCCCCGCCGTGCCGGTGATGCCGCAGAGCACCAGGCCGGCCATCGCCAACGCCGAGGCGAGACAACCGCCGACCGTCCACACACGCAACGATCCCGCCGCGCGGTCGTGCCAGCGGCTGCCGACGACAGCAGCCGCCAGCATGCCCAGCAGCACGCCACCGTGCTGCAGACCCGACAGCTGGGTCGATGCGCCGGGGGTGTAGCCCATCACCGCGCCGGCGAACGGCTCGAGGATCAGGTCCTGCGCGCTGTAGGCCAGCATCGCGATGAAGACGAAGACCGCGAAGCGCCGCGCCGTGGCGTCGGCCCAGGCGCCGCGCAGCGCGATGCGGAACGCACCCGGCGCCTGTCGCGCGCGGTCCTGCTCGGCCGCTGCAGCCAGCGCGCCCCGTCCGGCACGCGGCTCGAGGCGGTACAGCGCGATCGGCGTCAGGGTGAAGGCGATCATGCAGACCACGCCGGCCACCTGCAGCAGGCGCGTCGGCGAGTACGGATCGAGCCAGTGGCCGGCCAGGCCGGCGGTGACGGCGAAGCCGGCGATCATCATCAGCCACACCACGGTGGCGGCGGCCGCGCGGCGCGACGGCACCACGCGCTTGGCCAGCAGCACCAGCACCGAGGTGCCGCAGGCGCTGACACCCAGGCCGATCGCCACGAATGCCACCACCGCGAGCGCAGCGCCGGCGAGCGGGTGGCTGGCCATCCAGACGGTGGCCAGGGCGGCCGTCATGCCACCGGCCGCCAGCACGCCCATGCCGCCGACGATCCACGGCGTGCTGCGACCGCCGACGTCGCTGCCGTGGCCCAGACGCGGGCGCGCCACCTGCACCAGGTAGTGCAGCGCGACCAGCGCGCCCGGCAGCAGCGCCGGCAGGGCGAGTTCGACCACCATGACGCGGTTGAAGGTCGACGTCGTCAGCACGACGATCGAGCCGAGTGCGGCCTGCACCAGGCCCAGCCGCACGATCAGCCACCAGCCCAGTCCGCCGGATCCGCTCATGCTCAAGCGCCTGCGGTGGCACGCAGCGCGAACGCGCTGACCAGCATGCCCAGAACGAACAGCGGCACGCCGCTGGCGCTGTACCAGGTGGCGCGCGCGCGCGGGTCGGCGACGAAGCGGCGCATCATCACGCCCTGCACGAGCACGAGTGCGGCGACCGCCAGCGCATGCCAGCCGGCCTGCCACGACAGCAGCAGCGCGATCACCGCCAGCTGCGGCAGCAGCATGATCCAGCAGGCCGCCTGCGCCGAGCCGTCGATGCCCAGCCGCACCGGCAGCGAGCCGATGCCCATGCGGCGGTCGCCCTCGATCGACTTGAAGTCGTTCAGCGTCATGATGCCGTGGGCACCCACGCTGTACAGCGCGGCCAGCAGCAGCGAGCGCAGGTGAGGCATCGCGCCCCAGGCCATCACCGCCGCGCCGGTGGCCCAGGCGAGGCCCTCGTAGCAGACGGCGCAGGCCGCGTTGCCCCACCAGCCGTTGCGCTTGAGGCGCAGCGGCGGCGCGCTGTAGGCCCAGGCCAGCAGCAGACCGACGGCGGCCGCGGCGAAACCCCAGGTGCCGAGCGCCAGTGCCACCAGCAACGACAGCAAGGTCCAGCCGATCGCGATGTACAGGCCCCATCGACCCGGCATGCGGCCCGACGGAATCGGCCGCTGCGGCTCGTTGATCGCATCGACCTCGCGGTCGAACCAGTCGTTCACCGCCTGGCTGGTGGCGCACACCAGCGGGCCGGCCAGCAGCACACCCAGCACCACCAGCGGCCAACGCCCGTCGAGCGGCAGCCCCGAGGCGACCACCCCGCAGCCAAAGGCCCACATCGGCGGGAACCAGGTGATCGGCTTGAGCAGCTCGGCGACGGCGGACAACGCGGGGCGGGCCATGCCTTGGATTCTTGACTTGACATCTTCTTGTGTCAACGTACATTTACACCAAGAACACGGCCAGCACGGCGAGGTGGCACATGACGACGGCGGCGGCTTCCATCGGCAACAGCAGCGGCGGCTTCTCCTCCGCGCACGGCGCCGCGACGGCGTCGCCGCCGGCCGGGTCGATGCCGGGTCGGCCTTCGCCGGCCAGCACCGCCTCGACGACGGAATCCAGCGCCCGCGGGCGCTGGTGGCTGCAGCTGATGGCGCAGCCGAGCGGCGATCCGCCGCCGGTGCCGGTCGGCTGGTACCACCAGTAGCGACACCCGGCGCGATTCGCGCGCGACGGCGCCAGGCGCCGCCACGCGCGGCCGCGATTCAGCTGCCGGCGGGCTCGGAGCTCTGGTCGACCAGGCCGTAGCGACGCAGCTTGACGTACAGGCTTTGCCGCGACAGGCCCAGCATCTCGGCCGCCGAGGCGCGGTTGTCCTGCGTCAGCTTGAGCGCGGCCTCGATGCACAGCTGCTCGATCAGGTCGGTCGACTCGCGCACCAGGTCCTTCAGCGGCATGCGGCCGACCAGTTGGGTGAGTTGCTCGACCGAGCGCGGCGCCGACTTGGCCGACTGCAGCTCGACGCCCAGCCGGCGGCCGATGTGGCGCACCGTGAAACCCAGACAGGGGGGGTCGCCATCGGGCACCGCGACCGCGGAGATCTCGACGTCGGCCAACGCGCCGTGTTCGCCGCGCAGGCTGGTGGCGAACAGGCGCACGCTGCCCTGCTGCTTGAGCGTCGACAGCATCACGCTCAGGTCGACGCCGGGCCGGCCGAGCCAGCGGTCGAGCGACTCGCCGCGCAACTGGTCTTCGAGGGCCAGCTGCACGAGGTCGACGAAGGCGAGGTTGGCCTTCATCACGCGGCCGTCGAGGTCGGTGACGACGAAGCCGTCCGGCGCACGCTCGATCACCTGCGCCATCGATTCGCGGGCGTGGGTGGCGGCCGCGGCCGCCGCCGGCCGCTGCACCGAGGCCAGTCGCACGAGGAAGAGCTGCGTGGTCTCCTGCTTGAACAGCGACGCCGTGACGGTGAGATCGCCCTGCCCCGCGGCGCCGCGCACCTCGACCATGTCGCCGCGCCCGGTGGTGCGCACGCGCGCCAGCAGCGTGGCGACCGCGCGGCGCGCCTTCTCGGCCAGGCCGCTCGGGAACGGCTGGCCAGCCACCTTGCGCGCCGACAGCCCGAGCAAGGCGATCGCCGCCGGGTTGGCCTCGACCATGGTGGTGGTCGCCGCATCGACGATGACGATGGCCTCCGACGACAGATCGAACAGCAGCCGATAACGCGTCTCCACGTGGCGCAGCCGCCAGTAGTCGCGCTCCAGCGTGTGCTGCGCATCGACCAGCCGCTGCTGCAGGCTGGCCAGCGCGCGCATGTCGCGGCCGAACGCGACGATGCGGCCCTTCTGGCCGACACGCACCGCCGAATACAGCAGCGGCAGGTCGCTGCCGCGCTCGACCGGATGGTTGATGTGGCGCCAGTGGCGCGGCGCGCCGTCGGCTGCGTCCTTCAGCAGCGTGGCCACCTTGGGACGGCTCTCGACGGTGACCACGTCGGCCCAGGGCCGGCCGATCCAGTTGCGGTAGCCGTGCACCGGCAGGTCCTCGCTGCCGATGGCGACGTCCTGGATCACGCCATGTCGGTCGAGCACCAGCGAGACATCGGCCGCGGCTTCGACGAGGGAAGCGGCGGCTTCGGCGTCGAGCGGCTCCAACACGCGTTTGGAGGCGACGAACGGCTTGCGCGAGGTCTTCGCGGGGCTGCCGTTCCTGGGGGTCGCTTTCTTCTCTTCTTTGCTCGTGCTCACCTGCCCTCGTCCCGCTTCGCCATCAGCCTGTCGGCTGCAAGCATAGCCTGCCGCGCATCGGCGGCCGACGCATCGGCCCCCAGCAACGTGGCGAGCTGCGGTCGCGCCAGGAGCAATGGTCCACCGACCAAGACCCGCACGGCGCGATTGTGGGAGGTTCTTCTGATCGATCGAATCAGCTCCGCCAGGGGCTCGATGCGCCTGTCGTTGCCGATCGAGAAGCCCACGAGGTCGAACCAGTGATCCCGCACCAGTGCGACCAGGGCTTCGGGTTGGGCGGGCGGTTCTGCCCACACGCCCCAGCCGGACGCGCGGAAGAACTCGCTCACCATGTTCAGGCCGAACGTGTGCTGCTCGCCCGGCACGGGCACCAGCAGCACGCTGCGCTGCATGGTCCCGTTGCGGCCGGGCACACGCGAGTCGGCCGCCAGTTCGCGCAGCACACGCTGCAGGCGGCCGAGCGCGATGGTGACGTCGGTGAATTCCACCAGATCGGCGTTCCACAGGTCACCGAGCCGGCGCGCCACGGCGGCCAGCAGGTCGAGGTACACAGCGTCGAGCGTGGCGCCGCGCAGCATGAGGGCCTCGACGAAGGCGGTCGCGCCGTCCTGGCTCTTCAGCACCATGTCGGTCAGCGCGATCACGTCGGCCTCGCCGACCCGCAGATCGGCGCTGCCGTTGCCGCCGGCATGGTGGGACGGCCGTGTGCCGGCCTGCTGATGCAGCAGCATCAGGCGCGGGATGATCTCGGTCTCGACGGTGCGCACCAGCGCCTGCAACGGGTCGCCGGCGCGCGGCGCCTTCGATTTCGACGGCGCGCATGGGGACGCATCGTCGAGCGACGGGCGGGACAACCAGGCCTCATCGCTACCCGGCGAAGCGCCGCTGCGCGGCTGCGTCCACCCACTCATGCGCCGTCTCCTCGTCCGCGCCGAAGGCCGGGGCTCGCTGCGAGCGCTGGAACCGCTGTCGGCGACAGCCGTGTCTGTTCGAGCCTCTCGCCCCAGATCGATCGCGAATGTTTTTACGCCGAACGCCATGCCGTGTCACCCACTGGATCACCCTTTCGGATGCGGACAAACCCGGGTTGTCGCCTGTCTCTGATTCCCAGCAAACGATTCGATGGCCTTGGGCTTCAAGCGCCGCCGGCCGACCGGTCGCTGCATGGTGAACACGTTATCGTCAGTTTTGCATGACGTCAATCATGATTGACACTTTCCGGTTCGCGCCGTAGATTGGGGTCCAGCCGAGAACCCGATCCACCGTGCGCCGCCCCTCCACCCGCCCCCGGTCCGACGCCAGCACGCGGCGCCCGACCGCGCCGCTGTATACGGCCGCCGAACGGACGCGACGCGACGCGACACCGTGGACGCTGGTGCAGGCGGTGCTGGCACCGATCCAGTTCGTCGTCTTCTTGGTCAGCCTGGTGCTGGTGCTGCGTTACCTGCTCAGCGGGGCCGGCGAGCAGATCGCCTTGCAGTCGGTGGTGCTGAAGACGCTGCTGCTGTACGCCATCATGGTCACTGGCTCGATCTGGGAGCAGCGTGTGTTCGGCCGCTGGCTGTTCGCGCGCCCGTTCTTCTGGGAAGACGTCTTCAGCATCCTGGTGCTGGCGCTGCACACGGCCTACCTGGTGGGCTGGTTCGGCGGCGTGATGTCGACCCGCTCGTTGATGCTGCTCGCGCTGGCGGCCTATGCCAGCTACGCGATCAACGCGACCCAGTTCCTGCTCAAGCTGCGCATGGCGCGGCAGCAGAGCGCGGCGCCGGCGCCGCACGCGCTGTCCCCGCAGGAGCACGCAGCATGAGCGGCCCGGTCACCATCTCGGCACCGGTGTCGACGCGCGGCTGCGCCACCGCCGCCGCGGGCGACGGCGTGCTGCGCGAACGAGGGCAGCGCGAGGTGTTCTGCGGCCTCACCGGCATCGTCTGGCTGCACCGCAAGATCCAGGACGCGTTCTTCCTCGTCGTCGGTTCGCGCACCTGCGCGCACCTGATCCAGTCGGCCGCCGGCGTGATGATCTTCGCCGAGCCGCGTTTCGGCACCGCGATCATCGACGAGCGCGACCTCGCCGGCCTGGCCGACGCCAACGCCGAGCTCGACCGCGTGGTCACCCGCCTGCTCGAGCGCCGGCCCGACATCAAGCTGCTGTTCCTGGTGGGGTCGTGCCCGGCGGAGGTGATCAAGCTCGACCTGTCGCGCGCCGCGCAGCGGCTGTCGGCGCAGTTCCTGCCGCGCGTGCGCGTGCTCAACTACTCGGGCAGCGGCATCGAGACCACCTTCACGCAGGGCGAGGACGCCTGCCTCGCCTCGCTGGTGCCCGACCTGCCCGCCGACGCGCCCGACACGCGCTCGCTGCTGATCGCCGGCGCGTTGCCCGACGTGGTGGAAGAGCAGTTGCACCGGCTGCTGCAGCAGATGGGCATCGCCGACGTGCGCTTCCTGCCCGCGCGGCGCGCCGGCGCGATGCCGGCGGTGGGTGCGGGCACACGGCTGCTGCTGGCGCAACCCTTCCTCGCCGACACCGCGCGCGCGCTCGAGGCCCGCGGCGCGCAGCGCCTGGCCGCGCCGTTTCCGTTCGGCGCCGAGGGCACGACGCGCTGGCTGCAGGCCGCTGCCGACGCGTTCGGCATCGAAGCGCGCCAGGTCGAGGCCGTGATCGCGGCGCCGCGCCAGCGCGCGCTGCAGGCGCTCGCCCGCCAGCGGGCGCTGCTCGCCGGCAAGCGCATCTTCTTCTTCCCCGATTCGCAGCTCGAGGTGCCGCTGGCGCGTTTTGCCGCGCGCGAGCTCGGCATGCAGCTGGTCGAGGTCGGCACGCCCTACCTGCATCGCCAGCACCTGGCACCGGAACTGGCCCTGCTGCCGCCCGACGTGCGGCTGAGCGAAGGCCAGGACGTCGAACGCCAGCTCGACCGCTGCCGCGCCGCACGTCCCGACCTGGTGGTGTGCGGCCTTGGCCTGGCCAACCCGCTGGAGGCCGAGGGCCTGACCACCAAGTGGGCGATCGAACTGGTGTTCTCGCCGATCCACGGCTACGAACAGGCCAGCGACCTGGCCGCGCTGCTGGCGCGGCCGCTCGACCGGCGTGTGCGCCTGGCCGCCTGACCCGACCACAGGAGCGAACCTGCGATGCAACTGACGCTCTGGACCTACGAGGGCCCGCCGCACGTGGGCGCGATGCGCGTGGCCACCGCGATGCGCGGGCTGCACTACGTGCTGCACGCCCCGCAGGGCGACACCTACGCCGACCTGCTGTTCACGATGATCGAGCGGCGCAGCACGCGCCCGCCGGTCAGCTACACCACGTTCCAGGCGCGCGACCTGGGCGGCGACACCGCCGAGCTGTTCAAGCGCACGGTGCGCGAGGCCTACGAGCGCTTCCGGCCCGAGGCGATGATCGTCGGCGCGTCGTGCACCGCCGAGCTGATCCAGGACGATCCCGGCGGCCTGGCCCGCGCGCTCGACCTGCCGATCCCGGTGATCCCGCTCTAGATTCCGTCGTATAAGCGCAAGGAGAACTGGGTCGCGGCCGAGAACTTATAT
>JBGAMU010000077.1:0-18516 GCA_044222685.1 Burkholderiaceae bacterium
CGTTGTGGACCCTCGATGCGCTGACGCAGGCCTGGCTGGACCATCCGCCCGAGGCGGTGGCCGGCTCGGCCATCGAGGCTTTTGGCGCACGGCTGCCCAGCGGCGCCGCGGCGCGCTTTCCGGTCGAGCTCGACCGTGCCGCGGCGTTGCTCGCGTTGGCCGAGGACGGTTGGCGCCAGGGCGCGCTGCATGACGCCGCCGACGCGCTGCCGATCTATCTGCGCGACAAGGTGGCGCTGACCCGCGCCGAGCGCGAAGCCGCGCGCGCGGGTGCGCGCCGGTCCGCATGAGCCGGGCGAGCGACGCGCCGGCGCTGCGGCCGGTGCAGCTGCATGACCTCGACCAGCTGATGGCGATCGAGACACAGGCCTATCCCTATCCGTGGAGCCGCGGCAATTTCATCGACTCGATCGTCGCCGGATACCGCCTATGCAAGCGCGTCGACGGCCAGGGCCGCTGGCTCGGCTACTACGTCGCGATGGCCGGCGTCGACGAGACGCACCTGCTCAACCTGACCGTGGCGCCGCCGTTCGAGCACCGGGGCCACGCACGGGCGATGCTCGACGAGCTGGTGGCCTGGAGCCGCAGCCGAGCGGCTGCGCGGCTGTGGCTGGAAGTGCGCGCGAGCAACCAGCGCGCGCAGGACCTCTACCGACGCTATGGCTTTCGCGAGGTCGGCCTGCGGCGCGGCTACTACCCGGCCGGCCCGCACGGACGCGAGAATGCGATCGTGATGAGTCTCGACCTGCTGCCGACCGAACATGCGGTGGACTGAACGCCAGCGCACGATGCTCGGTGCGATGGGCGTCACCGTGTGGGGCCCGCCGGGAACTGCGGTGGAGGCCGAAAGCCTCCCGCCGGATCGTACGGCGACCAGTGCCCGGCCGGCACCGGCCACCGCTGCGGCAGACGCGTCACCCGGAACGGCCACCCGACCCGCGCCATCGCCGGCGATGGTGGCCGCGCCCGCCGTATCGCTGCGGGCCGCGCCGGTCGGTGATCGTGAGCAGCGTGCGCGCGACATCGCCGGCCTCGACTGGGTCGCCCTGCGCGATCGTGTCGCGGCCTGCCAGGCCTGCCGCTTGTGCGAAGGGCGCACGCAGACCGTGTTTGGCGTCGGCAATCTGCAGGCGCACTGGATGATCGTCGGCGAGGCCCCCGGCGAGCAGGAGGACCGGCAGGGCGAGCCCTTCGTCGGCGCGGCCGGCCAGCTGCTCGACCGCATGCTGGGCGCGCTCGGACTGACGCGCGGCGAGGCGGCCCCCGAGCAGCAGGTCTACATCGCCAACACGCTGAAGTGCCGGCCGCCGCGCAACCGCAATCCCGAGCCGGACGAACTGGCCTTGTGCGGCACGTTCCTGCACCGTCAGATCGCGCTGGTGCAGCCGCGCATCATCCTGGCGATGGGCCGCTTCGCCGTGCAGGCGCTGCTCGGCAGCGGCGAGCCGATCGGCCGCCTGCGCGGCCAGGTGCACCGCTATCGCGACACGCCGGTCATCGTGACCTACCACCCGGCGTATCTGCTGCGCACCCCGACCGACAAGGCGCGTTCCTGGGCAGACCTGTGCCTGGCGGCGGCGCAGCTGGCGCGCTGATCGGCGTCGCGCCCGGCGCGGTCAGGTCTTCTTCTGCTTTTCCGGCCGCGTCCAGCCGCTGATCGATACCTGTCGGGCCCGGGCCACCGTCAGCTGGCCGGCCGGTGCCGGCTTGCCGACCGTGCTGCCGGCACCGATGGTGGCGCCTTCGCCGACCGTCACCGGCGCCACCAGCACGCAGTTGGAGCCGACATGCACGTCGGCGCCGATCACGGTGCGGTGCTTGTTGGCGCCGTCGTAGTTGGCGGTGATCGAGCCGGCGCCGTAGTTGACGCGTTCGCCAACGGTGGCGTCGCCCAGATACGCCAGGTGGTTGGCCTTGGCGCCGCGCGCCAGCGTCGAGTTCTTCACCTCGACGAAGTTGCCGATGTGCACCTCGGGGCCGAGATCGGCGCCCGGCCGCAGGCGGGCGAACGGGCCGACCTGCGCGCCGGCGCCGATGACGGCGTCAGTGAAGTGGGTGAAGGGCAGGATCTCGGCGCCGGCGGCGATGGTGGTGTTGCGGATCACGCAGTTGGCACCGATGCGCACGCCGTCGCCGAGCACGACCCGGCCCTCGAAGATGCAGTTGACGTCGATCTCGACATCGCGTCCGCAGCGCAGCTCGCCGCGCAGGTCGAAGCGCGCCGGGTCGGCCAGACGCACGCCATCGCGCATCAGCGCCTCGGCCTGCCGGCGCTGCACGCGGCGTTCCAGATCGGCCAGCTGCACCGCGTCGTTGATGCCGAGCACCTCGGTCTCGTCGACGACCACGTGCGCCACCACCGGCACGCGATCGGCCACCGCCATCGCCACGATGTCGGTCAGGTAGTACTCGCGCTGCGCGTTGTCGTTGCGCAGTGCGGCGACCCAGCGCTTCAGCTGTGCCGTCGGCGCGGCCATCACGCCGGTGTAGACCTCGCGGACCTGGCGCTGCGCTGCCGTGGCGTCCTTGTGCTCGACGATGCCGAGCACCGCGTCGCCTTCACGCAGCACGCGCCCGTAGCCGCTGGGGTCGTCGAGCCGCAAGGTCAGCAGCGCGAGCTGGCGGCCCGCGCACGCGTCGACCAGGGCCCGCACGGTGTCGGCGCGGATCAGCGGCACGTCGCCGTTGAGCACCAGCGTCGTGCCGTCGTCGTCCAGATGCGGCAAGGCCTGCTGCACGGCGTGCCCGGTGCCCAGCTGCGGCTCCTGCCGCACGCAGCGCGCGGATTGGCCTTGCAGCAGTTGTTCCACCTCGTCGGCGCGATAACCGGTGATCACCAGGGTACGGTCGGCTGACAGTGCGGTACAGGTATCCAGGACATGCTGCAATAGCGCACGGCCGGCCAGCCGGTGCAACACCTTGGGTCGGTCGGACTTCATCCGCGTTCCCTTGCCCGCTGCCATGATGACGATGTCGAGTGCCATGTTCGCCGTTCCGCGCTGCAGAGCGTGGATTATCGCGGTCTGCATGGCGCTGCTGTCGGGCTGCAGCGCGGTGCGCCTGGCCTACAACCAGGCGCCCGAACTGGCCTACTGGTGGCTCGACGGCTACTTCGACTTCGACGAACGCCAGGCGCCGCTGGCACGCGCCGGACTGGACGACTGGTTCGCCTGGCACCGCGCGAGCCAGCTCGGCGACTATGCCGCGCTGCTGGTGCGCGCGCAGCAGGAGGTGCTGGTCGACGCCACGGCCGAGCAGACCTGCCGCTGGTGGGGCGACCTGCAACAGCGCGCGGCGGCGGCCTTCGAGCAGGGCGTGCCGGCGCTGGCCGGCATCGTCGGCACGCTGCGTCTGGAGCAGGTGCAGCACATCGAGAAGCGTTATCGCAAGGCCGACGAGGATTTCCGCGCCGACTTCATGCAGCGCGAGCGCGCCGAGCGGGTCGAGGCCGCCGTCAAGCGGACGGTATCGCGCGCCGAGACCTTGTACGGGCGGCTCGACGATGCGCAGCGGGCGTTCGTCGCACGCACGCTGGCCGGCTCGCCGTTCGATGCCACGTTGTGGCTGGCCGAGCGGCAGGCGCGCCAGCGCGAGATCGTGCAGACGCTGCGCACCTTGGTGGCCGAGCGGGCCGATGCGGGCCGTGTGCAGGCGGCGCTGCGTGTGTTCGCCGCGCACGCGACGCGCTCGCCGCGCGCGGACTATCGCGCCTATAGCCAGCGGCTGACCGAATTCAACTGCACATTCGCCGCCCAGTTGCACAACACCACCAGCCCCGAACAGCGCCGCACGGCCGCCGACAAGCTGAAGGGCTGGGAGGACGATCTGCGCAGCCTGGCGGCTCAGCGGCGCTGAGCCGGCGCCCTCGCCGGGGCGGTCGTGGCCGGCGGCGCGGTCACTGCGGCCGCAACGGCACCGTCACGCTGCGCGGATTGACGCCCGAGCGCGGGAAGTCGAACAGCGCCGCGCGGTACATCGCACCGAGCACCTCCGCGCCGCCGGCCGTGTTGCCGTCGCTGCTGGCGCGCGCCTCGTACAGCGGTGCGCCGGTGCCGCGGTCGCGTATCAGCAGCGCCACTTCGCGGTCATAACGTACCGAGGCACCGTAGTAGCCGCCGTGCAGGCCCCAGTAGGGGCCGGCCCATGGCCCGCGACGCCAGGGCCCGAAGCCGCCACGCCACCACAGCGGGTCGTCCCAGGGTGAGCGGTCGAACCGGGTGATGCGCGCGCCCACCTGCACCAGCACGTCGGGCGCCGCACCGGGTACGGCGGCCACGAAGCCGGCCGCCTGCAGCGCGGCATGCGCCGCGTCCTCCAGCCGCTGCTGCGACTCCGCCGACGCCTGCTGTGACGGCAGGCGGTCGAAGGCATAGGTACCGGGTGCACGACCGGGTGGCCATTCGCCGTAGGTGGCGATGTCGGCTTGCAGGCTGGACATCGCGGCACAACCGACCAGCACGGTGGCAAGCACGATGGCGGCGAAGAGGCCGATGCGACTGGGCAACATGTGACTCGTCCTTCGGGTCGTCGAATCCGGCACGCCGCGGGCGGGCTAGCCGCGCTCGACGCGAATGGTCTGCTCCAGGGGCGCTGCGCAATCGTCGTCGTCGAACGCCTTGTCGCCGTCGGGATCGGCCTCGCCCCTCGGTTCGAGCGTCGTGAAGGGGTAGAGGTTCCGGTCCATCAGGTGCGACGGCGTGATGCGGCCCATGGCGGCGAACATGTTGTCGACACGGCCGGGCTGGATGCGCTCCCACTCACGCAGCATCTTGCGGATCTGCACGCGCTGCAGGTTCTCCTGGCTGCCGCACAGGCTGCACGGAATGATCGGAAAGCGCCGGTGCTCGGCCCAGCGCTCCAGATCGGTCTCCGCCACGTAGGCCAGCGGGCGGATCACGACATGACGCCCGTCGTCGCTGACCAGCTTGGGCGGCATGCCCTTCATGCGGGCGCCGAAGAACATGTTCATCAGCAGCGTCGTCACCATGTCGTCGCGATGGTGGCCGAGCGCGATGCGCGTGGCGCCGAGTTCGCTCGCCACGCGGTACAGGATGCCGCGGCGCAGCCGCGAGCACAGCGAGCACATCGTCTGCCCCTCGGGCACCAGCCGCTTGACGATCGAGTAGGTGTCCTGCTGCTCGATGTGGAACGGCACGCCGCGCGAGGCGAGGTACTGCGGCAGCACGTGTTCGGGAAAGCCGGGCTGCTTCTGGTCCAGGTTGACGGCGACCAGTTCGAACGGTACCGGCGCGCGCTGGCGCAGCGACAGCAGGATGTCGAGCAGCGCGAAGCTGTCCTTGCCGCCGGATACGCAGACCATCACCTTGTCGCCGGCGCCGATCATGTTGAAGTCGCGGATCGCCTGGCCGACCTGGCGGTGCAGTCGCTTGGCCAGCTTGTTGGCCTCGAAGGCGGTACGCCGCTGCGCGTTCGGCGCGGCGGCGTCCACCGATTCGGTATCGATCGTCGTCGTCATCTCGTTCACCAGATTCCGGCCTCGCAGCGGATGGCCACTTCACAGTCGTCGAAGATCGCCAGCTTGGCGACGCGGATGCGCACACCCAGCACGCCGGGCAGCTGCATCAGCCGGCGGCACAGCTTGGCCAGCAGCGATTCGAGCAGGTCGGTGTGCTCGGCGTTGCACTCGTCGATGATGAGCCTGCGCACTTTCCGGTAGTCGAGCACATGGCGCAGTTGAGCGTCGCCCGCCAACGCGAGCTGGCGGCCGAGGTTGAGCTCGGCGTCGACCTGGATCGGCTGCGGCGCGTCCCGTTCCTGCGGCAGCACGCCCAGCCGCGCGGCAAAGCGCAGTCCGCTCAGCAGCAGCACCTGGCTGTTCAGAGTGGCCACCTGATCGGTCGTGGGCGCCGCTTCTGCAGCGCCGGTGCGGCCGAGGAAACGCATCACCTGCTGGCAGGCCCGTACGCCTTCGGCCAGTGCGGTCTGCACGCACGGGTGACCGCGGCCGCCGGCATCGCCGGCGACGAAGACGCCCAGGCGCTCGATCGGCTGGCCAGGGATCGGATGCTCGGCGGGCGTGCGGCCGGCCAGCGCCTCGCGCAGCCACGACCACGGCGCGGGCTCGGGCTCGGTGCCGAACAGCACCGCGGCGTGGTCGAAGTGCTCGACGTCGTGGGCCGCCGACTCAACATCGATGCCGCCACCCGGCGACGCGCGCAGCGCGGTCGGCAGCGGCGTGCGGCGGCGCTGCGTCACCGTGCGGTGGCGGTCGAGGGCGTCCACCAGCGCGGCGCGTCCGCGCCAGGCACCGCGTGTCCACACCGTCACCGTGTGGCCGCGCCCCGCCAGGTAGGCCGCGTTCTCCAGCGCGTTGTCCCCGCCGCCCAGCAGCAGCACGCGGCCGGGCGGCAGGCTGCTGCGGCGCGCGGTCAGCGACACGGCGTCCAGCACGTCGGTACGCGACCGGTCGGTCCCGAAGTACTCGACCGGACGCACCGGGCGCACGCCGGTGGCCAGCACGAGGGCACGGCCGTCGAGGACACGGGCGTCGGCCCCTTCGACGCGCCAGCCCTCGTCGAGCCGCGCCAGCTTCTTGACTGCCGCACCGAGCTGCCACGACACGCCGGTACGCCGTCGTGCGTGCTCGGCCAGTGCAACGCCAACGGCGGCCAGCGGCATGTCCGGAAAGCCGAGCACCCAGTCCTGAGGAAATTGAAGCGCAGCCAGTGATTCGCACGGCGTCGAAGCCCGGTCGACGACGGCGACCGACAACCCCATCTGCGCAGCCCACGAGGCGGCGCTGCAGCCGGCCGGGCCGGCGCCGATGATCACGCAGTCGAGCATCACGTGTCGTCCCGGGCGCGCCGTGATGGCATCAGTCGTCGGCTGCGCGCGCCGGCGGCAGCAGACCGGCCTTCAGCAGCTCGTGGAACAGCACGCCGACCAGGATGACGGCGTCCTCGGCGTAATACCGCTTGAGGAACGGCGAGCCGAGGAAGTGGTCGCGCAGCTTCTGGCGGAACGACAGATGCGCCTGCACATGGCCGTCGCCGCCCGGCTCGAATAGCACGCGCACCTTGTAGTCCTCTTCGACCGAGCCCTGGATCGTCATCGACAGGCGACGCAGCAGCGGATGCTCGAACACCGGAGCGATCGTCTGCCGGTCGTACAACGCGTTGGGCGGCAGCGCACCGGGCCAGGCCAGCCGCAGCGTGGTGCCGACCTCCACATTGATGACGTTCATCTTCACCCACACGGTGGACGGTGGTGGCCGCGGCAGCTCGGGTCGTTGTTGGCAGCGTGGACAGTCGGCGGTGAGCCGGAAGTCGGCGTACGAGCGGCCGAAGGTGCGGCGCGCCAAGGCCACTTCCGAGAACGGATACGGATGCGCCTCGTGATGGGTGCATGCGAGCTGGAAGCGCTGCAGCACGGTCTGTTCCAGGAAGGCGGTGACCAGCTGGTCGACCTGGTGAGTCGACGTGCGGCGGATGCCGATCGCCGCGATCACGATGACCAGCAACGGCAGCAGCACCAGCAGCACGGACTTGGCCACCTCCTGCAGGCTCGGCGTCGTCGACGTGGTGGCCATCCAGGCAGCAGCGATCGCGCCGGCCACCATCAGCACGGCCAGCCCGGCCACGATCGGGCGCGGCAGCGTGAGGATCACCTCGTGCAGGCCGGCGGTCGAGCTGGAGGCAGCGGAGTCGGACATGTCGTGCCGGACGGCCGCAAGGCCGCCGGGTTCCTAGAATCGCACGATGCGCTCAGACGGGAACGGCAGTGTATCGGCGACGCTGCGCGAGCGGATCGTCAGCGCAGTGGCACAGGCCGGCGGCTGGCTGTCGTTCGACCGTTACATGAGTCTGGCGCTCTACACGCCCGGGCTCGGCTACTACGCGCGCGACGCCCGGCAATTCGGTGCCTGGCCCGAGTCGGGCAGCGACTTCGTCACCGCACCGGAGATCTCGCCGCTGTTCGGTCGGGCGCTGGCGGTTCAGCTGCGCCAGGCGCTGCACGCTTGCGGCAACGCCACGTTGCTGGAGTTCGGCGCGGGCTCGGGTGCGCTGGCCGCCACGCTGCTCGACACGCTGGACGCCGACGCGGTGCAGGAGTACCGCATCGTCGACCTGTCGGGCACGTTGCGCGCCAGGCAGGCCGAGCGCCTGGCGCGCTTCGGCGAGCGCGTGCGCTGGCTCGACCGCTGGCCCGAGCCGTTCGACGGCGTGGCCATCGGCAACGAGGTGCTCGACGCGATGCCGGTACAGCTGCTGCACTTCGACGGCGCGCAGTGGCTCGAGCGGGGTGTCACGGCTGCCGGCGACACGCTCGCCTGGCGCGACCGGCCGACGCAACTGCGACCGCCGCACGACGCTGCTTACCTACCCGGCACGGTGACCGAGATCCACCCGCAGGCCGATGCCTTCGTCGCCACGCTGGCGCAACACCTGCGGTGCGGCGCCGCGTTCCTGATCGACTACGGTTTTCCAGCCGCCGAGTACTATCACCCGCAGCGCATCGGCGGCACGTTGATGTGCCATCGCGCGCACCGCGCCGACACCGACCCGTTGCAGGACCCTGGGGACAAGGACATCACCGCGCACGTCAACTTCACCGGCGTCGCGCTGGCTGCCCAGCAGGCCGGCGCCGAGGTGCTGGGCTATACCTCGCAGGCGCGCTTTCTCGTCAACTGCGGCCTGGCCGAGATGATGCAGGCCGCCGCGCCGCGCGAGCGCGCGGCGGCCCACCCGTTGGTCGACGAGCACGAGATGGGCGAGTTGTTCAAGGTGATCGGCCTGGCCCGGGGCTGCACGTTCGACGCGCTCGGCTTCGCCGCCGGCGATCGCACGTACCGGCTGTAGCTGCGATGCGCTGGCTGATCGTCTTCGTCCTGGCCTTCCTGATCTTCAACGGTCTGCGCGGCTGGCTCGAGCGACTGGGTCTCGGCAAGCTGCCGGGTGATTTCTCGATGCGCATCGGCGGCCGCGAGGTCTATCTGCCGCTCGCCAGCAGCGTGGTGCTGAGCCTGATCGCGATGGGCGTCGGCTTGCTGTTCTGACCGGCGGGCGTTCAGTCGGCGATCGACCACTGGTGGGTGCAGTCGCGGCAGCACACCGGGACGCCGGTGCCTTCGGCGCGACCCTCCACCAGCTTGAAGCGCGCGTACGCGCCGCACTGCGGGCAGTCGGCCTGGTTGGCCACCCTCTCGGCGTGCATCAGCAGATAGAGATACCGGCGCAATGCCCACACCCCGATCGCCCCGGAGCCGACGATGGCCGCGGCGTTGATCATCTGGTCCTGCAGGTCGCGGAACTGGGTCGCCGCCTCGAACGCGCCGAGCAGCCCGACGGTACACAGGAAGGTCAGCGTGAGATGGGCGTGGCTCTTCAGCAGCTCGCGTTCATACCATTTGCGAAAGCCCAGTCGCCGGATGCCGTCAGCCAGCTGCACATCGGTCTTGTACCGGAGTCGTGGCGCGGCGGCTCGGGCCGCACATCAAGCCCCAGCGAGCGCCTGGGCGATTGCCTGCTCGCGCGCCGCGCGCAGCGCCAGCCCGATCGCCGGGCCGCCTTCCGGCGGCAGCCGACCTTGCTCGCGCAACGTCGCCACCTGGACGCGCTGGGCGACGTCGAGGGCGGTCGTCAGTCGGCCGACCGTGGTGGTCGCCGTGGCGACGGCCGCGTCGAACTGAGTCGACCGGAAGGCGCTCAGCAGCTCGCCGAACCGCTCGGGCCGGCGAAAGGCGTCACAACGCTCCAGAAGTGCCAGGACGGCGGCTCCGTCCAGCGTCGAAGCCTGGCGCTGCAGTGCTTGCTCGCGCAGCAGGGCTGCAGCCAGCTCGCGGCAATCATTGCCGACGCGCCAGCGGTCGGACAAGGCGATGAGCGCACGCGCGACGTCATCGGGCGCTGACGCGGTGCTGCCGAGTTGATGGCACAGGCAGGCATAACGGATCGCGAGCGACAGGTCTTGTGCGGCGCACGCGGCCAGAGCCCGTGCCGTGGCGCCACCACCACTCGCCCACAGCGGCGCCAGTTCGGGCGCCAGGCGCGCCAGCGCACCACAGTCGTGCAGGATCTGGAACAGCCGGGCCGGGGCGCGCTCCATCAGGCCGCGCGACACCTCCTGCCACACGCGCTCGGCGACCAGCGCATCGACCTCGCCGTCGTCGACCAGGCGGCGCATCAGCCGAGCCGTTTCCGGCGCAATGGTGAAGTCGGGCCAACGTGCGCCGAAGCGGGCGATGCGCAGCAGCCGCACCGGGTCCTCGGCGAAGGCGGGCGATACGTGGCGGAAGACGCGCGCCTGCAGGTCGGCGCGGCCGCCGAACGGGTCGATCAGCGCGCCGGTGTCGGGGTCGAGCGCCATCGCGTTGATCGTCAGGTCGCGGCGCGCGAGGTCCTGCTCGAGGGTGACGTCGGGCGCGGCGTGGAACTGGAAGCCGTGATACCCAGCGGCCGATTTGCGCTCGGTGCGGGCGAGCGCCACCTCTTCGCCGGTCTGCGGGTGCAGGAAGACCGGGAAGTCGCGCCCGACCGGCCGGTAGCCCAGCGCGAGCAGCTGCTCGGGCCGCGCGCCGACGACAACCCAGTCGCGATCGTTCACCGGCACGCCGAGCAGGCCGTCGCGCACTGCGCCGCCGACGACATAGGCCTTCATCGCAGGCGCCGCAACACGGGCGGACCGCCGTCGCCGCTCAGGGCAGCTCGACGTTGACGGCCGGCGCGCTGGCCTCGCGCGGGCCGATCGGCGAGCCGAGCCAGGCTTTCAGCGACAGTGTGCGGCCGCTCATCAGCGAGGCGTACACGGCGGTGTTCGACAGCACCTTCTTGACGTAGTCGCGCGTCTCGTTAAACGGGATGTTCTCGGCCCAGATCGACGGCTCGATCGGCGGCCCCTCACGCCAGCGACGCGGCCGGCTCGGGCCGGCGTTGTAAGCGGCCGCCGCCATGGCCTGCGAGCCGCCGAAGTCCTCCAGCACCATCTTGAGATACGAGGTGCCGAGTTTGACGTTGAACGTCGGGTCGACGATCTGGTCGGGCTTGTAGTCGAGCGCGAACTTCTTGGCCACCCAGCGCGCGGTGTTGGGCATCAGCTGCATCAGGCCCGAGGCGCCGACACTCGAACGGGCATCGGAGATGAAGCGCGATTCCTGGCGGATCAGGCCGTAGACGTAGGCCGGGTCGAGCCCGCTCTCGCGGCTGCGCGCCAGCACGACGTCGCGAAACGGCATCGGGTAGCGCTGCGCCAGGTCGACGTCGCCGCGGGTGCGGTCGCTGGTGTTGATGCAGCGGTCCCACACCTCGCGCTCGCAGGCCCACTCGGCGGCGGCGAACAGGTCGCGGTCGGACATGCCGCGCAGCGTGAAATTCCACTCGCGCACGCCTTCGCTGCGCAGCCCCAGCGCCATCAGCTGCACGGCGCGCGCGAGCCCGGGCGGCGCGCGCGCCCGCTCGCGGTCGGCGTCGCTCGGCGTCGGCGTCAGGCCGGGCAACTCGGGCACGAAGCCGAGCTCCTCGGCCGCGAGCTTGCCGTAGAAGGTGTAGGGACCGGCGATCGAGGCGAACGCCTCGCGCGCCTGCTCGCGCTGCGCATCGCCGCCGTCGCCTTCGGCGGCGGTGGCGACCTGCGCACGTGCCTTCCAGTAGACCCAGGTCGGATCGGCCTGCTCGCTCTCGCTCATCGAGCCGATGGCGCGCAGCACCAGCGCCCAGCGGTCGCCGTTGGTGCCGGCGCGCAGGGCGCTGCGTGCCGCCCAGGTCAGCGTGTCGTCGCTCCATTGCGCCGCCTTCGGCGTGCCGCGCAACTGGGCCCAGGCGCGCTTGAAGTAGACCGGTGCCTCGTTGGACAGCTTCAGCGCCGCCTGCTTGCCGATGATCGACCAGGCCCACGCGGCCCGATCGGGGCCGAGCGCCGATTGCCAGCGTTCGTCCATCAGGGCGGCTGTCGCCTCGGGGTCGTTGGTGGCGGCGCGCAGCACCGCCAGCAACGCGAGTTCCTGGTGATGGCGCCCCGTCAGTGCACCCGGCCGGCGCAGGTAACGCACCGGGTTGTCGAGCAGTTCGGCCACTTCCGCGGCCGCCTGCTTGTCGACCAGCGCCGCGACGCTGCGCGCCAGCCGGGCGCGTCCTTGCTCGACGCTGAGCCGCAGCTTCAGCCAGATGTCGTCGCTGCTCAGCACCTTGGCGTCGACCAGCGTGGCGGCCATCAGGGCGCAGCCGTCGTCGCTGTCGCGCTGCGCGAACCACAACGCACGCGCGGTCTCGCGCACCGGTTTGCCGGACTGGTGCTCGGTGAGTTGCCAGTAGCAGCTCACCTCGCGATCGTCGTTCATGCGAAAGCGCGGATAGTCGCGCGCGAACGCGCTCCAGTCGCGCCGCCGGCCGAGTTCGAGCAGCCAGTCGTTGCGCAGCCTGTCCTCGACGTAGGTGCCGCTCCAGCGTGTGTAGAAGTCCTCGATCTCCTCGGTCTTGACTTCGCTGATGCGGTTGCCGATGTCCCAGTAGTCGACCCACATCGCCAGCGAGTGCTGCTCGGCGCGCGTGCTGTTGCGCAAGGCGTTCAGCCGCTTCGAGTCGCGCTTGCGCAGCGCCTCGCGGGCTTCGTTGATCGGATCGGGCGTCACCGCCGCGCAGGCCGACTGCGGCAAGGCACTGCACAGGCACAGCGCCGCCAGCAGCGTACGCAGCAAAGGGAGTGTCGAGGAACGGACGCGCATTGAAGGAACTACAACGGCTCGGGGCGGCCGTCCGCCGACCGCGCCGTGGTGGCCGACTGTAGCGCAGTCAATCGCGCGCCGATCGATACGGCTCCTCGAAGTCCAGGAAATCGGCCTCGGCCATCGCATCGCGCACCCAGGCCGCGACGGCGGGGTTGGCGAACACACGATCGATGTAGCCGCGTGCTTCGGCCGACACCGGCAGGCCGTAGGTGCGAATGCGGCCGGCCACCGGCGCGTAGTAGGCATCGACGTTGCAGAAGTCGCCGAACAGGAACGGCCCGCCGCTGGCGCGCAGCGCCAGCGTCCACATCGCGTCGATGCGCTGCAGATCGTCGCGCACGCCGGCCTGCTCGGCGACGATGCGCTGCCCCACCGCCGGCAGCGACGCCTCGATGTTCTGGGGGCAGTGACTGCGCAGCGCGGAGAAGCCGGCATGCATCTCGGCGCACAGGCTGCGCGCGCGGGCGCGCTGGCGCGGGTCGCGCGGCCACAGCGCCTGCGCCGGAAACTTCTCGGCCAGGTACTCGGCGATCGCCAGGGTGTCCCACACCACGAGGCCCTCGTCCACCAGCACCGGTACGCGGCCGGCAGGCGACAGTTCGGCGACGCGGCGCTTGAACAGCGAGTCGGTCTTCATCGAATCGAAGCGCACCATCACCTCGTCGAAGGGGATGGCGAAGTGGCGCATCAGCACCCACGGGCGCATCGACCACGACGAGTAGTTCTTGTTGCCGATCAGCAGCTGCATGAGGGCCTCCAGGGACGGGCGCGCATGATAGGCTGCAGTCGCCGCGCGACGCATGCAGCTTTCGCATCGGTCGCCGCCGTGCGGCGCATGCGTCGGGCGCGTCAGGCCGGCGTCTCGCCGAGGGCAGCGCGGGTGCGCGTCGCCTCGGCGCGGATCCAGGCGGCGCAGTCGCGCACCTCGGTGCGTGCGCGCGCATGCGGCAGTTCGAACAGATAGTAGTGGCCGGCGCTCGGGATGCGACGATGACCGCCGAACAGCTCGACCAGCTCGCCACGCTGGAGCTGATCGTGCACGAGCGAGATGCGCGCCAGCGCGATGCCCTGGCCGGCGAGTGCACCCTGCACCTGCTGGTGCGTGTAGTTGAGGAACAGCCAGCGCCGTGGCTCGAGCGACCCGAGGCCCTGTTCGGCCAGCCAGCGTCGCCAGCTGAGGCGGTATGACGAAGGTGTGCGCGGATCGTCCTCTTCCAGCAGCGCATGGGCTGCCAGGTCGGACGGCTCGTCGAGTGGCGGCGCCTGACCGGCGATCGACTGCTCGAGCAGCCGAGCGCTGACCACCGGGGTGAGGATCTCGCCGAACAGCCGCTCGGCGCCCGGCGGCGCGTCCTGCGGCGCGCAGTAGCGCAGCAGCAGGTCGAGCTCGGGGTCGTCGAGGTCGTCGAGCCGGTCGGCCGCCGAGATACGGATGTCGAACGCCGGTTGCGACTGCTGGAACTCGGCCAGTCGCGGCAGCAGCCACAGCGTGGCGAACGAGGCGAACGTCGACAGGCTCACCTGCGGCCGGCCGCGCCGGTTGCGGATGTCGCGCACCACGCGGTCCAGGTTGCCGAGCAGCGGCGCGACCGTGTGCGCCATGGCGGCGCCGGCGGCGCTGAGTTCCACCCGCCGCGTGCCACGGATGAAGAGCGCCGTGCCGAGCTCCTCTTCCAGGCCCTTGATCTGCCGGCTGATAGCCGGCTGCGTGAGATGCAGTTCGTCGGCTGCCGCGCTGAACGAGAGCCGGCGCGCCACCGCCTCGAAGGCCCGCAGGCTGTCCAGGCTGAGCGGGCGTTGGCGCGGTCTATTCATGCGTTCTGTGCATCCGTGAGGTGAACCGAAATCATTGGCCTCGAGGTCCAGGCGCGACCATCATTGACCTCGTGAAACCGCGATGCGTGCAGACAGTCTGCGCGGTGCGGTCGACGAAGGAGATTGATGATGTTCTTTGATCTTACGGCGACCCGCGATCCGCTGCGCGAGGGCCCGCTGGTGCTGGCCCGCGCCATCCATTTGCGCGCCTGGCGCAGCGGCGAGCTGCGCGTGTCGGCGGGGCGGGTGTGGCTCACGCAGAGTGGTCGCTGGGACGATCTGGTGCTGTCGCGCGGCGAGCGCATTCGCCTGGCGGCCGGCCAGGATGTGGTGGCCGAGCCCTGGCAGTCCGGCCACGGCGCTCGGCTGAACTGGTGCGCCGATCAGCCGTTGCGGCCGGTGGATGTCTTGCGGGGTGTGCTGGTGCGCGTCTTGCGCGGCGCCGCGCGTGGCGTCGACGCCTTCGGCGTGCGTTTGGCGGCCTGGGCGCGCAGTGCCGAGGCGAGTGCCCGGCGGGCCCAGGGCAGCATGGCCTGCGGCGAGTCCATCGCCTCGTCGGGCGCGCTCCAGTAGCCCAGCGTCACCGCGCCGCGGTCGCGGCTCGAGTAGGCAAACGGCTCGCAGCCGGCGTGCTCGAAATCGGCGCGCGTGGGGTCGTCGCACTTCAGGTAGAGGCGCTCGCCCGCGATCAGGGCGATGAACAGGTCGCCGGCGTAGAGGCCATGGCCGCCGAACATGCGGCGCGAGCGCACGTCGCCGAGCGGCGCCAGCAGCTCCAGGCAGTGCGCGACCAGCGGCGGCGTCTGGGCCATGCGCGGCAGTGTAGGACGCTCGGCGGGTGGCGCCGGGCGGCACAATGCCGGACATGACCCTGCCCTTCAAACTGCCTCTCGAGCCCTCACGCGACAAGGCGACGCTGCGCAAGCAGCTGCAGGCCGAGCGGCAGGCGATGATCGACCGCCACCAGCGCGCGATGCACCTGCAGGAGGTGTTGCGGGTCTGGCTGGTGGCGCGGCCCGATCGGACCATCGGCGCCTACTGGCCGATCAAGGGCGAGTTCGACGCTCTGCCTGCGCTGTATCGCTGGAGCGAGGCCGACCCCGAGGGCCGGCGCATCGGCCTGCCGGTGATCGACCGCGAGACGCGGCAACTGCGCTTTCACGTCTGGTTTCCGGGCTGCCCGATGGAAGAAGACGCCTACGGCATCCCCAAACCGAAAGACACGGCGGAATTCGAGCCGACCTTGCTGCTGGTGCCTTGTGTCGGCTTCGGGCCGCAAGGCACGCGGCTCGGCTATGGCGGCGGCTTCTACGACCGCACACTGGCGGCGCTGAAACCGCGGCCATTCACGGTCGGGGTGGGCTACAGCCACGGCTACATCCCGTGGCTGACGCCCGAGCCGCACGACGTGCCGCTGGACGCAGTGCTGACCGACGAAGGTCTGGCCTGGCAGCGGCCCGACTGAGCCTGGCGTGAGCGCGGTGCGTGTGCACCGCGCGGCTCACGTCAGAAGCGCTTGCCGACGCCGACACCGATCAACGTCGGGTCGACCTTGAACTTGCCCTGATCGGCGCCGTTCAGGTAGACGTTGGTCTTGATCTGCACCTTCTTGAGGTCGACGTTGAACAGCCAGCCGCCACCGAACGGGACGTCAACGCCGGCCTGCGCTGCAAGACCATAGCTGTTGCGCTTGAGGTTGACCGCGCCATTCAGGATCTGCACGTCGGAGATGTTCGTGAAGTTCACGCCCGCGCCGACATAGGGACGAAAGCCCTTCAGGCCAGTGAAGTGGTACTGCGCCGTCAATGTCGGCGGCAGGTGCTTGAAGGTGCCGATGTCGCCGCCCACGACGGTCGAATTGACGGTCTGCTTCTGCGGATACGTCAGGATCAGCTCGGCCGCCAGGTTCGGCGTGAAGAAGTAGCTGATGTCGACTTCGGGAATGGTCTTGTTGTTGATCGTCAGGCCGAGGCCGGTGCTGTCTTTGTTGGCCGAATCGAGGTGGACCGCACGCGCGCGGACGATCCAGCTACCGCTGTCCTGGGCCCAGGCCACGGGCATCGCGGCGACGGCGGCGGCAACGGCAATGATCGAACGCAGTTTCATGGTTTCTCCGATGATGAGATGGCCGGCCACATGGCCGTGACACCATTGAATCGAGCGGCATCGGCGGCCGCTTGTGGGTGCGCAACTCGGCGTCCATCGGACGGCGGCTTGCACCGGGCGTTGTCGGTCGTCAGAGCGCGGTGATGCGGCAGCGCAACATCGGCTGCGCCGGCCGGGTCAGGCTGTCTGCAGCAGCCCGCTGTCGATGCGGTGGTTCTGCCCGCCGCGCTGGGCGATCTTGAGGGCACCGACGCGATTGCCGAGCGCGGCGCAGCGAGGCAGCGCCCAGCCACGCTCGAGGCCGTAGAGCAGCGCGCCGCGAAACGCGTCGCCACAGCCGGTGGGGTCGACCACTGCCGTCGCTGCCACGCCGGCCACCTGCGTGCGCTGGCCTTGCTGCCAGATGTCGCAGCCCTGCGCACCGAGCGTGACCACCACGCCGCGCAGGTGCGAGCGTGACAGGTCGGCCAGCGTGGTGCCCATGCGCTCGCACAGCATCTGCGCCTCGTAGTCGTTCACCGCGACCCAGGTCGCCTGTTCGACGAAGCGGCTCAATTCGCCGCCGTTGAACATCGGCAGCCCCTGGCCGGGGTCGAACACGAACGGGATGCGGCGCGCGGCCAGTTGCTCGGCATGCTGCAGCATCGCGTCGCGCCCGTCGGGCGCGACGATGGCCAGCGCGATGTCGTCGCGCGTCGGCACCACGGTCTCGTGCGCCGACTGCATCGCGCCGGGATGGAAGGCGGTGATCTGGTTGTTGTCGGTGTCGGTGATGATGATCGCCTGCGCCGTGTAGCTGTCGTCGACCACCCGCACGAGCGAGGTGTCGAGGCCCCAGCCGGTCAGCCGCTTGAGGTAACCGCCGCCGTCGTTGCCGAGTGCGGCCATCACCAGCGGAGTGCCGCCGAGTTGCTGCAGCGTGTAGGCGATGTTGCCGGCGCAGCCGCCGAACTCGCGGCGCAGCGTCGGCACCAGGAACGACACGTTGAGGATGTGCACCTGTTCCGGCAGGATCTGCTGCGCGAAGCGACCTGGAAAGTCGGTGATGGTGTCGAAGGCCAGGGAACCGCAGATCAGAGTGGACATTCGGTGCTTTCGCGCGAGGCGCCAGGGAGGTCAGGGATAGAAGATCTCGATCGTGTAGCCGGTGAGCGGCCGGTCGGCCGACATCAGCAGCGCCTGCAACGGCATCTCCTGGCCGGGGGCGATCGTCGCGCGCGGCGCGCCGAGTTCGGCAGCGCTGAGGATACGGCGTGACACCAGCGCACCGCCGGAGTCGGTGAGCGACAGGTCCACCGCCGGCAGCATCAGCGGCGTGTCGCCGCGATTGCGCAGCACCATCGCCAGCCGGTACACCGGCCCCTCGGCCATGCGCGTCAGACCGCTGCTTTCCACCGCCAGCCGGTCGATGCGCCGTGGGGCCTCGATGCGGCAGTCGAGCGGCGCGCACAGCGCCTCCAGCAGCGGGCGCGCGGCGGGCCAGCGCGCGGCGATGCTGTCGCGTGCGCCAATGCCCAGCTGTGCTGCCAGCGTCAGGCCCAGCACCGCCGCAGCCAGGGCGAGGCCGGCGCGCATGCGCGGCTGCTGCCAGCGCGCCGCCTTGTCGGCCTGCTGCACGAACGACAGCAGGCGCGAGTCGACCGCGTCGCCGCTGCCGCTGTCCTGTCCGTCGAGCACGATGTCGATGGCCGAAGGATGCGCGGTGGGCGAATCGAGCTCGCCGGTGCTGCGAAACAGCGACTCGTAGCTGCCGCTGGACGGGCCGGCGTCCGCCGGCTCGGCACTCAGCGGCGCGGGGTCGGCGCGCAACGCGACCGGGGCCTCCACCACCGGCGCCGGCGAGTCGGCCCGCGCGGGCGCCGCCTCAGGGGTCGGCAGGGCGGCGCTCGGCGATGCCAGCGGTGCGGACGACGTGC
>JBGAMU010000078.1:0-18409 GCA_044222685.1 Burkholderiaceae bacterium
CGCATCGTCGAGTCGATCACGTCGGCCATCGTCGAGCGCCGGCTGATGCCCGGCACCAAGCTCGCCGAGCAGCAGATCGCCGACATCTTCAAGGTCAGCCGCACGCTGGTGCGACAGGCGCTCAACCAGCTCTCGCGCGACCACCTGGTGACGCTGGCGCCGGCGCGCGGCGCCTTCGTCGCCACGCCCAGCATCGAGGAGGCGCGCCAGGTCTTCGAGGTGCGCCGCATGGTCGAGTCGGCGATGGTGCGCCGGCTCTGCGCGGACATCACCGACGAGCAGGTGCGCGCGCTGCGCGCACACCTGAAGCAGGAGGGCGACGCCGTCGCGCGCACCGACGTCAGCGGCCGCACTCGGCTGCTCGCCGATTTCCACGTCGTGCTGGCGCGCATGCTGGGCAACCAGGTGCTGGCCGACCTGCTGGCCGACCTGCTGTCGCGCTGCTCGCTGATCGCGCTGATGTACCAGTCGTCGCACTCGGCCGAACATTCGGCCGACGAGCATGTCGCCATCGTCGAGGCGCTCGCCGCACGCAATGCGCGCGCCGCCGCCAAGCTGATGGATGATCATCTCGGCAACGTCGAGCGCAACCTTCAGATCCACCCCCGCGTCGGCGACCTCGTCGACCTGTTGAGGCCCGCATGAGCCAACTGCCCTACCCGAGAGACCTGCGCGGCTACGGCCGCACGCCGCCGCACGCCCGCTGGCCCGACGAGGCGCGTGTGGCCGTCAACTTCGTGCTCAACTACGAGGAGGGCGGCGAGAACAGCCCGCTGCACGGCGACCCCACGTCGGAGACATTCCTGTCCGAGCTCGTCACGGCGCAGGCCTACGAGAACCGGCACATGACGATGGAGTCGATGTACGAGTACGGCTCGCGCGCCGGCGTCTGGCGCATCCTGCGCGAGTTCGACCGCCGCGGCCTGCCGCTCACCGTGTTCGGCGTCGTCGCCGCGCTGGAGCGCTACCCCGAGCTGGTGCAGACCTTCCTGGCCCGCGGCGACGAGATCGCCAACCACGGCCTGCGCTGGATCCACTACCAGAACCTGCCGGAAGGCACCGAGCGCAAGCATGTCGGCGTCGCGACGCACCTGCTGAAGACGATGACCGGTGGCGCCTGGCCCGCCGGCTGGTACACCGGCCGCGACAGCCCGAACACGCGCCGCCTCGTCGTCGACCAGGGCGACTACGAATACGACAGCGACTACTATGGCGACGACCTGCCGTTCTGGCTGCATGTGAAGAAGAGCGACGGCACACGCGCGCCGCACCTCGTGGTGCCCTACTCGCTGGACACCAACGACATGCGCTTCGTGCAGGCGCAGGGCTTCAACACCGGCGACCACTTCTTCACCTACCTGCGCGACGCCTTCGACGCGCTCTATGCCGAAGGCGACGAGGCACCGAAGATGATGTCCATCGGCATGCACTGCCGGCTGCTCGGCAAGCCGGGGCGCATCGGCTCGCTGCAGCGCTTTCTCGACCACGTGCAATCGAAGCAGCGGGTCTGGATCTGCCGCCGCGTCGACATCGCGCGCCACTGGAAGCGCACCCACCCGTTCGACCCCGCGACCGCCCACGGCTGGGAGTGACGATGCTGACGCTGCAACGCCTCAATGCCGCCACCGAGGCGGAGTTCACCACGCTGCTCGACGGCGTGTACGAGCACTCGCCCTGGATCGCGCAGGCGACCTGGCCGCGGCGGCCGTTCGCCAGCCTGCCGCAACTGAAGCACGCGCTGGTGCAGACGGTGCGCCAGTCCGGGCGCGACACGCAGGTCGGCCTGATCCGCGCCCACCCGGAGCTGGCCGGCAAGGCGATGGTGAGCAAGACCCTCACCGCCGAATCGACGAACGAGCAGGGCAAGGCCGGCCTCACCGACTGCACGCCGCAGGAGTTCGCCACCATCCAGCGGCTCAACACCGAATACAACGAGCGCTTCGGCTTTCCGTTCATCCTGGCCGTGCGCGGACCGCGCGGCACCGGCCTGAGCAAGCAGGAGATCATCGCCACCTTCGCGCGGCGGGTGCGTCACCATCCGGACTTCGAGCTCGCCGAGGCGCTGCGCAACATCCATCGCATTGCCGAGATCCGGCTCAACGACAAGTTCGGCGTCGCGCCCGAGCTCGGCAATGGGGTGTGGGACTGGGCCGAGCGCCTGGCGCAGCACAGCGACGCCGGCTACGCCGAACGCGGCGAGCTCACGGTGACCTACCTGACCGATGCGCACCGCGCCTGCGCGCAGCGCCTGTCACACTGGATGAAGGCCGACTGCGGCTTCGACGAGGTCGAGACCGACGCCGTCGGCAACGTCGTCGGCGTCTATCACGGCAGCGACCGCCACGCGAAGCGGCTGCTCACGGGCAGCCACTACGACACCGTGCGCAACGGCGGCAAGTACGACGGTCGGCTCGGCATCCTGGTGCCGATGGCCTGCGTGCGCGAACTCAGTCGCGCCGGCCGGCGGCTGCCGTTCGGCCTCGAAGTGGTCGGCTTCGCCGAAGAGGAAGGCCAGCGCTACAAGGCCACCTTCCTCGGCTCGGGCGCCCTCACCGGCCACTTCGACCCGGCCTGGCGCGACCCGGCCGACGCCGACGGCGTGACGATGCGCGATGCGATGACGCATGCCGGCCTGTGCATCGACGACATCCCGAAGCTGAAGCGCGACCCGGCGCGTTATCTCGGCTTCGTCGAGGTGCACATCGAGCAGGGTCCGGTGCTCAACGAGATCGACCTGCCGCTGGGCATCGTCACCTCGATCAACGGCGGCGTGCGCTACCAGTGCGAGGTGACCGGCATGGCCAGCCACGCCGGCACCACGCCGATGGACCGCCGCCGCGACGCCGCCGCCGCGGTGGCCGAGCTGATCCTCTATGTCGAGCGGCGTGCGGCGTCGGTGCCGCACGTGGTCGGCACCGTCGGCATGCTGCAGGTACCCAACGGCTCGATCAACGTGGTGCCCGGACGCTGCACCTTCAGCCTCGATCTGCGCGCCACCACCAACGACGCGCGCGACGCGCTGGCCCGCGACGTGCTGGCCGAGCTGGCGCGCATCTGCCACGCGCGCGGCCTGCAATACACGGCGGAGGAGACCATGCGCGCCGCCGCGGCGCCGAGCGCACCGGCCTGGCAGCAGCGCTGGGAGCAGGCGGTGGCGGCGCTGGGCCTGCCGCTGCACCGCATGCCCAGCGGCGCCGGCCACGACGCGATGAAGCTGCACGAGGTGATGCCGCAGGCCATGCTGTTCCAGCGCGGCCTGAACGCCGGCATCAGCCACAATCCGCTCGAATCGATCACCAACGACGACACCGAGCTGACCGTGCGCGCCTTCGCGCACCTGCTCGAGCAGCTGGCAGCCGACGGAGGGCAGGCTTGAGCGAAATCCATGACATGACCGACGCCTGGATCGACAAGCACTTCGACGAAGAGGTCGGTTTCCTGCAGGCGCTGGTGCACGTGCCCACCGACACGCCGCCGGGCAACAACGCGCCGCATGCCGAGCGCACCGCCGAGCTGCTCGAGAGCGTGGGCCTCCAGGTCGAGCGCCACAAGGTGCCCGAAGCGGTGGTCAAGGCCGCCGGCATGGTGTCGGTGACCAATCTGATCGTGCGCCATCGCTTCGGCGACGGGCCGACGATCGCGCTCAACGCCCACGGCGACGTGGTGCCGCCCGGCGAAGGCTGGACGCACGACCCCTACGGCGCCGAGATCGAGAACGGCCAGCTGTTCGGCCGCGCCAGCGCCGTGAGCAAGAGCGACTTTTCCACCTTCAGCTTCGCCGTGCGCGCGCTGGAAGCGGTGGCCCGGCCCACGCGCGGCACGGTCGAGCTGCATTTCACCTACGACGAGGAGTTCGGCGGCGAGCTCGGCCCGGGCTGGCTGCTCAACCTGGGGCTGACCCAGCCCGACGTGCTGATCGCCGCCGGCTTCAGCTACCAGGTGGTGGTGGCGCACAACGGATGCCTGCAGCTGGAAGTCACGCTGCACGGGCTGGCCAGCCATGCCGCCTATCCCGAGACCGGCGTCGACGCGCTGCAGGCCGCCAACAAGCTGCTGACCGCGCTGTACGCCCACAACGACGTGCTGCGCACGCGCAAGTCCAAGGTCGCCGGCATCGACCACCCCTACCTGAACGTCGGCCGCATCAGCGGCGGCACCAACACCAATGTGGTGCCCGGCAAGGTGGTGCTCAAGCTCGACCGCCGCATGATCCCCGAGGAAGACGCCACCGCCGTCGAGGCCGAGGTGCGCGAGCTGATCACGAGCACGGTGGCGCAGAGCCCGGGCGTGCGGGTCGAGATCAAGCGCATCCTGCTGGCCAAGGCGCTGAAGGCCTCGCCGAACAACCACGCACTGGTCAGCGCGCTGCAGCGCCACGCGCAGGCGCTGTTCGGCGAGCCGATTCCGGTGTCGGGTACGCCGCTGTACACCGACGTGCGGCTGTACGGCGAGCTGGGCATTCCAGTGGCGATCTACGGCGCCGGCCCGCGCACCGTGCTCGAGTCGAACGCCAAGCGGGCCGACGAGCACCTGGTGCTGGAGGACCTGCGGCGCGCCACCAAGGTGATCGCGCGCACCTTGAGCGACCTGCTGGCCTGACCGGCGCCCCAAGGGGGTGCAAGACCCGAGTGCCGGGTGCGCACGCGACTTGCACAATGGGTGGCAACCCATCAAAACCAACGGAGCTCAGGCCTTGACCCCCATCACGATCCCACGCCGCCAGGCGATCGCCGCCCTTGCCACCTCGCTGGCCCTGCTCGCCGCGCCGGCGCTGGCGCAGACCCCGATCAAGTTTCAGCTCGACTGGCGGTTCGAAGGCCCGGCGGCGCTGTTCCTCGCGTCGAGCGCGAAGGGCTACTACAAGGCGGCGGGCCTGGATGTCACCATCGACGCCGGCAACGGCTCGGGCGGCACCGTCACCCGCGTGGCCTCGGGCTCGTACGACATGGGCTTCGCCGATCTGGCCGCGCTGATGGAGTTCCACGCCAACAACCCCGATGCGCCGAACAAGCCGGTGGCGGTGATGATGGTCTACAACAACACGCCGGCGGCAGTGCTCACGTTGAAGAAGAGCGGCATCAAGGCGCCCGGCGACCTGAACGGCAAGAAGGTCGGCGCGCCGGTGTTCGACGCCGGCCGTCGCGGCTTCCCGATCTTCGCCAAGGCCAACAGCGTGGGCGCCATCACCTGGGTGACGATGGACCCGCCGCTGCGCGAGACGATGCTCGCCAAGGGCGAGGTCGATGCGATCACCGGCTTCTCGTTCACCTCGCTGCTCAATCTGGAGGCGCGTGGCGTGGCGACCGGCGACATCGTCGTGATGCCCTATGCCCAGCACGGCGTCAAGCTGTACGGCAACGTGATCATCGCGACACCCAAGCTGATGAAGGAGAACCCGCAGGCGGTCAAGGCCTTCCTGAGCGCGTTCACCAAGGGCGCCAAGGAGGTGATGGCCAACCCCGACGCGGCGATCGACTACGTGAAGGCGCGCGACGGCATCATCAACGTCGACCTCGAGAAGCGCCGCCTGCGCATGGCCATCGACGCGGTGGTGGCCAGCCCCGACGCGCGCAGCGAAGGCTTCGGCGTCGTCGTGCCGGGCCGGCTGGCGCTGATGGCGTCTCAGGTGTCCGATGCATTCGGCACCAAGACCCGCGTCGATCCGGCAGCGGTGTGGAGCGATGGCTTCCTGCCGGCCAAGGCGGAACTCAACATCCTGCCGCCCGCGAAGAAGTAGCGCAGGATGTCTTTCGTTGATTTCCGCGGCGTCTGGCTCGCCTACAACGACGAGCTGCTCGCTGAAGGACACTTCGCGGTCGAGGACATCTCGCTGCAGGTGAACGACGGCGAGTTCATCGCCATCGTCGGCCCGTCGGGTTGCGGCAAGTCGACCTTCATGAAGCTCACCACCGGGCTGAAGATGCCGAGCAAGGGCACCATCACGATCGGCGGCGCGCCGGTGACCGGGCCGCTGAAGATCAGCGGCATGGCCTTCCAGGCGCCGAGCCTGCTACCGTGGCGAACGACGCTCGACAACGTGCTGCTGCCGCTGGAGATCGTCGAGCCCTACCGCAGCAGCTTCAAGAGCAAGCGGCGCGAATACGAAGCCAAGGCGCGCGACCTGCTGAAGAGCGTGGGCCTGGCCGGCTACGAGGACAAGTTCCCCTGGCAACTGTCGGGCGGCATGCAGCAGCGCGCCAGCATCTGCCGCGCGCTGGTGCACGAGCCGAAGATGCTGCTGCTCGACGAACCGTTCGGCGCGCTCGACGCGTTCACCCGCGAGGAGCTGTGGTGCACGCTGCGCGACCTGCAGGCGGCGCAGAAATTCAACGTCATCCTGGTCACGCACGACCTGCGAGAGAGCGTGTTCCTCGCCGACACGGTGTACGTGATGAGCAAGAGCCCGGGCCGCTTCGTGGTCAAGCGCACCATCGACCTGCCGCGACCGCGTGACCTGGAGATCACCTACACGCCGGAGTTCACCGACATCGTGCACGAGCTGCGCGGCCATATCGGCGCCAGCCGCCAGAAGGCCGGCTCGACAGCGGCGACGGCGTCATGAGGATCAGCAAGCGGGTCGAGCGCTGGTCGCCGCTGATCGTGCTGGTCGCGGTGCTGCTGCTGTGGCAGCTGGTGGTGATGGCCTTCGGCATTGCCGAGTTCATCTTCCCCAGCCCGTGGCAGATCGCACTGCAGTTCGTCGAGTTCCAGTCGGCGCTGCTGGAGGCGGCGTGGAAGACGTTCTGGGTCACGATGCTGGGCTTCGCGCTGTCGATCGCGGTGGGCGTGCTGCTCGGCTTCCTGATCGGCAGCTCGCGGCTGGCCTATACCGCGCTGTATCCGCTGATGGTCGCCTTCAACGCGGTGCCCAAGGCGGCGGTGGTGCCGATCCTCGTGGTCTGGTTCGGCATCGGCCTCGGGCCGGGTGTGCTCACCGCGTTCCTGATCTCGTTCTTCCCGATCACGGTGAACATCGCCACCGGGCTCGCCACGCTGGAGCCCGAGCTGGAGGACGTGCTGCGTGTGCTGGGTGCACGCCGCTGGGACGTGCTGATCAAGGTCGGCCTGCCGCGCTCGATGCCGTACTTCTATGCCTCGCTCAAGGTCGCCATCACGCTGGCCTTCGTCGGCACCGTGCTGGCCGAGATGACCGCCGGCGACTCGGGCATCGGCTACCTGATGCAGACCGCCGGCAGCCAGCAGCGCATGCCGCTGGCCTTTGCCGGGCTGGTGACGATCGGCGCGATGGCGATGGCGATGTACGAGTTGTTCTCGTGGATCGAGAAGCGCACCACCGGCTGGGCCCACCGCGGTTCTCAAGCCACATGAACCTCGACCAGCAGATCCGCCAGCTGCGGCGCGCCAACGCGATCGCCCGCGCCGCGATGGAAGCCGGCCACCACCCGTTCGGCGCGCTGCTGGTGGCGCCCGACGGCGAGACGGTGCTGCTGGAGCAGCGCAACGTCGACAGCGTCAACCATGCCGAGGCGGTGCTGGCACGCGAGGCGGCGCGGCTGCACCCGCCGGCCTACCTGTGGGACTGCACGCTGGTCACGACCGTCGAGCCGTGTGCGATGTGCGCCGGCACCCAGTACTGGGCGCACATCGGCACGCTGGTCTACGGCATGAGCGAGCGCGCCCTGCTCGAGCACACCGGCAACCACGCCGAGAACCCGACGCTCGACCTGCCCTGCCGCGAGGTCTTCCGGCGCGGCCAGAAGCACGTGCAGGTGCACGGTCCGGTGCCCGAGGTCGAGGAGGAGATCGCGGCGCTGCACCGCTCGTTCTGGAAGCAGCGTTGACAGGGCTCGCGCCATGACGACGCGCTGGCCCGCGCGGCTGGAGCTGACGTGCCGCCGCGACGGCGCGCGCTGCCTGGTCCATGCGCGCCACGAGGGCCCGCTGCGCGTGCTGAAGACGCTCTACCCGGAGGGCGACGGCATCTGCCACCAAGTGATCGTGCACCCGCCGGGCGGCATCGTCGGCGGCGACACGCTGGCCAACACGCTGGCGCTGGGCGAGGCCACGCACGCGGTGGTCACGACGCCCGGCGCCACGCGCTTCTACCGCAGCGCCGGCGCGCCGGCCTCTCAGCAGGTGCAGGCCTGGCTCGCCGCCGGCGCACGGCTCGAATGGCTGCCGCAGGAGACGATCGCGCACAGCGGCTGCCTGGCCGTCAACGACGCGCGCTTCACGCTCGACCCCGGCGCCGAGATGATCGGCTGGGAACTGCTGGCGCTCGGCGCGCCGGCGGCGGACGAGTCGTTCGCCGCCGGCCGCTTCGAGCAGCACCTCGAACTGCCCGGCGTGTGGCTCGAACGCGGCGTCATTCACAGCGCCGACCGGCGGCTGCTCGACTCGCCGCTTGCCCTGGCCGGCCGCAGCACGCTGCTGACGTTGTGGTTCGCCGCCGGCCGCGTGATCGACGATGCGCGACTGCAGGCGCTGCTCGACGCAGGGCGTGAGTGTGTCGCCGAGCAGCCGACGCAGCCCGGCCTCGTCGCCGGCATCACTGCGCTGCGTGAACGCGTGGTCGTGCTGCGCGCACTGGCACACCGGGTCGAACCGGCGATGGCGCTGGCGCGCGCGGTGCGCGCGACCTGGCGCGCGCGCGCCGGGCAGCGCGAAGCGACCGCACCGCGCGTCTGGCGCACCTGACGGCTGCACGCCGGTTCGCGCCGCTGTGTACAGTGGCGCGCCACCCGGCTCAAGACCTTCGCTTGCCCCATCAACGCGCGCATGCCCCGCCTGCTGCACCGCCCCGACGACTGGTATCACGCGCGCCTGGCGTTGCCGCGGCGGCGCCCGCGTGTCGTGATCGATACCGACGCCGCCAACGAGATCGACGATCCGTTCGCGATCGCCTGGGCGCTGCTGTCGCCGCAGCAGCTGCAGGTCGAGGCGGTGTACGCCGCGCCGTACTCGTTCGACCACCGCCGGCGCGAGATGATGCGCGCCCGCATCGCGCGCGACCACCCGGCACAGGCGAGCGCGCAGGATCACGAGCTGCTTGTGCAGCACGCGGCGATGCTGGCGCACTTCGAGCGCCAGGGCTGGGACCTCGAAACGGCGGCTCTGTCGCCGTTCGATCCGCCCGGCGTCGGCATGGAACGCAGCCTGCACGCCATCGAAGCGGTGTTCGACGCGCTCGGCCAGCGCCACGACGGCCGCGTGCACCGCGGCTCGGCCGGCTACCTGACGTCGCTGGAGCAGCCGCTGCGCAGCGATGCGGCCATGCACCTGATCCGCGCCGCACGCGCGACGCCGGCCGACGAGCCGCTGTACGTGGTGGCGCTCGGCTGCGTGACCAACATCGCGAGCGCGCTGCTGCTGGCGCCCGACATTGCCGAGCGCATCGTCGTGGTGTGGACGGCGGGCTACCCGTCGCACGCGCCGCAGCCGAACTACGCGTTCAACCTCGAGCAGGACATGCTGGCCTCGGCGCTGCTGTTCGACAGCGGCGTACCGCACGTTTACCTGCCGGGCTACCACGTCGGCGCGCAGCTGCGCCTGTCGCACCCCGAGGCGGCGCTGTACCTGCAGGGCCGAGGCGCGATCGGCGAGCACCTGTACCGGCTGTACACGCACAACCCGCTGTGGCCGCTGCTCGGCATTCACTCGCTGCACGGCCACAGCTGGGTGATCTGGGACCTGATCAACATCGCCTGGCTGCTCGACCCCGCCTGGGTGCCGACCGACCTGGTCCGCACGCCGCGGCTGCGATCGGACCGGCGCTGGGCGCACGACGACTCGCGCCATCCGATGCGCGAGGCCTATGCCGTGCGGCGCGACGCGATCTTCCTGGACTTGTTCGGCAAGATCGAGCAGGCGGCCCGGCACGTCGCCGCCACGACACCCGCTTGCCCGTAACGCGCCGCCGGCGATGGCGGCGGCCGCCGATCCGGCGTCAGGGGTCGAGCAGCCGAACCAGTTGGGCCAGCTCGTCGCGCACCCGCTCGACCATGGCGCTCGACAGATAACTGTCGACGCGGTCGCGCACGTGGCGCACCAGCGGCGCCTCGCTGTTGTCGCCCGACCAGTCCTCGCCGTCGCTCGACTCGCTCGAGCGACGGCCCGACAGCACACGCCACTTGGCGCACCAGGTCAGCGCCCACAGCCACATCGCGCTGCGCAGCGGCACGTGCCACGGCCGCCAGGCCGCCCCGTCGACCATCTGGCGCTCCCAGTGGTCATAGAAGCCGGCCACCTGCGCCGGCGAGAGCTCGGCGCGTGTCTCGATGTCCCAGGTGGTGGAGGTGATCAGCGTGGCGTGCGCCAGGTCGAGCGGCGGGTGGCCGTAGCGGGCCTTTTCCAGATCGACCAGCACGGCGGTGCCGTCGCCATCGCGCAGCAGGAAGTTGCCCGGATGCGCATCGAACGAGATCAGCCGTCGTGCCGGCCGCGCCGGCAGCGCGCACAGGCGCTGCAGCGCATCGAGCCCGGCATCGATGCCCCGGCGGCTCGCCGCGGGCAGCTGCGCCGCATCGAGGTAGCCGGCCTGGATGCGGATCTCGTCGGCCAGCGCGGCCAGCGCGTCGGCCGGGTCGAGCAGCGGAGGCCGCGCCGCAGCATCGGGCAGCGGCAACGCATGGATGCGCGCCAGCGAATCGGCGATCGCCGGCAGGTCCGCCGGCAGCTGCGCGACGCGGCCCACGATCTCCTCGACCAGCAGACCGCCCCGCGGCAGCTGCAGCGACGGCGGCAACACGCCCGCGAGCCGGGGCGTGCGGCCACTCGCCGCGGCGCGGGCAAAGCAGGCGGCCTGGTAGTCGAGGTTGGCGCGAGCGGCCAGCCCCATCTGGCTCTGCTTGGGCAGGCGGGCGACCAGGCCGGTGCCGAGCAGCCGCACGTGGTGATGCGCCAGACCCTTGTCGCGCATCTCCTGCAGCTTGACGTCGCCGAAGCCGCCGTCGTGCGCACGCAGCGCACCACGCAGCGCGAACAGCAGGCTGTCGCGGCCCGGCGCGTCGCTGCTGCGTCCGGCCACGGCGGGTTCGAATTCGCGGGCGGTCATCGTGGTGGGTCGGCCGGTGGCAGCTGAGCTTACAGCCAGCCCGGTGGCAGGTGCGCCAGGTCGGCCGGCTCGTCGATGTCGTGAAGGCGCGGCAGTTCGGCAAACGCGACACCTGAACGCCGCAGCCGTTCGCGCGTCAGCGCCATCACCTGCGGCGTGCTCCACGGCATGTCGACGAAGATCTGCGGCAGCGGCCGCCGCAGGCCGACGAGCGCATAACCGCCGTCCCACGCCGGACCGAACACCGCGTCATGCGTGGCCAGCGTGTCGAAGGCCAGCCGCCAGTAGGCCGCGTCGATGGCCGGCGCGTCGGTGCCGACCAGGCAGACGCGCGAGGCCCGCTGCAGCGCGTGCTCGAGTGCGCGCTGCATGCGCACGCCGAGATCACCCTCGCCCTGCGCGCTGAGCACGAGGCCGTGCCGCGCCTGCAGTTGCAGGCCCAGCGGGTGCGTGAGGTCCGGCGCCAGGCACAGCTCCACCACGCCAAGCTTCGCGGTGGTCGCCTCGTCGACCGCATGCTCGAGCAGACGCCCGGCCAGTGCCGCGGCGCCGGCCTCACCGAGCGCGGGCACCAGGCGCGTCTTCACGCGGCCGGCCACCGGTGCCTTGGCCATCACGATCAGGTGACAGGCCGAGTGGCTCATCGATACTCGCGCGCCAGCCGTTCGGCGCTGACACCGAGCCGGTACAGCAGGCGCAGCCGCCACATCAGCACGATGGTGCGCCACACACCGTGCCGCTCCCAGCGCCGGCCCGAGGTGTGCACCCGCTCGGCCAGGCACAACGGCGCGCCGCCCTGGCGGCGCAAGCGACCCGACAACTCGATGTCCTCCATCAGCGGCTGGTCCGGAAAGCCGCCGACGGCATCGAAGGCCGCGCGCGTGACGAAGAGCGCCTGGTCGCCGGTGGCGATGCCGGTGAGCCGCGAGCGCAGGTTCATCAGCGCCGCGATCGCCGCGAACCAGCGCGAGCGGCCGTCGATGGTGACGTCGAAGCGGCCCCATGAGCGCCGCGATTCGCGCAGGCCATCGGCGATCAGCCGGTCGGCGTGCTCGGGCAGCCGTGTGTCGGCGTGCAGGAACAGCAATACTGCGCCGCGCGCCGCCGCGGCGCCGGCGTTCATCTGCCGCGCGCGACCGGCGCTCGCATGCAGCACGGCATCGACGCGGCCGCCGCACAACGCCGGCGTGCCGTCGGCGCTGCCACCGTCGACGACGATCAGCTCGGCGCCGCGCGCACGCAGCGGCGCCAGCGCCTCGAGCGCGGCTGCGATGCCGGCGGCCTCGTCGAGCACGGGCATGACGATCGACAACGAGGGGCCCATCGCCAGGCGGCGCCGCCGCAACGCTCAAGACAGGATCGTGTACGGGCCGCCCTTGTCGAGCGCGCGCCGGTACGCCGGCCTGGCATGGATGCGGGCCAGCCAGTCGCTCAGCTTCGGATAACGCTTGTCGAGCCCGCCGCGCATGGCCGACGCCTCGAGCGGAAAGCTCATCTGCACGTCGGCCGCGCTGAAGGTGTCACCGGTGAACCAGGGCCGCGTCGCGAGCTCCTGCTCCATGAACTGCAGGTGGCGCTCGATGCTGGGTGCGATGAAGCTTCCAATCACCCGATCGGCGATGCCGCTTGCGATCGGCTTGGCGAAGAACGGCATCGGCGCGCTGCGCAGACGGTCGAACACCAGCTTCATCAGCAGCGGTGGCATCGCCGTGCCCTCGGCGAAGTGCAGCCAGTAGGTGTAGCGGCGCTGTTCCGGTGTGCCGGCTCGCGGACGCAGCGCGCCGCCGGCCTTGTCGACCAGGTACTCGACGATCGCGCCCGACTCGGCGACGGTGATGTCGCCGTCGCTGATGACCGGCGACTTGCCGAGCGGGTGCACCTTGCGCAGCTCGGGCGGCGCCAGCATCGTCTTGGCGTCGCGCTGGTAGGGGCGGATCTCGTAGGGCAGCTCGAGCTCCTCGAGCAGCCAGAGCACGCGCTGCGAGCGGGAGTTGTTGAGGTGGTGGACGATGATCATCGGCGGCGCTGGCGTGTCGAGTGGCGGTGCCGCGCATTGTGGCCGCGTTGCCGCTGCCGTGCCCGCCATGGCGCTGCGTGGACCGCGTCGCCACGCGGTCTTGTCCGACAGCCGCTTCAGCGCAGGTCGTACAGCGCGCCGACGCGCAGACCTACCGGTGGATCAGCGTTGCCTGCCTAGAGTGGCCGACAGCGATTCACCCACTTCACCTTTGAGGACTTCCGATCATGAACAAACGCAAGATGCTGGCATTGGCGATTCTGCCGGCCCTGTTGCTGGCCGCCTGCGGCGGCAACGACGACAACCTGGACGACCGCCTCGGCGTGGCCGACCCGAAGGTGCGCCTGGTGCACGCGGTGCCCGGCGCGCCGGCGGTGACCTTGTTCCGCGACGGCCAGGCGTTGAACAGCCAGGCCACTGGCCTGGCGTACAAGGGTGCCTCGAACTACATCGACACCGCCACCAGCACCAACGATTGGCAGGTTCGCACCGGCACGACGCCGGCGGTCACCGTCGGCAGCGCGCGATTCGACGCCCAGCGCGGCCGCAAGTACACACTGGTCGCGGTGCCCGACGCCGGCCCGCTGACCGACGTGGCCGTGATCGACGATCCCTACAGCAAGGGCGTGACGTCGAACGACGCGCGGGCCCGCGTGTTCAACGCGGCCTTCAATGCGACGAGCGTCGACGTCTATCTCACGGCGCCAGGCGTCGATCTGGCGACCGTGGCGCCGAGCTTTGCCGCGGTGGGCTTCAAGCAGGCGCTGCCGGCGTCGGGCGCCGACTCGAACTACTTCGACGGTGGCACCTATACGCTGCGCATGACGACGGCCGGCACCAAGACGGTGATCTTCACCGCGCCCGTCACGCTGGCCAAGAACGCCGACTGGCTGCTGATGCCGGTGCCGGCCAGCACGACCGCGAACGACCTGCGCGTGCTGGTGATCCAGTCCGACGCGGGCGCGCCCGCCACCGAGCTGGTCAATCAGCCCTGAGCGACGCCGCGCGCTGCGCGGCGCTCAGATCGACATGCGCTCGCGCACGCCGTCGCGGGCCATGTCGGCGCCCTTGCCGCGCGCGATGATCTCGCCGCGCTCCATCACCAGGTACTGATCGGCCAGCTCGGCGGCGAAGTCGTAGTACTGCTCGACCAGCACGATGGCCATCGTGCCGCGCTCGGCCAGCATGCGGATCACGCGGCCGATGTCCTTGATGATGCTGGGCTGGATGCCCTCGGTGGGCTCGTCGAGCAGCAGCAGTTTCGGCCCGGCGGCCAGCGCGCGGGCGATCGCCAGCTGCTGCTGCTGGCCGCCCGACAGATCGCCGCCGCGCCGGTGCAGCATCTGCTTGAGCACCGGGAACAGCTCGAAGAGTTCGGCCGGGATCGTGCTGCCGGCCGCCTGCGAGGCGAGACCCATGCGCAGGTTGTCCTCGACCGTCAGCCGGCCGAAGATCTCGCGCCCCTGCGGCACGTAGCCGACGCCGCGGCGCACGCGTTCGTAGGGCGTGGCGTCGGTGATCTCCTGGCCGTCGAGCAGCACGGTGCCGGTCTTCACCGGTACCACGCCCATCAGGCACTTGAGCAGCGTGGTCTTGCCCACACCGTTGCGGCCGAGCACGACGGTGACCTCGCCGACGCGCGCCTCGAAGCCGACCTTGCGCAGGATGTGCGAGCCGCCGTAGTACTGGTTCACGTCCATCAGCTGCAGCATGTCAGCGGCCCAGATAGACTTCGACGACCTTGTCGTTCGCCTGCACGTCGGCGAGCTTGCCTTCGGCGAGTACGCTGCCCTCGTGCAGCACGGTCACCAACTTGCGCCCCTGGGTGAGCTGCTCGACGAACTTCATGTCGTGCTCCACCACCACCAGCGAGTGCTGGCCTTCGAGCGAGAGGAACAGCTCCGCCGTGCGCTCGGTCTCCTCGTCGGTCATGCCGGCCACCGGCTCGTCGAGCAGCAGCAACTTCGGGTCCTGCATCAGCAGCATGCCGATCTCGAGCCACTGCTTCTGGCCGTGCGAGAGCAGGCCCGCTGTGCGCTGCGCCTCGCCCAGCAGGTGGATCAGCGTCAGCACCTCGCCGATGCGGTCGAGCTGCGCGCCGGACAGGCGCGAGAACAGCGAGGCGCGCGCGCGCCGGTCGGCGGCGAGTGCGAGCTCGAGGTTCTCGAACACGCTGAGCTCCTCGTAGACCGTGGGCTTCTGGAACTTGCGGCCGACGCCGATCTGCGCGATCTGCGGCTCGGTCAGGCGCAGCAGGTCGATCGTCGAGCCGAAGAACACCTTGCCCGCGTCGGGCCGCGTCTTGCCGGTGATGCAGTCCATCATCGTCGTCTTGCCGGCGCCGTTGGGGCCGATGATGCAGCGCAGCTCACCCACGTTGACGGTCAGCGACAACGCGTTCAGCGCCTTGAAGCCGTCGAAGCTGACGGTGATGTCGTCGAGGTACAGCGCCACGCCCTGGGTGAAGTCGGGCTCGCCGATGCGCGCGATGCGGCCGTACGACGCCGAGCGACCGCCGGACTCGGTCTTGCGGGATTCGGCCATTCGTTGTGCATAGGCCTCGCGGCGGCGCGCGCCCTCCTCCATCAGATCAGGCGTCATGCCCGCGGCTCCTTCCTGCGCCGCAGCAGGCCGATCAGTCCGTTCGGCAGGAACAGCGTCACCGCGATGAACAGTGCGCCCAGGAAGAACAGCCAGAACTCCGGGAACGCAGCGGTGAACCAGCTCTTGGCGCCGTTGACGAAGAAGGCGCCGATGATCGGGCCGATCAGCGTGGCGCGTCCGCCCACCGCCGTCCAGATCGCGATCTCGATCGACGCGGCCGGGCTCATCTCGCTCGGATTGATGATGCCGACCTGCGGCACGTACAGCGCGCCGGCGATGGCGCACATCACGGCCGACAGCGTCCAGATGCTCAGCTTGTAGGCCACCGGGTTGTAGCCGGTGAACATGACACGGCTCTCGGCATCGCGGATCGCCTGCAGCACGCGGCCGTACTTGCTCTTCACGATCGCGCGCGCCATCAGGAAGAAGGCCACCAGCACGCAGCCGCTGATGGCGAACAGCGTGACGCGCATCTGCGACGTGGCGACCGGAACGCCGAGGATGCGCTTGAAGTCGGTGAAGCCGTTGTTGCCGCCGAAGCCGGTCTCGTTGCGGAAGAACAGCAGCATCGCGGCGAAGGTCATCGCCTGCGTGATGATCGAGAAGTAAACGCCCTTGATGCGCGAGCGGAAGGCGAACCAGCCGAACACGAAGGCGAGCAGCCCCGGCACGATCACCACCATCGCGAGCTGGAAGACGAAGCTGTCGCTGAACGTCCAGTGCCAGGGAAACACCTTCCAGTTGAGGAAGACCATGAAGTCGGGCATGTCGGCCTTGTACTGGCCGTCGCGGCCGATCTGCCGCATCAGGTACATGCCCATCGCGTAGCCGCCGAGCGAGAAGAACAGGCCGTGGCCGAGCGACAGGATGCCGGTGTAGCCCCAGATCAAATCCATCGCCAGCGCGCAGATCGCGTAGCAGGTGATCTTGCCGGCCAGGCTCACCGTGTAGTCGCTCAGGTGGAACACGCTGCCCTCGGGCACCATCAGGTTGAGCACCGGCACACCGACGGTGATGACCACGAGCAGCGCGACCACCGCGATCCAGCCGCCGACACCGAGCAATGCGCCGCGCGGGGGCAGCAGCGCGGGCAGAGGGGCGGCGGCGGTATTCATGCTTCGGCGCTCCGACCCTTCAATGCGAACAGCCCTTGCGGCCGCTTCTGAATGAAGACGACGATGAACACCAGCACCATGATCTTGGCCAGCACCGCGCCGGCAAAGCCTTCGAGGAACTTGTTGATCACACCGAGCCCGAGGCCGGCGACGACGGTGCCGGTGAGCTGGCCCACGCCGCCCAGCACGACCACCATGAACGAGTCGACGATGTAGCTCTGGCCGAGGTCTGGCCCCACATTGCCGATCTGGCTCAAAGCGCAGCCGGCCAGCCCGGCGATGCCGGCGCCGAGTGCGAAGGCGGCCATGTCGACCCGCGCGGTATTGACGCCCACGCACGCGGCCATGCGGCGGTTCTGCGTCACGCCGCGCACGAACAGGCCGAGGCGCGTCTTCGCGATCAGCCAGGCCATGCCGGCCAGCACCAGCGCGGCGAAGACCAGGATCGCGATGCGGTTGTACGGCAGCGTCAGGTTGGGCAGCACCTGCACGCCGCCCGACAGCCACGACGGGTTCTCGACACCGACGTTCTGCGCGCCGAAGGTCGAGCGCACGGTCTGCATCAGGATCAGGCTGATGCCCCAGGTGGCGAGCAGCGTCTCCAGCGGCCGGCCGTAGAGCCAGCGGATCACCGTGCGCTCCAGCAGCACGCCCACCGCCGCCGAGACGACGAAGGAGACCGGGATCGCCACCAGGATGTAGGCGTCGAACCCCGCCGGCCACCAGCTGCGGAACAGGTTCTGCACGACGTAGGTGGCATAGGCGCCGATCATCATCAGCTCGCCGTGGGCCATGTTGATCACGCCCATCAGCCCGTAGGTGATGGCCAGGCCGAGCGCGACCAGCAGCAGGATGCTGCCGAGGCTGGCGCCGGTGAACAGCAGGCCGAAGCGTTCACCCCAGGCCAGCCGCGACTGCACCGAGTCGAGCGCGGCCTGGATCGCGGCCTTGACCTGCGGATCGGCCTCGGCGGCCAGGCGCTCGATCAGCAGCGAGCGCGTCGCCGGTTCGTGGCTGGCGGCCAGCGCACGGGCCGCCTGCAGGCGCTTGTCCTTGTCGCTGGAGGAGATCAGCACCGCCGACTTCAGCACGCCGAGCTGCGCCTTCAGCGCCGCGTCGGTCTCGCGCGCCTCGGCTTTCTCGAGCAGCGCGAGCTTGCCTTCGTCGACCTGGTCGCGCAGATCGAGCAGCGCCTTCGCGCGCACGTCACGCTGGTCCGACAGCAGCGCGAGCGCGGCCTGCGCCGACTCGAGCTCGCGGCGCATGCGGTTGTTGTTGACCACGTCTTCGGCGCCGGCGGGCAGCGTGGCCGCCGCGCCTGTGCCGGCCTCGACGGCCTTGCCGTCGCGCACCACATAGGCCTTGCCACCGGCCACCTTAACCTCGTCGGCCAGCAGTGCCTGCAGAAACGACAGCAGCCCGGCATCACCGGCCACGACGCGCTCGTTCAGCGCGGCGATGCGCGCGTCGCTCTCCCCCGCGGCGATCGCGGCCGCCTGCTCGGGCGTGAGAGCCGAGGCAGGCAGCGCGAAAAGCGACAGGCAAAGGAGGACCCAGCGAAGCAGCACGCAGCACGCCCCAAGAGAAACATCAAACGAGGGCGGCGCAAGCCCGCCCATTCAAGCGGACGCCGTGGATCCGGCTTCGCCGGTCCACGGG
>JBGAMU010000079.1:0-17955 GCA_044222685.1 Burkholderiaceae bacterium
CGCGGGCCTGGTCGCGCGTTTCTTCGGGCCGAGCCAGATGGCCACGCTGTTCGGCGTGGTGATGCTGTCGCACCAGATCGGCGGCTTCCTCGGTGCCTGGCTCGGTGGCAAGGCCTTCGAGTGGACCGGCAGCTACGACTGGATGTGGTGGGCCGACATCGTGCTGGCCGTTGGCGCGGCGCTGGTGCACCTGCCGATCGACGAGCGGCCGGCACCTGCCGCGGCGCAGGCGGCGTGACGGGTCAGCCGCCGCGCGCGGTGTCCAGCCCCGGCGCAGCGTCGCCGTAGGCCTTGCGCCAGCGTGCATTGATGCTGTCGACGGCGTCGAGCCGCTTCTCGGCCAGGCCGTCGGGCGCATGCCAGGTGGCGATGCGGGTCTCGACGCTGAAATGCGTGGTCGGCTTCACCGTCGAGGGATCGTCGAGGCTGCCGATCGACAGGTCCATGGTCTGGCCGTCGAGGAACTCGAAGCTGAGCGGCGTGCCGCAGCGGCTACAGAAGCCGCGCCGTGCGATCTTCGACGACGCGTAGTACGCCGGCTCGCTCAGCCAGCGCACGTCGGCCTTGCGCAGGTTGATGTAGGCCGCGCGCGTATTGCCGAAGGCGAGCTGGCACATGCGGCAATGGCAGTAATAGCCGTCGCGGTGGTCGGGCGTAGCCTCGTAGCGCACGGCGCCGCACAGGCAGCCGCCGGTCAGCGGCGGCCGGGTTTCGGTGGTGGTCGTTGAACTCATGGCGTGCTCCGCGGTGGCATCGTGTAGTTCAGCGCGCGCCGGCCACCGTCGACGTAGACGATCTCGCCGGTGATGTAGCTCGCGGCGTCGCTGAGCAGGAAGGCCACGACGTCGGCGATCTCGTCGGGTTCGCCCAGGCGGCGCAGCGGCGTACGCGACAGGATGCGTTCGCGCGCCTCGTCGCTGCCGAGCACCGCGGCGCGTGCGAGTTCGGTGGCGATCGTGCCGGGGCCGACCGCATTGACGCGGATGCCGTGGTCGGCCAGCGCGAGCGACATCACGCGCGTCAGCTGGTCGATGCCGCCCTTGCTCGCGTTGTAGCTGGCGATCGATGGGATCGCCATGCTGCCGTTCACCGAACTCATGTTGACGATCGCGCCGCCGCCGGTCGCGACCATGGCGCGCGCCACCGCCTGGCCAACCAGGAACGAGCCTTTCAGGTTGACGTCGAGCACGGCGTCCCAGTCAGCCTCGGTGATGGCCAGGAAGTCGGCGGCCTTGAAGATGCCGGCGTTGTTGACCAGCGCGTCGACGCGGCCGAACGCCGCCAACGTGGCGGCCAGCGCGGCGTCGACGTCGGCCTTGCGCGACACGTCGCAATGCAGCGCGATCGCACGCGCGCCGCCAGTGCTCAGCGCGGCGGCGAGTTCGGTGCAGGGCGCGTCGATCACGTCCCACAACGCCACGGCAGCACCGTCGCGGCTCAGCCGTCGCGCGCAGGCCGCGCCGATGCCCTGGGCGGCGCCGGTGACGACGGCCACACGGCCGTGCAGGGCGAACGAGACGGCGCTCAACGCAAGCTTCCTCCGCAGGTCACACGCGCGCCGGTCGCGAGGAGACCAGCGCTCGCCGCAGTCTAGCGCCGAACGCTGCGCATCGCCGCGTCAGGCCGCGGCGGCGAGCTCGTGCTTCATCGCACGGCGCAGCGCCACGGCGTCGCCCTGCGATGTGTCGCCGTCGCCTTCAAGGCGGAACACGCGCACGGTGTGCGTCAGGTTGGACGCCTGCTGCTCCATCGACACCGCGGTGGCCGCGAGCTGTTCGACCATGGCGGCGTTCTGCTGCGTCAGGCTGTCGAGCTGGGCGACGGCCTGGTTGACCTGCGAGATCGCATCGAGCTGCTCGGCGGCGCCGCGGTGGATATGGTCGATGTGCGAGCCGACCTGTTCCACCGCCTGCAGCGTGCCGTCGAGGTGCGCGCGTGCCGACTCGGCGATCTGCGTGCCGCTGGTGACGCGGCCGGCCGAATCGCTGATCAGCTGCTTGATCTCGCGTGCGGCCTGGGCCGAGCGTTGCGCGAGCGCACGCACTTCGCCGGCCACCACCGCGAAGCCGCGGCCGTGTTCGCCGGCGCGGGCGGATTCGACCGCCGCATTGAGCGCGAGGATGTTGGTCTGGAATGCGATGCTGTCGATCACCTGCGTGATTTCGCCGATGCGCTGCGACGAGCCCTGGATCTCGCGCATCATCGCGGCCACCTGGTGCACCGTCTGGCTGCTCTGACGCGTGCGCTCGACGGCGGTCTGCGCGAGCGCGAGTGCCTCGCCGGCGGCCTGGCTGGTCTGCCGCACGGTGCCGGTGATCTGCTCCATGGTGGCGGCCGTCTGCTCCAGGTTGCCGGCCTGCGACTCGGTGCGCGACGACAGGTCGCCGTTGCCGGCGGCGATCTCCTGCGTCGTCAACGCGAAGCGGTCGATCTCCGAGCGGGCGTCGCGCACCACCGAACGCGTGTTCACGCACAGCTGGTTCAGCGCGCGGTCGAGCTGGCCGACGGTGCCGCTGCGGCTGTCAGCGAGCGCCATTGTCAGGTCGCACGCCGCGAGCTGGTTGGCTCGGGCGAGCAGGCCGCCCATCGGCACCAGCAGACGCCTGCGCAGCAACAGCATGGCGCCGGCCACGCCGGCGCCGATCATCGCGGCGGCCAGCAGGTGGCCCCAGCCGCCGGGCAAGGCGCGGCCCGCCGCGAAGCCGAGCAGGGCCAGGCCCAGCGTCGCCATCAGCAACCAGCTGTTGTCGCCCGGGCGCAGGCCGGATTGCAGTCGGCCCAGCCAGTCGCTGCGGTAGAGCTCTCCCGCACGCAGCCGGTGCAGCGTGTGGCCGGCTTGCGCTTCGGCGCGCATGCGCGTGTACAGCCGCTCGGCAGCCTCGATCTGGTCACGCGCGGCCTCGGTGCGCACCGACATGTAGCCCACCGGCTGGCCATCGCGCAGCAGCGGGGTCACGTTGGCCTGCACCCAGTAGTGGTCGCCGTTCTTGCGCCGGTTCTTCACCGGCGCCGACCACGGCATGCCCGATTCGATGGTCGCCCACAGGTCGCGAAACGCCTCCTCGGGCATATCGGGGTGACGGATCAGGTTGTGCGGCTGGCCGAGCAACTCCTCGCGTGCAAAACCGCTCACCGCGATGAAGGCTGGATTGCAGTAGAGGATCCGGCCCTGCAGGTCGGTCGTCGATACCAACGTCTCGCCAGCCGGGAACGGAAACTCGTGCCCGCTCACCGGTGTGTTCTGTCGCATCGCTAAATCCTCCAGTCGACAGGCGGCCGACTCCCTGTCGGGATCTTCGGCGGACTGCGTTCGGTGCGAGGCGTCGAACAGTCGCCCTGCGAGGGCGCAAATCGGTCAGGGTGCGCGCTTGTGAGCGGGCCGTGTCACTTCTGAGCGGTCGAGCCAGACCGACAGACCTTGCGCGTTCAGTTCGACGTCGAGCGACAGCAGCGCCAGCATGCCGTCGACATCGGTCAGGCCGTGCGCCTGCACGCGATGCCGATAGATGCTGCGCAGCCGTGTCTTCAGCGTCGCCAGGCGGTCGGCATCGTCGCGATGCTGCAGGCCCAGCGCGGCGAGTTCGTCGACCTGCTCGATCAACTGCCGACCCAGGCGCGGCAGGTCGCCGACCAGGCCATAGTGCGTCAGGCAGGCGCCGGCGGCGTCACGCGAGAGCAGGCGCGCGATCGACTGCTTGAACGGCGCCGGCTCGAATTGCACAGGCGGCGTGGTCAGCAGCATCAGCGGACCGTTGTGGTTCGTCAGCTCGGGGTAGCTGAGGCCGAAAGTGTCGCCGGTGAACCAGCGCCGCGTGCGTCCATCCCACACGCACAGGTGGTGGCGAGCATGGCCCGGCGTGTGAATGCACTCGAGCGGGCGCCTGCCCAGCGTGAGGGTCATGCCGTCGCTGGCGGGCGTGACGCGCGCGGCTGGCACCGGCACCAGCTCGCCATAGCTGCGCGCCACTTCCTCGGCGCCGTAGACCGCCGTGGCGCCGGCTTGCAGCGCACCGGGGTCGATCAGGTGCGGCGCGCCGCGCGGATGCACCAGCAGCTGCGCGCCCGGCAACTGTTGCATCAGCGCGCCGGCACCGCCGGCATGGTCCAGATGCACATGGGTGGGAATGACCCAATCCACCGCGTCACGCGACAGGCCCAGCGCGTCGAGCGCCATCAGCAGCCGCGGCACGGCGAAGTTGTGGCCGGTGTCGATGTAGGCGGCGCGTCCGCTGTCGAGCACCAGGTACGACGCCACCGAGCGCGGGCGGCCGAAGCCCGTGTCGATGACGAAGATGTCGTCGCCGAGCGCCTCGACGAACGGCGGACTCAAAGACTCAGCCCTGCTGGCTGGCGTACACCGCCCACAGGCGGCCGAGGTCGGCCGCGCCATCGGCGCCCTGCACGCTGCGCAGCGTCTGCACCGCCTTCGACTTGTTCTTGCCCGATTGCAGCAGCGCGAGGCCGAGGCGCAGCTTGGCATCCTCGGGGCGCTTGAGGCCGCCCTTGGCGATGCCTTGCTCGATCAGCGGGATGCCCTTGTCGTACTGGCCCATCGACACCAGCGCGTAGCCGACCTGCACCAGCGCATTGCCGTTCTTGGCGGCACCGGCTTCCTGCACGTCCTTGTCGATCGCGGCCTTCAGCTCGCCTTCCTGCTTGACCGCCAGGTCGCGCAGCCGCTTGTGGCGTTCGGCCTCGGCGCCGGTGCCGAGCGCGCCGCTGGCGAAGCCCTTGTCGATGACCGCGCGGCCTTCGGTGGGAAGGCCTGCCTGCAGCGACAGCTGCGCCATCTCCATGAAGTCTTCGGTCTTGGTCAGCGTGCCGGTGGCCAGCTTCAGGCGCAGCACGTCGAGCGAGAAGCGGTCGGAGAAGCCGCTCTTGCGCGGCAGCTGGCCCAGGAAGATGGCCCAGTAGTCCTTCTTCGGATAGTAGGCGAGCAGCTTGTCGAGCGTGCCGGTGCGCCCCGCGGTATTGCCGGTGCGCTGCTGGGCATCGGCCAGTCGCAGCAGGTCGCCCTCGTCGGGCTTGCGGCCTGCGGCCTCGGCGGCGGCCACTGCCGCCTGCGCTTCCTTGGCGATCGCGGAATAGTCGCCGCTCTGGCTCTGCACGTAGGCCAGCAGCTGCTTGAGTTGCGGGCTCGTGCTGCCGGCGGCCTGCGCCTTCTGCGCCCACTGGCCGGTGCGGGGCCAGTCCTTCTGCTGCGAGTAGGTGAAGGCGAGCGACTCGGCCACCTGGGCCTGCTCGGCACCGGACAGCTTGCCCGAGTTGTAGACCGCCTCGAAGGCCTGGATCGCCGTGGCATTGTCGCCGGCGCGCTGCGCGGCGGCACCCTTCATGCGGTCGATCATCAGCTGCTCGGCCGGCGTCTTGCCCGCCACCGCATCGGCCTCGCGCGCCTTGGCCAGCGCGTCCTTGGCCTTGCCGGCCTTCAGCAGATCACCCGCCTGCTGCAGCGGCTTGCCCACCTCGGGCCGCACGGCCTGCGCCTGCGCCGAGACCAAACAGGCGCAAGACAACAGCGCGCCAATCCAAATCCGCAGTTGCTTCATCGCTCAACTCTTCCGCATTCCGCTTGCAGCCCAAGTTGCAGCCGCGGAACCGGCTCTGCCGGGCCGCTGGCTGCGCCCCCTGGGGGGAGGCGCCGAAGGCGCTTCGGGGGGGCTAATTCAAGAACTGTTCGTTGCCAATGAGGCCGATCTTGGTGACACCCAGGCGCTGCGCGCTCGCCATCACCATCGCCACGACCTTGTAGGTGACCAGTTTATTGGGGCGCAGATGCACCTCGGGCTGGTCGGGAATTGCCGCCACCGCGGCCAGCTTGGCCTCGAGCTCCTGGCGGGTCGGCACGATGACGCCGTTCCAGCCGATGGTGCCGTCGAAGTCGACGTCGATGCGGATGATCTCCGGCGGCTTGGGCGGGGCCGCGCTCGGTGCGATCGGCATGTTCATCTTGACCGCGTGGGTCTGGATCGGGATGGTGATGATCAGCATGATGATCAGCACCAGCATCACGTCGATCAGCGGCGTGGTGTTGATGTCGATCATCACCTCGTCGTCGCCGCCGCCGGAGCCTACCTGCATTGCCATGTCAGTTCTCCGGGCTCATTGGTTCGGTGGCGGTTCGGTGATGAAACCCACCTTGGCGATGCCGGCGCGCTGGCAGGCCACCACCAGGCGGCCGACGCTCTCGTAGCGTGCCTCCTCGTCGCCGCGAATGTGCACCTCGGGCTGCGGGTCCTTGACGGATTCCTTCTTCAGCTCGGCCACCAGCGTGTCGATGTCGGGGATCCGGCGCGTGTTCCAGTACACGTCGCCGTCCTTGCTGACCGCCAGCAGGATGTTCTCCGGCTTGGTCTGCGTCGGCACGTTCTTCTCCTTCGGCAGCGACAGCTGGATCGACTGCGTCACCACCGGGATCGTGATGAGAAAGATGATCAGCAGCACCAGCATCACGTCGACCAGCGGCGTGGTGTTGATGGTGGAGTTCATCTGGTCCTCGCCGTCGTCGTCGGGCGAGCCGATTGCCATCGCCATGGCGCTACCTCTTGCCGGCCAGCAGCACGTTGTGCAGGTCGCCGGAGAACGCGCGCACGCGCTCCATCACGGCCTTGTTGCGGCGGATCAGCCAGTTGTAGCCCATCACCGCCGGCACCGCGACCGCGAGGCCGAAGGCCGTCATGATCAGCGCCTCGCCCACCGGGCCGGCGACCTTGTCGATCGAGGCCTGACCGGCGATGCCGATCGCGGTCAGCGCGTGGTAGATGCCCCAGACCGTGCCGAACAGGCCGACGAACGGGGCGGTGGAGCCGACCGTGGCCAGGAACGCCAGGCCGTCCTGCAACCGGCTCTGGATGTTGTCGACCGCACGCGTCACGCTCATCGTGATCCAGGTATGGCGGTCGATCTGTTCGACCAGGCTGCCTTCGTGATGTTCGTCGGCCTTCACACCCTGCTCGGCGATGAAGCGGAAGGCGCTGCCTTCGTCGAGCGTCTCCATGCCCTTCTTGACCGAGCCCGACTTCCAGAAGTTCTCGCCCGCCTCCTTGGCGCTCTTGAGCAGCTTGCGCTGCTCGAACAGCTTGGTGAAGATGATGTACCAGCTGCCCATGCTCATGATGATCATGATGACCAGCGTGCCGCGCGCGACGAAGTCACCCTGCTTCCAAAGCGCCTCCAGGCCGTAGGGGTTGTCGATGGTCTCCTTGGTGACCACGGGCGCGGTGGCCATCGGCGGCGGCGCGGCGGGTGCCGGTGCCGCAGCCTCGGCGGCAGGCGCCGACGCGGCCTGTGCGAACGCCGCCTGATGCACGGGCAGGGTGGTCAGGCACAGCAGGACGGCCAGCAGCGGCGCGTGCACGATCTTCTTCAGCGACATGTTTCCTCCAAACGAATCGGTGTGATGGCACGCCCCGGATCGAGCGACGCCGACATCAGGGCTTCCAGGGTCACTCGAGCTTCCAGGCGTATTCGACGAAGGTGGTCAACGGCTCGGGCTTGCCGTCCACCGTGCCGGGCTTGAACTTGCAGGTGTCCCGGATCGCCGCTTCCGCGGCACGGTCGAGCAGCTTGTGTTCGCGCGACGGGCCTGAGCTTTTCACCACCTCGGTCGCGGTGGCGCGGCCGTCGACACCGACGTTGACCTTGATGCGCACGACACCGGTGGCCTCGGCGCGCGCGGCCGCCGGCGGGTAGGAGGGCTTGGTGCAATCAGAGGCGAAGTTGACCTGCGGCGCCACGCGTGCGGGTGCCGGCGGCGCGGGCGGCGCAGGCGGTGCAGGCTCGGGCGCGGCCGGCGCGATCGTCACCGGTGGCGCGGGCGGAGGCGGCGTGGTCTGCACCGTGATCGTCGGCGCGGGCGGCGGATTCTGGATCTGCACTTCCGGCGGCGGCATGAAGGCCGGTGGCGGCGGCGGCAGCTTGGGCGGCGGCGGCAGATTCTCTGGCGGCGGCGGAGGAGGCGGCTTGACCTCCTCGATGATCTTGGTTTCGATCGGCCCCTTGACGACTTCCACCACCTTGCGCGCCAGGCCGTTGAGCAGGGCCCAGCCGAGGACGATGTGCATCACGATGACCACACCGAGACCGACCATGTGCTTGGTCGGGTGTCGCTGTTGTTCGGCGTAGTTCAAACGGTTTCCTCCAGTCGCCGCCGCGAGGGTACGCGCGACGCTGTGTCCTGGCTGTCCGGTCGCCTTGTGAGCGGCCCGCGGCCCTCTACGCCGCGAAGGCGCGCACTATATCGCGGAAAAATGCGGCCTCGCCTCGGGGCATCACCCTAACTTCGACGGCCACCGGCCGCATCGCCGCGTCGGACTCGGCCCCGTTCTTGCGTCGTCGAATGCCGCATGCCGCGCGATCGGCCGAAGTGCGCGCACCCCGGGTGAGCCCTGTTGCGCGACGTGGCCGCTGCGCCGAGCATGCGGGATCGACGACGACTTCCACTCGCCTGCCAGGAGCACCATCATGAACATCCGGTTCCGCGTCGCGGCCATCGGCCTTGCATCGACCCTCGTGCTGTTGCTGGCGGGCTTGCCGGTACGGGCCCAGGAGGTCACGTTGAAGGCGGTGAACGCCTTCAACGAAGGCACCTACTACGCCCGCAACTTCGAGCGTTTCGTCAAGAAGGTCAACGACGAAGGCAAGGGTGTCGTGCAGATCAACTACCTCGGCGGCCCCAAGTCGATCCCGACCATGGAGCAGGGCGCTGCGCTGCGCAACGGCGTCGTCGATCTGGCGAACACGACCACGTCGTTCCTCGCCGGCGTGGCGCCGGAGTCGCTCGCGGTCAACTACGCCACGCTGCCGTGGAGCGAGTTGCGCAAGAACGGCGCGGTCGACTATCTGAACAAGACCATGCTCGAGCGCGGCCTCTACTACTACGCGCGCACCGGCGACGGCGTGCCGTATCACATCTACCTGAACAAGAAGATCGACAAGGCCGATCTCACCGGCCTGAAGATCCGCATCGCGCCGATCTACCGCGAGTTCTTCACCCGGCTCGGCGCCACCGTGGTGCAGACCGCACCGGGCGAGGTCTACACCGCACTCGATCGCGGCGTGGTCGACGGCTACGGCTGGCCGCTGCTGGGCATCTTCGACCTCGGCTGGCACGAGAAGACCAAGTTCCGCGTCGACCCCGGCTTCTACAACATCGAGCTCGGCATCGTGTTCAGCGGCAAGGCCTGGAACGCGCTGACGCCGGCGCAGCGCGACTTCCTGAACAAGCAGGTGGCGTGGGTCGAAGGACTGAACGCCGACATGGCGACCAAGGATGGGCCGGCCGACATCAAGCGCCAGGCCGACGCCGGCATCCAGACGATCAAGCTGCCCGATGCCGAGGCCAAGCGCTTCCTGCAACTGTCGATGGAAGCCGGCTGGGCCGGCGTGACTGCGGCCACGCCGCAGCACGCTGCCAAGCTGCGCGAGCTGATGGCCCCGGCCAAGTGAAGCGGCGCGGTCGCGCGGTCGTCGCCTGCCGCCGCGTCCGCGTGTCGCCGTGAGCCGCCTGCACGCGCTGTTGATGCGCCTGGCCGGCGGCATCGCGATCGCGACGATCGGTGCGATCACGGTGCTCGTCTGCTGGGACGTGATCGCGCGCAACCTGGGCCGCGGCAATCTGCCGTGGATCCTCGAGCTGACGGAGTACGCGCTGCCGCTGGCCACGCTGATGGCGGCGCCCTGGCTGATGTGGCGCGGCCAGCACGTGCGGCTCGACGTGCTGGAGATGGTGCTGTCGGCGCGCGCGCGCGGCCGGCTCGAGCGTGTGGCCGCCGCGGTCGGCCTGGCGGTCAGCGGCGTGCTGTGCTGGTACGGCGTCGTCGCGCTGCTCGACAGCAAGCGCTCGGGCGCGGTGATGCTGAAGGCGCTGGTGTTCCCCGAGTGGTGGCTGTACGCGCCGGTGCCGATCGGCTTCGCACTGCTGGTGCTCGAGTGCGGGCGTCGCTTGTTGACGCCGGCGCTGCCCGATGAGGCGTCGCCATGACGTGGTGGCAGGCGCTGCTGCTGCTGTTCGGCGCGCTGACCGTGCTGATGATGGTCGGCCTGCCGGTCGCCTTTGCGTTCCTCGCGATCAATCTGGCCGGCGCGCTGATCTGGTTCGGCGGCGAGGCCGGCCTGGTGCAGGTAGTGCGCAACAGCGTGGCCTCGGTGACCAACTTCTCGTTGACGCCGATCCCGTTCTTCATCCTGATGGGCGAGGTGCTGTTCCACACCGGACTCGCGATGAAGACGATCGACAGCTTCGACCGTGCGATCCGCGGCGTGCCGGGGCGGCTGGCGGTGGTGACCATCGTCGCCGGCACCGTGTTCTCGGCGATCTCGGGCTCTACTGTGGCGACTACCGCGCTGCTGGGCAGCCTGCTGCTGCCGCAGATGCTGAAACGCGGTTACCACCCGCGCATGGCGATGGGCCCGATCATGGCGATCGGCGGCGTCGACATGCTGATTCCGCCATCGGCGCTGACGGTGCTGCTCGGCAGCCTGGCCGGCATCTCGATCTCGGGCCTGCTGATCGCCGGCGTGGTGCCGGGCATCGCGATGGCGCTGATGTTCCTCGCCTACATCGTGGTGCAGGCCGTGCGGCACCCGCACCTGGCGCCGGCCTTCGACAGCGAGGAGTTGCACGGCTGGGCGCGCTGGGGCCCGCTGCTGGTCAACGTGACGCCGCTGGTGCTGATCTTCGCGCTCGTCATCGTCGCCATGTCGGCCGGCTGGGCGACGCCCACCGAGTCGGCGGCCATCGGCGCGCTGGCCACCGTGATCGTCTGTGCGCTCTATCGCAGCCTGACGTGGAAGGCGCTGCTCGACGCGCTGGCCGGCACCACGGCGATCGCCTGTCTGATCCTCTTCATCATCGTCGGCGCGACCACCTTCTCGCAGATCCTGTCGTTCTCCGGCGCCACCAGCGGCATGGTCGCGCTGGTGCAGGGCGCTGCATTGCCGGGCTGGGCCGTGCTCGGCGGCATGATCGTGATCCTGCTGATCCTCGGCTGCTTTGTCGACCAGGTCAGCATGATGCTGATCACGCTGCCGTTCTTCATGCCGCTGGTGCAGCACTTCGCGTGGGACCCGCTGTGGTACGGCGTGATCTACCTGATCTGCATGCAGCTCGGCCTGCTGACGCCGCCGTTCGGCATGCTGCTGTTCACCATGCGCAGCGTCGCGCCGAAGTCGATTGCGACGCAGGAGATCTACGCCGCGGTGATGCCCTACGTCGTGATGGGCGTGCTGGCCATCGTGCTGGTGCTCGCCTGGCCACCGCTGGCCACCGGGCTGCCGGCACTGCTGCTCAAGCGATGAGGCACGCGCGTGCGCCGATGTCGTTTCTGGCTGCTGGCGGTGCTGGTGTGCGCGACGGCGTTGGCGACGGCGCGGCAGCCGATCAAGGGCGCGATGACCAAGCCCGATAACCGGCCGGGCCTGGGCTGCGGCACCGACAACGGCCTTGCAGTGCCGGCGCTGCAACGTCGCGCACGGCTCGCGGGCTTCTACGACCACTACCTGGCGATCCAGGGGACACGCGTGCTGCAGTGGCGGCTCGACGCGGCGCCGCGTGTCGTGTTCGACGGCGCCCGCCATGTCAGCGTGGCCGGCCGCCTGGGCTATGCGATCGACGGCGAGGATCGCCTGCTGCGCTGGCGCCTCGCCGACAGCGCAGCGAAGCCCGAGCTCGAACTCGACGGTGTGGCTCTGGCCAGTGCCGGCGACAGCAGCGTGCTGGCGATCCGCTGCGACGGCAGCCTGTGGCAGCGCCGGCTCGACGGCACTGCCGCCTGGCAGCGCATCGCGCCGCGAGCGCTGCATGCATGGGTGGGCGACAGCTCCGACTACTACATCGACGGCGACGGTCGCCTGTTCGCCACCGGCAAGGCGCATCGTGGCCAGTATGGCGACGGCTTGCTGACCGAGACGACAGGCTGGATCGCCGTGGCCGAGGGCGCACGCTTCGTCGTGGCGCACACCGGGCACGCGGTGTTCCTGCGCGACGACGGCGCGGTGCTCGGCACCGGCGGCAATCGCTTCGGCCCGCTCGGCACGCACGGCCTCGGCGACAAGGCCGATCGCTGGGGCGTGATCGCCGAGGGCATGAGCCAGATCGCCAGCGGCAGCCGCCACACGCTGGCGCTGCGCACCGACGGCACGCTGCTCACCTGGGGCGGTGCCGACGGCCCTGCGCCGAAGGTCGTGCGATCCGGCGTGACCGCGATGGCGGCCGGCCTCGACGGCAGCGCTGCGATCGATACCGACGGCGTGCTGTGGCACTGGGCCGTCGGCGGGACGCCGGCACGGCTGGACCTTCCGCGTTGATCCGACGAGGCGCTCAGCGTGCCGGTGATCAACCCTGCTCGAGAAACTCGGTCAGTGACTTCTCGGGTGGCCTGGCGTAGTTGGAGCGCCGGCTGACCGCGATGCCGGTGAGTTCCTTGAGCTTGACGGCCGTCTCGGCGGCCTTGGCGATCACGGCCAGGCCGTTGAGGATCGGCGCGCCGCCGATCTGCGCACCGAACTCGCCGCCGAACAGCAGCATCGGCAGCCCGCCGGCCGGCACGATGACATCGGCCCCGGCGTCGAGCAGGATGTTCACCTCGCGCACGAACTTCTCGCGCAGCGCCTCGAATGCATCGGCGCGCTCGAAGGCGTCCATGAAGTCGCTGACCTTGCCGTTGACGGCGCGCACGCCGACCACGCGCTGCGCGATGCCGTAGCGCACCACCTGGTCCTCGTGCCACGGGATGAACACCGGGTTGATGGTCACCAGGCCGAGCTTGCGGCCCAGCGTGCAGGCGTGCATCAGCGTCGTCTCGCCCAGGCCCAGCACCGGCATGTCGACCGCCGACTTGGCCTCGGCCAGGCCGGCGTCCTGGAAATGGGTGATGGCCATCACGTCGTAGCCCTCGCGCTCGGCGCGCACGGCATTGCGGATGAACGCGCGCGCCATGCGGAACTCGGTGATCGCGTGGGTGGTGGTGGCCGGCGGCGTGACGGTGTTGAAGGTGAACTCGAACTCCGGCGACACCACGCGCCGCATGAAGGGCTCGAGCCGGCTGATGTAGGCGTTGTGGGCCACGCGGTCGGTGGCGCCCTGGAACCAGATCCGGTAGCGCCGCGGTGCGGTCTCGCTCATGCTGCGGGTTCTCCTTAGGTGCGGTAACCCTGCGCGCAGGGCTCTCGCGAGGCATTGTGTTTGATAATCCGGACGCGGCCAATCGGGCCTTGCAGGAGGATCGCGGCCATGCTCTCGACCAAGCTGTTTCGCCAATGCGCGCTCGGTGCGCTCGTGCTGTGGGCCGGCGCGGCGCAGGCGCAGGACAAGCTGACCGCGGTGCACGCGTTCCCGGCCAACTGGGTCTACTCGAAGAGCTTCCTCGAGTTCGTCAAGAAGGCCAACGAGGCGGGCAAGGGCACGTTCGAGATCACCGTGCGCGGCGGCCCCGAGGCGATGGGCATGTTCGAACAGCCGGCTGCCGTGCGCGACGGCGTGGTCGACATGGTCTACACGCCGTGCGCCTTCTATGCCGCGGCGGTGCCCGAGTGCGACGCCGTCTCGGCCTCGTCGATCGACGGCCCCACCGCGCGCAAGAACGGTGCGTACGACGCGTTGAAGCAGGCGCACCTGCGCCGCATGAACGTGTTCTACCTCGCCTGGATGGACAGCGGCATCCGCTTCCACCTCTGGTCGAGCAAGCCGCCGAAGCTCGACGGGCAGGGCAATCTCGACGTCAAGGGTGTCAAGATGCGCGGCAACCCGATCTACAACGCCTTCCTCACCAACTACCTGGGCGCGCAGGTGCTCAACCTGCCGTCGACCGACCTCTACACCGCGCTCGAGCGCGGCACGGTCGACATGACCGGCTGGACCGAGATCGGCCTGATGGACGCCAACTGGGACAAGTTCCTCAAGTACCGCGTCGACCCCAACTTCTTCTCCACCGACCTCGGTGTGATCGTCAACGCGACCAAGTGGAACTCGCTGTCGCAGAAGTCGCGCGACATCCTGCAGAAGGTGGCGGCCGAACACGAAGCCTCCAGCGTGAAGGCGCTCGGTGAACTGCGTACGAAGGAGTTCGCCGAGCTCGACAAGCGCGGCATGAAGGCGGTGAAGCTGTCGCCCGACGCCGGAAAGAAGTTCGTCGACGGCGCGCGCGCTGCGTCGTACGCGCGCATGAAGGAGCGCATGGACAAGACCGGCGACGCACGCCTGTACGAGTCGATGGTCAAGCTGTTCGCGCCCGACAGCAAGTGACGCCGTCGTCCGCCGGCCGCGCTGCCCCACGGCGACGGTGGTGGACGTGATGCGCCGGCTCGCGCGCGCCTACGACGCGCTGATCCACGGCATGGCCTGGCTGGCCGGCGCGCTGCTGGCCTTGATGTTCTTCGCCATCGTGATCGACGTCGTGTTGCGCAACCTCGGCTGGCAGAGTTCGGCGCATCTGTTCACCTTCACCGAGTACGCGCTGCTGATGGTGCCGTGTTTCGGCGCCCCGTGGCTGGTGCGCGAGCGCGGCCACGTGTTCGTCGAGATCGGCCTCAACGCGCTGCCCGACGCCGCCCGGCGCAAGGCCGTGGTGGCGATCGGCCTGCTGTGCATCGTGGTGTGCGCGGTGCTGGCGTGGTATGGCGTCGAAGTCACGGTGCGCAACTACGTGAAGCACGACATCGACATGCGCTCGTTCGATGCGCCGCGCTGGTTGCTGGTGGTCTGCATCCCGATCAGCTTCTTCTTCATGGCCACCGAGTTCGCGCGCCACCTGTGGCGCGGCGAGGATCTGCTGGGCTCGATGGTCGACAGCGCGGGCGAGATGGGCGCCGCCGAACGCTGACGCCGTGGACTGGACCTTCGCCGCCTTCGTGCTGTTCGGCCTGTCGGTCGGGCTGATGTTCCTCGGCCTGCCGGTCGCGATCGCCTTCTTCGGCACCAACATCGTCGCGGCTCTGCTCTTCATGGGCGGCGAGAAGGGCATCTCGCAGATCATCAACAACGGCTTCGGCGCGATGACCACCTTCGCGCTGGTGCCGATCCCGATGTTCCTGCTGATGGGTGAACTGTTCTTCCACGCCGGTCTGGCCACGCGCTTCTTCAACGCCACCGACAAGATGCTCGGTAACGTGCCGGCGCGGCTGTCGTACGTGACGCTGCTCGGCGGCACCGCGTTCGCCGGCCCGGCGGGTTCGAGCATGGGGTCGTGCGCGCTGCTCGGCACGCTGATGGTGCCGGAGATGACGCGCCGCGGCTACAGCAAGTACCTGTCGATCGGGCCGATCATGGGCGTCGGCGGGCTGGCGGTGATCATCCCGCCGTCGGCGCTCACGGTGCTGCTGGCCACGTTGGGCCAGACCGACGTCGGCGACCTGCTGATCGCCGGCATCGTGCCGGGATTCGTGCTGGCGCTGATGTACGGCGTGCTGATCTGGGGCTGGGTCAAGGTGGATCCGTCGGCCGCGCCGCAGTACGCGGTGGAGCCGATTTCGGCGCGCGAGAAGTGGCGCCTGTTCTGGGTCGACGTGCTGCCGATGATCGGCGTCATCGTGTTCTCGGTGCTGATCATGCTGGTCGGCTGGGCCACGCCCACCGAGTCGGCGGCGCTCGGCGCGCTCAGCGTGGTGGTGGTCGCCGCCTGCTACCGCACGCTCACCTGGGCCGCCTTTCGAAAGTCGATCGAAGGCACGCTGCGGGTGACGATCATGTCGTTCCTGATCATCTTCGGCTCGGCCACCTTCGCGCAGGTGCTGGCCTTCACCGGCACCTCGAGCGGGCTGGTCAACTTCTTCCTCGGCTTCGAGCTGACGCCGATGGGGCTGCTGTGGGTGATGATCGGCATCATCTTCTTCCTCGGCTGCTTCATGGACCAGCTGTCGATGATGCTGCTGACGGCGCCGATCTTCTTCCCGCTGGCCAAGGCGCTGGGTTTCGATCTGACCTGGTTCGGTCTGATCATGCTGCTGTCGCTCGAGATCGGCTACACCACGCCGCCGTTCGGACTGCTGCTGTTCGTGATGAAGGGCGTGGCGCCGCCCGAGATCACGATGATGGACGTCTACAAGGCGGCGCTGCCGTTCATCGCCTGCTCGCTGCTGTTGATCCTGTTGCTGGTGTTCTTCCCGCCGCTGGCGACCTGGCTGCCCCAGCTGGCGCACTGAAGGGGAGGTACAGATGCAGACGGTCCATGCCGCCTTCGCCGACACGGCCGCGCGCACGCCGCGGGCCGACTTCCTGTTCACCGAGAGCGTCACCGCGCGCCACTACGGCATCGCCGCGGGCGCGACCAGCTGGGGCGATGCCGCGGCGCAGGTCGAGGCGCTGCGCCGTCGCTATGCCGCCGCCGGCTACGGCCACGGCCACCGGGTGGGGCTGCTGCTGGAGAACCGGCCGGCCTTCCTGCTGCACTGGCTGGCGCTCAACGCGCTCGGTGTCAGCGTGGTGCCGATCCATGCGGAGCTGCGCGCCGCCGAGCTTCGCTACCTGATCGAACACAGCGAGATCGCGCTGGCCGTCACGCTGCCGGCGCGCGAAGACGACCTGCGCCGTGCCGCCGCCGAGGTGCACGCGGACTTGCGCACGTGGGTGCCCGATGGCGCCGCGCCGTTGCCGCGGCCCGCGCAGCCGCTGCCGCTGGCCGGCGTGCGCATCGGCGAGGAGACGGAGTGCGCGCTGCTCTACACGTCGGGCACCACCGGGCGGCCCAAGGGCTGCATCCTGACCAATGCCTACTACCTGAACGCCGGCCGCTGGTACGCCGGTCTCGGCCACCTGTGCGCCGTGCGGCGTGACCACGAGCGCGTGATCACGCCGCTGCCGCTGTCGCACATGAATGCGATGGCGTTCTCGACCATGCTGGTCATCGTGGCCGGCGGTTGCCTGGTCCAGCTGGATCGTTTTCATCCGTCGAGCTGGTGGGACAGCGTGCGCGAGAGCCGCGCCACCATCGTCCATTACCTCGGCGTGATGCCGGCGATGCTGAGCGCCGTGCCGGCCGACCCGCACGAACGCGACCATGCCGTGCGCATCGGCTTCGGAGCCGGCGTCGACCGGGCGCTGCACGCACCGTTCGAGGCGCGCTTCGGCTTCCCGCTGCTGGAGGCATGGGCGATGACCGAGACCGGCTCGGCCGCCTGTGTGATGGCGCACCGCGAGCCGCGCCACGTCGGCACCAGCTGCTTCGGGCGCCCCGATGGCGCGATGCAGTGGCGCCTGGTCGACGACGACGGACGCGACGTGCCCGTCGGCACGCCGGGGGAGCTGCTGGTGCGCGCCGCCGGTCCGAGCCCGCGCCGCGGCTTCTTTTCCGGCTACCTGAAGGACGAGGCGGCCACCGCCGAGGCGTGGCAGGGCGGCTGGTTCCACACCGGCGACATCGTGCGCGCCGATGCCGAGACCAACCTCTACTTCGTCGATCGCAAGAAGAACGTGATCCGCCGCAGCGGCGAGAACATCTCGGCGGTCGAGGTGGAAAGCGTGCTGAGCCGGCACCCGCGCGTGAAGACGTGCGCGGTGGCCGCCGTGCCCGACGCGGTGCGCGGCGACGAGGTGCTGGCGTGCGTGGTGGCGCACGGGGTGGTGTCGCCCGAGGAGCGTGACGCGCTGGCGCGCGGCATCGTCGAGCTCGCGCTCGACCAGCTCGCGTACTACAAGGCGCCGGGCTACGTGGCCTTCGTCGATGCGCTGCCGCTCACGCCTTCGCAGAAGATCCAACGTGGCGAGCTCAAGGCGCTGGCCAGCGGCGTGCGCGGCCTGCCGCATTGCGTGGATACCACCGCGATGAAGAAGCGGCGGTAACCGGCGTTCACACTTCGTCGCGGCGGCGGCACTCGCCCCGCGAATCGGGGGCGGGTGGGCCCGGGGGGTCGCCGTCGGACGCGACATCGATCACGTGCTCGTGGGGTGGCGCCAAAGCGGTGCAGCCCTCAGGCTTCGCTCATCGAACGCACACGCCCTCATGAGCACCGAATCGACTGACC
>JBGAMU010000080.1:0-31112 GCA_044222685.1 Burkholderiaceae bacterium
GGCCGTCGGCCGCTGCGCGCAGCAGCACCGCCTCGCGCCCGCGGCCGCCCACCCAGGCCTGTGGTGCCCACAGCAGCGAGGCCGCCTCAGCCATGCGCGGGCCTCCAGCGCAGCAGCGTGTCGACCAGCCGACGCAGCAGCGGCAGCAGCGCCGCTGCGCGAGCGCGGTCGTACGCGTAGGGCGGCTGCTCGCGCATGTAGCAGCGCCAGCACATCTCGAGCTGGACCGCATGGATGCCCTGCGCGGGCTGGCCGTAGTGGCGCGTGATGTGGCCGCCCTTGAAGCGGCCGTCGACCACCTGGGTGAAGCGGTCCTGCCCGGCCAGCACGGCGGCCAGCGCGGTGCGCAGGTCGGCCGCGCAGCTGGCGCCGCTGGCGGTGCCCAGGTTCAGATCGGGCAGCCGGCCGTCGAACAGCCAGGGCAGCTCGCTCTTGATGCTGTGCCCGTCGAACAGCACTGCGTGACCCTGCGTGGCGCGGATGCGATCGAGCTCGCCGCGCAAGGCGTCGTGGTACGGCTGCCAGTAGGTGGTGATGCGGCGCGTGACCTCGACGGTGTCGGGCGCGGCGCCTTCGCGGTACAGCGCATCGCCGGTGAAGAAACGCGTCGGGCACAGCTCGGTGTTGTTGACACCCGGGTACATCGGCGCGTTCTCGCTCGGACGGTTCAGGTCGATCAGGTAGCGGCTGTAGCGCGGCACGATCAGCGAGGCGCCGAGTTCACGCACGAAGCCGTAGAGCTGCTCCAGGTGCCAGTCGGTGTCCTCGACCGCGAAGGCGCGCTCGACGTAGCGCGCGCGCTGGTCGTCGGGCAGTTCGGTACCCACGTGCGGCAGGCTCACCAGCAGCGGCGCTGTGCCGCGATGCAGCGTGAAGACGCTCATGCCAATCGCTCCTGCCCGCCGAATACGACACGGCGGCAGGGGTTGCTATGGCCGAAGCGGTAGGCCAGTTCGCGCGGATGCTCGGCATCGAACACCGCGAAGTCGGCGCGCAGCCCGGCGGCGAGGGCGCCGCGGTCGGCCAGGCCGAGCGCACGCGCGGCATGCACCGTCACACCGCGCCAGGCCTCCTCGGGCGTCAGCCGAAACAGCGTGCAGGCCATGTTGAGCATCAGCAGCAGCGACAGCGTCGGCGACGAGCCCGGGTTGTGGTCGGTGGCGACGGCCATCGGCACGCCGGCCTCGCGCAGCGCCACCACCGGCGGCGGTGTGCTGTCGCGCAGGAAGTAGTAGGCGCCGGGCAGCAGCATCGCCACGCTGCCGGCCTGGCGCATCGCCGCGATGCCGGCGGCGGACAGGTGCTCGAGATGGTCGCACGACAGGGCGCCGTAGCCGGCGGCGAGCGCCGCGCCTTCCTGGTTGCTCAGCTGCTCGGCATGCAGCCTCACCGGCAGGTGCAGCGCACGCGCGGCGTCGAACACGCGGCGCGTCTGCGCCGGCGTGAAGCCGATCGTGTCGCAGAAGGCGTCCACCGCGTCGACCAGTCCGGCGGCCGCCTGCGCCGGCAGCCAGCTGCACACCGCGTCGATGTAGTCGTCGGCGCGTCCGGCGAACTCGGGCGGCAGCGCGTGCGCGCCGAGCGAGGTGGTACGCACCGCCAGCGGCAGCTCGCGGCCGAGCCGGCGGGCGACCGCCAGGCAACGCGTCTCGTGGTCGGCGGCCAGGCCGTAGCCGGACTTCACTTCGAGCGTCGTCACACCCTCGGCCATCAGCGCGCGGGCGCGCGGCAGCGCGAGCGTGAACAGGGTGTCGTCGCTGGCGGCGCGGGTGGCCGCCACCGTGCGCTGGATGCCGCCGCCGGCGCGGGCGATCTGCTCATAGCTCACGCCGTGCAGCCGTTGCTCGAATTCGCCGGCGCGGTCGCCGGCATAGACCAGGTGGGTGTGGGCGTCGATCAGCCCAGGCGTGACCAGCGCGCCGGCGAGATCCACTTCGGCGTCGACTGTCGTGCCGGCCGGCACTTCGCCATCGCGGCCGATCCAGGCCAGCCGTTCGCCTTCGACGAGCAGCGCCGCGTCGTCGAGCCAGCCCCACGGTGCGCTGCCATGCATGGTGGCCAGGCGCGCATGGCGCCAGAGCGTGCGCCGCATCGTCGACATCACTTGCCCGCCGGTCGGAACCACAACCAGTGCGCCACCAGCGCATGGTCGTCGCTCTGCACGCGCCAGCGTTGCCGGGCCGCGTGCGCACTCCAGGCCAGCGAGCCGGCGCTCAGGCGCGCCGCGTCGGCATCGTCGATCTGCAGGCGCGCCGGCTGTGCGACGAACAGCGCGCGCAGCGGCGCCGCGCTGATCCACTCGTCATCCACCACCGCGCGCTGCATGCCACCGGTGCCGGCGTCGCGACGGACCATCAGATTGAGGTCACGCGTCGCGCCGTCCTGCAGTTCGGCATACGGCGCCGACGCGCCGTCGAAGTGCAGCGGCGTGCTGTCGACACCGAGCACCGCGCGCTGCGACGCGAACCGCAGCACCACGCCGGCGCCGTGGATCACCGCGAACCAGCGATCGATACCGTCGAAGCGGCTGAAGTCGCCGTCGCGTGTGATGTCGGCCACGCTGATGCGCGCCTGCCAGTCACCCACCGATGGCCAGGCGAGCAGTTCGCGCGTGACGCCGCCGCCGTTGCGCCACGGTTGCGCCGCGACACGATCCAGCGAGAGGACCTCGATCATGCGCAGGCTCCGATGCGCCGCGCGAGCGACGCACGTGTCCATTGCGCGGCAGCGAGCAGCGCACCAGCTCGCGGGGCAACGGCAGGCAGACGGATCACGGTACGAATTCTCCCTGCAATCCGTAGCGCGTGCCGGGATGCACCAATCGCCCGATCGTGATCGGGGCTTCGCGCGTGAAGGTGCGCCGCACGACGATCAGGCAGGGATCGGCGGGCGCGATGCCGAGCAGCCGTGCTTCCTGGCCGGTCGCGCGGGCGGCCTCGATGGAATACTGGGCCCGCCACAACGCCGTCGCCCCGAACAGGTAGTGCGTCGGTGTGGTGCGGGTGAAATCCTGCTCCAGGTAGTGCGGCGCGACGGCGGGGTTCACGAAACGATCCTCGCACTGCAGCGGCACGCCGTTCTCGTGGTGCACGATCAGCGTGTGGAACACCTGCGCACCGGGCGCGACACCCAGTTGCGCCGCCAGCGCCGCACTGGCGGGCTCGGCGCGCTGCAGCTGCACGACGGCATGGTGCACATGGCCGCGCGACTCGATCTCGTCGTGCAGGTCGCGGATCGTCAGCGTCGACGACACCTTGTGCAGCGGCGCGGCGAAGGTACCCACGCCCTGCGAGCGCTGCACCAACCCCTCGGCCTGCAGCTCGCGCAGGGCCCGGTTCACCGTCATGCGGCTGACCGAGAACTCGGCCGTCAGCTCGGCCTCCGACGGCATCAAGGCACCCGGCGGCCAGCGGCCGGCGGCCAGGCCCTGCTTGAGGAAGTGCTTGACGCGCTGGTACGGTGGCGCGATCGTCTCAGGGGAAACCATGAGCGGACTCTACTTGTCTAGTCTTGTCTAGACAAGTAGAGTTCAACCCTAGCATCTGCTCCGGAGTGCCCGCCATGACCGACCTGTCCCCCCTGCACCGCGTGGCCCGGCCGCGCCCCGTGCGCGCGCCGCGCGGCAGCGATATCGTGTGTGCCAACTGGCTGATCGAGGCGGCCTACCGCATGCTGCAGAACAACCTCGACCCCGAGGTGGCCGAAAACCCCGATGCGCTGGTGGTCTACGGCGGCATCGGCAAGGCGGCGCGCAGCTGGGACTGCTTCGAAGCCATCCTCGATTCGCTGAGAAAACTCAAACCCGACGAATCGCTGCTGGTCCAGAGCGGCAAGCCGGTGGGCGTGTTCCGCACCCACGAGGACGCGCCGCGCGTGCTGATCGCCAACAGCAACCTGGTGCCCAAGTGGAGCACCTGGGAACACTTCCACGAGCTCGACCGCAAGGGCCTGATGATGTACGGCCAGATGACGGCCGGCAGCTGGATCTACATCGGCAGCCAGGGCATCGTGCAGGGCACCTACGAGACCTTCGTCGAAGCAGGGCGGCAACACTACGGGGGTGACCTGTCGGGTCGCTGGATCCTCACCGCGGGTCTGGGTGGCATGGGCGGGGCGCAACCGCTGGCGGCTACCTTCGCCGGGGCCTGCTCGCTGAACATCGAGTGCCAGCAGACGCGCATCGACTTCCGCCTGCGCAGCCGCTACCTCGACGAGCAGGCCAGCGACCTCGACGATGCGCTGGCGCGCATCGCCAGGTACACCGCGGCGAAGCAGGCGCGTTCGATCGGGCTGCTCGGCAACGCGGCGGAAATCCTGCCGATGCTGGTCAAGCGCGGCGTCAAGCCCGACCTGGTGACCGACCAGACCAGCGCGCACGACCTCGTCAACGGCTACCTGCCGATCGGCTGGAGCGTCGAGCGCTGGCGGGCCGCGCAGGGCGACGATGCGCAGCACGCCGCGCTGCGCGAGGCCGCGGCGAAGAGCTGCGCCGTGCATGTGCAGGCGATGCTCGCCTTCCAGCAGATGGGCGTGCCGACGGTCGACTACGGCAACAACATCCGCCAGGTCGCCTTCGACACCGGCGTGACGAATGCATTCGACTTCCCCGGTTTCGTGCCGGCGTACATCCGGCCGCTATTCTGCCGCGGCAAGGGGCCGTTCCGCTGGGTCGCGCTCAGCGGCGACCCTGAGGACATCCGCAAGACCGACGCCAAGATGAAGGCGCTGTTCCCGCAGGACACCCACCTGCATCGCTGGCTCGACATGGCCGGCGAGCGCATCGCGTTCCAGGGCCTGCCGGCGCGCATCTGCTGGATCGGGCTGGGCGAGCGGCACCGTGCGGGCCTGGCGTTCAACGAGATGGTGAAGAGCGGCGAGCTGAAGGCGCCGATCGTGATCGGCCGCGACCACCTCGACAGCGGCAGCGTCGCCAGCCCGAACCGCGAGACCGAGAGCATGCGCGACGGCAGCGACGCGGTGAGCGACTGGCCGCTGCTGAACGCGCTGCTCAACACCGCGGGCGGCGCCACCTGGGTCAGTCTGCACCACGGTGGCGGTGTCGGCATGGGCTACTCGCAGCATGCCGGCGTGGTGATCGTCTGCGACGGCACCGACGCCGCGGCCCGACGTATCGAGCGCGTGTTGTGGAACGACCCGGGGACCGGCGTGATGCGGCATGCCGACGCGGGTTACGACGACGCGATCGCCTGTGCCAGGGAACAGGGACTGAACTTGCCGATGGTTCGCTGATGCTGCTTCGTCCGGGTCACCTGACGCTCGACGAGCTGCAGGCCATCCACGCCGGTGGCCAGCCGCTGCTGATCGACCCGCTGGCGCTGCCCGGCATCCGCGCCAGCGCGGCGGTCGTGCAGCGCGCCGCCGACGGCGACGCGCCGGTGTACGGCGTCAACACCGGCTTCGGCAAGCTGGCCAGCACGCGCATCAGCCGCGAACAGCTGGCGACGCTGCAGCTCAACCTGATCCGCTCGCACAGCGTCGGCGTCGGTGAACCGCTGGCACCAGCCGTCGTGCGGCTGATGCTGGCGCTCAAGGCGGCGAGCCTCGCACGCGGGCATTCGGGCGTACGGCCCGAGGTGATCGACACGCTGCTGGCCGTGCACAACGCCGGCCTCGCGCCCTACGTGCCGAGCCAGGGCTCGGTCGGCGCGTCGGGCGACCTGGCGCCGCTGGCGCACATGACGCTGGCGCTGCTCGGGGAAGGCGAGATGCTGATCGATGGCTTGCGCCGTCCTGCCGGCGCCGCGCTGCACTCCGCCGGCATCGCTCCCCTGACCCTGCAGGCCAAGGAAGGCCTGGCGCTGATCAACGGCACGCAGACCTCGACCGCGCTCGCGCTGCACGCGCTGCTCACGTTCGAGCCGGTGCTCGAATCGGCACTGGTGATCGGTGCGCTGACGGTCGACGCCGCCAAGGGCAGTGACGGCCCGTTCGATCCGCGCATCCACGCGCTGCGTGGCCAGCCCGGGCAGATCGACGTGGCCCAGTACTACCGCGCCCTGCTCGCCGGCAGCGCGATCCGCCGCTCGCACCTCGAGGGCGACGACCGCGTGCAGGACCCGTACTCGCTGCGTTGCCAGCCCCAGGTGGTGGGCGCCTGCCTCGACCAGCTGCGCCACGCCGCACTGGTGCTGGTGCGCGAGGCCAATGCGGTGACCGACAACCCGCTGGTCTTCGCCGAGGACGGGATGATGATCTCGGGCGGCAACTTCCATGCGGAACCGGTGGCGCTCGCCGCGGACGCGATGGCGGTGGCCATCGCAGAGGTCGGCGCGATCGCCGAACGCCGCGTCGCGATGCTGATCGACGCCGGCGTGTCACGGCTGCCGCCGTTCCTGAGTGCCGATGCCGGCCTCAACAGCGGCTTCATGATCGCGCACGTGACGGCCGCGGCGCTGGCCAGCGAGAACAAGAGCCTCGCGCATCCGGCCAGCGTCGACTCGCTGCCGACATCGGCCAACCAGGAAGATCACGTGTCGATGGCGACCTTTGCCGCGCGGCGCTTGCAGCCGATGATCCGCAACACCGCACACATCCTGGGCATCGAGCTGCTGGCTGGTGCGCAGGGCATCGATTTCCTGCGTCCGCTGACCAGCTCGCCAGCGCTGGAGCAGGCCCATGCCTTGCTTCGCCAGCACTGCCCGGCGATGCCGACCGACCGCTACCTCGCGCCCGACATCGAGGCCGCGACCACGCTCGTCACCGACGGCGCGCTGTCGCGCGTGTTCCGTTCGCTTGCGGGCTTGCCCGCGTTGTGGATTCCCGTCTGACCCTTCACGATCGACCTACGAACCCTCACGGAGATACCTGCATGAAGAAGACCCTCCTTGCCTGTGCCGTCGCTGCACTCGCCACCACCGCCCAGGCCCAGGACACCAAGGTCACGATCGCGATCTCGGGCTGGACCGGCTTCGCCCCGCTCACGCTGGCCAAGGAGGCGGGCCTGTTCAAGAAGCACGGTCTGGACGTGACGATCAAGAAGATCCCGCAGAAGGACCGCCACCTGGCCATCGCCTCGGGCGACGTGCAGTGCGCGGCGACCACGGTCGAGACCTGGATCGTCTGGAACGCCAACGGCGTGGCGACGACGCAGATCTTCCAGCTCGACAAGAGCTACGGCGCCGACGGCATGGTGGTGAAACCCAACATCACGAAGATCAGCGACCTCAAGGGCAAGACGGTCGCCGCCAGCGCGCCCGGCACGGCGCCGTACTTCACGCTCGCGTGGATGCTCAAGAAGAACGGCCTGTCGACCAAGGACGTCAAGGTCGTCAACCTCGAGCCGCAGGCGGCGGCCAACGCGATGATCGCCGGCAACACCGACATCGACGCCGCGATGACCTACGAACCCTACCTCGGCGCCGTGCGCGCCAAGCCCGAGTCCGGCAAGATCATCGCCACCACGCTCGACTATCCGATGATCATGGACACCTTCGGCTGCACGCCGAAGTTCCTGGCCGACAACCCGAAGGCGGCACAAGGCCTGGCCAACGGCTACTTCGATGCGGTCGACATGATCGCCAAGGACCCGAAGAAGAGCTTCGAGATCATGGGTGCCGACGTCAAGCAGACGGCCGAGGCCTTCGAGGGCTCGCAGAAGTACCTGCGCTGGCAGGACCGCGCGGCCAACCAGAAGTTCTTCGCCGGCGAACACGCCGCGTTCAGCAAGGAGGCCGCCGAGCTGCTGCTCGAGGCCGGCATCATCAAGCAGACGCCGGACATGACGAAGCTGGCCGACACCAGGTACATCAAGTAGCCGGCGCATGAAGCCGTTGACCCCGGTGGCACCGGCCACCCGCACGGTGCTGGGCGTGGCGTTCTTCGTCGTGTTCGTCGCCGGCTGGGCGGCGATCACGTTCGGCGGGCTGGTCTCGAAGACCTTTCTCGCCGACCCGCTGACGATGGTGCGAAGCGGCTGGACGCTGCTCGCCGAGCAGGGCTTCGCCTTCGACATCGGCATGACGGTGTGGCGCGTGGTCGGCGGCTTTGTCATCGCGGCGCTGCTGGCGCTGCCGCTGGGCGTGGCGATGGGCGCGTACAAGCCGGTGGAGGCGTTCTTCGAGCCGTTCGTCAGTTTCGCGCGTTACCTGCCGGCCAGCGCGTTCATTCCGCTGCTGATCCTGTGGGCCGGCATCGGCGAGGCACAGAAGCTCGCGGTGATCTTCATCGGCAGCTTCTTCCAGCTCGTGCTGATGATCGCCGTCACCGTCGGCAACACACGGCGCGACCTGGTGGAAGCGGCCTACACGCTGGGCGTCACCGACCGCTCGTTGATCCGCCGCGTGCTGATCCCCGGCGCGGCGCCCGAGATCGCCGAGACGCTGCGCATGGTGCTCGGCTGGGCCTGGACCTACGTGATCGTCGCCGAGCTGATCGGCGCCTCCAGCGGCATCGGCCACATGATCACCGACAGCCAGGCGTTGCTGGCCACCGACCAGATCATCTTCGGCATCATCGTGATCGGCCTGATCGGGTTGGTCAGCGACTTCGGATTCAAGCAGGTCAACAAGCGGCTCTTTCCCTGGGCGCAACTGGGGCGATGAAGGGCCGATGACCATGGGCATCCTCTCCATCCGCGGCGTCGAGCGCCGTTTCGACACCACGCTCGCGCTGCAGGCCACCGACCTCGACGTGGCGGAGAACGATTTCATCACCATCCTCGGCCCCAGCGGCTGCGGCAAGAGCACGTTGCTGCGCATCGTGGCGGGCCTGGACCGGCAGACGGCCGGCGAGGTGCTGCTCGACGGCCGGCGCATCGAAGGCGCCGGCGCCGACCGCGGCATGGTGTTCCAGAGCTACACGCTGTTCCCGTGGCTCAGCGTGCTCGACAACGTGTGCTTCGGCCTGCGCGAGCGCGGCCTGGCGCGCGAGGAGCAGCTCGCCATCGCCAACGGTTTCATCGGCAAGGTGGGTCTGAAGGGCTTCGAGCGGCACTATCCCAAGCAGCTGTCCGGCGGCATGCAGCAGCGCACCGCACTGGCGCGCGCGCTGGCCAACAACCCGCGCATGCTATTGATGGACGAGCCGTTCGGCGCACTCGACCACCAGACGCGCGAGCTGATGCAGGAGCTGCTGCTCGGCATCTGGGAAGCCGAACGCAAGACGGTGCTGTTCGTCACCCACGACATCGACGAGGCCGTGTTCATGGGCACGCGCGTGGTGGTGATGAGCGCGCGGCCGGGCCGCATCAAGCTCGACCGGGGTGTCGAGTTGGCGCACCCGCGGCACTATTCGGTGAAGACCACGCCGGCGTTCGCCGCGCTGAAGTCCGAGCTGACCGAGACCGTGCGCGACGAGGTGCGTGCGGCACAGGCCGCGATGAACTGAGCCGCGCGCTCGCGGCGCTACACGCACACGACCAGGCTGCCCTGGACGGTGCAGCGCGCGCCGGGATCCAGTGGGTTGCGCCCGGTGTGGGGCAGGCGACGGCCATCGCCGGTGTCGCAGCCGCGGGCATCGCAATTCACACCCGGGGCGGGCGGCATACGCCGCTCGACGATCGGCGGCGAGGGCGGCGAGGGCGGCCGGGTGGTTCGCGGCGGCGAAGGTGTCAGCGTCACCGGCGGCACGACGATCGGCGCCGTCCGCGACTGCGGCGCCGGGGTCGGCGTGTCGGGCCCGGCGCCCAGGCAGGCTGCGGCGGCGCGGGCGCGCAGCGCAAGCCAGGGGCGATCGCCGCCGTGGCGCGGCCTGCCCTCGACCGTCGACGACGGCTGTGACGCGGCTGCTGCGGCCAGCACCGACTCGCGGGCCTGCAGCGCGGCGAGGGCGTCGCGGCACGCGCTCGAATGCGCTGCCGGCTCTTGCGCCACAGTCGGCGCCACCGACAGCGCAAGGACCCAGAGCGTCGAGACGGCGCGACAACGCATGCCGCTTGGAGGGCGCTGCGGCGCAGTGGTTCATCCCGGCGAGCCGGCGAGTCGGCGAACGCCGCCACGCGCCGCCGCTCCCCGGGTCAAGTCTCCGGCCTGAGCGACGCCGTCTTGAACCGGTTTCACCGACGCGGCAACACAACGCTGTCGACCCAGCAAACCCAGGAGTCCGTCGCCGTGTCAGCTGCCGCCGCCACCGCCGATGCCGATGCCGATGCCGAGCTGGCGCCCGGCTTGCCGTTGGTCGCCGACGCGGCCGGCGTGGCGCGTGTGCTGCGCAACCTGACCGGCCTGGGTGCCAATGGCTGGATGGATCGGCTCAGCAGCCCGCACAAGAAGACGATCACGCTCGATCTGCTGCTCGACACCGGCGAGACCCTGGCGGTGCGGATCGTCGGCAGCGGCCGGCCGGTGCTGATGATCCACGGCCTCGGCGGCAGCCACCACGACTGGGACGACGCGCTGCAGACGCTGGCGGCGCAGCACCAGGTGCACACCTTCGACCTGCTCGGCCACGGCGCCCGTGCGCAGTCGCGCGGCGCGGCCGCCGCGCCGCCCACGCTGGCGCAGATGGCACAGGACGTCGCCGATGTGATCGCCGGCTTGCGCCTGCAGCGCCCGATCCTGGTCGGCCACTCGATGGGCGCGCTGGTGGTGATGCAGTACATCCAGGACCACGGTGCGGACACCCTGGGCGGTGTCTGCCTGATCGACCAGTCGCCGCGCATCACCAACGACGAGCAGTGGAAGCTGGGCCTGTTCGGTTCGCTCACGCGCGCGCAACTGCAGGCCGCGCTGGGCCGGCTGCGGGGGGATTTCGTCGAGACGGTGGCCACCGAACTGGTGGCGCGCTGCCGGCCGTTGCGCAGCGCTGGCAAGCCCGACGCGCTGGTCGGCCGGCTGGCGCGCTGGGCGGTCGCCAAGCTGGTGCGTGCCGGTGGCGTCGAGCAGCTGCTCGCCCTGCTCGAAAGCCTGGCCGACGCCGACTTTCGCGACGTGATGGCGCGTGTGACGGTGCCGACCCTGGTGGTGCTCGGCGGCGTGAGCCATCACTACGGCGGCCTGCCGCTGGAACAGTACTACCGCGACCACCTGCCCGACGGCACGGTGCGCATGTACAGGGCGTCCGCGCACTCGCCGCATCGGCAGGAGGCGCAGCGCTTCGCGGCCGACCTGGCTGCGTTCACGGCGCGGCGCTGCGCCTGAGCGCGGGCGGTCGGACCGCCTCGACAAGAAGATTTCTTCTTTCCCTGATTGACCGCATGGCGTGCGGCGGACTAACGTCGATCCACGGCGACACGAACGAATCGCCGACACGATCGATCATTCGTTGGGCTCGAATGACCAGAGGTACCGACGATGATGCGCGCCTGCTTGAGTTTCGCTGTCGCCAGCACGATGCTGGTGATGGCTCCCCGGGTCGCCGCTGCTGACAAGGCCGTGGCGGCCGCTCCCGCCGCTCCCGTCGCGGCGATCGTTGCCGTCGAGAAGGGCCTGGCCGCGATCTACGCCGACACACCGGCCGGCCACAAGACGGCCAGCGGTGAACGCTACGATCCGACGCGACTCACCGCGGCGCACCGCAGCCTGCCGTTCGGCACCGAGCTGATGGTGAGCAATGCCAAGTCGCACAAGAGCGTCTTCGTGCGGGTGAACGACCGCGCGGCAACGACGGCGGACGGCCGCATCCTCAAGCTCTCGCCGGCGGCGGCACGCGCGCTCGGCATGCGCGGCATGGGCAGTGCAGAGGTGCGCATCGAGGTCGTGTCGCCACCGGCGAAGACGCGCAAGGGTTGAGCCGAGGCCGCGGCCTCGTGAACAGCAGCTGATTCAGCGCGTGCCGCTGCAGCTGCCGCCGGCGCCGGCACGAAAGCAGAAGTCGCCGGTCAGGCTGGAGCTCTCCCACGGCACCTGCACGTGGCCGGTCTCCTTGGCGACGGCCAGCCGCACGCGCTTGAACAGCAGCTCCACCGGCAGCCCCGGCGACTGCAGGTGCTCGAGCAGGTGCTTGGTGTAGAGGCTGTTCTTCTCCTTCGGGTTGTCCAGCGCGATGCCGTTGGGCGCGGTGGAGAACGCGATCATCGAGCCGAGCGGCGCTTCCACCGGCGCCAGGCCCGACGGCGTGGCGCCGCGGAACTTCAGCCGCCGGCCGTCCGGGCCGACGATCTCGCCGCCGGAGAAGGGGTTGTTGCGGCAGGCGTCGAGGATGACGACGTTCATGCCCTGCTTGATCGCGCCCAGCCGGTCGAGGAACTCGGTGAGGTCGGCGCTCTTGGCCGGTACCTCGTCCTCGGCGCGGATCTCGGTGTCCACCGGCAGCAGGTAGTTGCGCCCCTTCACCTGCACGCCATGGCCGGCGTAGAAGACGACCCGCACCTGCGCCTGCTGCGTGGCGGTGGAGAAGCGCCGGAACGACTCGATCAGGTCGACGAGCGTGGTGTTCTCGCGCTGCGTGACGTCGAAGCCCAGCGTGCGCAGCGTGGTGGCGACGGCCTGCGCGTCGTTGACCGGGTTCTTCAGCGAACCGACGCGGTAGTTGGCGTTGCCGATCACCAGCGCGGCCTTCTGCCCGGCGGCGGTGGCGGCCCAGGTCGGGAGGCCGAGCGCGGCGCCGGCCAGCGCGGCGCAGCGGCGGCGGGGGGTGAGCTGCGGCGGCATCGCGGCGCTCGCGGACTGCTGTCAGCGCACCGGCAGCGCGTCGACGCGCGCCACCGACTCGACCACGGGGCTGGCCTTCAGCGTGTCGGCCACGCGGCCGATCTGCGCCTCGGGAATGCGCACGTACCAGTCGCCGAGCTGGCTGGGGCCGCCGGCCAGCGTGCCGTTCACCTGCACCAGCAGCATGCGGATGTCGGCCTCGCGCGCGTCGGCCTTGAAGTTGACCTTGAGGAAGGGGCCCTGCTCGACCACGGTCGGCCGCACGGCGCGCAACTCGCTGCTCTCGTCGCGGTCGCCGGCCAGGTTGGCGATCACCACCGCCTGCGCCATCACCACCACCAGCGCGCCGGCCAGCACCGGGCGCAGCACCGGCTGCGGCAGCAGCGCGGCCAGCCAGGCGCGGGCCCGCTCGCCGAAACTCCGGCCCTGCGGCGCGCGGGCGGGCGCTTCGCCGCCGCGCTCGGCGCGAATGCGCGACATCGTGCGCTCCAGGCCGATCTCGCTCGATACCGCCGGCACGTCGGCGTGCAGCTTGTCCTGCAGCGACTGGTACCAGTTCAGCTCGGCCACCGACTTCGGATGCTCGCGCAGGTAGTCGTCGACCAGGGCACGGTCGGTCTCGGTCAGCGTGCCGTTCACGTAGAACGGCAGCAGCTCGTCAAAGGTGGATTTGTTCGTCATGGTGTGACTCCCAGCGGGGCGTCGCCCTCGCGCTGCAGCATCAGGCGCAGGCAGTTCTTCAGCTTCTGCCGGGCGTGGAACAGACGGGTCTTCACGGTGCCTTCGGGGCATTGCTGCGTCTTCGCGACGTCGCCGACCGACATGCCTTCGTAGAAGACGAGATGGATGCACTCGCGGTGCTCGCTCGACAGCTTGCTCATGCAATGGCGCACGCCCTCGCTGCGCTGCGCCTGCGCCAGCAGTTCGAAGGCGCCGGGCTCGTCGGCGGCCAGCGTCTCGGCCACGTCGTCCAGGTCGTCGTGCATGGCGTCAGGCTTGCGGCTGCGCCAGGCCATCAGCACCTTGTTGCGCGCGATGCCGATCAGCCAGGTCGAGAACTGCGAATCGCCGCGGAAGCGCTCGGGCGCCTTCCAGACTTCGTAGAGGGTGTCGGACACGATTTCCTCGGCCTGCGCTTCGTTGGACAGCTGTCTCAGCACGTAGGCGTAGAGCTTGCGCGAGAACGCGCGATAGAGCTCGCGAAAGGCGCCTTCGTCGCGTTGCGCGATGCGGCCCAGCAGGCGCAGCACGTCGTCGTTGTCCATCCGCGGTGGGTCGGGTTGCGTCGAGGAGCGTGCATGGTAATCGCCTGGTCGGGAAGTTCGGGGGGCGTATCGGCCCTTGTTCGTGGGCAAGGGTGTCGGCCTATTCGCCGCGGAACTGCACGCGGCGGTTCTCGGCAGCGGTCGGTGTCCTGCCCGGCAATGCCGCGTGTTCGCCGAGGCCGACGGCGCGCAGCCGGCTGCCTTCGATGCCGTGGCTGGCCACGAGGTAGCGCCGCACCGCGATCGCGCGGCGCTGCGACAGGTCGTCGTTGTAGTGCTCGGCGCCGACCGCGTCGGTGTGGCCCTCGATGACGACCGTCTGCGTCGGCGGCAGCAGGCGGATGCCGGCTGCAATGGCGTCGAGCTGCGGCCGGGCGGCCGGCAGGATGTCGGCGGAATCGAAGGCGAACTGCACCGGCAGCGACAGCGCCGAGGGGCGGCCGGCCTCGCGGGCGGCGGCGCCGGCGGCGCGGGGGCTGGCGGGGCCGTCGTCGAGCAACTTGATCGACCGCATCTTGATCGGCGCCGAGCGGTCCAGGATGCGGGCCACTTCGACCGGGTCGACCGCATCACGGGCGGCGAAGACCTTGACGTCGCCGGCCCAGGCGCCGGAGACCAGCGCGGCCAGCAGCAAGGGGGTGGCGATCCATGGGCGCATGACGGGCTCCTTTTGTCGGGGTCGATCGGGCGGCGGGCTCGCGGTTCAGCGCTGGGCCACCACGATGGCGTGGATGGGAGCCTTGGCGAGCGTGGCGGCCGAATACCGGTCGGACAGGCCGTCCAGGCACAGGACGATGGTGAAGGTGACGACCAGCGCGGCGGCGCCCGACAGGCAGCGGACCAGCGACAGCGTGCGATCGGCGGGGTGGCTCATGGGGCTCTCCAGTGGGCGTTGAGGGTGGACAGCCATTGAGTTGCGCGCCGGCCACGGCCGGTTCAAACCGTTGGGGCGGGCGATGCGGGCTCTGCGAAAGGCCCCCCGGCGCGGCCGACCGGGCTGGGGGCGCCCGCCGGCGGCTCAGGCGGCCGGAGGGCCGGGCGGCCGGGCCAGCTCGGCCAGCTGGGCCTGGTAGGCCTTCAGGAAGGCGCGGCCGAGCAGGGCGTCGAAATCGCCCTCGACCTCGCCGACGATCTGGGCGAACTGCTGGCTGTACTCGGTCCACAGCCGCGCCTTGCGCTGGGCCGGGATCAGGCTTTCCCACGCGCCGCCCGGTGCCATGCGCTGCTCCAGTGCGGACGGGTCGAAGCGGGCCATCACCGATTCGAGCGCCGCGCGCATGCCGGCCAGCAGCACCACCTGGTGCGCGCGCAGGTCGTCGAAGGCCTCCTGCACGGCCTGCAGCGGCGGCAGGAAGCCGTGCTCGGCCGGTCCGAGCAGATGCGACAGCGCGGCGTCGACGTCGGGCGAGAACTTCAGCGGGTTGTTCTCGCGCGAGCGCAGCTGGGTGGCGGCGGCGCCGAGCTCACGCTTGGCCACCATGCGCGCCGTCAGCAGGTCGAGCGTGCCTTCGGTCATCGTGCGCAGCAGCGCGCCCACGGTGCGCCATTGCTCGGGCCCCAGGCCGCCGGCGGGCAGGTGGCCGAGGCCGAGGCCCTGCAGCACCGCCGCGGCCGCGGTGTCGGGCGCTGGCGTCACGGCCGCGGCGATCGACGTCACCGCCGCGGGCGGGCGTCCGGCCGGTGGACCGCCGGTGTCGCCGAGCAGCAGATCCACCTCGTCGGCAGCCGGGCGCGATGGTGGCGCCGCCGGGACTGGCGCCGGGGCCGGCGCCAGCTGCTGCAGCAGCTCGTCGAAGCCGCTGCGCCGTGCGCCGCGGCGTGCCGGGTCGGTGGGCAGCCCCAGCGAATCGGGCTCGTCGAGCACCTCGAGCCGGTAGGCGCCGATCGCGATGCGGTGGCCGGCCTGCAGCTCGGCTTCGTCGTCCACGTGCAGCGCGTGTCCGTCGACCTCCACCGGCAGTCCGGCGCTGAGCAGCCGCAGGTAATAGCGCCCATCCCGACACTGCACCGAGGCGTGGTGACGCGAGATGTGCCGCTCGGGATCGGCCAGCACCAGCGTGCAGTCGACCGCGCGGCCGATGTCGCCGCCTTCGCTGCCGAACCAGGCCGCGTGCGGCACCTCGGGCAACTGGCCGGAGATGGATTCAATGCGGATGCCGATCATCGAGGGCTCGTGGTGCGTGCGACCGTCATCGTGCCGGGAGTTGCAGATCGTGTGCGCATGCGACTGCGCGCGGGGCGCTCGGACACCGACAACCTAGGGAGGACCCGCTAGGTGCAATCCCCCGTAATAGGTCCATCAGCAGGATTGACACTATTCAACACGCCAGCCTAGATTTGATACACATCCCGCGCTTTCGTCCATGAGGGGTGCGTTGGAGGCGAAGTTGCGATTGTCGAGGGGGTTCTCGTTGGGTGTGCTTTGCTTCGGGCTGGCCGGCGTCTGCGCGGCCCAGTCGCCGGGGCTGGTCACCATTCTGGAAGGCGACGCACAGATCGTGCGCGGCGCCACGCGGCTGCGCGCCGTCGAGGGCGTGCGGCTCGCGCTCGGCGACATCGTCGAGACCGCCAACGGCGCCTTCGCGCAGATCGAGCTGACCGATCAGACGGTGCTGGACCTCGGCGGCGCTGCCCGCATCATGGTCGGCAGCACCGGTGCCCGCTACAAGAACGAGCGCCAGCTCTATGCGCTGTCCGGTTGGTTCAAGATCACCAACGCACGCAAGGACGCCAACGCGCGCGGCTTCGAACTGCGCACGCCGCTGGTCGACGTGGCGGTCCTGTCGCCGGTCATCACGCTGCACATCAAGCCGGCCGAGGTGATCCTGTTCGCCGAGCGCGGTGACCTCAAGCTGGCCGAGCGGCAGGCCGGCGCGGCGCCCGGGCCGGTGGCGGTCAAGTTCGGCCAGTACTACCGGCGCGCGGCCGGTGTCAAGGGCGCGGTGGCCGCAGCGGCGCCGCCCGGCTTCGTCGCCGAGATGCCGCGACCGTTTCGCGACTCGCTGCCGCTGCGCGCCGACAAGTTCAAGGACCGCGAGGTGGCGCCCCGGCCGGCGCCGGACTTCAGCTATGCCGACGTCGAACCCTGGCTGAAGGCCGAGTCGCCGTTTCGCCGTCAGTTCGTCGACCGATGGCGGGCCAAGGCACGCGAAGGCGCCTTCCGTGCCGCGCTGATCGCCAACCTGTCGTCGCACCCGGAGTGGGATCCGGTGCTCTTCCCCGAGAAGTACCTGCCGAAGTACCCGGCGTCTGCCGCATCGACGTCGGCAGAACTTCGGCCGCGGGCCACGCCCTGACGGAGATTCGAGAGATGAAACTGCTGCTCAAATTCAACCTGATCTTCCTGCTCATCTTCGCCGGCGGGCTTGCCGCGATCGGCCAGGTGTCGTGGACGCTGCTGGAGCGCAACGCGCGCGACGAGATCGCGCAGAGCGCCGGGCTGCTGATGGATGCCGCGCTGGCCACGCGCGGCTACACGCAGGGCCAGATCGCTCCGCTGCTGCAGACGCAGCTGAAGTACACCTTCCTGCCGCAGACGATCGCGGCCTATTCCGCCACCGAGGTGTTCAACGACGTGCGCAAGAAGCACCCGGAATACGCCTACAAGGAGGCGGTGCTCAATCCGACGAACCCGCGCAACCGCGCGGTCGAGTGGGAGACCGACATCGTCAACCAGTTCCGCAACAACAAGGACACCGCCGAGATCATCGGCGACCGCGACACGCCCACCGGACGCTCGTTCTATGTCGCGCGGCCGCTGCGCATCGGCAACCCGGGCTGCCTGCAGTGCCACAGCACGGTCGAGGCGGCGCCGCCGACGCTGATCGAGCGCTACGGCCCGGCCAACGGCTTCGGCTGGCAGCTCAACGAGACCGTCGGTGCGCAGATCATCTCGGTGCCGACGAAGGTGCCGCTCGATCGCGCGCAGAAAGCCTTCAACCTGTTCATGACGTCCACCGGCACGGTGTTCGTCGCCATCGGCATCATGCTCAACCTGATGCTGTGGCTGCTGGTGATCCGCCCGGTGGGCAAGCTGTCGGCCTTCGCCGACCGCGTGAGCCTCGGCGAGCTGGAGATCCCCGAATACAAGCGCACCTCGAACGACGAGATCGGTGTGCTGGCACGTTCGATCGGCCGCATGGCCACCTCGCAGATCAAGATCCCCGAACGCCTCGGCAAGTACCCCATCACGGGCGTCGCCGGCAAGGGCGCCATGGGCGTCGTCTTCAAGGGGATGGACCCGGTCATCAAGCGGCCGGTGGCGATCAAGACCATCCGCAAGGAGCTGCTCGACGAGGACGACCACACCGCCACCGACTCGCTGAGCAGCCGCTTCCAGCGCGAGGCGCAGGCCGCCGGCGCGCTCAACCACCCGGGCATCGTGTCGGTGTACGAGTACGGCGAGGACGCCAACTACGCGTACATCGCGATGGAGTACGTCGAGGGCAGCAACCTGCGCGACTACATGGCCAGCGGCACCAAGTTCGACGAGCAGGACACGGTGAGCATCATGGCCCAGCTGCTCGACGCGCTGAACTTCGCGCACAGCGCCGCAGTCTGGCACCGCGACATCAAGCCGGCCAACATCATCGTGATGGGCAACGGCCGCATCAAGCTCGGCGACTTCGGCATCGCGCGGCTCGAGTCGGCCGAGCGCACGCGCACCAGCGTCGTGATGGGCACCCCGGGCTACATCGCGCCCGAGCTCTATCTGGGCGGGCAGGTCGACCATCGCATCGACATCTTCGCCGCCGGTGTCATCTTCTACCAGCTGCTGGCGCGCCGCTCGCCCTTTCGCGGCGGGCCCGAGGCGATCATGCACGACGTGTGCTACCACGACCCGGCGCCGCCGTCGTCGGCGGACCCCGAGCACCGCTGGCCGCAGTACGACCCGATCGCCGCGCGTGCGATCGCCAAGTCGCCCGCCGATCGATACGCCAGCGCCGGCGAGTTCCGCGCGGCGATCCTCGAGGCCTACGCGCAGCCGGTGGCCAGCACCATCTCCGAGAGCACGATCGTCAGTCACCGCACGCGCCGCGTCACGCCCGAAGGCGCGATGAACTCGGTGCCGCCGTCGGCGCCCAAGTCGTCGTCGACATCGGCGCCGTCACCGAGCGCACCGCCGCCGACCGGCTGGAGCACCGTGGTGCTGGCCGGCGTGGAGCTCGAGATCGCCCGCTTCGTCGGGCCGGTCGCCAAGGTGCTGGTGCGTCGGGCCGCCAAGGAGCACAAGGACCTCGACTCGCTGGTGCAGGCGCTGCTGCCCGCCATCGACGCCGCCGGCGACCGCGAGTCCTTTGCGCGGGCCGTTCTCGGCCGCTCGTCGACCGGGCCGCAGAGCAGCTTCGGGTCGAGTCAGTTCGTGGCCAGTCGCTTCGGGCCGGCATCGACGTCGGCGCCGGTGACCGAAAGCCCGGCGCTGACCCCGCAGGATCTCGAGCGCGCGACCAAGCTGCTGATCCACTACATCGGGCCGATCGGCAAGGTGGTGGCGCGGCGTGCGGCGGTCGATGGCGTGTCTCGGCGCGACTTCTACGCCACCGTGCTCAACAGCATCGACGGCGACGACGTCCGCGAGCGCTTCCTGCGGGAGGCCGGCGTCGCCTGACGGGCGGCGCCAGCGGCGGCGCGCCGCGGCGCAACGGCCCGAAGGCCTGCGGAGCGTGCGATTGAATCCTTCCGACGACCGCACTGTCTACGTCGATCCGGCCGATACCGATCGTACGCGGCTGATCCCGCGTCCGGGCGGCCGTGCGTCCGGCCTGCGCGTGCCGCCGCCGGCGGCGGCCGCAGCCGCCCGCACCGGCAGCGCGGCCACGCTGCAACGGCTGGTGGCCGGCATCAACCCGCTGCTCGGCGCGGCCAGCCAGTTGCTCGCGCTGGTGTCGCAGCTGCGCGCGACCACGGTCCACGCCGACCGCGCCGGTCTGCGCCGGCAGCTCGTCGAGCGTGTCGCCGACTTCGAGCGGCGCGCGCGAGCCAGCGGTGTCGGCAAGCCGCAGGTCGCTGCGGCGCGTTATCTGCTGTGCACCTTCATCGACGAGGCGATCGCCGGCACGCCGTGGGGCGCTGTGCCGGCTCCTGGCATTCGCACGCTGCTGCAGGAGTACCACGAGGACGACTCGGGTGCCGACAAGGCGTTCGAACTGCTCGAGCGTTTGAGCGCCGATCCGGCGGCCAACGCCGAGCTGCTCGAACTGTTCTACGTCTGCCTCGCGCTCGGTTTCGAAGGGCGTCACGCCGGCCGGCCCGACGGGGCGGCGCAGGTGCGGGCCTGGCAGGAGCGCCTGCTCGAGCTGCTGCGTCCCGGCGCGCCGGCAGCCGGTGGTACACGCACGCTGGCCCTGCGCTGGGCGGGCAGCACCCCCGCGCGCGGACCCACGCTGACCGTGGTGCCGATCTGGATGGCGCTGGTCGTCGCCGCCGCGGTGTCGGTCGGCGCGCTGCTGTGGTTCACCACGCGCCTGTCGCGCGGATCGGACGCCGTGATGCAGCAGTTGCACGCAGTGGCGGCCACGCTGCGCGCCGAGCGTGCGCCGCAGCCTGCGGGCAAGCCCCGTCTCGCGCCGCTGCTGGCCGCCGACGTGGCCGCGGGCTGGGTCGAGGTGCGCGACGAGCCGCAGCGCTCGCTGCTCGTGCTGCCGGCCGACCGTCTGTTCGCCGCCGGCACCGCGCAGCTCGACGCCGCGGCCAACGCAGCGCTGGCACAGGTGGCGCGCGCACTGGCCACGCACGCAGGGCGCATCGAGGTGATCGCGCACACCGACGATCGGCCGATCGAGTCGCTGCGTTTCCCGTCGAACTGGCACCTGTCGCGCGAACGCGCGCTGGCGGTGCAGGCTGCGCTCGTGCGCGACGGCGTCGCCGTCGAGCGCACGCGCGCAGAAGGCCGCGCCGACGCCGAACCGCGCGCACCCGACGCGTCGGACGCGGCGCGTGCGCGCAACCGCCGGGTCGAGATCCATCTGCTGCTGCCGCGGCCCGAATAGGCGCACGCCATGGCTACCGCCCCAGAACGGCCTGCCGACACCCGCGTCCACCTGCGCGCGCTGCTGATCGCGGTGGGTCTGTACGGCGCGGCGGCGCTGGTGTGGTTCCTCGGCCCGCTGTGGACGATCGCCGGCACCGCACCGCTGGCATCGGAGCGTTCACGCGGCGCCGCCATCGCGGCCGTGCTCGCGCTCTATGCCGCGCAGGCGCTGTGGCGCACGCTGCGCGCCGGCCGCGTCAATCGCCGGCTGCTCGACCGGCTGGCCGCGCCAGCCGAAACGGCAGCCGTCGCACCCGGCGCGGGCGAGGTGGCACTGCTCGGCCAGCGCTTCACCGAGGCGATGTCGGTGCTGCGCCGCCGGCGGCTCGGCGGCGCGCGTGCGGGCTGGAGCTGGCTGTCGCGCCGGCCCTATGTGTACGAGCTGCCCTGGTACATCCTGATCGGCGCACCGGGTGCCGGCAAGACGACCACCATCGTCAATTCGGGCCTGCAGTTCCCGCTCGCCGACGCCGGCGCGCCGAAGGCGGTGGCCGGTGCCGGCGGCACACGCCACTGCGACTGGTGGTTCACCGACCAGGCGGTGCTGATCGACACCGCGGGCCGCTACACCACGCAGGACAGTTATCGCGAGGCCGACCGCGCGGCGTGGCACGGCTTCCTCGACCTGCTGGTGCAGCATCGGCCGCGCCAGCCGATCAACGGCGCGATCCTCACGCTGAGCGCGACCGACTTGCTGCAGCCGAACGCCGACAAGCGCGCGGCGCTGGCCCGCGAGATGCGCGCGCGCATCGAGGAGCTGCGCGAGCGGCTCGGCATCCGCTTCCCGGTCTACGTGATGGTCACCAAGACCGATCTGCTGGCCGGCTTCGCCGAGTTCTTCGCCGACTTCGACAAGGACGAGCGCGCGCAGGTCTGGGGCGTCACCTTCCCGCTCGACGGCGATGCCGACGCGGCCGCACGGCAGGTGCGGCTGGGCGCCGAGTTGGCGGCGCTGGAGAAGACGCTCAACGAGTGCCTGTTCGAGCGCCTGCGCGACGAGCGCGACCGCGAGCGGCGCGCGGCGATCTTCGCGTTCCCGCAGCAGTGGCGGGTGCTGCGCGACGCCCTCATCGAGATGGTGGCCGCCACCTTCGACGCCGCCGACCTGGCGGCGCAGCCGCCGCTGCGCGGCGTGTACTTCACCAGCGCCACGCAGGAGGGCTCGCCGGTGGATCGCGCGCTCGGTGGGCTGGCGCGCGCGATGGGCCTGGCCCACCGCGTGCTGCCGGCCCAGCGGCCGACCGGCAAGTCGTTCTTCGTGACGCGGCTGCTGCGCGAGGTGATCATCGGCGAAGCCACGCTCGCCGGCACCAATCGCGCATGGGAGAAGCGTCGTGCATGGCTGCATGCCGGCACGGTGGCGGCGTCGGCGCTGGTCGCCGCCGGCGTCATCGTCGCCGGTGCGCTGGCCTACGCCGATGGCCGGGCCTGGCTCGCGCGCGCCGACGCGGCCGCCGTGGCCCTGCGCGCGCAGGCGGCCACGGTGCGCAGCGCGCCACCGGGCGACCTCGCCACGATGGTGCCGCTGCTCGATGCGGTGCGTGCGCTCGAGCACGACGTGCGCGTGCCGGCGACGGGCCGCGCGGCCTGGGCGTCGGCCGGCCTCGATCCGCGGCCCGCGGTCGCTGCGGTCACGCAGGACGTCTATCACCACCTGTTGCGCGACACGCTGCTGCCGCGGCTGGCGGCGCGCCTCGAGCAGCGGCTGGCGGCCGGCACGGCCGAGCCGGTGCAGCACCTGTACGAGGCGCTCAAGGGCTACCTGATGCTGTTCGGCGGCAAGCAGTTCGATGCGGCGGCGCTGCGCTCGATCCTCGCCGCCGATTGGGAAGGTGACGGCGCCCGCGCGTTGCCGACCATCCTGCGCAAGGCCTTGCGCGAGCATCTCGACCGCCTGCTGGCGACCGGCGAGGTCGGTGCGCCGTCGCTGGCCGACGCGCAGCTCGTCGCGCGCACGCGCGCGCTCGTCGCCGGCGTGCCGCTGATCGACCGTGTCTACAGCCGGCTGCGCCAGAGCGCGCTGGCCGACGCCGCCGCGGGTTTCAGCATCGAGGGCGCCGGCGGTGCCTCGACGGCGCGCGTGCTGGCGCGTGCCAGCGGCGCGCCGCTGGCCGAGCCGGCGCCGGCCTGGCTGGGCCAGGCGGCACGGCGACAGGGCGGCCTGCGTCCCGCGGTGCAGACGGTGCTGCGCCAGTTCGAGCAGGAGGCGCCGTGGGTGCTGCAGCCCGAACGCAGCGCGGCGCTCGACGACGCGGCGCGCGCGCGGCTGGTCGAGCAGGTCGAAGCGCGCCACGCTGGCGAGGCGCGTCAGCACTGGACCGCCCTGCTGGCCGATCTGCGGCTGGTGCCGGTCGCCTCGCTGGCGGCGCTGGCCGAGCAGGCGCAGCTGCTGTCGCGGCCCGACTCGCCGCTGCTCGCGGTGCTGAACGGTGTGCTGCGCGAAGCCGGCCTCGAGGCCGACGGCGAACCGTTCGTCTCGCTGCGCGCCTATGCGCAAGGCCAACCGACCGGTTTCGAAGCCGTGCACGCGGCGCTCGGCCGCCTGGCCGGCCAGCTGACGGCGCTCGACGATGCCGTGACGCGCAAGACCGCGCTGCCGACGCACGACGCGCTGCGTGAGCTGGCGCAGCTGCTGCCGCGCACGCCCGAGCCGGTGCAGTCGCTGCTGCAGCAGCTGCACGGCGGGGCTTCCACGATCAGCTTGGCGGCGTTGCGCGAGCCGCTGAACCGCCAGCTCGCCAGCGAGGTGGTGCCGCTGTGCAGTCGCACGATCGAGGGGCGTTACCCGTTCGTCCGTGGCGCCACGCAGGACAGCGCGCGCGACGACTTCGTGCGTGTGTTCGCGCCCGGCGGAGCGATCGACGGCTTCTTCCAGCGCCAGCTGGCGGGCCTGGTCGATGCCGACGCGCAATCGGCACGGACGCCGCCGATCGGCAACGAGGCGTGGCAGGCCTTCCAGCGCGCGCAGGCGATCCGCCAGGCGTTCTTCGCCGGCGGCACGCGGCAGGTCGACGTGCGCCTGCAGCTGCGCCCGCTCGAGTTCGACCCCGGGATCGGCCAGCTGCTGCTCGACGTCGACGGGCAGACACTGCGTTTCACCCGCGATTCACGCGCCGCGCAGACGCTCGTCTGGCCCGGCTCGGCCGGGCCGGGCCGCCTCACCGTGCAGGCCGCGGCACCCGGTGCGCCGCCGGGTGCGGGTTATGCCTTCGAAGGGCCGTGGGCGCTGCTGCGCCTGTTCGAGCGCGTTCGCGTCGAGCCGGGTGCATCGAATGCGGTCGCGCAGGTGCGCTTCGACATCGAGGGCCGGCGCGCGCGCTTCGAGGTGCGCAGTGCCGGCGGCGTGCTGCCGATCGCACTCGACCTGGAGCAGTTCCAATGCCCGAAGAAACTGTGAGCCCCGATCGACTGCCCGGCTGGTTCGGCAAGATGCCGAGCCTGGGCGACTTTGCGTCGCGCCGCCTGCCGCCGGCGTTCGTGAGTGGCTGGGACGGCTGGCTGCAGCGCGAGATCGTGCGCTCGCGCGCCGCGCTCGGTGGTGGCTGGCTCGATGCCTTCCTGGTTGCGCCGGTGCGCCGCTTCTGGCTGGCACCGGGTCTGCTCGGCACGCCGGCGGCGTGGGTCGGCGTGTGGATGCCGAGCGTGGACCGTGTCGGCCGGCACTTCCCGTTCGCCATCGCGTCGGCCATCGACGGCGGCCTCGACGGCCGCGCGGTGGCCGCGACCGACGCGCCGTGGTTCGACGCGGTCGAAGCCGTCGCCCGCGGCGTGCTCGATCCGCAGTGCGAGGTCGACGATCTGGAGCAGGCACTGCTGGCGCTGCCGCCATGGAGCGCCCCGCCGGGGGCGCCGGCCAGCCCGCCGCCGACGCGGCGTGCGCCGCCGCCGGCCAGCCTGTGGTGGTGCGCGGGGGCCGGCGACGTGGCGTCCTGCCTCGCCTGCACCGGCCTGCCGGCCGGCGAACACTTCGACCGCCTGCTGCAGCCCTGTCCATGACGCGTGTCTGCCGCGTCGCTACGATCGACGCCATGTCGCGTCACCTCGCGTCCGGGCGTCTGCACCTGCTGCTCGCATGCGTGGCCCTGTGGTTCGCGTTGCCCGCGTGGGCGCAGGCTCCCGCGCGCGCGGGGCTGGTCGAAGAGCAGCGCATCGCGCTGGTGATCGGCAATGCCGCCTACAAGCACAACCCGCTCGACAACCCGGTCAACGACGCGCGGCTGATCGCGCGCACGCTCACGCAGGCCGGCTTCAAGGTCACGCTGAAGGAGAACCTCGACCGGCCGGGGCTGTTCGCGGCGATGCGCCAGTTCGGCGACCAGCTTGGCGAGAACACGGTGGCGGTGATGTACTACGCCGGCCACGGCATGCAGCTGCGCGACCGCAACTTCATGATTCCGGTGGAGGCCGAATTCCGCCGCGAGGAAGACATCCTGGTGCACGGCGTCGACCTGAGCCTGGTGCTCGAGCGCATGTCGCAGGCCAGGAGCCGCGTCAACATCGTCATCCTCGACGCCTGCCGCGACAACCCGTTCCCGGGGCGCACGACGGCGACGCAGGGTCTGGCCCAGATGGACGCACCGATCGGCACCGTGCTCGCGTTCGCCACCGCGCCGGGCAAGAAGGCGCCCGACAACGCCGGCGGCGGCGCCAACAGCGTGTACTCGGCGCACCTGGCGCGCCACCTGCTCACGCGCGGCCTGCCGGTGGAGCTGATGTTCAAGCGCGTGCGCGAAGGCGTCGTGCGCGAGACCGGCCAGCTGCAGGTGCCGTGGGAGCATTCCTCGCTGCAGGGCGAGTTCGCCTTCGTGCCGGGTGTCAACGAGTCGGCCGAGGCGCCGGCGCAGGCCGATGCCGAGCTTGCGTTCTGGAGCGGCGTGCAGTCGTCGACCCGCGCCGACGAATACCGCAGCTACCTGCGCCAGTACCCGAACGGGCGTTTCGCCGAGCTGGCGCGCAGCCGGCTGTCTGCCATGGCCGCCATCGTGACCGCCGCGGCGCCGCCTGCTACGGCGAGCAGCGCGCGCGCCGAGCTGATGCCGCGCGTCGGTGACACCTGGCGCTATCGCATCAGCGACCAGTTCCGCCTCGGCGATCTGTTCGTCACCGCGCGGGTCGATGCGGTCGGCGCCGACGGCGTGGCCGAGACCTGGACCACCACGTCGGATGCCAAGGTGCGCACGACGCTGGTGCCGTTGAAGGCCGGCTTCAGCGCACTGCCGGGCTGGGATTCGGCGCCGCCCGAGTTCGCGCCCTATCTGCTGCAGGATGCCGACACGCCGGCCGGCAGCCTGCCGACGCTCGGTCGTTACGCGCGCAGCGTCGACTCGGTCGCGGTGCCGCTGCAGGCGCAGTGGCTCGGCGAGGAGGAGGTGGTGGTGGCCGCCGGACGCTTTCGCGCGCTCAAGCTGCGCCTGCGCGGCGAGACCACGCCTCAGCGCAGCGCGCAGGGCCAGAAGCTCAGTGCGGAGTACCTCGTGTGGTACGCGCCCGGCGTCAAGCGCATCGTCAAGTACCAGGTGCAGGCGCATGCCGGCCGCACGCTGCGCGAGTCGACGACCTTCGAGCTGACCGAATACAAGCTGAACTAGCGAGGCTTCAGCGCAGCGACAGCGGCACGTCGACCAGGCCGCCGATGCGGTCGAGCGGGATCGACCAGCGCAGTTCGAGCTGCACCGCGCCGTCGCGACCGTTGTCGCCGCGCGGCGTGCTGATGCCCAGCCACAGCGCGCTCTGGTGCATCGGCATCATCGCCAGCGGCAGCAGACGCGGCATGCCGCGGCTGCCCAGATACTGGCGCTGCGACTGCTCGAGCATCTGCGACAGCGGCATGAAACGCCAGCCGTGGTCGCTGAGCACGCCGGCCATCGGCGCGCCGCCGTCAACGCCGTCGCGCTCGGCCGCCGATGCAGCCAGCGGGCTCGTCACCAGCGCGGCAACGGCGGCGCTGGCGGCCGCCAGGCGGCGCAGAACAGGCGAGACGACGTGGCGGGACGGCATGGCGGCAGGGCGGGTGATCCGTGACTGCCATTAGGTTGCAGACGCGCGTGGGCGGGTTCACCCGTTCCGGGGGGATCGCCGCGCGGGCGGACGGCAGGCGTGACAACTTCGGCAGACGGCGCCGCGCATGATCTGCGCACTGCGTCACGCCCTGGCGCCGCGGCCGCTCTACGTCGAGGTGTACACCGGCGCCGGCTGGGTGAAGTAGGCGTGCAGGATCTGATAGACCATCCGATAGTTCTTCTGCTGGAAGCTCGCATGCGAGATGCCGTTCATCACCGTGAACTGCTTGTCGGGCGAGGGCAATCGCACAAAGAATTGAATCAGGTCGTCCATCGCCGCGATGCCGTCGAACTGGCCGCGCAGCACCAGCGTCGGCACGGTGATCAGCGCCGGGTCCACCACCGGCAGCTTGCTGCACATGTCGATGTAGGTGCCGTTGGGCATCGAATCGTCGAGTGCGAGGATCGCGTCGGCGAAGGCCTCCACCGTCACCGCGTCGGCGCAGTCGGGGTGATCGCGCGCGAAGATCGAGCGCACGAACGCGCGGTCGATCGGACGCCGCTTGGACGCCAGGAACTCCGGCAGCTTCTTGCGCCGCTGCGCGAGCGTGGGCGCGCCGTCGCCGGTCCAGACGAAGGCGTCGAGCGCGAGCCGCGCCACGCGCGCGGGATGGCGCTGCGCGAAGAGGGCCGCGCGCAACGCGCCCGAGCTGATGCCGTAGGTGAGGAAGCTGCGCACACCGCGCGTCGCGGCGATGTAGTCGGTGGCGGCGGCCAGGTCGTCGGCGCCGTTGGCGATGTCGCAATAGATGTCGCGGTGCTTGTCGCTGCGCCCGTAGCCCTCCATGTCGACGCACCAGCAGACGAAGCCGCGTTCGGCGAACCAGTCCATCACCGACGAGTCCGGCCGGCCCGGCACCGTGAGGTCGAAGGTCGGCTGCGAGGCCATCGACGAGCCGTGCACGAACAGGACGGCCGGCTTGGCCGCAGGCGAGCCGACGAACTTCTCCCACAGGACCAGCTTGACGTCGCCGTCCGGCGTGGGCTTGCGGGTCCAGTGGGACTGACCGGTGACCTGGGTGTCGCTCATGGTGGAGTCTTGTCGTCGATGAAATGGCGGTGTCAGTCCAGCTTGGCGCCGGACTCCTTGATCACGCGGGCCCAGTTGTCGCGCTCGGCGCGAAAGAAGGTGCCGAACTCCGCCGGTGTGCTGCCGAGCGCCTCGATCGAGGCGTTGGCCATGTAGCCCTTCACCTCCGGCGTGTCCAGCGCCGCCAGCACCTCGCGGTTCAGCCGTTCGACGATCGCCGTCGGCGTGCCCTTTGGCGCCAGCAGGCCGAGCCACACATACGCCGAGTAACCAGGGAAGCCCGCCTCGATCATCGTCGGCACGTCGGGCAGCTGCGGCGAGCGGCGCTCGCCGGTGACGGCCAGCGCGCGCAGCTTGCCGGCCCTGATGTGCGACAGCATGCCGGCCAGCCCCGGCATGCCCATCGACACTACGCCGCCGATCAGGTCGGTCGTCGCCTGGCCGCTGCCGCGATAGGGCACGTGGTTCATCTTCACATCCGCCATGGCGAGGAACTGCGCGGCGAAGAGGTGCTGCCCGCTGCCGTTGCCCGACGAGGCGTAATCGATCCGGCCCGGTTGCGCACGCGCGAGCTCGACCAGCTCCTTCACCGTCTTCACCGGCAACGACGGATGCACCACCAGCACGCCGGGCTCGCGGCCGATCAGCGAGATCGGCACGAAGTCGTCGATCGGATGGAACGACAGCTTGGTGTACAGCGTCGCACTGATCGCGTTGGTCTGCGAGGCGAGCAGCAGCGTGTAGCCGTCGGGCGCCGCCTTGGCCACCGCCTCGCTGCCGATGGTGGCGCCGGCGCCTGGCCGGTTGTCGATCACCACCTGCTGGTTCAGCCGCTTGGAGAGCTCCTGCGCGACGGCGCGCGTCGGCCCGTCGACCGCGCCGCCCGGCGAGAACGGCACGATCACGCGGACCGGCCGGGTCGGGTAGTCCTGCGCGCGCAACGGCAGGGCGGCGGCCAGTACGGCAGCGGCGCCTGCCTGCAGCGCCCGCCGTCGCGGGGTTGAAGAGCGATCGAGAGGCGAAGGTGCTTCGAGGAGAAACATGTCAACAGGATGCCAGGGTGTCGCGCAGCGAAGCCGTCGCGCGCAGCGCGCCGACCTCGATGCCGTTCCAGTTCTTCAGCGTCACGTCGCTGAAGGTCCGCATGAACTCGCGTTCGTCGCGCTCCAGCCGCACCAGCGATTCGATCACCGAGGCCATCACCACCTCGGCGGCGCGGGCGTTGTTGCCGTCGTCGATCTTGATCGCGACGCCGAGTCCCTGCTCGGGCAGCGCGGCGCAGAACACGCCCTCGGCGCCGACCTTGCAGAACACGCGTTCGCCCAGCCGCTCCATCACGCGGGTGTCGAAGCGGCCGCTGCCGGCGACGAAGAACGGCGCCTTGGCCACCGCGGCGCGCAACCGCCGGGCTGCGGCGCCGTGCTCGGCGCTCAGGCCCACCTCGGTGCCGACGCGGGCGAAGGCCGAGGCCAGGTTCTTCAGGGGAATGCCGTAGGTCGGGATCGAGCAGCCGTCGGTGCCGGTCGGCGCGCGCGACAGGTCGCAGCCGGTGGCCGCCTGCAGCGCCGCGGTGACCTCGCGCATCACCGGATGGTCGGGCTGCACGTAGCCGCGCACGAACGCGCGCGGGTCGGCGCCGGCGCGGCGCGCCATCAGGCAGCCGAGGCAGACGAAGCCGGAGTGCTTGCCCGAGCAGTTGTTGTGCAGCGCGCGCGGCTCGCGCACGCTGCGCGCCAGCTCGCGCTGCGCCACCTCGTTGCCGGGCCAGTGCGCGCCGCACTCGAGCGCCTGTTCGTCGAGCCCGGCCTTGGCCAGCATCGAGGTCGCCGCCGCCACGTGGCGCGGCTCTCCGTTGTGCGAGGCGCAGGCCAGCGCCAGCTCCTCGTCGGTGAGGCCGAAGTCCTCGGCCGCGCCGCTGGCCACCAGCGGCAGCGCCTGCAGCACCTTGACGGCCGAGCGTGGAAAGATCGGGCGCTGCACGTCGCCGACGACGCAGACGCTGGCACCGTCGGCGTCGACGATGGCCAGCGCCCCGCGATGGGTGGATTCGACGATGCCCCCGCGCACGGCGTGGACGAGTTCGGGGTTCATGGTGGTGCGCAGCGCAGTTGTCGCAGCGGCGACTGTAGCCTGCCGGGGCCTGACCACAATCAGGGATGCCATCCACTGCCCTCGCCCTGGTGCTGATCGCCGCGCTGCTGCATGCGCTGTGGAACATCGTGGCCAAGAAGACCGGCGGCGGCGCGCACTTCGTGCTGATGGGTGCGCTGCTGATCGTCACCGTGTGGGCGCCGCTCGGCCTGTGGTTCGCCTGGCGCGAGCTGCCGGGCTGTGGCCTGCGCGAATGGGCGGTGGTGCTGGCCAGTGGCTTGGCGCACCTCGTCTACTTCAACGTGCTGCTCGCCGGCTACCGCGCGGCCGACCTGACGGTGGTGTACCCGGTGGCGCGCGGCACCGGGCCGCTGCTCAGCTCGGCAGCCGCGGTGGTGGTGCTGGGCGAGACGCTCGGCGCGCGCGGCATCGCCGGCGTGCTGGCCATCACACTCGGCATCCTGCTGATCGCCGGCGGCCCGCGGCTGTGGACGCGCGCGCACGACCCGGCCGAACGCGCACGCGTCAAGGCCGGCCTGGCCTGGGGCGCGCTCACCGGAGCGCTGATCGCGCTCTACACGGTGATCGATGGCTTTGCCGTCAAGGTGCTGCTGATCTCGCCGATCCTCGTCGACTACATCGGCAACCTGCTGCGCATCCCCTTCATGCTGCCGCACGCGCTGCGCGACCGCGCCGGTTTCATGCGCGACTGGCGCACGCAATGGAAGGCGGCGCTGCTGCTGGCATTGATCAGCCCGCTCGGTTATGTGCTGGTGCTCTATGCGGTGCAGATCGCGCCGCTGTCGCACGTGGCACCGGCGCGCGAGGTGTCGATGCTGTTCGCCGCGCTGCTCGGCGGCCGCCTGCTCGGCGAGGCCGACCGCGGCGCGCGGCTGCTCGGTGCGGCCTGCATGGCAGGCGGCGTGATCGCGCTGGCGAGTGCTTGAATTGCCAGCGCTGGATCGAAGAGGGTCAGTGGCGGCAGTCGGCCCGTTGCGGGCGTTCGCCAGAGACTGCGTTCAGACCGAGCACTGCGCCTCGCGCCACGCGGTACCCGCCCGGGGCTCATACTGGGTCGGTGGTCGCCTT
>JBGAMU010000081.1:0-2871 GCA_044222685.1 Burkholderiaceae bacterium
CCGTATGACGCCAAGGGCCTGCTGATCGCCGCGATCGAATGCGACGACCCCGTCATCTTCCTCGAGCCCAAGCGGCTCTACAACGGCCCGTTCGACGGCCACCACGACAAGCCGGTGGTGCCGTGGGCCAAGCATCCGCTGGGCGTGGTGCCCGAAGGCCACTACACGGTGCCGCTGGAATCGGCGAAGGTGTTTCGCGCGGGCACCGAGCTGACCGTGCTCGCCTACGGGACCATGGTGTTCGTGGCGGAAGCGGCGGCGAACGAGACCGGCATCGACGCCGAGATCATCGACTTGCGCAGCATCTGGCCGCTCGACCTGGACACGCTGGTGAACTCGGTGAAGAAGACCGGCCGCTGCGTCGTCGTCCACGAAGCCACGCGCACCTGCGGCTTCGGCGCCGAGCTGACTTCGCTGGTGCAGGAGCACTGCTTCTATCACCTCGAAGCGCCGATCGAGCGCGTGGCCGGCTGGGACACGCCGTACCCGCATGCCCAGGAGTGGGACTATTTTCCCGGCCCCGCGCGCGTCGGCGCCGCGTTCAAGCGCGCGATGGAGAAATAGGATGGGTATCCACGTGATCAGGATGCCGGACATCGGCGAGGGAATCGCCGAGGTCGAGCTGGTCGAATGGTATGTCAAGCCCGGCGATGCGGTGGCCGAGGACCAGGTGCTGGCCGACGTGATGACCGACAAGGCGACGGTGGAGATCCCGTCGCCGGTGGCCGGCCGCGTGGCCTGGCTCGGCGGCGAGGCGGGCCAGGTGTTCGCGGTCGGTGCCGAGTTGATCCGGATCGAGACGCCAGGCGATGGCCCGGCCGCCGCCAAGGCAGCGCCCGCGGTCGCGCCGGCCGTCGCGAGCCCACCGCCGCCAGCAGCACGCCCGGCCCCGGCGGCGCCGGCTGCCGCGCCGGGCAACCGCGCCGTGCCGGTCACGAACGCCGCAACAGCTGCCACGCCCGCGCAGGCGACCGCGCGCGCTGTCGCGTCACCCGCGCCGGCCGGCGAGCGGCCGATCGCATCGCCTTCGGTGCGACGCCGCGCCTGGGAACTGGGCATCGACCTGCGCGACGTGCGCGCCACCGGCACGGCGGGCCGCGTCGTGCACGCCGACCTCGAGGCCCATGCGAAGTCGCATCCGACGACTCAAGCCAGCAGCGCGCCGCGCGCAGCTGTCGCCGCGGCCGCGCCACCCGCCACACCGGCCGGCACGCCGCGCGAGGGCGAACAGGTGATCCCGGTGATCGGCCTGCGCCGCAAGATCGCCCTGAAGATGCAGGACGCCAAGCGCCGCATCCCGCACTTCAGCTACGTCGAGGAAGTCGACGTCACCGAACTCGAGACGCTGCGCACCGCGTTGAACGAGCGCCATGCTGCGTCGCGCGGCAAGCTGACGCTGCTGCCGTTCCTGATGCGGGCGATCGCGCTGGCGGTGGTGGCGCATCCCGAGGTCAACGCCCGCTTCGACGACGAGAAGGGTGTGCTGACACGCCATGCCGCGGTGCACCTGGGCATCGCGACGCAGACCGACGTCGGCCTGATGGTGCCGGTGGTGCGCCACGCCGAGGCGCTCGACCTGTGGCAGTCGGCCGCCGAGGTGGCGCGGCTGGCCGCGGCGGCGCGCGCCGGCAACATCACGCGCGACGAGCTGAGCGGCTCGACCCTCACCATCACCAGCCTCGGCCCGCTGGGCGGCATCGTCACCACGCCGATCATCAACCACCCCGAGGTGGCGATCGTCGGCGTCAACCGCATCGTCGAGCGGCCGGTGATCCGCGGTGGGCTGGTGGTGGCGCGCCAGCTGATGAATCTGTCGTCGTCGTTCGACCACCGCGTGGTCGACGGCCATACCGCGGCGCTGTTCGTGCAGGCGCTGCGCGCACAGCTGGAGAGCCCGGCGCTGCTGTTCGTCGACTGATCGCAGTGCCGGCCGAGAGGGCCGCCGGGTGCGAGCGATCGGGCGTCACTTCTGCAGCGCCACCACCCGCGTGAAACCGCCGAAGATCATCCGCTTGCCGTCGAACGGCATCTGCATGTTCTCGGGTTTCATGCGCTCGTCCTTCATCATCTTCTCGGTCGCAGCATCGCAGACCTCGCGTGACGGCCATTCCATGAACGAGAACACGATCTTCTCGTCCGGCTCGGCCTTCACGGCGCGGCGGAAATCGGTGACCGTGCCCTCGGGCACGTCGTCTCCCCAGGCTTCGACCACACGCAGCGCGCCGTAGCCCTTGAACATCGACCACGCCTCTTCGGCCAGCTTGCGGTAGTCCTCGCGTTTGGTCGCGGGCACCGGGATGACGAAGCCCTGGACATAACTGTCGGCGGCTTCTTCGCCCCGCTCGACGATCGGCTCGAAGCCGCCGTAGATCAGCCGCTTGCCGTCGAACGGCATCGGGTTCTTCTGCGGGTTCAGGCGTTCGTCGGTCTTGCTGATCTCGTCCATCCGGCCCATCACCGCGTCGCGGGTGGTCTTGTCGGGCCACTCGATCCACGAGAACACCACCGTCTCGTCGTCGCGGGCCGCGACTGCACCTTGAAAGTCGGTGGTCTTGCCCTTGGGCACGTCGACCCCCCAGCATTCCACCACGCGCGCCGCGCCGTGGTCGATGAAGGCGCCGTCGCCCTTGTGGGCGTGGGCGATGAACTGCTGCTTGTTCGCGGTCGGCACCGCGATGATGAAACCGTCGATATAGGACATCAGGTCACTCCTTCTTGAGTACGGCGCCGCCGAAAACGGGCTGGCATGACCACGACGATCGTGCGCCACCGGTTTCGACAGCCCATGTGGCAGGCATGTCGCGTTCCCGCGTCCGGCCGGTGGCGGCAGCGCCGCCTCGTTCGCGTAGAGTTGCAGTGACAACACGAAGG
>JBGAMU010000081.1:2880-20680 GCA_044222685.1 Burkholderiaceae bacterium
GATGGGATGGGAGAACTGCACAGCGTCGAACGCAGGACCTTGCTGCTGGCCGGGGCCGGGCTCGCACTGCTGCCGCGCCACGTCAGGGCGCAGGGGGCCCGGCGGGTGGCGCGCATCGGCTGGCTCGGCGTCCGTGACGACAAGGCGGCTGCGGCGCCATCGATCCAGCTTGACGGGCTGCGCGCCGGCCTGCGCGATCGCGGCTGGGTGGAAGGCGACAACCTGCACATCGAGACCCGCAGCGGAACCTTCGCCGACGCGCCGGCGCTGGCGGCCGAGCTGCAGAAGGCCAACGTCGAACTGATCGTCGCCGAGGGCGGCATGATCTTTCGGATCCGTGCGCTCGCGGCCACCACGCCACTGCTGTTCCAGGTGAACGGCGATCCGGTCGAGGCCAACCTGGTGGCCAGCTACGCGCGCCCCGGCGGCAACATGACCGGCGTGACGGCGCTGTCGGACAGCCTGTCGGGCAAGCGGGTCGAGCTGTTGCAGCAGACGATGCCCAGGCTGACCCGATTCGCCGCGATTGCCAATCAGGGGCATCCCGGCTGGCGGGTGGAATTCGACGCCACGCAGGCCACGGCCAAGCGGCTGGGGCTGGAGGTGAACTGGCTGCCGGTGTATTCGCCGCCGGACTTCGCGGCTGCGCTGGAATCGGCCACGCGCGCGGGTGCCCAGGCCATCGTGGCAGTTCCCGACAACCTGATCCTCAGCCAGGCGAAGCTGTTCGCCGACCACGCGGCCCGACACAAGGTTCCTGCGGTCTCGGGCTTCGCCCAGTTCACCGAGGCCGGCAACCTGATGAGCTACGGGCCGGTGCTGCGCGAGGTGTTCGTCAAACTGGCGAGTTATGCCGACAAGCTGCTGCGCGGCGCCAAGCCGGCCGATCTGCCGGTCGAGAACCCGAGCCGCTTCGAACTGGTGGTCAACCTGCGCGCTGCCAAGGCGCTCGACCTCAAGATGGCGCAGAGCGTGCTGTTGCGCGCCGACCGCGTGATCGAGTGAGGGCACCCGGCCGCGAATGGACACACGCAACCAGACGCTCGTCAATCGACTGATCGGCATCGTGGGCCTGCCGCCTGCGGTGCTCGCAGCCCTGGTGGCAGGCGTGCTGGCGCTGCCGCTGCTGATCGCGTGGCAGGCGCCCGGCCCGTCGGCCGACGTGCCCCGGCAAGGCCTGTGGCCGCTGGCCATGGCGCCGGCGATGACCGCGCTCATCCTCGCGGTGCATCCCTGGCTGCAGCGCCGCTGGCAAGGGGCGATCGACGCGCTGCGGCCGCTGTCGCGGCAGCCCGGGATCGTCGACCACGCCTTCATGGACTTCGGGGCCGGCGCGTGGCTCGCGCTGCTGCTCGGTGCGGTGCTCGCGGTCTGGATCAGCCTGGCGATCCGGATCTCGGGCTGGTTGTTCGTCTATGTGCTCGTGACCCACGTCGTCATGTTCGGTCTGATGGCGATCTCGATCTACGACGGCCTGCGCCGGGTGCGGCACGTCAAGCGGGTGGTGGCCGCCGGCCTGACGCTGGACTTGTTCGACCGTCAGTCGCTGACGCCGCTGGCCCGCTATGGGCAGGGTGCCTCGTTGACATTCGTCGGCGGCATCTGCCTGAGCCTGTTCTTTCAATCCGCCGTCACGCTGTTTTCGGTGGTCTCACTGGTGACCTATGCGATCCTGGTCACGGTGGCGCTGACGCTGTTCTTCACGTCGATCTGGAGCATCCACACGGCGCTGGTGGCCGCGCAGGAGCGCGAACTGGTCGCGGTGCGCCAGCACTGGCGTCGTGCGCGCGTCGACTTACAGCGGCAACTCGACGGACCGGTGGTCGGCCCCGAGGACGCGGCGCGCCTGTACGAACCGGCGGTCGTCTTCGGCGCGTACGAGCGGCTGGTGCTCGACGCGTCCACCTGGCCGTTCGACCCGAGGATCGTCAAGCAGGTCGCGGCATCGCTGGCCGCGCCGGTCCTGATCTACGGGGTCAAGTTGGCCGCAGGGCTGTCGGCTTAGCGGTGATGCGGCTGATCTGCCGCGCCGCCGGTTCAGCGCCCGGTCAGCAGCAGATACAGCGCCAGCGCGATGCCAAGCCCGGCCACACAAGACGACAGCACCACCGCGATGTGGCGCGAGTACGCCGGCGGCAGGTCGGGCGCGGTCAGCGTGGCGACGAAGCGGCCGTGCTGGACGGCGGCGATGGCGATCGCCAGCGAGCCCAGCAGCACGAACGCGATGCCGAGAACTGCCGACCACGGCGACGATGACGTGCCGTGCGCCGCCTGCAGCGGTGTCTGCATCGCGAGCAACTGGACGAACAGCCCGAAGCGCGCCACCAGGAAGCCGATCGCCACGATCGCCAGCCCCGTGCGCAGCCACGCCAGCAGCGTGCGCTCGGCGGCGAAGAACACGCGCGGGTCGGAATCGGCGATCGGCATCGACGCGACTACCAGCGCGGTGCGATCACCGCGCCGGGCAGCACCTGGTACGGGTCGCTCCAATAGGGCAGCGCGCGCAGCCGGCCGACCCAGGCGGCCAGGTGCGGGAAGCGCTCGGCGATATCGATGCCGCTCTCGGCCACCGGATAGAACAGATAGCCGCTGAGCGAGAAGTCGGCGATCGTCGGCTGCTCGCCGACCAGGAACGGGCGGCCCGCGGCCAGATGCTTGTCGGCGATGCCGAACGCGTTGTCGATGCGGCCACGCAGCCAGCCCATCACCGCCGGGTCGGGCGCGCTCGGGCCGAACGCCTTGTTGAAGCGGTAGCTCGCGAAGTAGCTGGTGAACTTGTGGTTGTCGAAGAAGAGCCAGCGCAGCACCTCGAGCCGCTCGTCGGCATTGGTACCGCCGAAGGCGCCGTGCTTGTCGGCGAGGTAGGTGAGGATCACGCCCGACTGCGTGAGCCGGCGCGGCCCGTCGTCGAGCACCGGGATCTCGCCCATCGCGTTGAGCGATTCGCGCCACTCGCCGGTGCGGGTGACGCCGGCCATGAAGTCGACGAACACCGTCTCGAACGGCTGGCCCAACGCGCGCAGCGCGAAGGCCACCTTGAAGGTGTTGCCCGACTGGCTGAAACCATGCAGCTTGTACACGCGCCGCCCTCCCGATCACCACTTGTTGCGCAACTCGCGCAGCTTGACGAACACCGTCTTCGCATCCGGCGCCTCGGGCAGCTCGGGGAACGCCTCGCGCAGCCGGGCGATCACGCTGGCGCTGCCGAGGCGGAAGAAGGTGTTGAAGCGCTTCTCGTCGGCCAACGTGGTGACGAGGCTCGTGGCCGGATCGTGCCCCGTCACCTGCGGCAGCAGCGCCTTCGCGTCGGCGTTGTCGGGCTCGCGCGACAGCGTGAACTTGAGGTTGTTCTCGATGTAGTCGTGGCCCGGGTAGACCTCGGTGTCGGCCGGCAGACGGGCCAGCTGCTCGACGAAGGTGGCATACAGCAGGTTCGGGTCGCCGCCGTTGTGGCAGTTGCCGGCACCGGCGTTGAACAGCGTGTCACCGGAGAAGATCGCGTTGCGTTCACCGTGCGCGCGCAGGCAGATGTGGCACATCGTGTGGCCCGGCGTGTCGAGGCACTCGAGCTCGACCGTCTTGCCGACCTTGATCACGTCGCCGGCCTTCACGCCGCGGTCCATGCCGTCGATCTTGCCGCCGGCCTTGTGATGCGCGATCACCTTGGCGCCGGTGGCCGCCACCACGGCGGCGTTGCCGCCGGTGTGGTCGTGGTGTTCGTGGGTGTTCAGGATCTGCGTGATGCGCCAGCCGAACTTCCTAGCCACCTGCAGGCACTGGCCATGGTCGAGCGGGTCGATCGCCAGCGCCTCACCGGTCTCGCGGCAGGCGATCAGGTAGTTGAAGTTGCGGTAGGCGTTGCCGGTCCAGATGCGTTCGACGATCACGGGTGCTCCCCAGGGCAGCCGGGATTGTAGGGAGCACCCATCGCCCCCGGGGCGCCGAGGTGATGTTCAGCGCGGGGCGGACACGCGGCTCGTCGTCGCGCCGACGTCAGCCGCGCGTCTCGTAGACACCCAGCTTGCGGTGCAGCGGGCTCTCGTCGGCCACGAACACGAAGGTCGGCGCATCGGCGCGGCGGTTCACCAGCGTGATCGGCGTGTAGCCCGGCGCGCAGCAGGTGTCGGCCGCGGCCAGGGTGAAGCGCTGCGACCCGACCTGCACGTCGGCAGCGCCCTCGATGACATGGAACACGCTGGCCGGCGAGCGCGCCGGCAGCTCAAGCGTCTGGCCGGGCCGCAGCATCAGCGCGTGGAAGCCCAGGATGTTGAGCGCATCGTCGCCCGTCTCCGGGTTCACATAGGTGAGCTGCACATGCGCGAGCGCCGGCTGGTCGGCGGCCAGCGACTCGAGCGCCGCACGCGCATCGGCCCACGGGTAGCGCAGCATCGGGTAGGCCTTGCCGCTGCGGCCGAACACCGGCGTGGGCAACAGGCCGCCGCGCGCGTAGGCGCGGTCGCCACGGCCCGGCGTCACCGGCTGGCGCTTGCCTTCGATGGCATACGACGCCTCCAGGTAGTAGACGATCGGCAGGTCCAGCACGTCGAGCCACACCACCGGTTCGCTGCCGTCGTGGCCGTGCTCGTGCCACAGGCCGGTGGGCGTGAGGATCAGGTCGCCGCGGCTCATCGGGCACTTCTCGCCCTCCACCGTGGTCCAGGCGCCCGTGCCCTCGACCACCATGCGCACCGCGTTCGGCGTGTGGCGGTGGCTCGGCGCCCATTCACCGGGCAGCAGCAGCTGCATGCCGAGGTAGATGGCCGAGCTGGCCTTCATGTTGTCGAGGCCGTGGCCGGGATTGGCCAGCACCAGCACGCGGCGCTCGGCCTTCTCCATCGGGGTCAGCTCGCCGGCGCGCATGAGCAGCGGGCGCAGCGCCTCGTAGCGCCAGCAGGTGGGCTGGGTGTTCGGCCGCGGCTGGCCCGGCGGCAGCACGGCGCGCAGGCTCGGCCACAGCGGCACCAGGTTGAGCTCGCGCAACGTCGCCACGTAGTCGGCGGGCAGGTCTTCCAGGCGTCCGAGTTCACTCATCACTGACTCCATCACGTGCCAGGCAATTGTCGACGTTCCAGCCGTAGAGCCACTCCATCGCGTCGTAAAAGCGCTCCTGCGAGCGGCCTTTCCACAGCGAGTTGCGCACCAGCCGTTCGACGCCCATGGCGTGGTACAGGCGGCCCATCTCGCGCCCCGACAGCACGATGCGCGCGGTGCGCGCGACGCGCGAGTCCTGGTAGAGCTGCAGCGCCGGCTCCCACCGATTGCCGTGCACACGCAGCGCCTCGCCCAGCGTGACCGCGTCTTCCAGGGCCATGCAGGCGCCCTGCGCCATGTACTGCGTGGTCGGGTGCGCGGCGTCGCCCAGGATGGTGGCGCGGCCGTGCACCCAGTGGGCGATCGGTTCGCGATCGGCCGTGGCCCAGCGACGCCAGCTCCTGGGCAGGTCGATCAATTGCCGCGGTTTGGCGGCGATGCCCTGGAAGTAGCTCTGCACCTCTTCCTTCGAGCCGTCGGTGACGCCCCACTGCTCGGGCTGGCGGCTGTGGAAGGTGACCACCACGTTGTACTGCTCGCCGCCGCGCAGCGGGTAATGCACCAGGTGGCACTTCGGGCCGGCCCACAGGCTGGCGGCGTTCCAGCGCAGGTTCTCGGGGAACTCGGCCTTGTCGATCACCGCGCGGTAGACCACATGGCCGGTCACGCGCGGCGGATCGTTGACGTACTGCGCGCGCACCACCGACTTGCCGCCGTCGGCGCCGATCAGGGCCTGGCCGGTCCAGCGCTTGCCGTTCTGGTCGATCGCGGTCACCGAGGCACCGTCCTGCTCGACCCGCTCGATGCGCGTATCGGTGAAGAACTCGACCCGGCCGGTCTCCTGCGCACCTTCGAGCAGCGAGTTGTGGATGTCGACGCGGTGGATCACCGCATACGGGTTGCGAAAACGGCGGCGGAAGGCCTCGCCCGTCTCGATGCGGCCGACCAGCGACTCGTCGATGGCGTCGTGCATCACCATGCACTCGGTGTACACCGCGCGGCCGCGCGCCTTCTCGCCGACACCCAGCGCGTCGAAGGCGTGGAACGCGTTGGGTCCGAGCTGGATGCCGGCGCCGATCTCGCCGATCTGTGGCGCCTGCTCGAACACCTGGACCCGGAAGCCCTGGCGCACCAGGGCCAACGCGGCGGCCAGGCCGCCGATGCCGCCGCCGGCGACGAGCACCGGCGATGTCGTGGATGTCGAGGTCATGGTGAATGCCACTCCAGAACGCAGCACACTGATCGTTCGTATGCTGATGATCAGTGTAATGGCACAATACCGGCCTCCGATGAGGGTTTGTACCCATCCATGTGCGCTGCGCCCGCCCGAACGTCCGCCGCTTCACCGATCGACCTCGACGAACTGCCGGGGCATCACATCCGCCGGCTGCACCAGATCGCGGTGGCCATCTTCCTGCAGGAGACCGAGGCCACCGGCGTCACGCCGGTGCAGTTCGCGGCGCTGCAGGTCGTCAACGACCGCCCCGGCATCGACCAGCGCACGCTGGCCCGCGCGATCGGCCTGGACACCTCCACCGTCGCCGGCGTCGTCGATCGCCTCGAGGCGCGCGCACTGGTGCAGCGCAACGCGTCGCCCGACGACCGGCGGGTCCGCCTGCTGACCGCGACGGCAGACGGCCGCCGGCATCTGGCCGAGGTGGTGCCCGCGATGCTGCGGGCGCAGGAACGCATCCTGGCGCCGCTGCCCAAGGCCGAGCGCAAGCAGTTCATGCGCATGCTGCGCACGCTGGTGACGGCCAACAACGAACTCAGCCGCGCGCCCAGCGCGGTCGACTGACTTCAGCGCACGAAACGATACCCCACGCCCGCCTCGGTCACCAGATGCCGCGGCATCGACGGGTCGGGCTCGATCTTCTTGCGCAGGTTGGCCATGTGCACCCGCACGTAGTGCGAGTCCTCCAGGTGGCCGGGGCCCCACACGGCCTTCAGCAGCTGGCGGTGCGTGATCACGCGGTCGGGCTGGCTGGCCAGATGGGTGAGCAGGCGGTACTCGATCGGCGTCAGGTGCAGCGGCGCGCCGGCGCGCTCGACGACGCGGCGCGCCAGGTCGACGTGCACGTCGCCGAACTGCAGCGTCGCGTCGCCACCCTCTTCGCTGCTGGCCGCCTGGGCGTGGCGGCGCAGCTGCGCGCGCACGCGCGCCATCAGCTCGCCGGCGCCGAAGGGTTTGACCAGATAGTCGTCGGCGCCGGCATCGAGCGCGGCGATCTTGTCGGCCTCGGTGCTGCGCGCCGACAGCACGATCACCGGCGCGGTCGACCAGGTGCGCAGCTCGCGGATGAAGTCGACGCCGTCGCCGTCGGGCAGGCCGAGGTCGAGCACCACCAGATCGGGCCGGCGCGTGCCGGCGTCAATGAGGCCGCGCTTCACGCCGTCGGCCTCGAACGCCTCGTGCCCCTCGGCCTCGAGCGCCAGGCGCACGAAGCGGCGGATGTCGGCGTCGTCCTCGACCACCAGCACACGCGCACGCAGCTCGGCCATCACCGCGTCTCCATCGATTGCCGCGGCAGCTCGGCCAGCGCGGCGCCGTCGCCGGCGTCACGCGGCGGCTCGCCGACCGGCAGCGTGACCGTGAAACGTGCCCCGCCCTCGTCGCGTGTCGCACCGACGATGGTGCCGCCGTGCGCCTGCACGATGGCACGGCAGATCGCCAGGCCGAGGCCGACGCCGGCGGTGGCGCTCTCCCTGGTGCCGCGCTCGAACTTCTGGAAGATCGCCTCCTCGCGCCCTTTGGGCAGCCCAGGGCCGTGGTCTTCCACCGTCAGCACGACCTGGTCGCTGCGCAGGCTGCCGGTGATCTCGATCGGGCTGCCGGCCGGCGTGTACTTGGCGGCGTTCTCCAGCAGGTTGACCAGCACGCGCTCGACCAGCACGGCATCCAGGTGCAGCAGCGGCAGGTCGTCGGCCAGCTTCACCTGCAGCCTGCGGCCGGCCAGCAGCGGCGCGCAGCCGGCCAGCGCACTGCCCACCACCTCTTCGAGCGGCTGCCACTGCCGGTTGAGTTGCACCGCGCCGGACTCCAGCCGCGCCATGTCGAGCAGGTTGTTGACCAGCGTGTTCATGCGCATTGCCGACTGGCGGATCGACTGCATGATGTCGCGTTGCGCCTCGGTAGGCGCGGGCTTCGTGAGCTGCAGCGTGTCGGCCAGGCCCACCAGCGCGGCCAGTGGTGTGCGCAGGTCGTGCGAGATCGCCGACAGCAGCGAGTTGCGCAGCCGCTCCGACTCGATCTGCACCGTGCTCGACTGCGCCACCTCGATGTAGTGGATGCGCTCCAGCGAGATCGCCAGCAGCGACGCACAGGTCTCGAGCAGCCGCCGCGGCTCGGGGCCGAGCTCGCGGGTGCCGGCCGCCGGCTCGATGGCCAGCACGCCACGCAGCCGCATCGGCGCCTTCAGCGGCAGCACCAGGCAGGGGCTGGCCGGCAGCGTGTCGGTGCCGCGGCCGGCGGCCTGGCCACGATCGAACGCCCATTGCGCGACACCGGCGTCCACCGTGGTCGTGGCACCCGGCAGCGCCTGCAGGCGGTCGTGGGCGTCGGCCACCAGCAGCGCGCTCTTGGCGCCGAACTCGGTGGCCAGGAAGCGCGCGCCGATCTCGGCCACCTGGTCGGGCAGCAGCGCAGCGCCGAGGTCGCGCGACATCGCATAGAGGCTGCGCACGCCGTGCTCGCGCTGCGTGGCGGCTTCGGCCTGCGTCTTCAGCCCGGCGGTGAGCTGGCCGATCACCAGCGCCACCACCAGCATGACGGCAAACGTGATCAGGTACTGCACATCACTGACCGCGAACGAGAAGCGCGGCGGCACGAAGAAGAAGTCGAACAGCCCCACACCGACGAAGGCGGCCAGCACCGCCGGCCCGCGCCCGAACAGCACCGCCACGCCGACGACGGCCAGCAGGAACAGCATGACGATGTTGCTGAGCTCGAGCCAGCGGACCAGCGGCGACGCCGCCAGTGCGGTGGCCACGCAGACCGCCACTGCCGCCAGGTAGTTGCGCCACGGCAGCGGCTCGGCCCGCTCGTCTGCCGCGCTCGTACTGGACCCGCCGGCACGGAACGGCAGGCCCGGCAACGCGACCTGCATCACGTCGAGATCGTCGCCCAGGTCGGTCAGCCGTTCGGCGAGCGGGCGCTGCCAAGGCCAGCGCCGGCGGTGGCGCCCTATCACCAGCCGCACCAGGTTGTGCTCGCGGGCATAACGCACCAGTGCAGCCGCCGCTTCGGCCGCCGACAGCGTGGCGGTCGTGGCACCGAGCTCCTGTGCCAGCTTCAGCACGCGCAGCGGGTGCTGGCGCCGCGCCTCGGGCAGCCGCTGCAGCGCCGGCGTGTCGACGAACACGGCGTGCCAGTCGACCTCCAGCTGCGCGGCCAGCCGCGCGCAGCTGCGCACCACCTTCTCGCCATGCTCGCCCGGCCCCACGCAGGCGAGCAGCGCCTCACGGTTGGGCCACACGCGCTGCACGGTGCTCTGGCGGCGATAGGCCTGCATCTCGTCGTCGACGCGATCGGCCGTGCGGCGCAGCGCGAGCTCGCGCAGCGCGAGCAGGTTGCCCTTGCGAAAGAAGTTGGCAGCCGCCCGCTCGGCCTGCGGTCCCAGGTAGACCTTGCCCGCCTTCAACCGCTGCAGCAGCTCGTCGGGCGGCAGGTCGACCACCACCACTTCGTCGGCCTCGTCGAAGACGCGGTCGGGCACCGTCTCCCAGACGCGGATGCCGGTGATGCCGCTGACGATGTCGTTCAGGCTCTCCAGGTGCTGCACGTTCATCGTCGTCCACACATCGATGCCGGCGGCCAGCAGCTCTTCCACGTCCTGCCAGCGCTTGGGGTGGCGCGAGCCGGCCGCGTTGCTGTGCGCCAGCTCGTCGAGCAGCACCAGTGCGTCGGCATGCTGCGCGCCGAAGGCCAGCGCCGCGTCGAGATCGAACTCGCGCAGCACGCGGTCGCGATAGGGCACCTCCTTCAACGGCAGTCGCGGCAGGTCACCGACCATCGCCTCGGTGTCGGCCCGGCCGTGGGTCTCGACCAGGCCCACGCGCAGCGTGGTGCCGGCGGTCAACGTGGCGCGCCCGGCTGCCAACATCGCGTAGGTCTTGCCGACGCCGGCCGAGGCACCGAAGAAGATCTTCAGCTTGCCGCGCCGCGCACGCGCCTCGTCGGCCTGCACCTGGCGCAGCAAGGCATCGGGATCGGGGCGCTCGCCGGTCACTTCATCGACTCATCGGTCGACGGCGCGTCGCACCAAGCGCCACCAGGATGCTTACAACCACCCGGCCCGCCGGAAGCGCCAGAACAGCAGGCCGCCTGCGCCGGCGATGATGCCCAGCGCCAGCGGGTAGCCGTAGGTCCACTTCAGTTCGGGCATGTGCTCGAAGTTCATGCCCCAGATGCCGGCCAGCGCGGTTGACACCGCGAAGATCGCGGCCCAGGCGGCCAGCCGCTTGGTGGTCTCGGACTCCTCGATCGTCACCGTCGACATGTTCACCTGGATCGCGGTGCCGATGGTGTCGCGCATCGCATCGATCGACAGGTTGATGCGCGCCAGGTGGTCGTGCACGTCGCGAAAGTATTCCTGTGTCTGCGCGCACACCGCCGGCACGCGGCCGCCGTGCAGCTTGCCCGCCACCTCCAGCAGCGGCGCCACCGCGTGGCGCAGCACGGTGGCGCGGCGCTTGAGCGCATAGAGGCGCTCGATGTTCCAGCGCGCGGCGCCGCGCTGGAAGATCTGCGACTCGATCTCGTCGAGCTCGGTCTCGAACTCGTCGAGCAGCGGAAAGTAGCGATCGACCACCGCGTCCATCAGTGCGTAGAACACGAAGCCCGCGCCGTGGCGCAGCAGGTGCGGCTCGCGCTCGCAGCGCTCGCGCACGCCCAGGAAGCCCTGCGGGCTGCGGTTGCGCACCGAGATCACGAAGTTGGCGCCGACGAAGATGGCCACCTCGCCGACCTGCACCTCGCCGTGATCCATCGCGAGCTGCTGCATCACGACGAAGACGATGTCGCCGTATTCCTCGATCTTCGGCCGCTGATGGCCGTGGCGGGCATCCTCGACGGCCAGCTCGTGCAGGCCGAACTCGTGCTGCATCTGGTGCAGCTCCTCGTCGGTGGCATCGCGCAGCGCCACCCAGACGAAGCAGTCCGGCTTGCGCAGCCACTCGCCGATGGCCTCGATCGGGATGTCGGCCTGCTTGCGGCCCTCTTGATAGGCAACGCAGTTGATCAGCATGATGCGCGCGGCTCCTCGTCAACGCGGCATCTTCCCATGAGATTCGGCTGGTGGAGGGCGGCGCCTGCGTTCGCGGCGTTCGTCCAGCCCGAGCAGCCAGCCGGCCAGCAGCAGCGGCAGCAGCAATGCCGCCAGCGCGCCGATCACGCCCCACAGGTCTGCCACCTTGCGCTCAACGCGAGGCCGGGACGGCGGCCGCATCGAGCGACAGATTGAGCGCCAGCACGTTGACGCGCGCCTCACCCAGGAAGCCGAACCACGCGCCCTCGGTGTGGCGTTCGATCAGCGCGCGCACCGCCTCAGGCGCCACGCCGCGGGTACGCGCCACACGCGCCGCCTGGTAGTCGGCCGCCGCGCGGCTGATGTGCGGGTCCAGGCCGCTGGCCGAGGCCGTGACCAGGTCGACCGGGACCGGCGCGGTGTTGCCCGGATCGGCCGCACGCAGCGCCTCGATGCGCGCCTTGACGGCGTCGGTGAGTGCCGGGTTGGTCGGGCCGAGGTTCGAGCCGCTCGACGCGCCGCCGTTGTAGGCCATCGGCGCCGTGGCCGACGGACGGCTCCAGAAGTACTTCGGCTGGCCGAACGGCTGCCCGATCAGCTCGGAGCCGATCACCTGGCCGTCACGCACGATCAGGCTGCCGTTGGCCTGTTTCGGGAACACGAGCTGGGCCGCACCGGTGACGAGCAGCGGGTACGCGAGCCCGGTGACCAGCGACAACACGACGAAGAGTACGAGCGCCGGCCGCAACAGGCCTTCGGCCGAGGCCGTGTCGGTGCGGGAGGCGGGGGCAGTGGTGGTGGTCATGATGGATCCTTGGCAAGCAAAGCAGTCAAGCCAGCCCGGCGGCGACGACAACCAAGTCGATCGCCTTGATGCCGATGAACGGCACGATCACGCCGCCGAGGCCGTAGATCGCGAGGTTGCGGCGCAGCAGCGACGCCGCGCCGGTGGCGCGATAGGGCACGCCCTTCAGCGCCAGCGGGATCAGCGCCACGATGATCAGCGCGTTGAAGATCACCGCGGACAGGATCGCCGACGTCGGGCTGGCCAGCTGCATCACGTTGAGCGCCGACAGCTGCGGGTAGGTGGCGACAAAGGCCGCCGGCACGATGGCGAAGTACTTCGCCACGTCGTTGGCGATGCTGAACGTGGTGAGCGAGCCGCGTGTCATCAGCATCTGCTTGCCGGTCTCGACCACCTCGATCAGCTTGGTCGGGTTGCTGTCGAGGTCGACCATGTTGCCGGCCTCCTTGGCCGCCTGCGTGCCGGTGTTCATCGCCACCGCCACGTCGGCCTGCGCCAGCGCCGGCGCGTCGTTGGTGCCGTCGCCGGTCATCGCGACCAGCCGGCCGGCCGCCTGGTGCTCGCGGATCAGCTTGAGCTTGGCCTCGGGCGTGGCTTCGGCAAGGAAGTCGTCGACGCCCGCCTCGGCGGCGATGGCCGCGGCGGTGAGGCGGTTGTCGCCGGTGACCATTACCGTCTTGATGCCCATGCGGCGCAACTCGGCGAAACGCGACTGGATGCCGCCCTTGACGATGTCCTTCAGCTCGACGACGCCGAGCACCCGCGTGCCGTCGGCCACCGCCAGCGGCGTGCTGCCGCGGCGCGACACGTCGTCGACCACCGTCTGCAGTGCGGCCGGGAAGGCGCCGCCGAGCGCCTCGACATGGCGCCTGATCGCGTCGGCCGCGCCCTTGCGCACCGCACGCGCCGGGCCACCGGCCGCGCCGGGCAGCTCGACGCCGCTCATGCGCGTCTGCGCGGTGAAGGCGATGAACTGTGCGTTCAGCGATGTCAGATCACGTTCGCGCATGTTGAACTTCTGCTTCGCCAGCACCACGATGCTGCGCCCTTCCGGCGTCTCGTCGGCGAGCGAGGCGAGCTGTGCCGCGTCGGCCAGCTCCGCCTCCTTGACACCCGGCGCCGGCAGGAACGCCGCCGCCTGGCGGTTGCCCAGCGTGATGGTGCCGGTCTTGTCGAGCAGCAGCACGTCCACGTCGCCGGCGGCCTCGACCGCGCGGCCCGAGGTGGCGATCACGTTGGCCTGCATCATGCGGCTCATGCCGGCGACGCCGATCGCCGACAGCAGCCCGGCGATGGTGGTCGGGATCAGGCACACCAGCAGCGCCACCAGCACGACCAGGCTGACCGGCTGGCCGGCACCGGCCGATTGCACGCTGTACATCGAGAACGGCAGCAGCGTCGCCACCACGCCGAGGAACACGATCGTCAGCGCGACCAGCAGGATGGTCAGCGCGATCTCGTTGGGCGTCTTCTGCCGCTTGGCGTTCTCGACCATCGCGATCATGCGGTCGACGAAGGTCTCGCCCGGGTTGACCGACACCCGCGCGACGATCCAGTCCGACAGCACACGCGTGCCGCCGGTGATGGCCGAGAAGTCGCCGCCCGACTCGCGGATCACCGGGGCCGACTCGCCGGTGATGGCGCTCTCGTCGACCGAAGCCACGCCGTCGATCACCTCGGCGTCGGCCGGGATCACGTCGCCGGCCTCGATCAACACGATGTCGCCCTTGCGCAGCGCACCGGCCTCGAGCGGATGCCACTTCATGGCCGTGCGCGGCACACCGCGGTCGTAGCTGCCTTCGAGCCTCTTGGCCCAGGTCTTCTTCTTCAGGCCACGCAGGCTGGCGGCCTGCGCCTTGCTGCGGCCCTCGGCCAGCGCCTCGGCGAAGTTGGCGAACAGCACCGTGATCCACAGCCAGAACGCGACGCCGATGACGAACACGCCGGGCTGCGCCGCCGCCAGCGCGGTGGTGAAGGCGCTGCCGACGTAGACGACGAACATCACCGGATTGCGCCACTGCACGCGCGGATCGAGCTTGCGCAGCGCATCCACCAGCGCCGGGCGCATCAGCGCCGGGTCGAACAGGGTCAAGGTCTTGCGCGTCATGACGCACTCCAGAGCATCAGATGTTCCACCGCCGGCCCGAGGGCCAGCGCGGGCACGTAGTTGAGCAGGCCCACCAGCAGCACGGTGCCGATCAGCAGCGCGACGAACAGCGGCCCATGCGTGGGCAGCGTGCCGGCCGTGACGGCCAGCCGCTTCTTGGCGGCCAGCGAACCGGCGATCGCCAGCACCGGCACGATGACGCCGAAGCGGCCGAGCCACATGGCCAGCGCCAGCAGCACGTTGTAGAACGGCGTGTTGGCCGACAGCCCCGCGAAGGCACTGCCGTTGTTGTTGGCGGCCGAGCTGAATGCGTAGAGCGCCTCGGAGAAGCCGTGCGCGCCCGGGTTCAGCATGCCGGCGCGGCCGGCATCGGCCAGCACCGCCACCGCGGTGCCCACCAGCACCAGCAAAGGTGTCACCAGGATCGCGATCGAGACCATCTTCATCTCGTGCGACTCGATCTTCTTGCCCAGGTACTCGGGCGTGCGGCCGATCATCAGGCCGGCGATGAAGACCGCCATGATCGCGAACACCAGCATGCCGTACAGGCCGGCGCCGACGCCGCCGAACACCACCTCGCCGAGCTGGATCAGCACCATCGGCACCATGCCGCCGAGCGGCGTGAACGAGTCGTGCATCGCGTTCACCGCACCGCACGAGGCGGCGGTGGTGATGGCGGCGAATAGGCCCGACGCGGCGATGCCGAAGCGGGCTTCCTTGCCTTCCATGTTGCCGCCAGGTTGCGTGGCGCTGGCGAGCTGGTCGACACCGAGCGCGGCCAACCGGGGATTGCCCTGCTGCTCGAACGACATCGCCGCCACCGCGAACACGATGAACAGCAGCGCCATCGCGGCGAAGATCGCCCAGCCCTGCCGCATGTCGCCGACCATGCGGCCGAACACGAAGCACAGCGCCGCCGGGATCACGAAGATGCTGAGCATCTGCAGGAAGTTGGACACCGCCGTCGGGTTCTCGTACGGGTGCGCCGAGTTGGCATTGAAGAAGCCGCCGCCGTTGGTGCCGATCATCTTGATCGCCAGCTGCGAGGCGACCGGCCCCATCGCCAGCGTCTGGCTCTGGCCGGACTTGTCCTCAAGCACCGGCTGGTCCAAGGCGCCCTTCACCGCCTGTCCGTCGGCACCGAGCTTGGGCTCCTGCCAGCGCACCGTCTCGACCGTCGTCACCGTCTCGTAGGGTTTGAAGTTCTGGATCACGCCGAGGCCGGCCAGAACTTGCGCGAACCCGATCGACAGCGGCAGCAGCACCCATAGCGTGACGCGCGTGAGATCGACCCAGACGTTGCCGATCGACTGTGCGCTGTGGCGCGCGAAGCCACGCACGAGGGCGACCACCACCACGATGCCGGTGGCGGCCGACAGGAAGTTCTGCACCGTCAGCGCGAGCATCTGCGTGAGGTAGCTCATCGTCGCCTCGCCGCCGTAACCCTGCCAGTTGGTGTTGGTGACGAAACTGATCGCGGTGTTGAAGGCCGAGTCGGCCGACACGGCGGCCATCGCCTGCGGGTTGAGTGGCAGCACGCCTTGCAGCCGCTGCAGCGCATACACCGCCAGCACACCGAGGCCGTTGAAGATCAGCAGCCCGACGGCGTAGCGCAGCCAGCCCGATTCGATTTCGGGCCGCACGCCGGCCACGCGGTACAGCGGCGACTCGACACGCTGGCCGAGGCCGAAGCGGCCGGCCATCACGCGGTCGATCCAGCGTGCCAGCGGCCACGCCAGCACCACCAGCACCAGCAGATAGACCGTCAGCAGCGTCCCCGCAGGCCCGTTCACGAGAAGTCCTCCGGCCGCAGCAGCACGGTCACCAGATAGATCAGCAGCGCCACGGCGAGCGCCGCCGCCAGCCAGGTCCACGCGCTCATGGGCGACCGCCTGTGCCGGGTTGCAGCGCGGCGCAGCCGCGGGCCAGGCCGTAGACGGCCAGCCACAGCACCACCGCGACGAGCAGAAACACGATGTCCACGTGCATCCTCCTTGTTGACCGCATGAAGGCTAGGCGCCGCCGGGTCAAGACGATCGCAAGCTTGCGAGCGCCGGCATCAAGAAGTGATCAAGAATCGAGCGTGGTCACCCGCCGCCGGCGCGACGGCGGCCGTGTCCGGTCGCGGCGCCGCCAGGCCGCGCGCCCATCACCACCTCGTACAGCCCTTGCGCCGCGCTCGACAGAGGCCGATCGGCCCGGCGCACGAGGAAGACGCTGCGCACCAGATCGGGCGCGTCGAGCGGACGCGTCACCAGATCGGCGTGGGCGAAGTGGAACAGCGTGAGCGCCGGCACCACGGTGATGCCGAGGCCGGCGCGCACCATGCCGGCCACTGTGCTCAGCTGGTCGAGCTCCATCACCGTGCGCAACTGCGTCGGGTAGATCGCCGCCTCCAGGTACTGGCGCACGCTGCTCGAGCGTGCCAACTGCACGATCGGGTGCGGCGCCAGGTCGGTCAGGCGAACGCGGCCACGCCGCGTGGCCAGTGCGTGGCCGCGCGGGCAGACAACGTGGAACGCATCGCGGCAGAAGTCCTCGGTGCGCAGTTCGGGCGTGCCGGTGCGGGTGGCCGCCAGCGCGAAGTCGGCCGCGCCGCTGCGTACGCGCTGGATGCAGTCTTCCGACAGCACGTCGGCGATGTCGAGTTCGATGCCCGGGTGCTTCTTGCGAAAGCGCGCCAGCAGCGGCGGCAGCCAGTCGGCGGCCAGCGACGGCAGCACCGCGATCGCCACCCGCCCGCGTCGCCGCGCCGCATGGTCGCGCACGTCGGTCAACGCCGCCTCGGCGTCGTGCAGCAGGCGCCGTGCCGGCTCGACCAGCACGCGACCCTCGGCGGTGAGCTCCACGCTGCGCGTGGTGCGGTCGAACAGGCGCGCACCCATGGCCTGCTCGAGCGCGCGGATCAGCGCCGAATACGCCGGCTGCGACAGGTGGCACAGCGCCGCGGCGCGGGTGAAGTTGCGCTGCTCGGCCAGCGTGAGGAATGCCGTCAGTTCGCGCGTCGACAGATTCATCTGCATGCCAGATCAATGTATCGCATCTTTCTATTTCACGGATTGCAGTGCGCTGCCTACAGTGGCGCACATGCCCTCGCAGCAGGTCCTCCATATCGGTTGCGCCGCCGGGTTCTCCGGCGACCGCACCGACGCCGCCGCACCGGTGGTCGACGCGCTGATCGCCTCCGGCGCGCCGGCGGTGCTGATCTTCGAGACGCTCGCCGAGCGCACCCTGGCCCTCGCCCATCTGGCGCGCCGGCAGAACGCAGACGCCGGCTACGAGCCGCTGCTCGACGAACTGCTGCGCCCGGTGCTCGCACGCTGCCTGCGCCACGGCGTGCGCATCGTCAGCAACTTCGGCGCCGCCAACCCGCGGGGTGCCGCGCTGCGCATCCGCGCGCTGGCACACGAGCTCGGCTTGGTCGCCCCGCGCGTCGCGGTGGTCCACGGCGACGACGTGTCCGGCGAGGACCATCGCGCCGCGCTGCGCGAGCGGCTCGGCGCCGCGCTCGACGCGCGGCCTGTGGTCAGCGCCAACGCCTACCTCGGCGCCGAGGCGATCGCCGGCGCGCAGCGCGCCGGCGCGCAGATCGTCGTCGCCGGGCGCGTGGCC
>JBGAMU010000082.1:0-17798 GCA_044222685.1 Burkholderiaceae bacterium
ATCGAGCAGTGGCTGCTGCCCAAGATCGGCATCAAGTCGCCACCCTGGACGCTGCACCACGACAAGCCCGACAACGCGACCTTGACGCCGGCCGAGCAGTGCCCGCGCATCGAATACCCCAAGCCCGACAACAAGCTGACCTTCGACCGACTCGGTTCGGTGTTCATCAGCAACACCAACCATGAGGAGAATCAGCCTGCGCACCTGACGCTGAAGGATGCGTCGGTGCCGGTCAACGTGAACCTCGCGCGCTACGCCGGCCCCGAGAGCCGCTACTGCCCGGCGGGCGTGTACGAGTTCGTGCCGGTCGATGGCGGCGGCCAGCGATTGCAGATCAACGCGCAGAACTGCGTTCATTGCAAGACCTGCGACATCAAGGATCCGACACAGAACATCGTCTGGGTCACGCCCGAAGGCGGCGGCGGGCCCAACTACGCGGGCATGTAGTGCGGCAGTCGCTCGAGACCCGCGTTTGAACGATCTGCTCGTCGGTCTGGGCTTCGAGTCGTGGAAGCCGGCGATCGCGGCGCTGCTGCTGCCACCGGCGCCCTTCGTGCTGATGGTGCTGGCGGGCGGTGGTCTGATGCGGCGCCACCGGCGCGCGGGCTGGACGCTGCTGCTGGCCGGCGCCCTGGGCGCGTGGTTGATGTGCACCGCGGCTGTCGGCAGCGCGCTCACCCAATGGCTGCTTCAGCCGCCTCCCGCCCTGAGCGAGGCCGCGGTCGCGAGCTTGAAGAAGGCGCCGAAGACCGCCATCGTCGTGCTCGGCGGCGGGCGCAAGTCGCTGGCGCCCGAATACGGGCTGTCCGACCTGAACCCGTTTGGCATCGAGCGCCTGCGCTACGGTCTGTGGTTGTCGCGCCAGACGGCGCTGCCCGTGGCGTTCAGCGGCGGCATCGGCCACGGCGGCCTGCCAGGGCCGGCCGAGGCCGAGATCGCCGCGCGCCTGGCGGCGTCCGAGTTCGGTCACCCGCTGCGCTGGACCGAGACCGAGTCACGCGACACGAACGAGAACGCGACGCGGACCGTGCCGCTGATGCGCGCGCAAGGCGTCGATCACGTCGTGCTCGTCACACATGGGTTCCACATGCGGCGGGCGCTGGCGGCGTTCGAGCGCGCCTCGTTGCGCGCGTCGATTCCGCTGCGCATGACGCCGGCGCCGATGGGGCTCGAGCCTGCCAGCCGCATGGCCCTGCACGATTGGATGCCCAGTCGCGAGGGGTTCAGCAAGGTCCACATCGCCTTGCACGAATGGCTGGGCCGACTGGCAGGTGCATGACCGTGGGCGCGCCGATCGAGGCGATAGAATCGCGCCTCGAAGGCCTGGAGACGTGACCGAGTGGCCGAAGGTGCTCCCCTGCTAAGGGAGTATGCGCCAAAAGCGCATCGAGGGTTCGAATCCCTCCGTCTCCGCCAACATGACAACGCCCCTCTCGAGGGGCGTTGGTACTTTGGCTGGCCGCTGCCGCGGCCCCGATCACTGCGACACTGGCGTGTCGGTGATGATCTCGGCGTAGTTGAACATCGGCAACGGCGGCATCAGCTTCAGGCGCTCGGCGGCGCTGATGCGAACCTGGTACGAGAACCGCTTGAGCGGCTCGATCGGGATCGTCGACGGCGCCAGCTTGCCGAGCAGGATCTGTTCGGCCGTGAAGGCGGTGAACTGCCCCACGCTGTGGTACTTGCTGACCAGTCCCGACAACGCCCCTGCCCGGCAGCCGAGTTCGCCGAACTGCTCGGCCAGCCGACGCCTGCGCCGCCCCTCGCGCGGCTGGACGTTGCGGCGCATCGCCCCAGACCGCGCACCGCCGTGATGTGATCATGCCGGCCGCAGCCGGCGCGATTCACGCCGCCTGCGGGACCTCGAGGTCGAAGGCGCGGTGCAAGGCGCGCACGGCCAGCTCCATGTACTTCTCGTCGATCACCACCGAGGTCTTGATCTCGCTCGTCGTGATCATCTGGATGTTGATGCCTTCCTCCGACAGCGTGCCGAACATCTTGGCCGCCACGCCGGCGTGGCTGCGCATGCCGATGCCGACGATCGAGACCTTGCAGATCTTCGGGTCTCCGATCACGTCGCCGGCGCCGAGCGGCGGCGCGACCTGCGTCTTCAGCAGATCCATCGTGCGCGCATAGTCGTTGCGGTGCACGGTGAACGAGAAGTCGGTCTTGCCGTCGTGCGACACGTTCTGCACGATGACGTCGACGTCGATGTTGGCTTCGGCCACTGCGCCGAGGATCCGGTAGGCGATGCCCGGCTTGTCGGGCACGCGCATCAGCGTGACCTTGGCTTCGTCGCGGTTGAAGGCGATGCCGGAGACGACGGCTTGTTCCATGTTGAGGCCTTCCTCGAAAGTGATCAGCGTGCCCGACACCGACTCCTCGGCGATCGGGATGTCCCACGGTGTGAAGCTCGACAGCACGCGCAGCGGCACCCGGTACTTGCCGGCGAACTCCACCGAGCGGATCTGCAGCACCTTGGAGCCCAGGCTCGCCATCTCGAGCATCTCTTCGAAGCTCACGGTGGCCAGGCGGCGTGCCTCGGGCACGATGCGCGGGTCGGTGGTGTAGACGCCATCGACGTCGGTGTAGATCAGGCATTCGGCCGCCTTCATGGCCGCCGCCACCGCCACCGCCGACGTGTCGGAGCCGCCGCGGCCGAGCGTGGTGATGTGGCCGTCGCCGTCGATGCCCTGGAAGCCGGTGATGATCACCACCTTGCCGGCGGCAAGGTCGGCGCGCACGCGTTCGTCGTCGATGCTCTCGATGCGGGCCTTGGTGTAGGCACTGTCGGTGCGGATCGGCACCTGCCAGCCGGCGTAGCTCACGGCCTGCAACCCCTCGGCCTGCAGCGCCAGCGACAGCAGGCCCACCGACACCTGCTCGCCGGTCGAGGCGATCATGTCGAGCTCGCGCATGGTCTGCGCGGACGCTTTCTCGGGCGACACCTCCTTGGCCAGGCCGAGCAGGCGATTGGTCTCGCCGCTCATGGCCGACGGCACCACCACCATCTGGTGACCTGCACGCGCCCACTTGGCGACGCGCTTGGCGACCTGCCGGATGCGCTCGGTCGAGCCCATCGAGGTGCCGCCGTACTTGTGGACGATCAGGGCCATGGCAGTGCGGGAGGTCGGCGCACCGCAGGCAGGCAACGGCGCAGTGGATCGGCGAACGCGGAAAGCGCAAGAACCGCGGGATTTTAGCCGTCACCCTTGCGGCGGGCTTGCGGCGTCCGGCCGCCAGACCAGCGTGAGGCCAGCGGCGTCGTTCTGCAGCCAGCGCGCATCCATGCCGAGCCCCGGTACGTACAGCAGCCGGCCGGCCGACAGCACGATCGGCCCGCGGCGCTCCCATTCCGGTACGCCGACCGACTGGTACTGCTTCTTCAGGCTGCGCGGCACGCCGGCCGCATGCAGCTGGAATCGCTCACCGCCCTGCCGCCCCCGCACTTCGCAGGCCTGCAGTGCGGCCGCCGGCACACCGCCGCGGCGCACGCGGCGCACCTCGATCGCGCCGCCCCACGACGGCAACGGGTGACGGCCGGGTCGTGACAGATCCAGGCAACGCAGCGCCGCCGGCCCGGCCGTGCCGAGCGACGGCATGCTGCGCAGGCGCAGCACCTCGCGATACAGCGTGACCATCCGCTGGCCGTCGACCGGCCATTGGCCCGACCGGCGCGTTGGCAGTTCGCTGCACAGCCGCTGCACCAGTGCATCGGCGGCGCCGTGCTCGAGGCGCTGCTTCAGCCAGGCGCGCAGCACCTGCCGCTGCCGGGGCACGGGCCAGGGTCTCCAGGTCGACAACCGCAATCCATCGCCCTCGGCCAGCGCAGCCAGATCGTCGGCGCCATGCAGGTCGAGCACCGCATCGACCTCCTGCGCGTGGCGGGCCACTGCCGCCAGCGCCACTTCGGCATCCGTGAAGGCGTGCACGAGCGCCGGCCACACTTGCTGGCGCAGCCGACTGCGGGCAAATCGAGGATCGGCGTTCGACGCGTCGTCGACGTGCCGCAGCCGATGCACCTTCAGGTAGGCGTCGATCGCCTCGCGCGGCATGTCGAGCCAGGGCCGGGACCACGCCAGGCCGTCCGCCAGCCACGACCGCGGCATGGCGGCCAGGCCAGCCGGTCCGGCACCGCGCAGCGCCTGCAGCAGCACGGTCTCGGCCTGGTCACGGCGGTGCTGGGCCAGCAGCACCAGGCTCGCACCTTCAGCGTGCGCCATGCGGGCCAGCGCCGCGCGCCGCTCGCGCCGCGCCCAGGCCTCGACGCTGTCGCCGCGGCCGGGCTTCGTCTGCAGGCGCATGGCGACGAAGCGCACCGGCAATCCCTTGGCCCGCCAACGCGTGCACTGTCGGCTGGCCGTGTCGAGCCAGGCGTCGGCCTGCGGCATCAGGCCATGGTGCACGTGCAACGCCACCACCTGCAGGTCGAGAGCAGCGGCGGCGACGGCGGTGGCATGCAGCAGTGCGGTGGAGTCGCGGCCCGCGCTGTAGGCGACTGCCACGACGCCGCGCGGCGCGGCCCGGGGCGTGGTCAACGCTCCTTGCTGTCGGCGAAGCGGCCGTACGACATCAGCCGCTCGTAGCGCCGCTTGAGCAGCGCCTTGGTGTCGAGATCGGCGACCTGGCGCAGTGCATCGGCCAGGCCGCGCTTGAGCTGCGCGCACATGTGCTTGACGTCGCGGTGCGCCCCGCCCACCGGCTCGCTGACGATCTTGTCGACCAGGCCCAGCGCCTTGAGGCGGTGTGCGGTGATGCCCAGCGCCTCGGCGGCGTCGGCCGCCCGTTCGGCGGTCTTCCACAGGATCGACGCGCAGCCTTCGGGCGAGATCACCGAGTAGATCGCGTACTGCAGCATCAGCACCTGGTCGCCGACGCTGATGGCCAGCGCACCGCCGGAACCGCCCTCGCCGATGATGGTGGTGATGATCGGCACCTGCAGCTGGCTCATCTCGAAGATGTTGCGGCCGATCGCTTCGGACTGGCCGCGCTCCTCGGCGCCGATGCCCGGGTACGCGCCCGGCGTGTCGACGAAGGTGAAGACCGGCAGTCCGAACTTCTCGGCCGTCTTCATCAGGCGCAGCGCCTTGCGGTAGCCCTCGGGCCGCGACATGCCGAAGTTGCGTTGGCCGCGCTCCTTGGTGTCGCGCCCCTTCTGGTGGCCGATCACCATGCATGGCTGACCGTTGAAGCGGGCCAGGCCGCCGACGATGGAGGCATCGTCGGCATAACTGCGGTCGCCGTGCAGCTCGGCGAACTCGGTGAAGATCTCGTTGGCGTAATCCAGCGTGTAGGGCCGCTGCGGGTGGCGCGCGATCAGCGTCACCTGCCAGGGCGTCAGGCTGGAGTAGATGTCCTTCGTGAGCTGAAGGCTCTTCTTGTCGAGGCGGTCGATCTCTTCAGAGATGTCCACGGCCGATTCGTTGGAGACGAACCGCAGTTCCTCGATCTTCGATTCGAGTTCGGCGATCGGCTGCTCGAACTCGAGGAAATGTCGTTTGCTCATCGGGCTGTTCAGTAGTCCACCGGCAGCGGGTCGAGGCTGCGCCAAATGTACCATGTGGCCACCGAGCGGAAAGGGGCCCAGGCGTCGCCCACTTCACGCGCTTCGACACGAGACACCGGCTCGCCGCTGAAGTAGTTGACGCTGATGCCCTTGAGCAACCCCAGGTCGTCCAGCGGCAGCACGTCCGGGCGCATCAGGTGGAAGATCAGGAACATCTCGGCCGTCCAGCGGCCGATGCCCCGGATGGCGACGAGCTCCTCGATGATCGGCTCGTCCTCCATCTGCTGCCACTGGCGGACGTGCACGCTGCCATCCTCGAAGTGGCGAGCCAGATCCACCAGGTACTCGCTCTTGCGTACCGACAGTCCCGCGGCGCGCAGCGCGGCGACGTCGGCCGCCAGCACGGCTTTCGGCGTGATGCGCGTCGACGGTGCCTCGAGCACTTCGGCAAACCGGTTCCAGACCGACTGCGCCGCCTTCACCGAGATCTGCTGGCCGACGATCGAGCGCGCCAGCGTGGTGAAGGCGTCGCCACGGCTCTGCAGGCGCGCCTCGCCGAACTTCGGGATCAGCTTGCGCATCACGCGGTCGCGCTTGCCGAGGTGCTTGCAGGCGTCGTCCCAGTAGTCGGGCACGGCAAGGGTGGCGCGCGTGACCATGCCAGCGGCGGCCCTCAGGCCTTGACCCAGGTGGTGCCTTGCGGCGAGTCCTTGAGCTCGATGCCCTGTGCGGCAAGCTCGCGGCGGATACGGTCGGCCTCGGCGAAGTTGCGCGCCGCCTTGGCCTGTGCGCGCGCGGCGATCTGCGCCTCGATGGCGTCCGGGTCGAGGCCCGCCCCGCCCTGCAGATAGGCGCGCGGCGACTGCTGCAGGATGCCGAGGGTGGCACCGAGCTGGCGCAGCGTGGCGGCCACGCCGGCATCGCGCGAGCGGTTCAACTCGTTGGCCAGTTCGAACAGCACGGCCAGCGCGCCCGGCGTGTTGAAGTCGTCGTCCATCGCGGCACGGAAGCTCTTTGCTGCCGGCGACGACCAGTCCGGTGCGCCGGCCGGAGCGACAACCGTGCCATCGAGCGACGTGTACAGCCGCCGTAATGCGGTGCGCGCGTCGTCCAGGTGGGCGTCGCTGAAGTTGAACGGGCTGCGGTAGTGCGTGCGCAGCATGAAGAAGCGCAGCGTCTCGCCGTCGTAGCGCTTCAGCACGTCGCGGATGGTGAAGAAGTTGCCGAGCGACTTCGACATCTTCTCGTTGTCGACGTTCAGGAAGCCGTTGTGCAGCCAGTACCTGACGAAGGGCTTGCCGAGCGCGCCTTCGCTTTGCGCGATCTCGTTCTCGTGGTGCGGGAACTGCAGGTCCATGCCGCCGCCGTGGATGTCGAAGGTCTCGCCAAGCAGCGCACAGCTCATCGCCGAGCATTCGATGTGCCAGCCCGGACGGCCGGGGCCGTAGTCGCTCGGGAACTGCGCATCGGCCGGCTCGCTCGGCTTGGCTGCCTTCCAGAGCACGAAGTCGAGCGGGTCGTCCTTGCCCTCCGACACGGCGACGCGCTCGCCGGCGCGCAGTTCGTCCAGGCTCTTGCCCGACAGCTTGCCGTAACCGGGGAACTTGCGCACGGCGAAGTTGACGTCGCCACTGCCGCCCCGGTAGGCCAGACCCTTGTCCTGCAACGTGTGGATCATCGCCAGCATCTGCGGCACGTAGTCGGTGGCACGCGGCTCGTGCGTCGGCTCGGCGGCACCGATGGCACCGAGATCCTGACGCATCGCGGCGATCATCTCGTCGGTCAGCGCGCGGATCGTGATGCCGCGCTCGACCGCCCGCTTGATGATCTTGTCCTCGATATCGGTGATGTTGCGCACATAGGTCACGCGATAGCCCGAGGCCTGCAGCCACCGATAGACCACGTCGAAGGCCATCATCATGCGCGCGTGGCCCATGTGGCACAGGTCGTAGATCGTCATGCCGCACACGTACATCCGCACGTGGCCGGGCTCGATCGGGGAGAAGGGTTCGACGCGGCGCGTCAGCGAGTTGTAGATCTGGAGGCTCATCGGCCCTGGACGCCCGCACTCGTCGTCTCGATACAATCGATTCAGTATAGCGGCGCTCCACCCCTCGCCACCCTCCGACAGCCCCTTCCGTGCGACTCCTCTGGCGCCATTGCATCCTGGCCCTGCTGACCTGCGCACCTGTCGTGGCGCCGGCTCAGGACACGCGTGACATCGAGCGGCTGTTTCGCGGCGGCGACACCGCGCAGGCGCTGCAGCGTGCCGACAAGGCCATCGCCGAACGACCGCGCGACGCGGCCATGCGCTTCCTGCGCGGCGTGATGCTGTCGGAGCTGCAGCGCACGGCCGATGCGATGGATGCGTTCAATCGCATGATCGAGGACTTTCCCGATCTGCCCGAGCCGTACAACAACCTGGCCGTGCTGCACGCCGGGCAAGGCCAGATCGACCGCGCGCGCGAGCTGCTCGAGAACGCGTTGCGCCACGATCCCTCGTACTTCACCGCGCACGAAAACCTCGGCGACGTGTTCGTCCGCCTGGCCCAGCGCGCATACGAACGCGCCACCGGCTCGGGCCGGGCCGAACCTCTGCTGCAGCGCAAGCTGCGCCTCGCGCGCGAGCTGGCGGCCGCGCGGCCTTGACGACACCCCCGACCAACCCCATCAAGACAGGAGCGCTTCGAATGCTTGCGATTGCCCGTTGCCTCATCGCGCTGACCCTGGCGGCAGCAGCTGCCGGCGGCGCCTGGGCACAGACCGTCCGCCTTGCCACCAGCCAGGGCGACATCGTCGTCCAGCTCGAGGCCGACAAGGCGCCGAAGTCGGCGGCCAACTTCGTGCAGTACGTGAAGGACGGGCACTACGACGGCACGATCTTCCACCGCGTGATTGCCGGCTTCATGATCCAGGGCGGCGGCTTCGACGCCGACATGAAGCAGAAGGCCACACGCGCGCCGATCCCGCTCGAGAGCCGCAACGGCCTGTCCAACGTGCGCGGCACGCTGGCGATGGCCCGCACGATGGTGCCGGAATCCGCCACCTCCCAGTTCTTCATCAACGTGGTCGACAATGCCCGGCTCGATGCCGCCAACGCCGCCGACGGCAACGGCTATGCCGTGTTCGGCAAGGTGATCAGCGGCATGGACGTGGTCGACAAGATTCGCGCCGTCCCGGTGGCCGACAAAGCCGGCCACCAGAACGTGCCCCAGCAACCCGTGGTCATCAAGAAGGCCACCCTGGAGAAGCCCTGATGAGCAAGACCGTGGAACTGAACACGAGCGCCGGTGTCGTCCGCCTGGAGCTCGACGACGCCAAGGCGCCGGCGTCGACCGAGAACTTCCTCTCCTATGTGCGCGCCGGCCACTACGACGGCACGGTTTTCCACCGTGTCATCAAGGGCTTCATGATCCAGGGCGGCGGTTTCGAGAGCGGCCTGAAGCAGAAGCCCGCGCGCGCGCCGATCACCAACGAGGCCAACAACGGCCTGAAGAACCTGCACTACACGGTGGCGATGGCGCGCACCTCGGCGCCACACTCGGCGAGCGCACAGTTCTTCATCAACACGGCCGACAACGCGTTCCTCAACCACAAGTCGGAGACGCCGCAGGGCTGGGGCTATGCGGTGTTCGGCAAGGTGGTTGCCGGCAACGATGTGGTCGACGCGATCGAGCGCGTGGCCACCGGCAGCCGCGGCGGGCACGACGACGTGCCGCTCGCCGATGTGCTGATCGTCAAGGCCACCGAAGTCACCTGAGATGACGGCCCCCACGTCGCTGCGCTCCTGCCCCCCGAGGGGGCGCGCAGTCGCCGTGGGGCGGCCCGGCGGCGTCTGAGGCCGGCGGCCGTGCGATGACGGCCCCTGCAGCGTTGCCGCTGCATCATCGCCAGGCACCGGCGCACTGGCGCACGATCGAACTGCTGTCGGACGTGCACCTGTGCGAGCAGGCGCCACGCACGTTCGAGGCCTGGCGCACGCAGTTGCTGTCGAGCGATGCCGACGCGATCCTGATGCTCGGTGACCTGTTCGAAGTGTGGGTCGGCGACGATGCGCGCGCCGGTCGCTTCGAGCAACGGTGTGTCGACGTGATGCACGAGGCCTCTGCGCGGCGCACCCTGGCTTTCATGCCGGGCAATCGCGATTTCCTGCTCGGCGATGCTATGCGCACGGCCAGCGGCCTGGAGGCCCTGCCCGACGCCACCGTGCTGCGCGCGTTCGATCGCCCGGTGGTGGTGACGCACGGCGACGCGCTGTGCCTGGAGGACGTCGACTACCAGCGCTTTCGCGCGCTGGTGCGCAGCACCGCCTGGCAGACGGACTTCCTGTCGCGACCACTGCCGGAGCGCCAACGCCTGGCCCGTGCCATGCGAGACGCGAGCACGGCGCACCAGTCGAAACACCCGCCGGCGCTGTGGGCCGACGTCGACCCGGCCGCGGCGCTGCAGATGCTCGACGCCGCCGGCAGCGACACGCTGGTGCACGGGCACACGCACCGGCCCGGCGCGACCCCGCTCTCGGCAACGGCCGTGCGGCTGGTGCTGAGCGACTGGGACTTCGACGGCGATGTGCCGCGGGGTGACGTGCTGCGGCTCACCGCCCGGGGCATCGAGCGCCGGCCGGCGCTGGCGCTCGCCGGCAGCGCCACATGACGCGCTGGCTGGCGCGTTGGCGTGCGCGGCGCGAGGCGCGCATCGTCGAGCGCCGGGCCATCTCGGACATGCAGTGGGCGCAGACGCTGGCGTCGCTGCCGTGTCTCGCGCGGCTGTCGGCCGATGACCAGTCCGCGTTGCGACGGCTAAGCAGCCTGTTCCTCGACCAGAAGGAGTTCGCCGGGGCCGGCGGCCTGACGGTGACCGACGAGATGGCGGTGCACATCGCTGCGCAGGCCTGCCTGCCGGTTTTGCGTCTCGGTCTGGACGGTTATGCCGGCTTCGTCGGCATTGTCGTGCACCCCGACGAGGTGGTGGCCGCCCGCGAGGTCGTCGACGACGATGGCGTCGTGCACGAGTACGACGAGGTGCTCAGCGGCGAGGCGATGGAGGGCGGCCCGCTGATGCTGTCGTGGACCGACGTGCATGCCGCCGGCGAAAGCGCCGACTGGGCCTACAACGTGGTGATCCACGAATTCGCCCATGTGCTCGATATGGCCGACGGCGCGCCCGATGGCGTGCCGGCGCTGCCGAGCGCTGCCGCGCGACGGCAATGGGCGCAGGCGATCGACGGCGAGTACGAGGCGTTCTGCGAACGGGTGGACAGCGGCGACGAGACGACCCTGGATCCCTACGGCGCCACCGGCGTCGAGGAGTTCTTCGCCGTGGCCGTCGAGGCCTTCTTCGTCGCGCCGTCGGCCATGCGCGCTGAACACACTGCGCTGTACGCGTTGTTCGCCGACTACTTCAGGCAGGATCCGGCGGCACTCGGGAACTGAGCACCGCCGGTGCCGGAAAGGCTCAAGCGGAGGTCGCTTCGGTCTTCGGCTTGTCGCTCTTGCGCGGCGGCTGGATGTCGAGCAGCACCTCGCCCTTGTCGTCGATGTCCACCGTCAGGCGGCCACCGTCGACCAGGCGGCCGAACAGCAACTCGTCGGCCAGTGCGCGACGGATCATGTCCTGGATCAGGCGCTGCATCGGACGCGCGCCCATCAGCGGATCGAAGCCCTTCTTGGCCAGGTGCTTGCGCAGCGCGTCGGTGAAGGTGACTTCCACCTTCTTCTCGGCGAGCTGGCTTTCCAGCTGCAGCAGGAACTTGTCGACCACGCGCAGGATGATCTCCTCGTCGAGCGAACGGAAGCTGACGATCGCATCCAAGCGGTTGCGGAACTCGGGCGTGAACAGCCGCTTGATGTCGGCCATCTCGTCGCCGCGCTCGCGCGAGTTGGTGAAGCCGATCGCCGCGCGGTTCATCGTCTCGGCGCCCGCGTTGGTGGTCATCACGATGATCACGTTGCGGAAGTCGGCCTTGCGCCCGTTGTTGTCGGTCAGCGTGCCGTGGTCCATCACCTGCAGCAGCACGTTGAAGACGTCGGGGTGCGCCTTCTCGATCTCGTCCATCAGCAGCACGGCGTGCGGCTTCTTGGTCACCGCCTCGGTGAGCAGGCCACCCTGGTCGAAGCCCACGTAGCCGGGGGGTGCGCCGATCAGGCGGCTCACCGCATGGCGCTCCATGTACTCCGACATGTCGAAGCGGATCAGCTCGATGCCCAGGATGTAGGCCAGCTGCTTGGCCACCTCGGTCTTGCCGACGCCGGTGGGCCCGCTGAACAGGAACGAGCCGATCGGCTTGTCGGGCTTGCCCAGGCCCGAGCGGGCCATCTTGATGGCGGCGGCGAGTGCCTCGATGGCCTGGTCCTGGCCGAAGACCACGCTCTTGAGGTCGCGCTCCAGGCTCTTCAGCTTGCCGCGGTCGTCGCTCGACACGCTGGCCGGCGGAATGCGCGCGATCTTGGCGACGATCTCCTCGACCTCGGCCTTGGTGATCGTCTTCTTGCGCTTGGCCAGCGGCAGGATGCGTTGCGCCGCACCGGCTTCGTCGATCACGTCGATCGCCTTGTCGGGCAGATGGCGGTCATTGATGAACTTGGCCGACAGCTCGGCGGCGGCCTGCAGCGCGCCCAGCGCGTACTTCACGTTGTGGTGATCCTCGAAGCGGGTCTTCAGTCCCTTGAGGATCTCGATCGTCTGCTCGACCGTGGGCTCGACGACGTCGATCTTCTGGAAGCGCCGCGACAACGCCGCGTCCTTCTCGAAGATGCCGCGGTACTCGGTGAAGGTGGTGGCGCCGATGCACTTCATTGCGCCGGTGGACAGCGCCGGCTTGAGCAGATTGCTCGCGTCCAGCGTGCCGCCCGACGCCGCACCGGCGCCGATGAGGGTGTGGATCTCGTCGATGAACAGGATGGCCTGCGGCTGGTCCTTCAGCGACTTCAGCACGCCCTTGAGGCGCTGCTCGAAGTCGCCGCGGTACTTGGTGCCGGCCAGCAACGCACCCATGTCGAGCGCATACACCGTGCAGGGTGCCAGCACCTCGGGCACGTCGTTCTGCGTGATGCGCCAGGCCAGGCCCTCGGCAATCGCCGTCTTGCCGACGCCGGCCTCGCCGACCAGCAGCGGGTTGTTCTTGCGCCGGCGGCACAGCACCTGGATCACGCGCTCGACCTCGGCCTCGCGGCCGATCAGCGGGTCGATCTTGCCGTCGCGCGCCAGCTGGTTGAGGTTCTGCGTGAACTGCTCGAGCGGCGAGCCCTTGCCGTCGGCGGCCTCTTCCTTCTCGCTCTCGGCATTGCTCTCGTTGGACTTGGTCGGCTCCGGCGGGTCGGACTTCTTGATGCCGTGCGCGATGTAGTTCACCACGTCCAGGCGCGTGACGCCCTGCTGGTGCAGGTAGTACACCGCGTGCGAATCCTTCTCGCCGAAGATGGCGACCAGCACGTTGGCGCCGGTGACCTCCTTCTTGCCCGAGCCGGTGGACTGCACGTGCATGATCGCGCGCTGGATCACACGCTGGAAACCGAGCGTCGGCTGGGTGTCGACCTCTTCGGTGCCGCCGACGGTGGGCGTGTTCTCCTTGATGAAGCCGGTCAGGCTCTTGCGGAGGTCCTCGATATTGGCCGCGCAGGCGCGCAGCACCTCGGCGGCCGACGGGTTGTCCAGCAGCGCGAGCAGCAGGTGCTCGACGGTGATGAACTCATGCCGCTGCTGGCGTGCCTCGACGAACGCCATGTGCAGACTGACTTCCAATTCTTGCGCGATCATGCAGCCTCCATAATGCACTGCAGGGGGTGGCCGGCACGGCGTGCCGCAGCCAATACCAGTTCGACCTTGGTGGCCGCGACGTCCTTCGAGTAGACGCCGCAGATGCCTCGGCCCTCGTGATGGATCTTCAGCATGATCTGCGTGGCCGTTTCCAGGTCACGCTTGAAGTAGTGCTGCAGCACCATGACCACGAACTCCATCGGTGTGAAGTCGTCGTTGAGCATGACCACCTGGAACATGCGCGGCGGCTTGGTGCGTGCCGTCTGCCGCTCGGCCACAACCGCGCCCTGACTGCCGTCGCGCCGGGTCACGGCGGGCGCAGGAGGCGTCGGTTTGGACGGGTCCGAGGGCATGACTCATTCTATCGACTTGGTTTGTCGGTCGTGCTGCAGGCCTATGTTGCGTCCCTGCACACATTGTCAAGACGTGAAATAGCGGCGTGGCCGATGCCTTCCTCCCAGGGCGGCGCCCGGCACAGCCGGGCATCCACGCGGCGCCGACGCTGCATGGGCCGCCTTGACAGGCCGGCGGGCGGCCTTGGAGAATTTGTGTGCACCGTCGACTAGGCCCCATTCGAGAGGCCGGCGCGGATGCCGAACAACAAGCAACAAGCTGCAGGGAGGACCCAGGGATGGCGATCGGCACTGTGAAGTGGTTCAACAATGCCAAGGGCTTCGGCTTCATCGAGCCCGAAGGCGGCGGCCCCGACGTCTTTGCCCATTTCTCGGCCATCCGCATGGACGGCTACCGCACGCTCGAGCAAGGCCGGCGCGTGCGCTACGAGCTGGTCGAGGGCCCCAAGGGCAGCCTGGCACAGAGCATCGAGCCCGCCGACGGCACTGCCGCAGAGCCCGGCTGATTCGACCGCGCCATGAAGAAGGCCCGCGCGAGGCGGGCCCTTGTCGTGCCGGCGCCAGCGCAAGGCTGACGCGTGGTCTTCACATGTGGTCGATCATCACCTGGCCGAATCCCGAGCACGACACCTGCGTCGCACCGTCCATCAGGCGAGCGAAGTCGTAGGTGACCTTCTTGCTCTGGATGGCGCGCTCCATCGAGGCGATCACCAGATCGGCGGCTTCGATCCAGCCCATGTGGCGCAGCATCATCTCGGCCGACAGGATCTCGGAGCCGGGGTTGACGTAGTCCTTGCCGGCGTACTTGGGTGCGGTGCCGTGGGTGGCCTCGAAGCAGGCGACCGAATCCGACATGTTGGCGCCCGGAGCGATGCCGATGCCGCCCACCTGCGCCGCCAGCGCGTCGGAGATGTAGTCGCCGTTCAGGTTGAGCGTGGCGATCACCGAGTACTCGCTCGGCCGCAGCAGGATCTGCTGCAGGAAGGCGTCGGCGATCGAGTCCTTGACGGTGATCTCCCTGCCTGTCTTCGGGTTCTTGAACTTGCACCACGGCCCGCCGTCGATCAGTTTGGCGCCGAACTCGCGCTGCGCCAGCGCATAGGCCCAGTCCCGGAAGCCACCCTCGGTGAACTTCATGATGTTGCCCTTGTGCACGATGGTCACGTTGGGCTTGTCGTTGTCGATCGCGTACTGGATCGCCTTGCGCACCAGGCGCTCGGTGCCCTCGATCGAGACCGGCTTGACGCCGATGCCCGACGTCTCGGGGAAGCGGATCTTCTTGACGCCCATCTCGTCGATCAGGAACTTGATGATCTTGCGGGCCTTGTCGCTCTTGGCCTCCCATTCGATGCCGGCGTAGATGTCTTCCGAGTTCTCTCGGAAGATCACCATGTTGATCTTCTCGGGCTCCTTCACCGGCGAGGGCACGCCCTTGAAGTACTGCACCGGGCGCAGGCAGACGTAGAGATCGAGCTCCTGGCGCAGCGCCACGTTGAGCGACCGGATGCCGCCGCCCACCGGCGTGGTGAGCGGCCCCTTGATCGACACCACGTACTCGCGCAGGATCTTCAGCGATTCCTCGGGCAGCCACACGTCGGGGCCGTAGATCTTGGTCGACTTCTCGCCGGCGTAGATCTCCATCCAGTGGATCTGGCGCTTGCCGCCATAGGCCTTGGCCACGGCGGCATCGACCACCTTGATCATCACCGGCGTGATGTCGAAGCCGGTGCCGTCGCCCTCGATGTAGGGAATGATCGGATTGGCCGGGACGTTCAACGAATAGTCGGCGTTGACGGTGATCTTCTGGCCGCCCGAAGGCACCTTGACGTGCTGGTACATGTGGGTTCGCTCCGCGCGTTCTCTTGTGAGGGGGCTCCCGGACGGATTCCAGGAGCATCAAATTCTAAGTCACGCCTCCTGATGCAGGACTGACGCGACCGCGTTCGTTCAGGCGAAACACCATGCCGCAAATCGCTCCCACAGGCCGTGACTCAACGCCCAGCCCGACGCGGCGGCGAGCAGCGCGCCGGACACACGCGTCATCGTGCGCCGCGCGCCATCGCCCTCGCCGCGCAGGCGTGACACCGAGCGCAGCAGCCAGGGGCCGGCCAGCAGGCCGAGCGACGACACCAATGCGAACGCCGCCATCGCCGCCGCGCCGGTCGCCGCCGAGTTGGCGAGTGCCGCGACGACCAGGGCCGACTGCAGCAGCCCGCATGGCCAGGCCACCCACGCCAGGCCTGCGAACCCGGCGCGTGTGCTCTGCCGAGCCGGCGACCACTGCACGACCTGGACGCCGCCGGCCGCGCCGCGTGCGCGACCGAGCACGGCCAGCTCCGACACCCAGCGCGGCTGTGCACCGCGCCACAGCAGCCACAGGCCGAGGCCGAACGCCGCCAGGTGCACCATGATCCACAGCGGCTTGATCGCCGGCGTCCACTGGGCGAGACGGCCGAGCGTGGACACGCTCGCCGCCGCGACCGCGCCGGCGGCCGCATAGCTGACCAGACGTCCGATCTGGAAGGCGGCCGTACCCCAGGCGCCGGAGGCGCCGCCCACCGCCACGCAGGCCGCGCCGCACATCGCGGTGCAATGCGCCATGCCGGCCAAGCCGAGCAGCGCCGCGCTGAAGACGAGCGCGAGATCCACGCTGCTACACCATGCGCGAGTAGGCGCGGCGCGACTGGTCGCGTCGCAGGTGCGCGTCGAACACCGACGATACCGAGCGCACGAAGTACCAGCCGAGCGGTGTGACCTGCACGGCCCGCGGCTCGATGCGCACCCAGTCCATCTCCACCAGGCCGGCCAGGTCGGCCAGCTCGGTGGCGAAGGTCGTCTCGAAACGGATACCGAACTTGGCCTCGATCGCGTCGAACGCGACCCGGCCCTGGCACATCAGCGCCATGATCACGTCGCGGCGCAGCCGGTCGTCGTCGTCCAGGCTGTAGCCGCGCTGGGTGGCAAAACGCCCGGCCTCGACGGCTGCGTAGTACTCGTCGAGCGTCTTCGCGTTCTGGCCGAAGGTCGGCCCCACCTTGGCGATCGCCGACACGCCGAGCCCCAGCAGGTCGCAGTCGGGCCGCGTCGTGTAGCCCTGGAAGTTGCGGTGCAGCCGGCCCTCGCGCCGGGCCACGGCCAGCGAGTCGTCGTGCAGCGCGAAGTGATCCATGCCGACGTAGTCGTAGCCCTGCGCGGTGAAGCGGTCGATCGCCGTGGCCAGCATGGTGACGCGCTCCTGCGGCATCGGCAGGTCGGCCTCGTGGATGCGCCGCTGCGGCTTGAAGCGCTGCGGCAGGTGCGCGTAGGCGTACAACGCGATGCGATCGGGCCGCAGGTCGACCACCTGCGCCACCGTGCGCGCAAACGACTCGCCGGTCTGCTTGGGCAGGCCGTAGATCAGGTCGACGTTGATCGACTGGTAGCCCAGCCGGCGCGCCTCGGTCATCAGCGCCTCGACCTGCTCGTAGGGCTGGATGCGGTGCACCGCCTGCTGCACCTCGGCATCGAAGTCCTGCACGCCGAAGCTGATGCGATTCAGGCCCAGCGACCACAGGTGCGACAGGCGCTCGGGGCTGGCGGTGCGCGGATCGACCTCGATCGAGCACTCGGCGTCGTCGGTGATGTCGAACGCGCCGCGGATCGTGCCCATCAGGCCCGACAGCTCGGCGTCGCTGAGGAAGGTCGGCGTGCCGCCGCCGAAGTGCAGCTGCGTCACGCGCTGGCGCGGCCCGAGCGCCGCGGCGTGCAACGCGATCTCGCGCTCGAGCATCGCCAGATAGGGCAGCGCACGCTCGTGATGGCGCGTCACGATCTTGTTGCAGGCACAGTAGTAGCAGACCGATTCGCAGAACGGGATGTGCACGTACACCGCCAGCGGCGGCGCAGCGTTGTGCCGCGCCAGCTCGGCGCGCGCGGCCAGCGCCTGGCGGTAGTGGGCCTCGCCGAAACCCTCATGGAAGCGGTCGGCGGTGGGGTACGAGGTGTAGCGCGGCCCGTTGGTGTCCAGGCGGCGCAACAGGTCCGGGGAGAAGACGGTGGCGGTGGCGGTCGAGCTCATCGGAGCACTCTGCGGGCGTGGCGAAGACCCTATTTTGATCGCGCGCAAGGCCGAGCCGTCGGTTGACATGCCGGCCGACCCTGTCAACGGCAGGTCAACGGTTGATGTCCTCCTCGCGCCGCAGCAG
>JBGAMU010000083.1:0-17737 GCA_044222685.1 Burkholderiaceae bacterium
CGCGCTGCCCGACGTGGTCGGGCAGCACCGGATGGCCGCGCGCGTCGAAGCACTCGCGCCGGTCGCAGGTCCAGTCCTCCGACTCGTCGACCGCGCCGGCCAGCGCCAGGAAGGCGGTGCCGTCGCCGAAGCCGGCCGAGCGTTCGCGCTGCGTGCACAGCAGCGCGGTCAGCTTGCGCCCGGAGCCGGCCTCGTCGTCGTCACCCGCCGCGTGCTCGTTGGGCAGGCGCTGGCGAAACAGCGCCGTGTGCGTGGTGGCGCGGTCGGACCGGTTGGCGCCCATCATCCACTCGGCGATGCCGATCACGCGCAGGTGTTGCGTGCGGGAGCCGCGATTGACCAAGCGCAGCCGCACCTGCTTGACCGCGCTGTCGGGGTCGACGCACCAGCTCGCCGACACCTCGAGATCGCCGCGGCGATGAGAGATGACGCTGCGGCCCTGCCCGTGCGATACGCGATACCGGGTCTGCGCGTCGGCCCAGGCCGATGGCGCCACGCTCCACACCTGCAGCGTGCGCAGGTCCTGTAGCAGGAACCACTCCGACGGCGGATCGGCGACCGGATCGTTGGACCACGCGGTGAGCTGGTTCAGGCGGCTGTTGTGCGCCCAGCTGTAGCCGCCACCCGCCTCCGACAGCAGCGCACCGAACGACGGATTGGCCAGCACGTTGACCCACGGCCGCGGCGGCCGGTGCCGCACATCGACGCCGAAGCGGTACTCGCCGGTGTCGGGCGCGAAATGGCCCTGCGGCGTGTGCGGCGCCAGCGCGGCGCACGCGGCCGGCACCACCTCGGCGGTGGAGGTGCCCTGGCGCGACTCGAAAGCCTGCTCGTGCAGCGCCGACCACTCCTGCACGTGGTGCAGCAGCGGCCGGCCATCGGCCTGCAGCCGCACGCGGGCCAGCAGCTGCAGCGTGGCGAGCTCGTCGCTCGACACCTCGTCGGCACGCAGCACGTGCATCGCGGTGCCGTGCAGACCCGGCAGCGCCGCACTCTCGGCCGCGTGGCGGTCGCGCAGTGTGGCGAGCTCGTGCTGCAGCGCCATGTGGTAGGACGACACCTCGAGGTTCAGCACCACCAGGTCGCACGCCACGCCGCCCCAGGACCACAGGCTCAGGCCCTGGGCCAGCGAGCGCAGCAGGCCCAGGCTCTGCGGCACGCCGGCCGACACCAGCACGATCGGCCGGTCGCCCGAGATGCCGAAGCGCCACAGCAGGCGCCGGTCGCAGCCGGCGAGCTCGGCGCCATCCGCGCGGTGCGCCGCGCCGCGCGGACGCGTCACGCTCAGCGCCAGCGCGGTCGTCAGCGTCTGGATCGCGGCGAAGTTCTCCGGGCTGATGCCCAGCGCGCGCAGCCGGATGCCGGCGAGCGTGGCCGACATCAGCGAGGCGCGCTGCACGTGCATCGGCTGCCGGTACTTGTCGATCACCGATTGCAGCTTGCCGCCGTCGTCGGAGGCGGCGGTGGCGAACGTCAGCTGCGCCTTGCCCTGCGGCGCGATGCGCAGCCGTGCCGCCAACGCACACACCGGGTCCAGGCCGGTCGGCAGGGCGTGCACCCGGTCATCCACGCTCGCCGTGGGCAACGGGTCCAGTTCGGCGAGCGGCGCGCCGGCGCTGCGGTTGCGGCCCAGCCAGCGTTGCCGATCGGTCTGCGCCGCGACGCCGTACACCTGGGGATCGGCGTCGGCCAGGAAGTGCGCCATCTGCAGCTCGCGCTCGGTGGGCAGGCGCGGCGCCCGCACGAACAGCAGCGCCTGGTTGGCCGCCTGCCAGTGCGCGCGCACGAACAGGTTGGTGAACGCCGGATGCGCCTCGTCGGCGCGCGGCTCGGCCAGCGTGACGTCGAAGGCCGAGATCAGCTCGATGTCGAGCTCGCGCTCGCTCAGGTTGTGCAGCTCGACCTGGCGGAACTCGATGTCGTCCTCCGGGCTGACCCACACCGTGACGTGGGTGCGTAGCGCGGGCCAGGTGGCGTCGAAGCAGACACGGTCGGCGTGGTAGGTGCTCTTGTAGTGCGCGGCCGGGTCGGGGGCCGGGTGCTGGCTGATCGACACCAGCTGCGGCTGCCGGTCCCAGCGCACGAAGAAGAAGCTGCCGTGCGCGTCGCGCAGCGCGTCGTCGCGCCAGCGCGTCACGCCCACCGGCCCCCAGCGGCTGCAGCCGGCGCCATTGGCGCGCAGCGCGACGCTGTAGCGGCCGTTGGACAGCATGTGCGTGGGCACCAGCGCCGTCGCGCCCGGCAGCACCTCGCGCAGCAGGCCCGGCGCACGCGGCGGCGACGCCAGCACCGGCGGGCCGGTGTCGGGCCCGTACAGCATCGACACCTCGCGTGGCACCCGTTCGTGCAGCAGCGACGCCACCGCCTCGATGTGCGCATCGGCCATTGCCCAGCGCCGCGCGCAGCCGTCGAGCAGCACGTTGGCCAGCGCGACGATGCTCATGCCCTGGTGGTGCGACATGTGCGTGGCCACCGGCGTGAAGGCCTCGGCGCCGGTCTGGCGGGCCGGCGAATAGTCGAGCGCCTCGATGAAGCCGTAGCGCGCGCGTGCGGCCAGCGCCTCCAGCGCGGCGAAGTTGTGCGCGGCGCGGTGTGGCGCCATCTGCGCGGCCAGCGCCGTGGCATAGGGCGCGATCACCAGTTCGTCGGCCGGCGTGCGGCGCAGCGCGAGCCGCGGCACGCCCTGCGGCGCGTACTGGTAGGCCAGCGTGTGGTCGCGCCCCGAATAGGCCGATTCCGACACGCCCCAGGGCAGCTGTCGTGCGTGGGTGAAGCGGATCTGCTCGCGCACCGCGGCGTGACCCGCTTCGTGCAGCACGCTGCCCACCGGCTCGTCGAGCACCAGCGTCGGCATCAGGTACTCGAACATCGAGCCCGACCACGAGCGCAGCCCCGCGTCGGCACCGACGGCGTAGGTCAGCCGGCCGAGCGCCGCCCAGTGGCCCACCGGCACGTCGCCCTTGGCGATCGCCAGCAGGCTGGTCAGGCGCGCCTCCGAGGGCAGCAGGTCGTAGAAGCCGGCGTCGAGCTGCTGCTCGGCCACGCGGTAGCCGATGTGCAGCAGATGGCGCTTGCGGTGGTACAGGAAGCCGAAGTCGGCTTCCCAGGCCAGCCGCTCGCAATCGTCCGCCAGCGCACGCAGCCGCGCCACCGGCGCGTCGGACGCGGCGGCCGAGGCCGCGGCGTCGAGCGCGGCCGAGCGCCGCGTGGCGCGCAGGTCGGCCAGGCACCAGCGCAGCTCGTCGCGCTGGCGCGCCGACAGGTGGCTGCGCCGCGCGAGCAGCGGCGCCAGGCGAGCGGTCGCCGCGCGGATCGCCCGCTGCGACGCCTGGCTCTCCCAGGGCGCGCGCGCGAGCTCGCGGCAGGCACCGGCCACCGCCAGCAGATGGCCGCTCAGGTTGCCGCTGTCGACGGTGGACACGTACATCGGCAGCAGCGGCGCGAGGGTGCGTGTCTCGTACCAGTTGAGCCAGTGGCCGCGGTGGCGCTGCAGGCCCTTCAAGGTGTCGAGGGTCGCGCCCAGGCGCTGCAACAGCTCCTGCGTGCCGATCCAGCCGAATTGCCGGGCACAGGCCGCGCTCAGCAGATACAGGCCGATGTTGGTCGGCGAGGTGCGGTGCGCCACCGCGTCGAACGGCAGCGTCTGCAGGTTGTCGGGCGGCAGGTGGTGGTCCTCGTCGCCGATGCAGCGTTCGAACAGCCGCCACGAGTCGCGCGCGATGCCGTCGAGGTAGGCGGCGTCGCCGGCGGGCAGCGCCGCATCACGCGGCGGCCGGCGCGGCCGGCTGGCGAACCAGATCCACAGCGGCGACGCCGCCCAGGCCAGGCACAGGGTGGCCGCCAGCAGCGGATGCGGCGTGCCGGCCGCCATCAGCGCGCAGAACATCAGCAACGCGCCCACCGGTTCCAGCGCATGCCGGCGCAGCACATCGAGCGCTGACGTCGACGCCGACGCCTGCGTGGCCGCGAACGACGTCCATTGCAGCAGGTGGCGGTGGCTGACCGCCATGCGATGGAGCGAGCGCGTGATCGCATCGACGGCGGCCACCGCCTGCTGCGCCAGCAGCGCCAGGTGCCACAGGCCGCCGCCGAGCACCCGGGCGGCATCGATCGCCGCCTGCCGGTAGAAGTGCAGCTTGGCGATGTCGTCGCGGCTGGGCGAGAAGCCGGCCACGGCGCCCATCAGCGGCCCGGCCGCATACGCGCCCATCACCAGCGCCAGCGCGACCCAGGGCGACAGCGCGCCGGCCAGGGCCAGCAGCAGCAGCGCCAGCGACATCGGCGCGACCAGCGAGCGGCGCAGGTTGTCGAACATCTTCCAGCGGTTGATCGCGCGCAGGCGCAGCTGCCACGGCGGCAGCAGGAACGGCAGCAGCTGCCAGTCGCCGCGCATCCAGCGGTGCACGCGGGCCGCCGCCACGTCGGCCTGGGCCGGCGCGTCCTCGATCACCGTGATGTCGCTCAGCGCGGCGCAGCGCGCGATCGCGCCTTCGAGCAGATCGTGGCTGAGCACGCGGCCCTCGGGCAGGCGGTCGCCGAGCACGGCGTGCACCGCCTGCACGTGCAGCAGGCCCTTGCCGCTGAACGAGCCCTCGCCGAACACGTCCTGGTAGACCTCGGAGGTGGCGGCGCTGTACGGGTCGATGCCGCACTGGCCGGCGAACAGCCAGTGAAAGCGCGTGGCGCCGTGCGGACCGGGCAGCGGCGTGACGACGCGCGGCTGCAGGATCGCATAACCCGAGACCACCGAGCGCCCGCCGGCATCCAGCTGCGGCCGGTTGTGCGGGTGCGCCGCCACGCCGACCAGCTCGCGCAGACGCCCGGGCGGCAGCTGCGTGTCGCTGTCGAGCGTGACGACGTAGCGGGTGCCGGCGGCGATGCACGATTCGCGGCCGAGATCGAGGAACGCCGTGGCCGAACCCAGCGCCAGCGTCTCGATCAGCTGCTGCAGCTTGCCGCGCTTGCGTTCCCAGCCGATCCAGCACTGCTCGGTCGGGCTGAACCGGCGCGCGCGGTGCAGCAGCAGGAAGCGCGGCGCCGCCGCAGCGGCCGGATCGTCGCCCACCGGCGCCGGATAACGCGCATTGAGCGCGCCGATCTGCCGGCGCGCCGCCGCGAGCAGATCGTCGTCGGACGCCGCGTGTTCGCTGGCCGAGTCGGTCCAGTCGGTCAGCAGCGCGAACTGCGCATGGGGTTCCGGATTGGCCAGGTGATGCAATTGCAGGCGATGCGCCAGCGCCTCGATGGCGCCCCCATCGCTCAGCAGCGTCGGGATCACGACCATCACGCGGTGCTCGATCGGCAGGCCGCCGGCAAAGGCCAGCCGTGGCAACCGCGTCGGTCGCACCGACTCGCTGATCAGCCGGTTGATCAGCGCCACGACCGCCTCCGACGCCGGAAACAGCATCAGCAGCGCCAGCAGCGCCGTCAGCACGACGGAGCCGGCGGCGCCGGCCGGATGCCAGAGCAGCCAGGCCACCAGGCCGACGCTGGCCAGGCCGAGCGCGCCGAGGTAGGCCCACACCCGCAGCGGCTGCGACGCCGCGCGCCACCACGTCGGCCAGCGCCGCGGCAGGCCGAGCGCGGCCCGCAGCTCGTCGCGGCCCGGGCCGGCCAGCCAGTGGCCCGCCGTGGCCGCGGTGTCGGTGTCGGCGTGGGCGCGCATGCGCACCAGCAAGGCCTGCGCGATCTCGAGCTCGCTGCGCCCGCTGCGCCGCGCCAGCCGTTCGATGCCATGCAGCGCCTGGTCGCGCGTGACGGCGTGTTCGGACTCGAAGACCGGGGAGCCGAGCATCAGCTGCATCAGCGCGCTGGTGCGGCCGACGATGTCGGTCCAGTCGGCGTCGCCGATGGCGCGCAGCGAGGTGACCGCGTTGCTCACGCTCAGGTTGTCCGCCGCCTGGTCGGCGACGCGTTGCGCCTGCTGCGCCGCCGCGTCGGGCAGGTGCTGCTGCAGCCACTGCCGCGCCGGCGAGACGCCGTCGGGGTCGGCCGTGGCCGGGCGGTCCTGCAGGCGCTGCGCCAGCTGCGCCAGGAACACGGGTTCCACCCCGCGCGGCGCCAGCTGCGTGCGCAGCGCCTCCAGCGCCGGCACGCCGAACGATTCGATCTGGTCGGCGCACCGGTTGGCCAGCTCGCGCGCCGCCTTGTTGCAGGCCACCCGCTCGGCCAGCCGACGCAGGTTCTCGATCAGCACCACGCGCAGCGTGGTCGGCAGCGCCCACATCTCGCTCAGGTCGAGTTCACGCGTCTCCTGGTAGGCGCACAGGTAGCGCACCAGCAGTTCCTCGTCGAACGCGCCGTCGGTGTGGGCGACGAAGGCCCAGGCCACGCCGTAGATGCGCGGCAGGCCGGCCAGCGGCTCGTCGCGCAGCATCGGCAACGAGCGGAAGTAGCTGCGCGGCAGCCCGTCGTGGATCTGCTTGAGCTGGGCCTCGATCAGGTGAAAGTTGTCGAGCAGCCACTCGGCGGCCGGGCTGATGTCGTAGCCGGTCTGCGCCTGCTCGCCGATGTAGCGGTGGGCCTCGCGCAACGTGCGGATGTTGTTGCGCAGCCGCGGAAAGAAGTTCGCATCGCGCGCGGCCGCGCGCGCCGCCCGGTGCGTGGCACCCAGGCTGCGGCCGTGCTGCGCGAAACGCTGCTGGCCGAACAGCTCGGAGCGTATCGGCGGCTGCAGCGCACCGCGCTTGCCGTCCAGGACGGCGAGCACCGCCCGCGGCGCGTCCGGCACCAAGCGCCGCAGCCCGGATGCCGACACGCCTTCAGCCGATCAGTGAAGCCAGACCGATCAGGAGGGCCGCAACCGCCAGCGAGGTGACGATGCGCGCCGCCACGAAGCGGCCGACCCGTTCGGCCGCACATTGCAGCGCGAACAGCCGGCCGTGCGAGCGGGTGCACGAGTTCAGGTGCTCGCCGAGCACCGACAGCTCCATCGGCGTGGTGTCGACACTGTCGCCGCACGACGCGGTGGGCCACGGGTTGGCTGTGGTCGAGATGTTCATCAGTGCTCCGTCGATCCGCGCCTGCAGGCGCCAGACCCTGAATTCGCAGTGGTACGCGCGCGCCGGCCGAAGCTGCTGACCAGCGCCGCGTGCGGGTGACCGGGCGGACAGGCGGTGCCGTGGACCGGGTCGCGTCGATCGTAGGCCGCTGGGGGCCGGGCGTCTGTCAGACAGCACGCTGTCCGTGCGGGTCGTGCCGGCGGCCATGCAACGTGCGCAAGCGCACCGACGCCGGCCCCGCGCGCGCCTTAAGGTGCGCGCGATCGCCTGTTGTCGGCGAACGGAGAATCCGATGTTCGTCTCGTTCCGGTCCGCCGCGGCAGCGGCATTGCCCCGGCGCGCCGCCCGCTTCTGCGACACGACACCTTTTGCGTACGTCACCGAGCCGTCGCCACCGACGGCGCGCAGCGCCGGTGAATTGCCGGCGCTGCAGCTGCGCCCGCAGGCGACCCACGGGCTGCGCCCGGGGTTCATGGTGCTGCGCGCGGTGCGCGCGCACGGCGAGATCGTCGACTTCACCTGGACTTTCGCCAGCGCCGCGGCAGGCCGCCTGCTCGGACGCCCGGCGCTCGAGCTGTACGGCAAGCGCCTGCTCGACGTGCTCGGCGGCCATGCCGGCTGCGAGGCGCTGTACGAACAGTACAGCCGCGTCGTGCTCCACGGCAAGGTGGGCGCGACGCAACAGGTGCACCGCACGCGAGGCCTGCGCGACACGATCCGCCACGGCGCGGTACGCGTCGGCGACGGCGTCGCCGTGACCTTGATCAACGTCAGCGCGACCCGCTGGGCCCACGCACTGTCGTTGGTGGCGACGGCGAGGGCGCCGGGACGGCCGACCCAGGCGGCAGAACCGCTACGGGCCTGACCCGCGGACGCTCGCGTGATGCCCTTCGACGATGTCGTGTTCCTGCTCGACGTGGACAACACGCTGCTCGACGGCGACCGTATCGTCGCCGACCTGCGCCAGCGCCTGGAGCGCGACTTCGGCGCCGACGGCGCGCGGCGCTACTGGTCGACGTTCGAGGTCATGCGCGCGGAGCTCGGCTACGTCGACTACCTCGGCGCGTTGCAGCGCTACCGCACCGACACCCCCGCCGACGGCCGCAGCGACCCCGCGCTGCTGCAGATGGCCGGCTTTCTGCTCGACTATCCGTTCCGCGAACGGTTGTACCCGCGTGCGCTGGACGTCATCGAGCGCCTGCGCACGCTCGGCCGCACCGTCCTGCTCACCGACGGCGACGTGGTCTACCAGCCACGCAAGCTGCAGGCCGCGGGCCTGTGGCGGGCCGTGGCCGGGCGGGTGCTGATCTATGCCCGCAAGGAGCAGGTGCTCGACGCCGTGCAGCGCCGCTATCCGGCCCGGCACTATGTGATGGTCGACGACAAGCTGCGCATCCTCACCGCAATCAAGACCACCTGGCGCGAACGTGTCACCACGATCTTTGCGCGCCAGGGCCACTATGCGCTGGACGCCGGCACGCTGGCCCCCTGTCCGGCGCCCGACCGGACGATCGACTGCATCGCCGACCTGCTCGCGCTCGATGACGACGCCCTGACCGGCACCGCGGCGCTCGCGGTCAGCGAGCGATGGTGAGTCCGCTGGCCGGCACGGCGGCACCGGCTTCGGCGCTGATCGACGTGGCCCGGCTCGTCGCGGCCTACGAATCGATCCGCCCCGATCCCGGCGAGCCGGCGCAGCGCGTCGTCTTCGGCACCTCGGGCCATCGCGGCTCGCCGCTCGACGGCTCGTTCAACGTCGACCACGTGCGGGCCATCACGCAGGCGATCTGCCGGTACCGTGCCACCCAGGGCATCGACGGGCCGTTGTTCCTCGGCGTCGACACGCACGCGCTGTCGGCGCCGGCGGCGGCCACCGCGCTGGAGGTGCTGGCCGCGCACGGTGTCCACGTGATGCTCGCGCCAGGCGACGCACCGACGCCGACGCCGGCGATCTCGCATGCGATCGTCACGCACAACCGGGGCCGGCGCGAGCACCGGGCCGACGGCATCGTGATGACGCCGTCGCACAACCCGCCGGGTGACGGCGGGCTCAAGTACAACCCGCCGCACGGCGGCCCGGCCGGCGGGGCGGTGACCGACGCCATCCAGTCCGCTGCCAATGCCAGCCTAGCGGACCCTCATGCCGGCATCAGGCGCATGCCGTTGGCGCAGGCCCTGGCCGCCGCGACGACGCACCGCCACGACTATCTGAACGCCTACGTCGGCGACCTGCCGCAGGTGATCGACCTGCACGTCATCCGCGCGTCGAGGCTGCGCATCGGCGTCGATCCGCTCGGCGGCGCAGGCGTGCAGTACTGGGCGGCGATCGCCGAGCGCCACGGGATCGACCTGACGGTGTTGCGCACGACGATCGACCCGCAGTTCGGCTTCATGGCGCTCGACTGGGACGGCCGCATCCGCATGGACCCGTCGTCGCCCTACGCGATGCGCGCGCTGATCGACGATCGGCAGCGTTTCGACCTCACGCTGGCCTGCGACACCGACCACGATCGCCACGGCATCGTGACGCCGGGTGCGGGGCTGCTGCCGGCCAACCACTACCTCTGCGCCGCGATCGAATACCTGTTCACGCACCGGCCGCATTGGGGTGCGCAGGTCGGCATCGGCGCCAGCGTGGTCTGCACGCAGCTGATCGGGCGGCTGGCGGCGCGGCTCGGCCGGCCGCTGCACGAGATGCCGGTGGGCTTCAAGTGGTTCGCCGCCGGCCTGGCCGACGGCACGCTCGGCTTTGCCGGCGAGGAGAGCGCGGGCGCCACCTTGCTGCGCCGCGACGGCGCGCCGTGGACGACCGACAAGGACGGCATCGTCGCCGGTCTGCTGGCCGCCGAGATGACCGCGCGGCGCGGCCGCGACCCCGGCGTGCTGTACGCCGAACTGAGCCGCGAACTCGGCGCGCCGGTCGCCACCCGCCTGGACGAACCGGCGACTGCCTCGCAGAGGGCGCGGCTCTCCGCAGGCGTGCTGAGCGACGTGAAGGCCAACGAACTGGCCGGCGAGCCGATCGTGCAGATCCTCAACCGCGCCCCGGCCAATCACGCGCCCATCGGCGGCATCAAGGTCATGGCCGCCGGTGGCTGGTTTGCCGCGCGGCCGTCGGGTACCGAGGCGCTGGTGAAGATCTACGCCGAGAGCTTTCGCGGCGCCGAGCACCTGCAGCGTATCGTGCTCGAGGCACAGGCCATCGTGCACGCGGTCATGACGCCGGCCGACACCAGCGCGCCGCCGGTGCTGGCCGCCTTGCTGCGCCGGTGACCGGCACGTTCGGCCCCGTGGAGCGGCCGTAGGCGCTGCCTTCCGTTGCGTCGCCCATCGTCAGGGCAGACCATCGCGGTAACCGTGGGTTCTCTGTACGCTATCGAACATACAGAGTAGGCTTGCTGCGGCACTGTGGGCCTGCGCCGGGCGCCCGCGCCCCCGTTTGCGGCACCGACCCGCGCCAACACAGAATCGAAACCACTTGCCGACCCGATCAGATCCCAGGAAGAACCAGCTGCTGGCCTCGCTGCCCGAGGCCGAGTGGCAACGCATCTCGCCGCAGCTGGAGCCAACGGAGATGCCGCTGGGCCATGTGCTGTACGAGTCCGGCCGCACGATGAGCTACGTCTACTTCCCGATCGATGCCATCGTCTCCTTGCTCTACGTGATGGAAAACGGGGCCTCGGCCGAAATCGCCGTGGTGGGCCACGAGGGCATCGTCGGCGTCTCGCTGTTCATGGGCGGCGAATCGACGCCCAGCCGTGCGGTGGTGCAAAGCGCCGGGCGCGGCTTTCGCCTGAGCGCGCAACTGGTCAAGAACGAGTTCGAGCAGGCCGGTCCGGTGATGCACCTGCTGCTGCGCTACACGCAGGCGCTGATCACGCAGATGGCGCAGACGGCGGTATGCAACCGGCATCACACGCTGGACCAGCAACTGTGCCGCTGGCTGCTGCTGAGCCTGGACCGGCTGGAGGGCAGCGAACTGGTGATGACGCAGGAGCTGATCGCCAACATGCTGGGGGTGCGCCGTGAAGGCGTCACCGAAGGGGCGCTGAAGCTGCAGAAGGCGGGGCTGATCCGCTACTCGCGCGGCCGCATCTCGGTGCTCGACCGGCCCGGCCTGGAACAGCGTACCTGCGAGTGTTATGCGGTGGTCAAGAAGGAGTACGACCGGCTGCTGCCGGCGCGCCTGGCGACCTGACGGCCCGATGCGACCGTCGCCAACGTGACGGCGCGATCAGGCGTCGCGCAGGTCACGGCCGCCGCCGCAGAAATACCAGTACTCGATCGATGAGGTGATGTCGTCCTCAGGCGGCCTCGCGGCCGTGGGCGCGGTGTCGTCGGCCGCGGCCGGTGGCGGGCGTGCGGCGGTGGCTTCGCGCAGCAGCGTGCGGGTCCCGCCCGGGGGCAGCGCTGCGCGTGGGGCCTCGTCGTCGATTCGAAGGTCGGCTGGAAACATGCTCGCTCCCGGATGGGTGGGGCCGCCCGTCGCGGCACGGCCTCGTCTTCTCACCTTGCAGCATGGCGCCTGAAGACCGGATCTTCTGTGCGCTACCGAACGCTCGCTCACTCGCGGGGCCGCGCCTGCGCCTTCGCCGCACGCTTGGCAGCTCGCAGCGGGTCCAAGCTCCGTTCGGTACCGCACAGACCCGCTTCGGCCATGCGGGCAGGCTGCGACCCCCGGCGCGGCGGTGGAGCCGCCGCCCATCACAGGAGCGGTGAGCATGCGATTCACGACCAAGGGCCGGCGGGCGGTGATCGCGATGACCGACCTGGCCGTGCGTGAGGGCCGAGGGCCGGTCACGCTGGCCGCCATCAGTGCGCGGCAGACCATCTCGTTGTCGTATCTGGAGCAGTTGTTCGGCAGGCTGCGTCGCCACGGCCTGGTGGCGAGCAGCCGAGGCCCCGGTGGCGGCTACCGGCTGGGCCGCGACATCGGTGACATCACCGTGGCCGATATCGTCATGGCCGTCGACGCGCCGACGGCATCAGACCGGGCCGACGATGTCCGCGCCTGCCCTCGCGGACCGGCCGATGGTCGATGCGACGTCGAGGGCCTGTGGATCGATCTGCACAACACGATGATCGAGCAGTTGCGTGCCATTTCGCTGCGATCGCTCGCCGACGATCAGCGGCGGCAAGAGCCTGCGTCCGATCAGGAGGAGGCGGCTCCGCGCCGGTCGCTGTTCGTGTCGGCCCCGCCCGCGGCGCCTGCCGCCACCGGCGCCAGCTCGGTCTTCTCGTGGGCCCGCCACCTACCTTGACAACCGGCGCTTCGCCCTAGGGCAAGGTCACCACGAAGACCGAGCCGCGGCCCAGCCCTTCGCTGCGCACCTCGACGCGCCCGCCGTGCAGATCGACGATGCGGCGCACCAGCGCCAGCCCGATGCCGAAGCCGGCTTCGCCGCCGGGCGCCACCTGCATGAAGAGGTCGAAGACATGCGACTGCGCGACCGGGTCGATGCCGATGCCGTCGTCCTCGATCTCGACGATCGAGCCGCCGGCCGTGCCGGCCCTGGCGCGCAGCGACAGGTGGCCGCCGGGTGGCGTGTACTTCACCGCGTTGATCAGGAGGTTCGAGAAGACCTGCACCAGCCGCCGCAGGTCGGCATTCACCGGCAGCGGCTGCTCCGGCAGTTGCACCTGCAGGCGCTGGCCCTTGTCGGCCATGCGAGGCTGCGCCTGCTCGAGCGCCTGTTCGAGCACGTGGCGCAGATCGCCTCGTGTGCGCAGCAGCGTCAATCGCCCCTGCTTGATGCTCGACAGGTCGCCCAGGTCACCCAGCAGCTCGTTCAGGTGCTTCGCCTGCCGGGCGACGACGCGCTGGGCATTGGCTCGGCTCGTCCCATCGGTGCCGCGCTCCAGCAGCGCCGAGGCATAGACGATCGGCGCGATGGCGTTGCGCATCTCGTGCGCGAGCATCGCGATGAACTCGTCCTTGTATGTGTCGGTCGAGCCGCGCGCCTGTTCGGCGTCCTTGCGCGCGCTCACGTCCAGCGTAATGCCGGCCAGGCACACCGGCTTGCCGTCGGGGTCGTGCACCAGCCGGCCGAAGTCGGCCAGCCAGCGCACGCCGCCCTTCGCGTGTTGGACGCGGTACTCGCAGCGATAGGGCACGGCGCGGGCGGCCACCGCGCGATCGAAGGCCTTGACGACGGCGTCGCGGTCGTCGGGGTGGATGCAGCCGCACCAGCGCTCAAAACTGAGCGGTGCCGCGTTCGCCAGGCCGTAGAGCCGGTGGCTCTCGGGCGACCAGTGGATTTCGCGCGTGCGCAGATTCCACTCCCATGCGCCGGCCTGGGCGGCGCGCAGGCCCAGGTGCAGCGCCGCGTCGTCGTCGGCCAGCGCCGGCCCGTAGGCGACGGACCTCAGGTGCGGGCCGTGCAAAGCGTTGACGGCAGCGGGATGGTGAAAGCGGTGAGCGAGCTGATTCATGTCCATTTCCAATTTGCCGCAAGCTGGTACGGCGCAGGGTTGACACGCAGGGGCACGGCGATTGCCTAGGGACGTTTTGTACGCACCCGCCACTGCCATTTCCGTGCGGCAACGCACATTCGAAACGAATCTGCGCCAAATGGTCGAGCACGATGCGCAGCGGCCTCACCTCGGTGCGGTGGCGCACCGACATGAGGCCGCGGATGCGGGCAACGCTTCGCAGGCGACTAACGCAGCACGGTCAGCTGGTTGTCCACGCTGGTCACGCCGCTGACGGCCGCCGCCAGCTGGGTGGCGCGGGCCTGCGCGTCGGCGTTCGGCGCCGAGCCACGCAAGGTGGCACGGCCCGACATCGTCTCGACACGGATGCCCAGCGTCTTCAGGTCGGCGTCGGTGGCCAGCTTGGCCTTGATGCCGGCGGTGATCGCCGTGTCTTCCACCGCCGCCGCGCCAGTCTGGGCGGCGCCGGCCACGGCCTGCTTGGCCTTGTCGGCATCGCGTTGCAACTCGGCCTTGGCCGCTTCGGCCTTCTCGTCGACCTTGGTGATGGCCGAGTCGACCTTCTGGCCCGCGGTGGTCGAGTCGTCGCGGCGGTTGCAGCCGGCGAAGGTCAAGACGACGAGCACGGTGGCGAGCAAGGCAAGGCGCGGCGAATGCAGTTTGTTCAGCATGGGGGTTCCAGTCGTTGTGTTCGGTTGGTTGGCGTCGCACCGACAGGCGCTGCCTGCGTCACACGGTGTGCGGCGTGATCGGCGGCGTATCGAGCCGCTCGACCTGGTGCCGCTTGTAGAGCCCGCGCCCGCGCCGGTCTGTGCGTCGACGCACCCAGCAGCACGGGATGCGCCGTATGTGTGCTGGCAGACAGTCAAGCGGCAACCAAGGCCGCCAGACTCGACCCATGTGCGGCAGACGAACGTCGGTCTGGCCGTGCACGGGCGATTCCCGCTGGGGATCGACGAGTCCACCGGAGCAGGCCTTGGCCGCAGAAGAGAACCAGTTGATCGACATGCTGCCGCGCACCGACCGCCGGCACCTGATCGACGCGTGCGAGCCGTTCGAGCTGAAGATGTCGCAGGTGCTGTGCGAGCGTGGCGAGGCGACGCGCCACGTGTACTTTCCGACCGAAGGGTTCATCTCTTTGGTGACCACCATCGACCACCATCCGGGGCTCGAGGTCGGCATGGTCGGCCGCGAGGGCATGGTCGGTGCACAGCTGGTGCTCGGCGTGGTGCTGACGCCGCTGCGCGCGCTGGTGCAGGGACCGGGCACCGCGCGGCGCATCGGCGCCGGAGCCTTCCGACGCGAGATCGAACGCAGCGCCGCACTGCAGCGCGCCCTCAATCGTTACCTCTACGTGCTGATGGCCCAGTTGGCCGCCTCCGCCGCCTGCCTGCGCTTTCACCTGATCGGCCCGCGTCTGGCGCGCTGGCTGCTGATGAGCCAGGACCGTGCCCATGCCGATCGCTTTCGCGTGACGCACGAATTCCTCGCCTACATGCTGGGCGTGCGCCGGGTCGGCGTCACGATGGCGGCCGGTGCGCTGCAGGACAGCGGGCTCATTCACTACCACCGCGGCGAGATGACGGTGCTGGACCGTCCGGGGCTGGAGGCGGCGGCCTGCGACTGTTATGCCGCCGACCAGAAGGCCTATGCCGAGATGATGCGCTGAGGATCGGGCGCGCCCTGCGGGTAGGGCTGCGGCGGCTCGGGCGAGTCGACATGGACGCCCGGTGCGTCGGACTTCACCTTCGGCGGCATGGCGAGCAGCCGCCTCGGCGGCAACAGCCGGGGGTCGAGCGCGATGCGGCGGCGCGCGGCGTAGTCGGCGACGCGAGTGGCTGCGTCGAGTGTGGCGGACGGGATCATGATGGCGCTCCTGGCTCTCCTGGGCAGTGGAGTCCGCGCGTCGCGCGACGAGCACCTGACAGTGGGGTTCGGGCGGTGCGGGACCGGTTGGGGTGACTGTGCCGGTGCGTCGCTCGCCGGTCTGTACGCCATCGCACGGCCGGCGACGGCCACCATGGGCCGGCGCCCGCAGGTCAGCGGCTCGACTCGGCCGTCTCGTCGGGCCGCATCGAGCGATGGATGTGCCATACGGCGACGAACATCGCGGCGATCGCCGGGCCCAGCACGAAGCCGTTGAGGCCGAACACCGCCAGCCCGCCGAGCGTGGTGATCATCACCACCGCGTCGGGCAGCCGCGTGTCCTTGCCGACCAGCATCGGCCGTAGCAGGTTGTCGACCAGGCCGATCACCAGCGCGCCCCAGGCGATCAACGCCACGCCCTGCCAGATGCTGCCGCTGAGCAGCAGGTAGATCGCCACCGGCAGCCACACCAGCGCGGCACCCACCGCCGGCAGCAGCGACAGCACGGCCATCAGCACCGCCCACAACAGGGCGGCGTTGACGTCGAGAAACCAGAAGGCCAGCCCGCCCAGCGCGCCCTGCACGGCGGCCACCAGCAGGTTGCCCTTCACCGTGGCACGGACGACCGTGCCGAACTTGTCGATCAGCTCCTGCGTGTGGCGCGGCGTCAGCGGGCTCGCGCGGCGCAGCACGCGCAGCGCGCGGTCGCCGTCGCGGATCAGGAAGAACGACAGGTACAGGGTGATGGCGAGGCTGGTCACGAACTCGAAGGTGTTCAGCCCGATGCCGAGCGCCTGCGTGGCGAGGAACTGCGTGCCCTGCGCGATGCCGGCGGCGATCCGGCGCTGCAGCGTGTCGAAATCGGACAGGCCCACGCGGTCGAGCAGAGCCGCCAGCCAGGCGGGCAATGCGTCGAACAGGCCGCGAAAGTACTGCGCGGGATTCACCTCGCCCGACTGCAGCCGCTGCGCCAGCTGCGCGGCCTCGCGCGCCAGCGAGGCGGTGAGCAGCGCGAACGGCAGCACGACGACCAGCAGCACGACCAGCAGCGTCAGCATCGCCGCGACATTGCGCCGCTGCTTCATGCGCGGCAGCAGGCGCCGGTGCAGCGGCTCGAACAGCAGCGCGATGATCGCGCCCCACAGGATCGTGCCGTAGAACGGCAGCAGCACCCAGCCCAGCGCCAGCGTGACGGTCACCAGCAGCACCAGCAGGGCGCGCCTCTCCAGGTAGTCGGCGTGGTCGGTGTCAGCGGGGGTCATGTCGGCTTTCGGGGCATGTGCTGCAGTGTCTTCGCTAATTGGCATGCTTGTGTGCGGTGGCGAACAGACTGGGTTTTTCGTGAGGGTTCACGATGTCGCATGACGACGCAAGAGCCCTCGTTCGAAATCGCCCGCCGCATGGGTGACATCGAGGTGCGCGACTATGAGCCCTATGTCGTCGCCGAGGTGCTGATCGAGGGCACGGCCGATGAGGCGAGCACGCTCGCATTCCCGATCCTGGCCGGCTACATCTTCGGCCGCAACACGGGCGCGCGCGCCTTCGCGAAGGCCGCGGTGACGCAGGAAGCGGAGGCACCGGCGCCGGTGCATTTCGCGATGACGGCCCCGGTGACGCAGGCCGCGGCGCCTGCCGGTGGTTTCGTGGTGCAGTTCGTCCTGCCCAAGGGCGTGACGCTGGACAGCGCGCCCGAGCCCGACGATCCGCGGGTGCGCTTGCGCGAAGTGACGGCGCGCAGCGTCGCGGCGATCCGCTACTCGGGCTTCTGGTCGGAGTCGAACTACGCGCAGCACCTGGCCACGCTGACCGCCGCGCTGAAGGCGGTCGAGCTGCGCTGGTCGGGCGAACCCGTCTTCTCGCGCTACAACGCGCCGTGGACGCCGTGGTTCATGCGCCGCAACGAGATCTGGGTGTCGTTGCGTTAGGTCGTGTGCGGCGCTGCACGCGGGCACTCGGCTGGGCCGCCTGCGCCGCGCTCGCCGGCTGCGCGAACCTGCTGCCGCTGGCCAGCGTCGAGGCCGCCGGACCGTTCGCGACCTTCGAGGCCGCGCAACAGGCGTTCGAGAGGATCGTGCCGTACAAGACCGCCGTCGGCGAACTCAAGCCACTGGGGTTCGACCCGCTCGGCAGCCAGAACGTCAAGATCGTGCCCTATCCCGACCTCGTGGGGCGGCTGGCCCCGAACGCCGCCGTGGCGCTGGTCGACCTGGACCCCGGTATTCGCGACTGCATCCTCGCGCGCATGGAATGCCAGGCCTACGAATTCCGCCTGGCTCACGAGGCGCGCGAACGCAAGGGCAACTTCTTCCTCGACTTCCTGAACTTCCGGCGCACGACGTTCGTGACCGGCTGGCGCTTCGACGCCGTCGTGGCGGTGCGCGACGGCGTCGTGCTTTTCCGCACCTATGGCGGCGAGCCGAACAACGACCGCGTCGAAC
>JBGAMU010000084.1:0-17674 GCA_044222685.1 Burkholderiaceae bacterium
CGATGCGCTCAGGCGATGGAAGGAGGCCGGATCATTCTGCGCCCGCCATGCAGCCCCGGCAGCAACGACCCTGGCGCGAGCAGGCTTCAGCCCTGTGCCTGCCAGAGCCGCCAGGCATTGAGCGGCAGCAGCACGCCGTGCAGCACCAGCACCGGCGTCAGCCCGGCCGCCGCGGCGTAGCCGATGAACGCCACGTTGCTGGCGATCGCCACGGCGCGCAGTGCGACGATCGAGCGCACCGAGAACGTCATCAACACCAGCGCGGCCGCCAGGTAACCCAGCAGGTCGGTCGGATTCATCGTCTGGCGCAGCAGCTCGGTCACGGCAGGTCCCCCTTTTTGGGGGTGGGTTGCCGGCGCCGCGCGGACGGTTCAATCGGCGCCGGCGCGTCCGCTGCCGCCGAAGCGCGCCGCCGAGCGGGCGCGGGCGCGCTGCGCCTCGACTTCACGATCGCGCGGCTCGGCGCTGTTGACCAGCGCGCCGATCAGCGTGCGCGCGCTGGCGGCGACCTCGGCCACCGCGCGCTCGAACGCCTCGGCATTGGCCTTCGACGGCACGTTGAAGCCGCTCAACTTGCGCACGAACTGCAGCGCGGCGTCGCGGATCTCCAGCTCGGTGGCGGGCGGCTCGAAATTGAACAGGGTCCTGATGTTGCGGCACATGGATGCACTCGCTGGCGGGGCGTCGATGTGCCGGATTGTGGTGCCGGCCCTGTCGGTGCGCACCGACAAGGCCACGCGGGCGCGTCCGATGGTCCCCCAGCGAAACGGCGCCTATGGTCAGCCTGTGTATCCACCGGCGCCGCGAACCCTTGCGGCCGCCCGCAAAGGAGTGCTCTCCATGAAGAACGCCCGCCTCGTCCGATCGAGCCTTTTCGTCGCCGCGATGGCCGCCAGCGCTGCCGCGCTGTCGCAGGGCAACGCAACCACGCCGCCCGCCGAGGGCAACGTCGGCACGCGACCGTCGTTTCCCGGTGCCACCGGCCCGGGCATCAACCCGCAGGGCATGTCGACGCAGCAGGGCCAGAGCGGCAGCAGCCAGGGCAGTGCGCGCAGCGCGACGCAGACCGACGCCGCGATCAGCGCGGCGGTGCAGTCCGAGATGGCCAAGGACCCGCAACTCGCCAACAGCGCGATTCAGGTGCAGACCAGCAGCGGCCGTGTCTCGCTGACCGGCCAGGCGCCCGATGCGATCACGCGCGACCGCATCGGCCAGCTGGCGTCCACCGTGCGGGGCGTGACGATGGTCGACAACCGGGTCTCGGTGGGCCGCTGACGCCTCGCGCGGGTTCAGGCCGCCTGCGCCTGCACGGCCTCCTCGGCGCGGGCTGCGCGCAGGCGGCCCAGGAAATCGTTGCGCCAGGCGAACACGTCTTCGCGGCGGATGCTGCGCATCAGCGAGGCATGCCGCTCGCGCCGCTCAGCCAGCGGCATCGACAAGGCCCGCCGCATCGCGTCGGCGGTGGCATGGATGTCGTAGGGGTTGACGAGCAGCGCCGCGTCGAGCGACTCGGCGGCGCCGGCGAAGCGCGACAGCACGAGCACGCCGGGATCGTCGTCGTCCTGCACCGCGATGTATTCCTTGGCCACCAGGTTCATGCCGTCGCGTAGCGGCGTGACGAGCGCGACGCGTGAGCTGCGATAAAGGCCCGGCAGCCGGCGGCGCGACCAGCTGCGGTGCATGTAGCGCACCGGCATCCAGTCGGTCTCGCCATACTCGCCGTTGATGCGTCCCGACAGCGACTCCAGCTCGCGGCGGATGTCCTCGTAGGCCAGCACCGACTCGCGCGACGGCGCGGCGATCTGCATCAGCGTGGCGCTCATGCGCTGCTCGGGATAACGGTTCAGCAGGTCCCAGAACGCGCGCAGGCGCTGCGGCAGGCCCTTCGAATAGTCGAGCCGGTCGATGCCGACCAGCAGACGGCGCTGCGCATACTGCCGGCGCAGGCTGTCGAGAGCCTCCATCGCCTCGGCCGACTGCGCCATCTGCCGGAAGCCGTCGACGTCGATGCCGATCGGAAACGCCCGCGCGCACACCTCGCGGTCGTTCCAGCGGTACCGGTCGCCGTCGGCGCCAGACGACGTCGCGCCCATCTCGTCGCGCACATAGGCGCCGAAGTGATGCGCATCGGTGCGGGTCTGGAAACCGACCACGTCGTAGTCGAACAGCGAGCGCATCAGCCAGTCGTGCCCCGGCACCGCCAGCAGGATCGGCGGCGGCGGCAGCGGGATGTGCAGGAAGAAGCCGATGCGCTGGTGGCAACCGAGCTCACGCAATTCGCTGGCCAGCGGGATCAGGTGGTAGTCGTGCACCCAGATCACGTCGTTCGGCCGCAGCAGCGGCTTGAGCCGGCGCGCGAACATCCGGTTCACGCGCCGATAACCTTCGGCGTAGCCGTGCGAGAAGTCGGCGAGGTCGAGCCGGTAGTGAAAGGCCGGCCAGATGGCCTGGTTGGAAAAGCCGAAGTAGAAGGTGTCGCGTTCTTCCGCAGTGAGATCCAGCGTCGCCAGCTGCGCCCGTCCGGCCCGCTGCAGATGCAGCTCGCGCGACGCCGGATCGGCGCCCGCACTGTCGATGGTCTCCCCGCTCCAGCCGAACCACAACCCGCCACTGTCGCGCAAGGCGTCGCCGACGGCCACCGCCAGGCCACCAGCCATCGTCTTGCGCGGATCGCCGACGCGGTTGGAGACGACGACGAGACGGGACGTCATCGCTAGATCACCGTGTCCCACGGCGCCGACAGGCGCATCGCGGCGTTGATGATGCCGACCATCGAGTAGGTCTGCGGGAAGTTGCCCCACATCTCGCCGGTGCGCGGGTCGGTGTCCTCCGACAGCAGCCCGAGCGGGTTGCGCGCTGCCAGCATGGTCTCGAAGATCTCGCGCGCCTGCGCGGTGCGGCCGATGCGGGCCAGCGCATCGATGCGCCAGAAGGTGCAGATGTTGAACGCGGTGTGCGGCACGCCGTAGTCGTCGGCCGCCTCGTAGCGCCGCACATGGGCCCCGACAGCCAGATGCGACTCGACGGCGGCCACGGTCGACACGAAGCGCGTGTCGCGCGGGTCGATGAAACCCACCTCGGCCATCAGCAGCACGCTGGCGTCGAGCTCGCTGCCGCCGAGGCTCTCGACGAAGGCCTGGCGCTTGTCGTTCCAGGCGTCCTTCAGCACCAGCGCCCGGATCGTCTCGGCGCGGCCGCGCCAGAGCAGCTCGCGCTCGGGCAGCGCCAGCGCGGCGGCGATCTTGGCCAGCCGGTCGCAGGCGGCCCAGCTCATCAGCACCGACGAGGTGTGCACGCGCGCGCGGCTGCGCAGTTCCCACATGCCGGCGTCGGGCTTGTCGTGCAGCGTCCAGGCCCATTCGCCGATGCGCTCGAGCTGCACGAAGTCGTCGACGTTGCCGCGGCGGAACAGGCGATGGTCGTGGAACGACTGCGCGGCGCCGAGCACGATGTTGCCGTAGACATCGTGCTGCGCGTGCTCCCAGGCCTGGTTGCCCACGCGCACCGGGCCCATGCCACGATAGCCGCGCAGGTGGTCGCGCTTGGATTCGTCGAGCCGCCGCTCGCGTCCGATGCCGTAGAGCGGCTGGATGCCGCCGTCGCCGGCGTCGGCCACCACGTTGTGCAGCCAGCGCAGATAGTCTTCCATCGTGCCGACTTCCGACAGGCTGTTCAGCGCGCGCACGACGAAGAAGGCGTCGCGCATCCAGCAGAAGCGGTAGTCCCAGTTGCGGCCGCTGTCGGGCGCCTCGGGAATGCTCGTCGTCATCGCCGCGACGATGGCGCCGGTGTCCTCGTACAGGCACATCTTCAGCGTGACGGCGGCGCGGATCACCGCGTCCTGCCACTCGAGCGGCAGCGCAAGTCGGCGCGTCCACACACGCCAGTAGTGCAGCGTGCGCTCCTCGAACAGGCTGGCCGTTGCCTCGATACCCGACGTGAGCGGCTCGTCGGCGCCGAACAGCATGCTGATCGGGCCGTCGAGCGCGAACAGGCGCTCCTCGAGCAGATCGGTCAGCGGCGCGTTGGTGGTCAGGCGCACCGACAGCTCGGCGCCGTCGAAGCGCACGTGGTTGCTGCCGCGTGTGCGCGTGCGCGCCTGCGCGCCCCACTCGGCGCGCGGCCGCAGCAGGATGCGGATGCGCGGGCGGCCGGCCACCGGCCGCACCCGGCGCACCAGCATCAGCGGGCGGAACGGCCGCTGGTACTCGAAGAAGCGGGGCGCGAAGTCGGTGATCTCGATCGCCCCGCCCTGTGCGTCGGTGAGGCGCGTGCGCAGCACCGCGGTGCCCGGCACGTAGTGCTGTTCGCTGCTCACGCGATCGGCCAGATCGATCTGCCAGCAGCCTTCGGCGCCGATGCCGTCGGGCGAGTCGACCAGCGCGTGAAACACCGGGTCGCTGTCGAAACGCGGCAGGCAGCACCACACCACCCGCGCCTGGGCATCGATCAGCGCACTGATCGAACAGTTGCCCACCAGCGCCAGGTTGAGCGAGGCAGGCGACGGCGCGCTGCCCTGGCTGGTCTGGCTGTCGTGGCCGGTGTCGGCGCTGCCGGTCGGGCCCATCATCGTCGGCTAGCGCGCGGCGTCGGCTTCGTCGAGCGACGCGCGCAACCAGCGGCCCACGGCCTCGGGGTCGGCCAGGCGATGGTGCGCGTCGCTCGCGCCGCTGCCTACCTTGACGCCGTAGCCGCCCTGCGCCTGCACCGCGGCGATGCCGGTTTCGTCGGTGGAGTCGTCACCGACGAAGACCGGCACGCGCCCGGCGAACACCGCCTCGGTGAGGAAGGCCCGCACCGCGGCGGCCTTCGACACGCGCCGTTGCTTGACCTCGGACACACAGTGCCCGTGCATCAGCTCCCAGCCGTCGACGCCGGCCAGCGACTGTGCCAACGCCGTGTCGCAGGCGGCGGCCGCCTCGGGCACGGTCCGATAGTGCACCGCCAGGCCGCCGGGCTTGAACTCGACCAGCACACCCGGGTGCTGCGCCGCCAGTGCCTGTGCGGTACGCCGCGCCGCCTCGGGCAAGGCGGCGGTGTGGACACGAACACGATGGTTGGTCAGCCGCCGCTCGACACCATGCACGCCCGCGGCCGGCAGGCGCAACGGTCGCAGCAGGCTGTCGAGCGTGGCCAGCGGCCGCCCGCTGACGATGGCGAGCGCACCGTCCAGGTGGGTCTGAAGCCGGCCGAGCGTGGGCACCACCCAGTCGGGCACCCGCACGTCCTGTGGGCGCGGGGCGATCGGCACCAGCGTGCCGTCGAAGTCGAGAAACAGCGCGCACCGGCGAGCCAGGCTTGGCGGCGCCGTATGGGCCCGGCCCCGCATGTCGTTGTCAGCCACCACGGGTGTCATCGGAGTCGCGCGCCTGTCGGCGCAGTCGGTGCGGGCGGGGCCGCGCCGTCGTCATGACGCCGCGGGTGAATCACTGAAGACCAGGCCGGGGTTGCGGCAGTCGCGCGCTGCGGGCAGGCGGTGCAGCCTGCATGCCGCCACCCGTACGCGCCACGGTCGCGGATGTCGCCAGCAGCGCCGCCTGCGGATACAGACCGAACACCTGCTGCATGGAATGCACTTCGGGCAGAACATAGACGATTGCCCCGCGTCGCGCAAAACCCGCGTCGATGTAGCGGTCATAGAACGCGGTCGGCACGTTGATGCAGCCGTAGGAGATGCGGTTGTCGGCCACGGTGGGCGTGGCCAGCCGCTGCAGGCGCCGCTCGGCCTTCACCGTGGCCCGCACGCGGTGCATCGACACCGCGTTGTCGTAGTCGACCCAGATGACGTGCTCGCCATTGGTGTTGCGACCGCGTTCGGCGACGAAGCGACCCGCCGGCGTGGTGCGCTCGAACGGCTGCACCTGCGCGATCGGTCGCTCGCCGATGCCGGGCACCGAGTCGTCGCCCACTGCAGAGCCGAGCAGGATCGGGCTCGCGCCGCGCAACCGGGCCGACGCATCGAACACGAACAGGCGCGCCGCCTTCTTGTCGACGATGGCGAATTCGCTGTCACCCTGGTCGCGCGTGGCCGCCACCCAGTCGGCGAGCTGGCGCGCCTGCGGCGATGGGCGTTCACGCTGGAAGTCGGCCTTCCGGTTCGCCGACGGCCGCACCGCCGCGGGCGGGGTCACCGCCGAGGACGACGCCAGTTCGGCCGACGGCGGCGAGTCCACACCGCGGGCCTTCTCGGGCAGGCGCGCACTGCTCATGCACGCGGCCAGGCCGGCAACGGCCGACGCGGCCAGCACCGCACGCAGCACACGCAGGCCACGACACACCACCGCCTGCCCGCGTCGGCCGGCGGCGTTGCTCGAGAGGACGATGGCGCGCATGCCGCCGGCGGTCGCCGCGAGGGTCGTCAGTGGGTGCTGCCGGACGGCGAACGCTTCGCACCCGACGCGCGCGTCGCACCGCCCAGTGCCACGGCGGCCGCGGCCACGCCGAGTGTCTTCGAGAGGGGGGTCATCGAATGCTCCAGGATGAAGGGAGGAACGACGGGCCGGAATCGACCATCGACGCAAGCCTAGTCAGGCCCATGTAGCCATCATGTCGGGTGGCGGCAAGCCCACTTGTAGGACGGTGCCGCGAAGCGGCGATCGCGGCGTCGTGCCGATCAGGGCGAGCGGACGCTAGCGCGATCGCCGGCGCGACAGGCGCTTGGCGTTGGCCACTGCCGTGCGATGCACCGGCGCCATGCCGTGCCCGGCAATCGACCAGCCGGCGCGCTGCATCTGGCTGCCGAGCGAGCGCGCCGTGGGCCGCCCCCACAGCGTCGGCCACCACATCGATTGCCAGAACGACATCATCAGGGACTGCTGGGCCCGCAGCATCTGCCAACCCATCGCGAGCCACGATTCGGCGAATGCGCTGCCCTTCTCGCTGAACATGCGCTGGAACTCGCGCTGGTCGCGCACCGACGGCGATTGCCCGGCCTGGGCCATCCGGCTGAGGCGATGCGCCACCACCTGGGGCACGGCGATCGCCAGTTCGGCGGATTGAAGCGCCAGCGATGCAGGGCGGCGACGGCGGTTTGGCATGGTGATCTTCTCCGGTTGAAACGGCGCTGCCGGCAATCGGCGCGCCGCCCCGTGCGGGCCAAGCGATCTCAGCGCTGCCGCGGATCGAGCGCGTCGCGCAGGCCGTCGCCGAGCAGGTTGAAGGCGAGCACCAGGCCGAAGATCGCTAGCCCCGGCCAGATCGCCATCCACGGCGCCTGGTCGATGTAGTTCTTCGCGGTGTTGAGCATGCTGCCCCAGCTGGGCTCGGGCGGCTGCTGGCCGAGGCCGAGGAAGCTCAGGCTCGCCTCGGCGATCACCGCGGCGGCGATCGCCAGCGTGGCCTGCACGATCAGCGGCGCGGTCACGTTGGGCAGCACGTGCCGCAGCGCGATGCGCCACGGCGGGTTGCCGACCGCGCGCGCGGCCTCGACGTAGTCTTCCACGCGCACGTTGAGCACCTGCGCGCGCGTGAGGCGCACGAAGATCGGCGTCGCCGACACGCCGATGGCGATCATCGCGTTGCTCAGGCTCGGCCCCAGAAAGGCCGCCAGCGCGATGGCGAGGATGAGGAACGGGCACGCGAGAAAGGCATCGGTGATGCGCGAGATCAGCGCATCGACGAAACCGCCGAGAAAGCCCGCCACGAGGCCGATCGGAACGCCCAGCATCAGCGAGATCGACACCGACACCACACCGGCCAGCAGCGACGCCCGCGTGCCCCAGATCACGCGCGACAGCACGTCGCGGCCGATCTCGTCGGTGCCGAACCAGTGCTCGGCGCTCGGCGCCTTGCGAATCGCGCCCCAGCTGGTGGCCACCGGATCGTGCGGCGCGAGCCACGGTGCGGCCAGCGCGAGCACCACGAAGCCGAGCACCACCACGAGTCCGACCATCGCGGCGCGCCGGCGCACGAGCTTGCGCAGCGCGCGGCGGCCCGGGCTGGCAGGGGCCACTGGCAAGGCGACGCTACTCAAAACAGCACTCATGAGACGCGAGCATCGCAGCGGAGCCCTCGCCAAAGGCGAGGGCCGACCCAGCATGAGCCCCGGGCGGGTACCGCCTGGCGCGATGCGCAGTCCTCGGTCTGAAAGCGGCGCACCTCAACCCCTCAACCGCGGATTCGCCGCAAAGTACGCCAGGTCCGCCAGCAGGTTGAGCACGATGTAGGTGGTGGCCGTCACCAGCACCACACCCTGCACCACCGCGTAGTCGCGGTTGAACACCGCGTCGACGATCAGCTTGCCGAAGCCGGGGATCGAGAACACCTGCTCGGTGAGCACCGCGCCCGACAGCAGCGTGCCGAGCTCCAGCGCGCCGAGCGTGATCACCGGCGTCAGCGCGTTGCGCAACGCGTGCTTCAGCACCACCGCGCGCTCGCGCAGGCCCTTGGCGCGCGCGGTGCGCACGTAGTCGGACGACAGCACTTGCAGCATCGCGCTGCGCATGTGGCGCATCAGCACCGCGGCGATCGCGTTGCCGAGCACGAAGGCCGGCATGATCATCGAGGCCAGGTTGCCGCGCAGGTCGTCGAACGGGCTCACGTAGCCGGATGCCGGCAGCCAGCCCAACTGCACCGAGAACAGCAGGATCAGCAGGATGCCGAGCCAGAAGTTCGGCGTCGAGATGCCCCAGAGAGCGAACGCATTGGCCGCGCTGTCCCACCAGGTGCCGCGGCCCACTGCCGAGATGATGCCCGCGGGGATGCCGATGGCGAGCGCGATCACGAACGCCATGCCGCCGAGCTGGATCGTCACCGGCAGCTTCTGCAGCACGAGTTCCAGCACCGGCTGCTGCGTGCGCAGCGACTCGCCGAGGTCGCCCTTCAGCACGCCGCCGATCCAGTAGGCATAGCGCAGCGGCAGCGGCTCGTCGAGGTGCAGCTTCTGCCGCAGGTGCGCGATCACCGTCGGGTCCTGCTCCTCGCCGGCGAGCACCTGCGCCGGGTCGCCGGGCAGCAGCTGCTGCAGGCCGAAGATCAGCATCGACACGAACACCAGCGTCGGCACGATCTGCGCCAGCCGCTTGAGCAGGTAGTCGGTCACTGCGTCGTCGCCGATGTCACTGCATCTTCAGGCCCTGCACGCGCAGCAGACCGTCGGGCACGCTGCGCACGCCGGCAAGCTTGGCGTTGTAGGCCCACAGCCAGTTGCGGTGGTAGAGGTAGACGATCGGCCGCTCCTTCAGCACCTTGGCGGCGATCTGTTCGTAGGCCTTCCTGCGTTCGGCGGGGTCGCGCAGCGTGCGCGACTGATTGAGCAGCGCGTCGGTTTCGGCGTTGCAGTAGCCCGCGTAGTTGAGCGGCTGCTTGCAGGCGTGGAAGCTGAACGCGTTGCCGTCGGGGTCGGCGCGGCCGCTCCAGGCCAGCACGTAGGCGTCGAACTCGCCCTTGTCGGCAAGGTTCAGGCTGGTGGCGAACTCGGTGGCCTGGATCTTCACGTCAAAGCCGGCCTCGCGCGTCATCGCCTGCACCACCAGCGCGAGGCGCTGCGCGTCGCTGGTGGTCGGCGTCATCAGCGTGAAGCTCGGGTTGGGCACGCCCGCCTCCTTGAGCAGCGCCTTGGCCCGTGCGATGTCGCGCTTGGGCACCGGGAATCCCTTGGCGTAGTACCCGTTGCTCGGCGCCACCCACTGGTTGCCGACGGTGGCCTCGTTGTCCATCACCACCTGCGCCAGGCCCTGGCGGTCGATGGCGAGCTCGAACGCCTCGCGCACACGCGCGTCGCGGCCGAGCGGGTTCTTCTGCGCCTGCTCGCTCTTGCCGATGTTGATGGTGATGCCCTGGTAGCCGATCTCGGTGATGCGCGCCACCTTGAAGCGCTTGTCGGCCGCGAGCTTCTCGATGTCCGACGAGGCCACGCGTTCGATGATGTCGAACTGGCCGGACTTCAGGTTGGCCAGCCGCACGGTGGCGTCGACGATCGGCGTGTAGGTGATCTTGTCGAAGTTCACCGCGGCCTTGTTCCAGTAGCCGTCGAAACGCTCGAACACGATGCGGTCCTGCGCCACACGCTCGACGAACTTGTAGGGGCCCGAGCACACCGGCTTGCTGCCGAAGCTGGCCCCCGCGGCCTGCGCGGCCTTGGGGCTCACCATCATGCCGGCGCGGTCGGCCAGCGCGGCCAGCAGCGGCGAGAACGGTGCGCTCAGGTTGAGCTTGACGGTCAGCGGGTCCACCACGTCCACGCCGGCCAGCGGCGCCAGCTCGCCGCGGCGATTGGAACCGGCCAGCGTCTTGTGGCGCTCGAGGTTGAATTTCACCGCGGCGGCATCGAGCTTCTCGCCATCGTGGAACGTGACGCCGGGGCGCAGCTTCATCGTCAGCGCCTTGTTGTCGGCCGACCACTCCCAGCTCGTCGCCAGCTGCGGCACGATAGTGAGCTTCTCGTCGATGTCGATCAGCTTGTCGCACAACGCGGCGAACACGATGCGGCCGACGAAGGTGCGCGCCAGCGTGGGATCGAGCACGTCGGGGTCTTCGGCCAGGCCGACGCGCAGATGGCTCTGCGCCTGCGCGGCCGATGCGGCGGCCAGCACGCAGGCGGCCAGCCAGGGGATGAGTCGAGTGGACATCGTGAGGCTCCTCGGTGGATGAATGGTGGGGTCAGACGACGAAGGCCGACTGCAGCCGGGCCAGGCGTGCGTCGGCGATGGAGGGGGCCGCGTCGCGCGGACGCAGCGTGGCCGGTGGCGTGATCTCGCGCCAGCGGTGGCAGGCCACGGCATGCCCCGCATCATCGTGCAGCGGGGGCGACACCTGCCGGCAATGCTCGACCGCGTGCGTGCACCGGGTGTGGAAGTGGCAGCCCGGCGGCGGCGCCATCGGGCTCGGCACGTCGCCGGCCAGCAGCAGGCGCTCGCGCGGTCCGCCGTCGGGCGGCTCGGGCAGCGGGATCGCCGACAGCAGCGCCTGCGTGTACGGATGGCGCGGCGCGGCAAAGAGCGCTCGCTTGGTCGAAAGCTCGACGATGCGGCCGAGGTACATCACCGCGACGCGGGTGGCGATGTGACGCACCACCGCCAGGTCGTGCGCCACGAAGATCAGCGCGATGCCGAAACGCTGCTGCAGGTCCTGCAGCAGGTTGACGACCTGCGCCTGCACCGACACGTCGAGCGCCGACACCGCCTCGTCGCAGACGATCAGCCTGGGCTCGACCGCCAGCGCACGGGCGATGCCGATGCGCTGGCGCTGCCCGCCGGAGAACTCGTGCGGGTAGCGCTGCGCGTGCTCGGGCGCCAGGCCCACGGTGCCCAGCAGTTCGGCCACGCGCTCGCGGTGCCGGCCCCCGTGCAGGCCGTGCAGCGCCAGCGGCTCGGCGAGGATCTGGCCGACCGTCATGCGCGGGTTCAGCGACGAGAACGGATCCTGGAAGATGATCTGCATCGCGCGCCGCGCGGCGCGCAGCTGCTTCGCGTCGAGCGCGCCGAGATCGCGCCCTTCGAACACCACCTGCCCCGCGCTGGGCTCGATCAGGCGCAGCACGAGCCGCCCGAGCGTGCTCTTGCCGCAGCCCGACTCGCCGACGATGCCCAGCGTCTCGCCCGGCGCGAGGGTGAAGTCCACGCCGTCGACCGCCTTCACGGCACCGGCGACGCGGCCGAACAGGCCCCGCCGCACCGGGAAGTGCTTGACCAAGCCTTGCACCTGCAGCAGCGGCGCCGTCATGAGGTCGCCACCTCGCGCCCACGCGATGCCAGCAGCGCGTCGGCGTCCAGCGGCGCCTTGATGCAGGCCGAGGCATGCCCGCCGCCGAGGTCGCGCAGCGGCGGCGGCGCGGCGGTGCAGCGCGCATCGGCGAACGGACAGCGCGCCGCGAAGCGGCAGCCCACCGGCATGGCCAGCGGGTCGGGCACCTGGCCGTCGATGGCGGCCAGGCGCCGCGGCTCGCCCTGCAGCCGGGGGATCGAACCGAGCAGCCCGACCGTGTACGGATGCTGCGGTTCACGGAACAGCGCACGCACCGGCGCACGCTCCACCACGCGGCCGGCGTACATCACCACCACCTCGTCGGCCACCTCGGCCACCACGCCGAGGTCGTGCGTGATCAGGATGACCGCGCTGCCGGTCTCGCGCTGCAGGCGCTGCATCAGGTCGAGGATCTGCGCCTGGATCGTCACGTCGAGCGCGGTGGTCGGCTCGTCGGCGATCAGCAGCCGCGGCTCGCAGGCCAGCGCCATCGCGATCATCGCGCGCTGGCGCATGCCGCCCGACAGCTTGTGCGGGTGCTCGTGGAAACGCTGCGCCGCCGCCGGGATGCGCACCTTCTCGAGCATCTCGAGCGCGCGCGCGTCGGCCTGCTCGCGCGTCAGCGCCCGGTGGCGCAGCACCCCTTCGGCGATCTGCTCGCCGATGGTGAAGGCCGGGTTCAGCGACGACATCGGCTCCTGGAAGATCATCGCCATGCCGTTGCCGCGCAGGTCCTGCAGCTCGCGCTTGGGCAGGCCCACCAGCTCGCGACCCTCGAAGCGGATCGAGCCGCCGGCCACGCGGCCGGCCGGCTGCGCGAGCAGGCCCATGATCGACAGGGCCGTGACGCTCTTGCCGCAGCCCGACTCGCCCACCAGCGCCAGCGTGCGGCCGGCCTCGACGGCGAAGCTCACGCCATCGACGGCGGCCACGGCGCCGTCGTCGGTGGTGAAGGTGGTGCGCAGGTCGCCGACTTCGAGCAGGGCCATGGGGGTGGAGGTGTCGCTGCGGCGCGCGCAGGCCCGGACAGCGCGCACACGTGCATGCAACAAGTGTGCCCCGTTCGGCGCGCCACCGGTATCGGGGTTGCCGGCGATGGCGCGGCGGTGAATGGTGGCGTCAGCGCCGGCTGGCGGCGCGGGCGGCGTGGAAGGCCTCCACGCGCGCCTCGATGCGCGCGCGGTCGAGCTCACCGGCCGGGTCGTGCCGCCCGGCCAGGCAGGCCACGAAAGGCTGGAAGCGCTGCAGACTCACGTCGTACAGGCGCCGCAGCTCGGCCACCGGCTCGGCGTGGTCGTCGACGCGGATGTCGAGTTCGGGATAGTCCTCGTCGCCGTGGATGCGCAGCGCGGCCGACTGCTTGCCGCGCTTGTCGCCGCCTTCGGCCTCGCCGGCCGCCAGCGCGGCGATCAGCCGTTCGGCCAGCGGGCGGCCGGCCTGCGCGGCAAACGCCTCGGCACTGGCCTGCACGACACGCTCGCCGGCCAGCATGTTGCCGGCGACGCTGAAGTCGTCGTCGAGGCGATGCCCGCACCAGCCGATGCACTCGGCGCCGGTGAACGCGGCGCCGGGGCCACGCGCCGGCAGCACGTGGAGCTGGCGCTGCGCACGGCCGGCATCGGCCTGCGTGAGCGCGGCCACCACGTCGGCGGCGGCGCGGCCTTCGGCCAGCAGCGCGAGACCGGCCGGGCCATAGAGCGGGTTCATCAGCGCCTGCGTCGACAACACGCCGACACCGCGGCGCGTGTACACGCACAGCGCGCCGACCGCGAAGAAGCGGCTGGCGATCGCCACGCCCAGGCGGCCGGTCTCGTCGCGCGCGAGGATCGACCAGGTCATGCCAAGCGGGCCACCCCGTGCACGACGGGGCGGCGCACTACAGCGCCTTGATCTCGACCTTGCGCCACTTGATGGTGCCGCGGCCCCATTGCAGCGCGAACGGTCCGCTGGCGAACTTGGCGTCCTCGATGTCGACCGTCTTCACGCCGTTGAGCATCAGCACGAGGCGCTTGCCCTGCATGGTGATCTCGTAGGTGTTCCACTTGCCGCCGGCCCTGGGCATCGGGTCGACCTTGGCCACCTTGACGATGGCGCCGGTGCCGTAGGTCGGGTCGGGCCGCTGGTCGAAGATGTTGGCCTCGTAGCAGTTCTCGTCGTTGATCTTGGCCGGGTCCTGGCAACGCATGAAGATGCCGCTGTTGGCATCGTCGCTGGCCCAGAACTCGGCGCGAAGCATGAAGTCCTTGTAGGTGTTCTTCGTCACCAGATAGCCCGGGTCCTTGCCGCCGGCGCTGGCCTGGATGGCGCCGTCGCTGGCGCTCCACTGCGCATCGCCGACGCGGTTGAAGTTGTCCAGCCCCTGCGTGCCGTTGACCAGCGTGGTCCAACCGGCGCCGCCGGTGGCGCAGCCGGCCAGTGCGGCGGCCAGCACGCCGGCCGCCAGCGTCGCGGATGCAAATCGCCTCATGTCTGTCTCCTCGGAGGGTTCGTCTTCGTGAAGGTGGCGCCCGGCACCCCGGCACGCCGCCTGCGCACCCGCGTTCGGCCGGAACGCCGCGCGAGTGTGCCTCAGAACGTGCGGCCCAGCACGCCCGGTCCGGCGAACCGGGCCCGCGCGCCGAGCCGCTCCTCGACACGCAGCGCCTCGTTCCACTTGGCCATGCGCTCGCTGCGGGCGAACGAGCCGACCTTGAGCTGGCCGACCTGCCAGCCGATGGCCAGGTGCACGATGGTGGTGTCCTCGGTCTCGCCGCTGCGTGCACTGACGATGCCGGCGTAGCGCGCCGCGCGAGCGGCGTGCCAGCATTGCAGCGTCTCGGTCAGCGTGCCGCGCTGGTTGGGCTTGAGCAGCACGCAGTTGGCGGCGCCGGCGGCGGCCGCCTCGCGCAGCAGCGGCGCGCTCGACACCAGGTAGTCGTCGCCGACGATCTGCAGCTTCGCGCCGGCGGCGCGCGTGAAGCGCACGAAGCCCTCGGTGTCGTCCTCGGCCAGCGGATCCTCCAGGCTGACGATCGGGAACTTCTCGGTCCAGCGGAACAGCAGCTCGATCATGCCGTCGCTGTCGAGCGTGCGCTTGTCGAGGCCGAGCTTGTACTGGCCGCCGCGGCCGAACTCGCTGGCGGCGACGTCGAGCGCGATCGCCACCTGCTCGCCGGGCACGAAGCCGGCGCGCTCGATCGCGATCACCAGCGACTCGAGCGCCTGCTCGTTGCTGTTGAACACCGGCCACCAGCCGCCCTCGTCGGCGATGCCGAACGAGGCGCCGCGCTGCTGCATCAGCATGCCGGCGTGGCGATAGACCTCGGCTGTCCACTCGACGGCCTGGTTGAAGCTCTTCGCCGCCGGGCAGACGACCATGAAGTCCTGGATGTCGGTGCGACGGCCCGCGTGCGCGCCGCCGCCGAAGATCTGGATCTGCGGCAACGGCAGCAGCGTGGCGTCGGCGCCGCCGAGGTAGTGGTACAGCGGCACCGCGTGCGCGGCGGCGGCCGCCTGCGCCACCGCCATCGACACCGACAAGGTGGCGTTGGCGCCGAGACGGCTCTTGTTGGGCGTGCCGTCGAGCTCGATCAGCCGCTCGTCGATCTCGCGCTGGTCGTCGGCCGGCACGCCGAGCACACAGCGCGCGATCTCGCCGTTGACATGCGCCACCGCCTGCGTGACGTCGAAGCCGCCCAGCCGCTGGCCGCCGTCGCGCAGCTCCAGCGCCTCGCGCGAGCCACGGCTGGCGCCGGCCGGCACGATGGCGCGGCCGACCGCGCCGCCCTGCAGCCGCACCTCGGCCTCCACCGTGGGCCGGCCGCGGCTGTCCCAGACGCGACGCGCGTGCACGAAGCGGATCTCGGTGCCGTTGTTGAGAACCGAAGGAATGGTGGTCATCGTGATGTGATCTCGTCGTGCCAGGCGGCGCGAACGGCGGCCAGGTGGGCCGATGATGCCGCATCCGCCCCGCCCTGCGCGGCCAGCAGCCGGCGTGCGCAGCGCCGCACCGGCGCGCACTGCGCCTCGCCGCTGAGGTATTCGACCGGCGACTTGCCGTCCACGCGCGCCAGCAGCAGCCCGGGCAGCAGCGTGGCCGCGCGCGCCTCCAGCGCCTGGCGCGGCTCCCAGTCCACACCCTGCAGGTACGCCTGCGCCAACGCGTCGAAGTCGCTCAGCAGCGCGTCGCGCGCCGACGGCACCCACAGGCACTTGAGCAGCAGGTGGTTGAGGCAGAACGCGAGGTCGAACGCCGGGTCGCCCCACCAGGCGCATTCGGCGTCGAGCAGCACCGGGCCGCTCTTGCCGACCAGGATGTTCTTCGGGCTCACGTCACCGTGCACCAGCGAGCGCTTGCTGGCCTGCGTGCGCGCGACCAGCGCACGCAGCACCGGGGCCAGGTCGGCATGGCGTTCTGCGGTGGCCAGCAGATACGGCTCGAGCCGGATGTCGAGGAAGATCGCGTCGGTGGGGAACGACGCCGCCAGCGCCGGCCGCGCCGCGGCGTGCGCGTGGATGCGCACCAGCGTGTCACCGACGGCGCGTGCGGTGTCTGGATCCACCCGTCCCTCGCGCAACTGCTGCTTCCACAGCGGATGATCGTGGGGCTCGAGGTAACGCATCACCAGCACGCCGAGCGCGGGGTGCTGGCCGAGCAGGCCCGGCGTGCAGCCGGGCACGGCGTCTGCCGCCACCTGCATCCAGCGCGCCTCGTACGCGTTGCGCTCGATCGGCGCGCGCCAGTCGGCCGCGACGCGCAACCTGGCCAGCGCGCGCTTGGCGCACAGCGGGCCCTGCGGCGTGTCGATCCACCAGATGTCGGACGACACGCCGCCGGTGAGCGGCCGGCCGGTCGACTTGTCGTGCAGCGGCAGCCCGAGATCGCGCAGCGCCTGCACGAACTCGTCCGGCAGCGGCTGCAGCGGCTCGCTCATCGACCGCACGCTGCGCCCGTCAAGCCGGCGCCCGGCCCGACTCGACCAGCTTGACCAGCGCATGCAGCGTCTGGTTCACCGGTGTGGCGATGCCGAGCTCGGCGCCGCGGCGCGCGACGTAGCCGTTGAGATGGTCGATCTCGCTCGCCTTGCCGCGCGCCATGTCCTGCGCGGTCGACGACAGCTGCGCCGGCATGGCGCCGGCGATGCCCTCCATCGCGTCGAGCGAGGCCTGCAGCGGCAGGTCGACGCCTTCGGCCTGCGCCACCGCCACCACCTCGTGCACCACCGTGCGCATCACCGCCTTCACCTCGGGCAGCGCGGCCATGCGGCCGTACGGCAGTTGCGCGAGGCCGGAGATCGCGTTGTAGGCGCAGTTGACCATCAGCTTGCTCCACAGCTCGACCATCACCGTCGGCGAGACGCGCACCGGCACGCCGGCGCCGGCAAAGAGATCGGCCACCGCCTGCAGCCGCGCCCGGCCGGCGACATCGGCTGCAGCGGCATTCAGCGGGCCGATCACCAGGTCGCCGCGGCCGAAGTGCTTGACGACACCGGGCTCGGGCATCGCGGTCGCCACATAGACGACGGTGGGCACCACGGTGTGCGCCGGTACCTGCTGCGCGATCACCGGCGGGTTGTCGACGCCGTTCTGCAGGCTCAGCACCACCGCGTCGGGCGCGAGGTGCGGCGCCATCTGGCGCGCCGCAACGGCCGTGTCGGTCGACTTGACGCAGAAGAGCACCAGGTCGGCGCCCTGCACCGCGGCGAGGTCGCTGCTCGCGCCCAGCCGCACCGCCTCGACCTGCCCGCCCTTGTGCAGCTGAAGCCCGTCGCGTTCGATCGCCTGCACGTGCGCCGCGCGGCCGATCAGCGTGACGCGGTGGCCGGCCTTGGCCAGCATGGCGCCGAAGAAACCGCCCACCGCGCCGGCGCCGACGACGGCGATGTGTTGGAAGGTCGTGCTCATCGCATGCGCCCGAATGAAGGGACGATCACTGTACGCCGCCCGCGCCGTGCCGGTGCACCGCGGTGGGGTGGCTCACGCTGCCGCGAGCAACGCGCGCGCCGCCCGCAGC
>JBGAMU010000181.1:0-3844 GCA_044222685.1 Burkholderiaceae bacterium
GAGGTCGGCGCGCGCAGCGCGCATCAACCATCTGACTCGCCGACGATGGTTGAGCGCAGCGGCCGCAGGCCGCGTAGCGAGTTCGGCGGCGCGACCTCGACGCGAGCATCGCAGCGGAGCCCTCGCCACAGGCGAGGGGCCGACCCAGTATGAGCCCCGGGCGGGTACCGCCTGGCGCGATGCGCAGTGCTGAACCCCGTCAACCCGGTCCACGCTTTGTCGAGAAGCAATCAAACCAATCGCTTCGCCACTTCCTCCAGCATCACCTCGGTCGCGCCGCCGCCGATCGATTGAATGCGTGCGTCGCGCGCCATGCGTTCGATCGGGGTGCCGCGCATGTAGCCCATGCCGCCGTGGAACTGCAGGCAGTCGTACAGCACTTCGTTGACCAGCGTGCCGCACAGGGCCTTGATCATCGAGACTTCCTTGGTCACCTGCTGGCCCTGCGCGTCGCGCCAGGCGGTCTGGTAGACCAGCGCGCGCGCCGCCTCGACCTGCGCGGCGCGCATCGCCAGGCGCTGGCGGATCGTCTGCTTGTCCCACAGCGTGGCGCCGAACGCCCGCCGTTGCGTGACCCATTCGAGCGTCAGCTCGATCGCGCGGGCCGCCTCGCCCATCGCCTGCGCACCGAGCACGATGCGCTCGTTCTGCAGGTTCTTCATCAGCGCGTAGAAGCCCTTGCCGGGCTCGCCCAGCAGGTTGGCCGCCGGGACGCGGCAGTTGTCGAAGACCAGTTCGGCGGTGTCGCTCGACAGCCAGCCGTGCTTGTCGAGCGTGCGCGCGACACGAAACCCCGGCGTGCCGCGCTCGACGATGAACATCGTGATGTCGCGGTTGCGGCCCGGCTCGCCGGTCTTGGCGGCGACGAAGAACAGGTCGCCGTGCACGCCGTTGGTGATGAACATCTTGGCGCCGTCGAGCACCCAGTCGCCGCCGTCGCGGCGCGCACGTGTGCGCATGCCGGCCAGGTCGCTGCCGGCGTCGGCCTCGGTCATCGCGACCGCGCAGATGCGCCGGCCGGCGATCACGTCGGGCAGGTAGCGCTCGATCTGCTCGGGCGTGCCGGCATTCACCAGGTGCGGGCTCGCCATGTCGGTGTGCACCAACACGGTGACCGCGAAGCCGCCATACGTGCTGCGCCCGAGCTCCTCGGCCAGCACCACGGTGGCCAGTGTGTCGAGCTCGCTGCCGCCGTGGCGCGCCGGGTAGCGGATGCCGAGCAGGCCGAGCGCACCCATCTCGCGCAGCACCGCGCGCGGCACCAGGCCCTGCTGCTCCCACGCGTCGGCCTGCGGCAACACGCGCTCGGCGATGAAGCGGCGCAGCGTGTCGCGCAGTTGTTCGTGTTCGGGGCCGAAGAACGGCGTGGCCGGCGGCGCGACGGACGGGTCAGAGGTCATCGGCATGTCTCCAAGGCCATCGATATTAGGGGGTTGAAATGGCGGCGGCCTTGTCGAAGGGCGGCACCGTCGACCGTCGTGAGAGTCGCGGCACGCTTCGTGCACGACGGGCTGCGACACCACACCCGATTTCATCCGTAATGAAGGCACCCTTCCCTTGCAACGATAAGGACAACCGTCCGTCCCTAGACTGCGCCCCGAGTGGAGGAACCCTCCTGTGCCAGCACAGCCTGCGTCCTGCCGGCTGGACACCGAACCTTGACCACGCTCTTGAAAGGGCCACCAACATGCCCCGTTCCGATCGCCGCATCCCGCCTCGCACGCCTGCGCGCCCGACGCGCCGCGCGCTGTCGCTGCACTTCGCTGTCGTGGTGGCCAGCGTGGCAGCCGCGTCGATCACGCTGATCGGCTGCGGACCCAACGTCTCGCACGCGCAGGGCGCACCGGGTGCCGGTGGCCCGCCGCCGGCCGCGGTGGCGGTGATGTCGCTGGCCGCCACCAGCCTGGCGATGAACTACGAATACGTCGGCCAGACCGCCGGCTCGCGTGACGTGGAGGTGCGCCCGCGCGTGGCCGGCATCCTGCTGAAGCGCAACTTCACCGAAGGCGGTGTGGTGCGCAAGGGGCAGTCGTTGTACAGCCTCGACCCGGCGCCGTTCCAGGCCGCGCTGAACCGGGCCGATGCCGACGTGGCGTCGGCCGAGGCCAAGCTGGCGATGACCACGCGCACGCTGGCACGGCTGAAGCCGCTGTGGGAAGCGCGTGCGGTGAGCCAGCGTGAATACGACGACGCGGCGTCGGCCGAACAGGTGGCGCGCGCCGAGCTCAAGGGCGCGCAGGCGCGCCGCGCCGAGGCCGCGTTGAACCTGGGTTACACCAAGGTCGAGGCGCCGCTGTCGGGCGCCGTCAGCCGTTCGCAGGTCAGCGAAGGCACGCTGGTCGCCGGCCCGGCCACGCTGCTGACGACGATCACGCAGACCGATCCGGTGAAGGTGCGCTTCGGCATCGCCAGCACCGACCAGATGAAGTGGCGCTCCGAGGTCGTCGCAGGCCAGCTGCAGCTGCCGCCGCACGAGGCGTTCACGGTGGAGGTGAAGCTGGCCGACGGCAGCGTGTACCCGCGCAAGGGCAAGCTGCTGTTCAGCGATACGCGCGTGTCGGGCAACACCGGTACGGTGGAGGCCGAGGCCGAGGTGCCCAACCCCGACGGCGTGCTGATGCCCGGGCAGTTCGTGCGTGTGCGCCTGACCGGCGCCACCAAGCCGAAGGCGCTGCTGGTGCCGTCGCGCGCGGTGCTCGAGGGGCCGCAGGGCAAATACGTCTACGTGGCGGCCGACGGCAAGGCGATGCCCAAGCCGGTGCAGGTGGGTGACCAGATCGGCGACCAGTGGATCATCACCGGCGGCCTGGCCGCCGGCGACCCGGTGATCGTCGACGGCATGGCGCGCATCTTCTTCCCCGGCGCGCCGATCCAGATCGCGCAGGCACCGGCGGCGGGCGCCTCTGCGCCGGGTGGTGCTCCGGGTGGCGCCGCCGCACCCGCGCCGGCCGCCAAGGCCGCCTCCAAGTAAGCGAAACGCCCACCAGACAAAAAGGGGAACGGCATGTTCTCGCGCTTCTTCATCGACCGGCCGATCTTCGCGGCCGTGCTGGCGATCTTCATCGTCATCGCCGGCCTGTCGGCCACGCGTTCGCTGCCGATCGCGCAATACCCCGAGATCGCGCCGCCGGTGGTCACGGTGACGGCCATCTACCCCGGCGCCAGCGCCGAGGTGATCGAGCAGACGGTGGCCGCGCCGCTGGAGAACGCCATCAACGGCGTCGAGCACATGATCTACATGGGCTCCACCTCCACCAGCAATGGCATCGTGACGATCCAGGTCACGTTCGACATCGGCACCAATGCCGACAACGCCGCGCAGCTGGTCAACAACCGCGTCAAGCAGGCCGAGACCAAGCTGCCGCAGGAAGTGCGGCGCCAGGGCGTGACGGTCGAGAAAGGCAGCTCCGCGTTCCTGCAGGTGCTGGCGTTCTTCTCCGACGACGGCAGCAAGGACGACCTGACGATCAGCAATCACGTGACGCTCAACGTGCTCGACCAGCTCAAGCGCGTGCCGGGCACCACCAACGTGCAGATCTTCGGCGCCAAGGACTACGCGATGCGCATCTGGCTCGAGCCCGACCGCATGGCGCAGCTCAAGCTCACCACCTCCGACATCGCGCGCGCGATCAACGAGCAGAACGCGCAGTTCGCCGCCGGCAAGGTGGGCCAGAGCCCCACCGGCGGGCCGCAGGAGATGGTCTACACCATCACCACGCAGGGGCGCCTGTCGGACCCGAAGCAGTTCGAAGAGATCATCGTGCGCGCCAACCCCGACGGCAGCACGCTGCGCCTGAAGGACGTGGCGCGCGTCGAGCTCGGCTCGAAGGACTACGACTTCATC
>JBGAMU010000085.1:0-29200 GCA_044222685.1 Burkholderiaceae bacterium
CGGCCGTTCACCGTGAGCAGCGGCCGGTGCCAGATCTGATAGAAGATGCGCAAGGAAGTACGCTGGGCATAACGTGCTCGTAGCTGGGACACGCGGTCGGCGAAGCTGCGGGCGGCGGTGTCGGCGGCGTCGCTCGTGCCGGCCAGCGTGCCCAGCCGGCGCAGCGTCGACTCGATGTCGGCCATGTGGTGGATCTGGCTGGCGTAGATGGGCAGCTTCAGCGCCGCCAGCCGATCGAGCTGCTGCGCCGAGTTGCCGTCGCGCCAGACGACGATCAGGTCGGGCCGCAGCGCGACGATGCGCTCGAGGTCGAGCTGCGCACTGTCGCCGATGCGCGGCAGCGCACGCGCCGCCGCGGGATAGTCGCTGTAGGCGGCGACACCGACCACGCGCTCGCCGGCGCCGGCGGCGAACAGCAGCTCGGTCAGATGCGGCGCCAGGCTGACGATGCGCCGGGCCGGTTGCGACAGGCTCACCAGCCGACCATCGTCGTCGCTGACCTGCACCCGAGGCTGAGCCTGCGCGGCCGCGCCGGCGAGCAGGGCGGCGACGAGCAGCAGGCGGCGCATCATGCGCGCCATCAGCTGGTGAGGTAGAGCCATCGGTCCTCGCACCACACACGCTTCACGGCAACGCCGTAGGCCGCCGACAGGCAGCCCTCGGTCATCACCGCATCGACCCGTCCATGTTGCGCCTGACCGTCGGGGCCGAGCACCAGTGCGTGGGTGGCGTAGCGGGCGGCCAGGTTCAGGTCATGCAGCGCCACCACGGCGGCGCGGCCGTCGTAGGTGACGAGATGGCGCAGATGCGCGAGCACGATGGCCTGGTGCTTGAGGTCCAGGTGCGCGGTCGGCTCGTCGAGCAGCAGCAGTGGTGTGCCCTGCGCCAGCAAGGCCGCGATCGCCACGCGCTGGCGCTCACCCCCCGACAGGCTAGTGACGTCGCGCTCGGCCAAGGCGTCGGCATCCACCGCCTTCAGCGCGTCGCGCGCGATGGCGTCATCGGCGTCGCCCTCCCAGGCCCAGCGGCCGAGGTGCGGGTGGCGGCTCATCAGCACGACGTCGAGCACGCGCGCCGCGAAGCTGTCGTGCACCGCCTGCGGCAGCAGGCCGCGCCAGCGCGCGGCCTCATCGGCGCGCCCCGCCCCCCCGGGCGGCCCGCGCCCGCGCCGCCCGGCGGTGGGCGGGTCGCGCACGCCGGCCCGCGTATGCAGCAGCGTCGTCTTGCCGCTGCCGTTGGGGCCGAGCACGCACCACAGCTCGCCCGCGCGCACCTGCAGCGTCAGCTGATCGATCAGCCGACGCCCGCCGACGTGTAGCGCCAGCGAGTCGGTGTCGAGCAGGGCGGCCGGGCTCTTCATCGCCGTCTCAAGAGCAGGAACAGAAAGGTCGGCACGCCGACCAGCGCGGTGACGATGCCCACCGGCAGTTGCTGCGGCGCGAGCAGCGTGCGAGCCAGCGTGTCGGCCAGCAGCAGCGCGGCGCCACCGGCCAGCGCGCACGCCGGCAGCAGCACGCGCTGGTCGTTGCCGATGACCAGACGCAGGGCGTGCGGCACCACCAGGCCGACGAAGCCGACCGCGCCGCTGGTCGTCACCGCCAGCGCCGTGGCGAGCGACGCCACGGCATACAGCGTGCGGCGCAGCGCGACCACCGGCACGCCCAGCGTGCGCGCGATCACGCTGCCGCGCAGCAGCACGTTGAGCGATCGCGCCAGCGGCAGCATCGCCAGCGTGGCGATCAGCAGGCCCCAGGCCGGCAGCGCGCCGGCATCGGTGGCGCCCAGGTCGCCGGCCAGCCAGAACAGCATGCCGCGGATGCGTGCCTCGGGTGCCAGCGCAAGCATCAGTGTGACCAGCGCCGTCCAGAACGCGGCCAGCATCACACCGGCCAGCAGCAGCCGCGGCGTGCCTTCGGCCGGTTCGCTGACGGCCGCGGCGCCGAGGTCCCGCTGCGCGACCGCGAAGACGATGACGATCGACAGCAGCGCACCGCCGAACGCGCCGACGTGGGTCCACCCGGCGGCCAGGCCCAGCACCATCGCGCCGAGCGCACCGACGGCGGCGCCGCCCGAGACGCCCAGCACGTAGGGCTCGGCCAGCGGGTTGCGCAGCAGCACCTGCATCAGCGCGCCGGCCAGTGCCAGCAGCCCGCCGGTGCCGAACGCCGCCCAGGCGCGCGGCAGGCGCAGCTGGTGCAGCACCTGCGAGGCGATGCTGTCGTCGGGCACGACGAGGTGGCGCCACAACTCGCCGGCCGGAATCGCACTGCTGCCGAGCAGCAGCGCCAGCGCCCCGCTGGCGCCGGCGAGGGCCGCGCAGGCGAGCCAGATGCGCAGGGCACGGGCCATCGCGGTCTACCAGGCCGACGCCTCGAGCGTGACGACGAACTGGCGCGGCGCCGTGTTGTAGCCCTGCGCCAGCTCGTAGTGCTTGTCGCCGGCGTTGCGGATGCGGCCCGACACGGCCAGCGTGCGGCTGATCGACCAGCGGGCGAACAGGTCGACCAGCGCATAGCCGCCCATGCGGGTGCTCGCCGCATTGGCCGCGCTGTCGAAGCGGGCGCCGCTGGCCGTCAGGTCCATGCCCACCTCCCACGGACCCGGCGCGTAGGCCGCGCCGGCGTGGCCGTGCCGGCGCGCGCGGCGTACCAGCAGCGTGTCGGCGTCGACGTCGCGCGGGTCCTGCCAGGTCCATTCGCCGGACACACGCCGGGCCGCCACCGCGTGCTGCGCCGACAGCGTGGCGCCGCGGATGCGCGCCCGGTTGACGTTGACGACGGTGCTGAAGCTCGGGTCGACCGCGATCAGGTCGTCGATGCGGTTGACGAACAACGTGAGCCCGGCCGACGTGCGCTCGCGCTGATAACGCAGCGCGAGGTCGCCACCGCGCGAGCGCTCGGGTCGCAGGTCGGGGTTGCCCTGGAAGCCGAAGGTCAGCGGGAAGTACAGGTCGTTGAAGCTCGGCGCGTGGAAGCCCGTGCCCGCCGACGCCGCCAGCCGCCAGTCCGGTGCGAGGTCGAGGCCGTAGCCCGCGCGTCCGGTGGTGCGGGTGCCGAACTGCGAGTTGCGGTCCACCCGCAGCGAGCCTTCCAGCCGATGCGCGCCCAGCCGCGTGCTGGCGCCGCCGTAGGCCGAGCCGATGCGGCGCGACGCCTGCGTGAAGGCTGTGTCGCCGCTGACCGACTCGCGCCGCCACTCGACACCGGCGACGAGGTCCACGGCGTCGAGCCGGATGTCGTGCTGCCAGCCGAGCTGGTCCTGGTCGGTGTCGAAGCGGCCGGGAAACGCGCCCTCGGTCGTCAGGTGGTCGCTGCCGCGGGCCAGCCGCAGCGTCGAGCGCCACCGCTCGGCCAAGCGGTCTTCGCTGCTCAGCGCGACGCTCGTGATGCGCTGGCGATTGAGGTCGTCGGTGCCGGGGCCGGCATCGAAATGCGTCACCGCATCGCTGGCCAGCAGCTGCAGCGAGAGCGCGTGGCCGGGCTGCCATTGGTGGCGCAGCTTGCCGCCGGCATGCGCATGGCGATAGGGGTCGCGATCGGGGTCGAACGAGAACGCCGAGGTGTCGTTGGTCGACGAGAAGGCACGCACGTCCTGCGCGCCGACCTGCAGCGACCACTCGGTGTCGCCGCTCCTGCCGCCGGCGCCGGCCGATGCGTCGCGCAGCCGGTCGCTGCCCAGGCTCACACGGCCGCTCGGCGCACGCTCGCCGCTGCGGGTGAAGATCTGGATCACGCCGCCCACCGCGTCGGCGCCGTACAGGCTGCTGGCCGGGCCGCGCAGCACCTCGATGCGCTCGATCTGCGCCAGCGGCAGGTGCTCCAGCGCATTGGTCCCGGTGGTCGCCGAGTTGACCCGCACGCCGTCGATCAGCACCACCACGTGGTTGGCGTTGGTGCCGCGCAGGAACAGCGCCGACGGCTGGCCGGGACCGCCGTTGGCGGCGATCTCGATGCCGGCCTGGCGCTGCAGCAGCTCGGGCAGGCTGGCGGCGGCCGAGCGTGCCAGCGTGTCGGCGTCGATCACCACCAGATCGGCGATCGTCTCCTGTCGCGGCTGGGGCTGCCGGTTGGCGGTGATGACCACCTGGGCCACCGTGTCGGCGGCCTGGGCGAGCAACGAGGAACAGCACAACACCAGGCCCGCCGCAGCGGCCCGGCGCGAACGCGGGCAAAGCATCTCGACACTCCCGCAGCCAGCGTCCCCGCAGGCTGCACGGTTGGGACCACCGTCGTGCCTGCCGGAGCGGGCACGACGACCGTTGCGTTCGAGGCCGGTATCCGGGCTCACAAGCGGCGCGGTTGAAGGCGCCCGGTGACATCGCCTTCCCACGGGGGTGGCCCGCAGTGGCATTCGATGTCATCGCCAGGCCGCGTCGCCGCGGCCTGCGCTTGCCTACCGGTGCGGGGGCAGCGCAGGCCTTGCAAAGTCCAAGCGGACCTTGCGCACCTGCTTCCCGTTCAACCCTGTCGGCGGCGCGAGCCGCCTAAAGGGCACCTGAAGCGAGGGCGATCTTAGCCGGCCGAACGACTCGGCTTTTGCGCTTGCGCACAGGGCACCTGGATCAGCTCAACCGTGCCGCCGTCGATGCGGGCCGCGGTCAGCGTGCCGCCCCACACGCAGCCGGTGTCGAGCGACAGCAGGTTCGGCCGTTCGATCAAGCCCAGCGTCGACCAGTGGCCAAAGGCCACCGGCGTGCCCGCCGTGCGCCGCGTCGGAATCTCGAACCACGGCTCGAAGCCGGCCGGCGCGGCATCGGCGCCTTCCTTGACCACCAGGTCGAGCAGGCCGTCGGCGGTGCAGAAGCGGATGCGCGTCAGCACGTTGACGATCAGCCGCCAGCGCTCGACGCCCTGCAGCGTGTCGCTCCAGCGCGCCGGCTCGTTGCCGTACATGCGCGTCAGAAAGTCGGCCAGCTGCCGCTCGTCGCGCAGCATGGCCTCCACCTCGGCGGCCAGCGCGAGCGTCTGTGCCGCGTCCCACTGCGGCAGTACGCCGGCATGCACCAGCAGCCAGCCGTGTGCCTGGTCGGCCAGCTTGCACCGGCGCAGCCATTCGAGCCAGTGCGCCCGCTCGGCGCTGTCGAGCACGTCGCCGAGCGTGTCGCTGCGATGCGGCGGCCGTACGCCGGCCGCCACCGCGAGCAGGTGCAGGTCGTGGTTGCCGAGCAGGCAGGTGGCGGCGTCGCCGAACGAACGCAGGCGCTTCAGCACGCCCAGGTTGTCGGGACCGCGGTTGACCAGGTCGCCCAGCACGTGCAGCCGATGGCGCGACGGGCTGAAGCCGATCTCGGCCAGCAGGCGTTCGAAGGCATCGCTGCAGCCCTGCAGGTCGCCGATCAGGAAGTGCATGAGCGAGCGCCGTCGTGAGCTTGGAGGTCCATCAGCGCCCGCCCGGCCGCCCGAAGGGCGCTGAGCGCCCCCTCGGGGGGCAGCGAACGCAGTGAGCTGGGGGCTTCCATCAGGCCGATTCTGCTACGCTGGCGCTCCCCGGCTACTGGTGAGGGCGCGCCGCTGCAAGCCGCGCCGCTCGATGGACGTTGCGCTGCTTGTCTTCCTGATCTGCCTGAACGGGCTGTTCGCCATGTCGGAGATGGCGCTCACGGCGGCCCGAAAGGCGCGGCTGGCGGTGATGACCGAGAACGGCGAGCCCGGCGCCCAGGCGGCGATGGAGCTGCACGAACACCCGACGCGGTGGTTGTCGACGGTGCAGATCGGCATCACCTCGATCGGCGTGCTGAACGGTATCGTCGGCGAGGCGGCCTTCTCGGCGCCGCTGGCGCAGTGGCTGATGGTGGAGGTTCACCTGCCGCCGCGCGCCGCCGAGCTTTCGGCCACCGCGCTGGTGGTGCTGATCATCACCTTCCTGACCATCATCTTCGGTGAGCTGGTGCCCAAGCGCATCGGCCAGATGTTCCCCGAGACGGTGGCGCGCTACGTGGCGCTGCCGATGGAGGGGCTGTCGACGGCGACGCGGCCGTTCGTCTGGCTGCTGTCGAACACCACCGAGGGCGTGCTGCGGCTGCTGCGCATCCGCGACACCCACAACCGCGGCGTCACCGAGGAGGAGATCGCCGCCAGCCTGGAGGAAGGGCTCGATGCGGGCGTGATCGAGGCGCACGAGCACCAGATGGTGCGCAACGTGTTCCGCCTCGACGAACGGCAGATCGGCTCGATGATGATCCCGCGCACCGACATCGTCTGGATCGACGCCGAGGCGCCGCTGGCCGACGCACTGGCGGTGATGGCCGAGCAGCCTCACTCGCGTTACCCGGTCTGCCGCGGCGGCCTCGACGACGTGGTGGGCGTGCTGTCGGCACAGTCGCTGCTGGTGCCGATGGCGCGCGGCGCGGTGCCGCCGCTGAGCGAGCTGATGCAGCCGCCGGTGTTCGTGCCCGAGACGCTGTCGGGCATGGAGCTGCTCGAGCACTTTCGCGTCGCCGAAGCGCGCCTGGTGTTCGTGGTCGACGAGTACGGCGCGGTGCAGGGCGTGATCACCGTGCGCGACGTGCTGGAGGCGATCACCGGCGAGTTCTCCACGCCGACCTCCGACGATGCCTGGGCCGTGCAGCGCGACGACGGCAGCTGGCTGATGGACGGCCTGATCCCGGTGCCCGAGCTGAAGGACCGGCTCGTGCTCGACGCGCTGCCCGAGGAGGACCGCGGCCGCTACAACACGCTGGCTGGCATGATCATGCTGCTGCTCGGCCGTCTGCCGAACACCGCCGACCATGTGGAGTGGGAAGGTTGGCGCTTCGAAGTGGTCGACCTCGACGGCAAGCGGGTCGACAAGGTGCTGGTGACCCCGCAGCCGGCTGTTTCCGAAGCTCCGACACCATGATCCACCAGTCCCTGCACAAGAACCCGGTACCGCTCGACCGCCATCAGCACCGGCTGCTGCGGCTGCGCCGCGACCACGTCGACCCGTCGCACGTCTCGAGCCTCAATTCGTTCTTCGTCGCCAGCTACGAATTCGGCGACGCCTGCCGCGACTATCCGGTGGTGTGGATTCCGGCGGGCACCGACGAGGCCGGCCAGAAGCAGGTGGCGCCGGTGGCGGTGTTCGGCCTGCTACCCGGGCAGAACCTCTACCTCGAGCCCAGCGGCTGGCGCACCGCCTACCTGCCGGCGATGATGCGCGTCTATCCGTTCGCGATGGCCCGCGCCAACAAGGACGATCTCGTGATGTGCTACGACGCCAGCTGGGGCGGCTTTTCGCTCACCGAGGGCGAGCCGCTGTTCGATGGCGACGGTGCGCCGTCGGCATTCACCGTCGACATGCAGCGGCAGCTCGAACGACTCGAGGCCGAGGTCGAGCGCACGCGGCAGATCGGCGCCTTGTTGCTGCAGAAGGACCTTCTGCAGGACATGCGCTTCGAGGCCACGCTGCCCGACGGCGAGAAGCTCACGGTCGACGGCTTCCTCGCGGTCGACGACAAGAAGCTCGCTGAACTGTCGGACGCCGACGTGATCGAATTCCACCGCGGCGGGCTGCTGGCGATGATCCACGGCCACCAGCTGTCGCTCGGCCACATGCGTCGCCTGGTCGAGTGGCATGCGCAGCGCAGCCAGGCGACCGCACAGGGGTGACACAGTGGAACGCACCGCGCTGACCGGGTTCGGCAACCAGTTCGCCAGCGAGGCGGTGCCCGGCGCGCTGCCGGTCGGCCGCAACAGCCCGCAGCGCGCGCCACACGGACTCTATGCCGAGCTGATCTCGGGCAGCGCCTTCACCGCGCCGCGCGCCGACAACCGCCGCAGCTGGCTGTACCGGCGCCAGCCGTCGGTGCTGGTCGGCGGCTACCAGCCCTACGCGCAGCCGCTGCTGAAGACCGGCGCCGCCGCGGGCGTGGCGACAGCCCCCGACCCGCTGCGCTGGCATCCGTGCGAGATCCCGGCCGACGCGGGTGACTTCGTCGACGGCCTGCGCACGATGGTGGTCAACGGCGATGCCGACGCGCAGGCCGGCATGGCGGCGCATGTCTACCTCGTCGGGCGTTCGATGGCGCGGCGCGCCTTCGTCAATGCCGACGGCGAATTGCTGCTGGTGCCGCAACAAGGCACGCTGACGATCACCACCGAACTCGGCGTGCTGCAGGTCGCGCCGGGCGAGATCGCGTTGCTGCCGCGCGGCATGGCCTTCAAGGTGGCGGTCGACGGGCCGTCGCGTGGCTACGTCTGCGAGAACTACGGTGCGCCGTTCCGCCTGCCCGAGCTGGGGCCGATCGGCAGCAACGGACTGGCCAACGCCCGCGACTTCGAGGCGCCGCACGCAGCCTTCGAGGCCGACGCGGCGCCGCACGAGATGATCAAGAAGTTCGGCGGCGCGCTGTGGCGCGCGCAGGCGGCGGCGAGCCCGTTCAACGTGGTGGCCTGGCACGGCAATCTGACGCCGTGCAAATACGACACCCGGCGCTTCAATACCATCGGCTCGATCAGCTTCGACCACCCCGACCCGTCGATCTTCACCGTGCTCACCTCGCCGACCGACACCCCCGGCACCGCGAATTGCGACTTCGTGATCTTCCCGCCGCGCTGGCTGGTCGCCGAGGACACCTTTCGCCCGCCCTGGTACCACCGCAACGTGATGAGCGAGTTCATGGGCCTGGTCTACGGCCAGTACGACGCCAAGCCCGAGGGTTTCCGCCCCGGCGGCGCCAGCCTGCACAACATGATGGTGCCGCATGGCCCCGACGCCGAGGCCTACGACAAGGCGAGCGCCGCGGCACTCGCACCGCACAAGCTCGACCACACGCTGGCCTTCATGTTCGAGAGCCGTTGGCGCATGTGGCCCACCGAATGGGCGCTGCGCCCCGGCGCGCTCGACGCCGACTACGCGCAGTGCTGGCAACCGCTGCGCGACCGCTTCACTTCACCATGACCGCGAACCTGCTCGACGACACCCACGACCCGGCGCTGAAGAGCTGGGTCGCTTCGGCCAACGAACCGCATGTCGACTTCCCGGTGCAGAACCTGCCGCTGGCGCGCCTGCGCCAGCGCGGCAGCAGCGACGCCTGGCGCGTCGGCGTCGCCATCGGCGACCAGGTGCTCGACCTGAAGCTCGCGATCGCGCAGTGCCCGTGGCCGCACGAAGCCGAGACCTGGCTCAAGCCGCTCGCCGAGGGCGACCTCGAGAGCCTGATGCGTGCGGGTGGGGAGGCCCGTCGCCAGGTGCGCGCGGTGCTGTCGCGGGCGCTGCGCGAAGGCAGCGACCAGGGTCCGTTCCTCGAGCTGTGCCTGGTGCCGCAGAGCGAGGTCGAGTTCGCGCTGCCGTGCCGCATCGGCGACTACACCGATTTCTATACCGGCATCCACCACGCCACCACGGTGGGCAAGCTGTTCCGGCCTGACAACCCGCTGCTGCCCAACTACAAGTGGGTGCCGATCGGCTACCACGGCCGCACGTCGTCGATCCGCGTCAGCGGGCACACCTTCGAACGACCGCGCGGCCAGATCATGCCGCCCGATGCCCAGGTACCGGTGTTCGAGCCGTGCCGGCGCCTCGACTACGAGCTGGAGCTCGGCGCCTTCGTCGCTACCGGCAACCCCGACGGCACGCCGCTGACGATGGAGCAGGCCGAGGACAACTGGTTCGGCGTCGTGCTGCTCAACGACTGGTCGGCGCGCGACATCCAGGCCTGGGAGTACCAGCCGCTCGGGCCCTTCCTGGCGAAGAACTTCGCCACCACGATCTCGCCGTGGATCGTCACGCGCGAGGCGCTGGCGCCGTTCCGGCGGCCGTTCGCACATCCGGCCGACGACCCGCAGCCGCTGCCGTACCTGGACTCGCCGTTCAACCGCGAGCTCGGCGCGATCGACATCACGCTCGAGGTGTTCCTGCGCACCGACGCGATGCGGCAGCGCGGCGAGCAGCCGCACCGGCTGTCCAAGTCGAATTTCGTCGAGGCCTACTGGACGATCGCGCAACTGCTGGCGCACCACAGCAGCGGCGGCTGCAACCTGATGCCCGGCGACCTGGTCGGCACCGGCACGATGAGCGGCCCCAAGCCAGAGCAGGGCGGCTCGCTGCTCGAGCTGTCGGCCGGCGGCAAGCAACCGATCGACCTGCCCGGCGGCGAGACGCGCACCTTCCTGGCCGATGGCGACACGGTGATCCTGCGCGCCTATTGCGCGCGCGATGGCGCGCGGCGCATTGGGCTGGGCACCTGCGTCGCCACCGTGATGCCGGCGCGCGCTGCCTGAGCCGCTGCGCCATGCCGAAAACCGATATCAGCTAGTCGCCGCGCCTCGTGAGGGCGTGCCGCACAATTCCTCGAAGAATCATCAGGAGACACACGATGACAGCACGGCGAACCCTACTCGCAGCGGTGCTCGCGCTGGCGGCCGGCACGGCAGCGCAGGCCCAGTCCGACACGGTGAAGATCGGCCTGATCCTGCCGATGACCGGCCAGCAGGCCAGCACGGGGCGGCAGATCGACGCCGCCGTCAAGCTGTGGATGACGCAGAACGGCAACAAGGCCGGCGGCAAGAAGATCGAGGTCATCGTCAAGGACGACGCCGCGGTGCCCGACACCACGCGCCGCCTGGCGCAGGAACTGGTGGTCAACGACAAGGTGGCGGTGCTGGCCGGCTTCGGCGTCACGCCGGCCGCGATGGCCACCGCGCCGATCGCGACGCAGAGCAAGACGCCGATGGTCGTGATGGCCGCGGCCACCTCGGCGATCACCGAGGCGTCGCCCTTCATCGTGCGCACCAGCTTCACGCTGCCGCAGGCCACGCTGGGCATCGCCGAATGGGCGGCGAAGAACGGCGTCAAGAAGGCGGTGTCGCTGGTGGCCGACTACGGCCCCGGATTCGACGCCGAGAAGTTCTTCGACGCGCGCTTCACGCTCAACGGCGGCCAGGTGCTCGAGAAGCTGCGCACGCCGCTGCGCAGCCCCGACTTCGCGCCGGTGCTGCAGAAGGTGCGCGATCTCAAGCCCGACGCGCTGTTCGTCTTCCTGCCGTCGGGGCAGGGCGCGCAGTTCATGAAGCAGTTCGGCGAGCGCGGCCTTGACAAGGCCGGCGTGCGGCTGATCGCCACCGGCGACGTGACCGACGACGACCAGTTGAACGACATGGGCGACGTGGCGCTGGGCGTTGTCAACTCGCACCACTACTCGGCGGCGCACCCGGGTGCGACCAACAAGAAGTTCGTCGACGCCTTCCAGGCCGCCAACAAGTTCCGCCCCAACTTCATGGCCGTCGGTGGCTACGACGGCATGCGCGTGATCTACAACGCGCTCAACGCCACCAAGGGCGCCGGCGGCGAGGCGCTGCTCAACGCCATGAAGGGCCAGGTCTTCGAGAGCCCGCGCGGCCAGGTGCTGATCGATGCGCAGACGCGCGACATCGTGCAGGACATCTACATCCGCAAGGTCGAGCGCAAGGACGGCCAGCTGTGGAACGTCGAGTTCGACGTTCAAAAGGCTGTGAAAGACCCCGGCAAAGCCAAGTAACCCGCGGCCCCTCGTGGGCCGCCCGCTCTCGCCATGCTGACCCTGCTGTTCGACGGCGTCGCCTACGGCATGCTGCTGTTCGTGCTGGCGCTCGGGCTGGCGGTGACGATGGGGTTGATGAACTTCATTAACCTCGCGCACGGCGCATTCGCGATGGCCGGCGGCTATGTGCTGATCGTGCTGATGCAGCGCCACGGCTGGCCGTTCCTGGCCTGCCTGCCGGTGGCCTTCGTCGTCACTGCGCTGGCCGGCGCGCTGCTCGAGCGCACGCTGTACCGGCCGATGTACGCCAAGCCGCACCTCGACCAGGTGCTGTTCTCGATCGGCCTGACCTTCATGGCGGTGGCGACGGTCGACTTCTTCGCCGGCTCGTCGCCCCAGACCATCCAGCTGCCCGAGTGGCTGCGCGTGCGCTTCGAGTTCGGCGAGGGCGCGTGGCAGCTCGGCATGGGTGCGTATCGGCTGTTCATCGTCGCGGTGTGCGTGGCGCTGGCACTCGCGCTGCAGGCTACGCTGAACGGCACGCGCTTCGGCAGCCGGCTGCGTGCGTCGGTCGACGATCCGCGTGTCGCCGCCGGACTGGGCATCCCGGTCAACCGCGTGTTCCTCGTCACCTTCGCGGTCGGCTCGGGCCTCGCCGGCCTGGGCGGCGCGCTCGGTGCCGACATCCTGGGTCTCGAGCCGACGTTTCCGCTGAAGTACATGGTCTACTTCCTGATCGTCTGCGCGGTCGGCGGCACCAGCTCGATCACCGGCCCGCTGCTGGCGGCGCTGGTGCTGGGCATTGCCGACGTGATGGGCAAGTACTACGCGCCCAAGCTCGGCGGCTTCATCGTCTATGTGCTGATGATCGCGATCCTGCTGTGGCGACCGCAGGGGCTGTTCACACGCGAGGCGCGGCGGTGAGCGCGCAGGGCCGCCTCAAGCGCAAGTTCCCCCTCGGGGGGACGCCGCGCAGCGGCAAGGGGGTCAGGTGACGCCGCCGCGCATCCTCGCCGGCACCGCGCGCTGGCGCGCGGGCGAGGTCGCGGCCTGGATCGTCGTCGCCGCGGTGCCGCTGGTGTTCGCCCAGCACGCGGCCTTGATCAACGAGATCGCGATCCTGGCGCTGTTTGCCCTCTCGCTCGACTTGATCCTCGGCTACGCCGGCATCGTGTCGCTCGGCCACGCCGCTTACTTCGGCGCCGGTGCCTACGGCGCGGCGCTGTTTGCCAAGCATGTGATGCCCGACCCGCTGGTCGGCCTCGCCGTCGGCACGGCGGCCGGCGCCGTGCTGGGCCTGGCCACCAGCCCGATGATCGTGCGCGGCAGCGATCTCACGCGCCTGATGGTCACGATGGGCATCGCGCTGGTGCTGCTCGAGCTGGCCAACAAGTTCGACCACATCACCGGCGGCATCGATGGATTGCAGGGCGTGGTGATCGGGCCGCTGTTCGGTGTCTTCGAGTTCGATCTCGGCGCGCGCGTAGCGTCGTTCTACTCGCTGGCGGTGCTGTTCGTCGTCTTCGTGCTGCTGCGGCGCATCGTGCATTCGCCGCTCGGCGTGTCGATGCAGGCGCTGCGCGACAACCGCCTGCGCCTGATGTCGCTGGGCGCGTCGGTGCCGGCGCGGCTCGCCGCGGTGTACACGCTGGGCGCCGCGCTGGCCGGCGCCGCCGGCGCGCTGCTGACGCAGACCACCGGCTTCGTGTCGCTCGACGTGCTCGAATTCCACCGCAGCGCCGACGTGATGCTCGCACTCGTGATCGGCGGCACCGGCTGGTTGTGGGGCGGCCCGATCGGCGCGGTGGCGTTCAAGCTGATGCACGACCTGCTGTCGGCGGTGACCACGCAGTACTGGACGTTCTGGATCGGCCTGTTCCTGGTGGTGCTGATGCTGGTCGGCCGCGAGCGCCTGTTCAGGCCATGGTTGTGGTTCCGCCGCGGGGCCTCGAGATGAGCGACTGTGTGCTGCAGACGCACGGACTCGTCAAGCGCTTCGGCGGCATCACCGCGACCGACCGCGTCACGCTCCGCGTCGAGCGCGGCGCGCGCCATGCGCTGATCGGCCCCAACGGCGCCGGCAAGACGACGCTGATCAACCAGCTCACCGGCGTGCTGGCGCCGAGCGAGGGTCGGGTGGAGCTGGCCGGGCGCGACATCACGGCGCTGGCGCCGCACCGGCGGGTCGCGCTCGGGCTGGCGCGCACCTTCCAGATCAACCAGCTGTTCGCCAGTCTGACGCCGCTGCAGAGCCTGGCGCTGGCGGTCGGCAACCGCGCCGGTATCGGCTGGCGCTGGTGGCAGCCGCTCGGGCACGACGCGGCGGTGGCCGCCGAATGCGAGCAGCTGATCGTGCAATTCCGCCTCGCCGAGCACGCCGAGCGCGTGACGCGCGAGCTGCCCTACGGCAAGCGCCGCCTGCTCGAGATCGCGCTGGCGGTGGCGCTGAAGCCCAGCGTGCTGCTGCTCGACGAGCCGGCGGCCGGCGTGCCGACGGCCGAGCGGCGCGACATCCTCGACACCGTGGCGGCGCTGCCGGCCGATGTGTCGGTGCTGCTGATCGAGCACGACATGGATCTGGTGTTCAGCTTCGCACGCCACATCACCGTGCTCGTCAACGGCGCGGTGCTGACCGAGGGCACGCCCGACGCGATCGCCGCCGACCCGCGCGTGCGCGCCGTCTACCTGGGCGACGACCATCCGATGCCTGCGGGAGCCAGGCATGGCTGAGCGCTTGCTCGAGGTCGAAGCCTTGCGCTGCGGCTACGGCGAGGCCGTGGTGCTGAGCGACGTGTCGTTCACGCTCGACGCCGGCCGCTCGCTGGCGCTGCTGGGCCGCAACGGCACCGGCAAGACGACGCTGATCGACACGCTGGCCGGCGTGACGCGGCGCCACGCCGGGCGCATCGTGCTGGCCGGCCGCGCGCTGCACGAGCTGCCGACCTTCGAGCGCGCCGCGGCCGGTATCGGCTGGGTGCCGCAGGAGCGCTGCATCTTCAAGTCGCTCAGCGTCGACGAGAACCTCACCGCGGTGGCACGGCCCGGCGCCTGGACGCCGCAGCGCGTCTACGAGCTGTTCCCGCGGCTGGCCGAACGCCGGCGCAACCTCGGCCAGCAACTGTCCGGCGGCGAGCAGCAGATGTTGGCGTTCGGCCGCGCGCTGGTGCTGAACCCGCGGCTGCTGCTGCTCGACGAGCCGCTCGAGGGGCTGGCGCCGATCATCGTCGGCGAGCTGCTGGCCGCCATCCGCCGCGTCGCGCGCGAGGAAGGGCTGTCGTCGATCGTCGTCGAGCAGCATCCGCACCTGGTGCTGCAGGTGACCGACGACGCCATCGTGCTCGACCGCGGCGGCATCGTGCTGCGTGCCACCAGCGCGGCGCTGCTGGCAGACCCGGCGCCGCTGGACGAGTGGCTGGGTGTCGCCGCCCGCTGATCAGCCTATATTTGCCATTCACCCGGAGACCGCCATGACCCTTCGCACCACCCCGCCGTTCCGCGCCGACCATGTGGGCAGCTTCCTGCGCCCGAAATACCTGCTCGACGCGCGCGACCAGTTCTTCAACCAGAAGAGCATCGATGCCGCGCAGCTGCGCGCGGTGGAAGACAAGGCGATCGCCGAGATCGTCAAGTTCCAGCAGGACGTGGGCCTGCAGTCGATCACCGACGGCGAGTTCCGCCGCACCTATTTCCACATCGACTTCCTGGAGCAACTCGGCGGCGTGAAGACCGACATCCCGGTGACCGTCAAGCGCCCCGACGGTACCGAGGAACTCGCGCCGCCGGTGATCCGCGTGATCGACAAGGTGCGCCACGCCAGGAACATCCAGCTCGCCGACTTCCAGTACCTGAAGAGCCAGGTCAAGGCGGGCCTGACGCCCAAGGTGACGATCCCGTCACCGACGATGCTGCACTTCCGCGGCGGCCGCGCCGGCATCAGCAAGACGGCGTACCCCGAGCTGGAACCGAGCTTCTATGACGACGTGGCCAAAGCCTACGGCGATGAGCTGAAGAGCCTGGCCGACGCCGGCTGCACCTATGTGCAGATGGACGACACCAACATGGCCTACCTGTGCGACGAGAAGATGCGCGAGGCGGCCCGCCAGCGCGGCGACGACCCGAACGAACTGCCGCATCGCTACGCCGGCTTCATCAACAAGGTGGTCGCGCACAAGCCCAAGGGCATGACGCTGGCCATGCACCTGTGCCGCGGCAACTTCAAGAGCACGCACGCAGCGGCGGGCAACTACGAGCCGGTGGCCGAGGCGCTGCTGGCCGAGATGAACCTGGACGCCTACTTCCTCGAGTACGACGACGACCGCTCGGGCGACTTCCGCCCGCTGCGTTACCTGCCCAAGGGCAAGATCGCGGTGCTCGGTCTGGTCACCACCAAGTTCGGCGAGCTCGAGAGCAAGGACGCGCTGAAGCGCCGCATCGACGAGGCCGCCAGGTACGCGCCGCTCGAGCAGCTGTGCCTGTCACCGCAGTGCGGCTTCTCCAGCACGGTGCACGGCAACAACATCGCGGTCGAGGCCCAGCGCGCCAAGCTGCGGCTGGTGATCGAGACCGCGCAGGAGGTCTGGGGCTGAGGGCCTTCCTGATCGTTCTGCGCGTCAGATCCCGGCCTGCAGCACCTGCTGGAACAGCCCGCGTACGAGCGCGGTACAGAACGGCGGCACCAGCGTGCCGTGGTACTGGGCGGTCGCGTTGGCGCCGGCAGCGGCCTTCTGCGCCTGGAAGCCGCCGTAGATCAGGTCGCCGGTGGTGCCGGCCGGCAAGCTGGCGCGGTTCTCCAGGTCCCAGGCCGGCGCGAGGAAGTTGCGTGCCGCGAAGTCGGCCTGCATGTCGGTGGTGTTGAAGTAGAAGACCGTCGGATCCTGCGCACCACCGCATAGCGCCACAGTGCCCGGCCGCTTCGGCGTCCAGCCGAGCAGCGTGTTGGCCTGCGCGGCCGCGCGCAGGTTCGACGTGGGGTAGGCCGCGCGGAAGCCATCGGTCAGCAGTCCGCCGGTTCCGAACAGCTGCGTGAAGGTCAGGTCGTTGGGCAGCTTGCCCTGGCCGATCAAGTCGGCGATCGGCGAATCGGTGGGGAAAAGGCGGTCGCCCGCGTTCACGTACGGCGTCTGGTAGACGTCGGCCAGGTTGGTATAGATGTTGCCGTAGGCGCGCTGGTAGCTGGTGATCAGCAGCGGCGTGAACAGCGTCGCGCCGGCGGCGACGGGCCCCGGGCCGATGACCACATCGATGAACTTGGCCAGGTTGTACGGCCCCGACATCGGGCCGGCCGCCGTGACGGTGAACTCTGCCGGGTGGTCGCGCTCGATCACCTTGTGCGTGGCCATCGCCACGTGGCCACCCTGCGAATAACCGGTGATCATCAGCTGGGCCGAGGCCCGGGTCGCGCTGGCGGCGGCCAGATGCGTCTTGGCGGCGCGCAGGCCGTCGATCATGTCGACGGCCTGGCCCTCGGCATGCAGCCACGGGTGATAACCGAGCGACGAGCGGTCGTAGCCCAGGTAGTTCGGCGCCACCACGATGAAGCCCTGCGCCGCGTACATCGCCATCAGCAGAGAGCCTTCGCTGTCGCTCGAGACGATGGCCAGGTTCTTGGTCTGCGTCATCGTCGTGCCGTGCGCGTACAGCACCACCGGGCGTTCGCCGGTGCAGGCGGGTGCGCTGCCGCTGGGCACCAGCACGCCGGCCGTGGCACTCGCCGGCGCGCCGCCCGGGTCGCGTGTCATGTAGCTCACGTAGCGCAGCTCGACGTCGCATTGCGCCGTGCCCGACAGCGGCTGCAGGCCCGAAGTTGCGGTGCCGGCGTCGATCTGTGCGATGGTGACCCTGCCGAGCAGTTGCGCCGACAGCACGGCGCCGCGTTCGTTGCTGCTGTCGTCGCCACCGCCGCAGGCCACCAGCAGAGCGGCGGCCCAGATCAGCGGTGCCCAGGATCGAATACGACGGTTCTAGAAACTCGACGTCAGCTGCGCCGACAGGATGGTGACGCTCGACTTGTAGTGCCCGTTGAGCAGGCCGTTGGCGAGTTGGTTGGACGGGTCGCCGCTCTTGTTGATCGCGGCCTTCTTGACCCACACATAAGCTGCACCGACGTCGATCTGCATCTTCGGGTCGATCCGGTACTGCGCACCGGCCGTCAGCCAGCTGTGGTCGTGGTCGGGCAGGCGAGGCGTGCGGAACTCGCGCCGCACCGGCGACTGATCGTAGGCCAGCCCGCCGCGGAACATCCAGCTGGCGTCGTAGCGGTAGTTGGCCCCGACGGCCAGCTTCCAGACGTCCTTGAAGTTCTCGGGCGTGCCCGAGAGCAGGCTGCCGTCACTGCGATGGAACGTCAGGTCCTGGATCGTCGACCAGCCGGTCCACTGCGCGTCGGCCATCACGGCCCAGCGCGAGTCGACCGCGCCGAAATACGACAGGTTGGAGATCGGCGGCAGCTTGACCTTGGCGGTGACGCCCGAGTCGGCCAAGGTCTGTGCCAGTGCGACAGGAACGGTCGGCGTCGGATTCGTGAACGTCACGTCGCCGGCCACGTCGTAGCGCACGGCGGAGCGGTAGTGGACGCCGATCCGCCGATCCTTGTCCAGGTCCCACAGCAATCCGGCGTTCCAGCCGTAGGCGGTGTCCTTGCCCTTGATGCGCGCGCTCGACTCCAGGCCCGGGGAGGCCGGCGTGCCCACACTCAGCGATGCGGCCGAGTAGTTCACCTGGTTGGTGAACGTCGCGTCGATCCACTGCACGTTCAGGCCAAGGCCGAGCGCGAGCCGGTCGTCGACGCGGAACGACGCGGCCGGGTTGATGTTGACGGTCTTGATGTCGGATTTGTCGGCCTGGAAGCGGCCGATCCAGCCGTCGTCGTAGTCGGTGACCAGTCCCCACGGCGCGTTGATGCCCAACCCGAGCGTCCACTGCCGGTTCAGCGGCATCGCGACGTAGAGATTCGGCACCACGTTCAGGCCGCCGGCGTCACCGCCATCGTTGCCCAGCGTCTGCTGCGTGGCGGGGGCCGAGAACTCGTTGCGGAACTTGATCGACGGCGTGACCAGGTGGATCGCACCCGCCAGCTGCCGCGAACCCAGCCGTGACAGTCCGGCGGGGTTGCTCCATACCGTGCTGGCGTCCTCGGCGCTGGCGGCGCCGCCGGCGAACGCATTGCCCAGTCCGCTGCCGGAGGTCTCGTTGATCTGGAAGCCCGCGGCGATCACCGGTCCGGCACCCAGCAGGAACCACCCGGCGACGAGACGGCGTGCGAGTTCGCAAGGGGCTGACGTTGGGGCCACGGCGCTTCCTTTGTGCTCTCGGGGTGACTGCCATCGTATGCCGCAATGACGTCGCCCGTGGTTGAGCCTCCTCATTGCAATCAGGGGTTGGCAGCTTTCGCGCCGGTGGGGCACCGTGATACCGTAGGCTCGACCCGCGGCGGCGCACACGGCACGCGGCCCGGGCATGAACTGCGGAGACTTCCATGGCCGACGAACCGCTCGTACTCGCCCACACGACCGGCCCGGTGCGCACGCTGACGCTCAACCGGCCGGCGGCGATCAACAGTTACACCGCGGGGATGCTGCGCGAGGTGCGCGCGGCACTCGTGGCCGCGGCGGACGACCGCGCCGTGCGCTGCCTGGTCATCACCGGCGCGGGCCGGGGTTTCTGCGCCGGGCAGGACCTCAACGACCCGGAGATGAGCGGCGACGTCGGCGCCGTCGTCGAGCGCATCTACAAGCCGCTGGCGCTGCGCATCCGCTCGATGCCGGTGCCGGTGATCGCGATGGTCAACGGCGTGGCTGCCGGCGCCGGCGCCAACTTCGCCTTCGGCTGCGACCTGGTGATGGCGGCGCGCTCGGCGAGCTTCATCCAGGCCTTCTCGAAGATCGCGCTGATCCCCGACTGCGGCGGCACCTGGCTGCTGCCGCGGCTGGTGGGGCGCGCCCGCGCGCTGGGTCTTGCGATCACCGGCGACAAGCTGCCGGCCGAGGAGGCCGAACGCATCGGGCTGATCTGGCGCAGTGTCGACGACGCGGCGCTCGCCGACCAGACGCAGGCGCTGGCGCAGCGTCTGGCCGCGATGCCGGTGAAGGCGATCGCCGCCACTCGCCGCGTGCTCGACGAGGCGGTGATGATTTCGTATGCCGACGCGTTGTCGCTCGAGGCACGGGTGCAGGCCGAGCTGGGGCAGGGCGGCGACTTCCGCGAAGGCGTCGCCGCGTTCCTCGAGAAGCGGTCCGCCAAGTTCAGCGATCGTTGAATGCACGTTGAGATCCTCGGCGGCGGACCGGCGGGCCTGACGCTCGCCATCCTGCTCAAGCGCGCCGATCCGTCGCACCGGGTGCGCGTGGTCGAGCGCGGCCCGCGCGACGCGACCTGGGGGTTCGGCGTCGTGTTCTCCGACCGCGCGCTCGACTTCCTGCGCGCCGATGCGCCCGAGCTGCACGACGTGCTGACGCCGCTGATGCAGTCGTGGTCCGATCTGACCATCGTGCACAGCGACGTGCGCATCCCGATCAGCGGCAACGGCTTCGCGTCGATCGGGCGCCTGCAGTTGCTGAGCCGGCTGCACGAGCAGGCCGAACGCAGCGGCGTGGTGCTCGAGTTCGGCCGTGCGGTCGGCGACGTCGCCGAGCTCGGCCCGGCCGATCTGCTGGTGGCGGCCGACGGCGCGTTCTCGGCGTCGCGCGACGCGCGCGCGGCGCGCTTCGGCACCCGCACCGACTGGCGACACAATCGCTTCGTCTGGTACGGCACGCGCCAGCCCTTCGACACGCTGACGCTCACGTTCCGCCGCCACGCCACCGGCGTGTACTGCGCGCATCACTATCGCTACGCGCCCGACATGAGCACCTTCCTGGTCGAGGTCGACGAGGCGACCTACCAGCGCGGCGGCTTCGAGACGATGAGCGAGGCCGACAGCCTGCGCCTGTGCGAGACGGTGTTCGCGCCCGACCTCGGCGGCCACGCGCTGCTGTCGAACCGCTCGACCTGGCGGCGGTTTCCGGCGATCTGGAACGAGCACTGGAGCGACGGCAATCTGGTGTTGCTGGGCGACGCACTGCGCACGGCGCATTTCTCGATCGGCTCCGGCACGCGTCTGGCGATGGAGGACGCGATCTTCCTCGGGCGTGCGCTGGCCGCCGAGCCGCGCGTCGACGCCGCGTTGCAGCGCTTCCAGGCCGAGCGGCTGCCGCCGATGAAGAAGATCTGGGATGCCGCCAACGTGAGCCTGGCCTGGTACGAGGGCATGGGCGCGTTGATGGACCTCGATCCGCACGAGTTCGCCTACCGCTACATGACACGCAGCGGCCGGGTCGACCATGCCGAGGTGAAACGGCGCGACCCCTCGCTGGCGGCGGCTTACGAGCGGCTGCACCCGGGCACCGCAACTGGGTAGGCCGGATTCGCCTACGACGCGCCGAGCCACCGGGAACACCCTGAGGAATCAAACGGTCGACTGACGCGTAATACCTCCTCCATAACTTTTGTTCGAAGGAGGCCGTCCATGCGCCAACCCCGAATCCTTGCCCTGGCTGCCGTCGCGGCCGCCTTGCTGGCCGCCTGTGCGACGACGCCGAGCACCGGCCCGATGAGCTTCTTCATCACCAGCGCCGGCAGTGGCAAGGGAGCCGACCTCGGCGGTCTGGCGGGCGCCGATGCGCATTGCCAGAAGCTGGCCACTGCGGCCGGCGCCGGCTCGGGCAAGACCTGGCGCGCCTACCTCAGTGTGCCCGGCACGTTCCCGGGGCAGAACACGCCGGGCGTGGCGTCGGTCAACGCGCGCGACCGCATCGGCAACGGCCCCTGGTACAACGCCAAGGGCGAACTGATCGCGCGCGACCTGAAGCACCTGCACAACGGCAACAACCTCAGCAAGACCACGGCGCTCGACGAGAAGGGCAGTGTGGTCAAGGGTCGCGGCGACAGCCCGAACGAGCATGACATCCTGACCGGCTCGCGCGCCGACGGCACGGCCTTCGCGCCGCAGACCGACACCACGTGCAAGGCCTGGACCAGCAGCGGCGACGGCTCGGCCATCGTCGGCCACCACGACCGCACCGGTCCGCTGCCGGAGAACTGGGCGTCGTCGTGGAACTTCTCGCACCAGTCGGCGGGGTGCAGCCAGGAGGCTCTCGTGCGCACCGGAGGCGCAGGGCGCTTCTACTGCTTCGCGGCCAATCCCTGACGTCTACGGGCTGACAGCGGCCCCGCGAGGGCCCACCGCCGCCGCCTCACGAGAGCACTCGCAGGCGGGCGGCGGGTCAGTGCCGCCTGGGCGCGGGCGCCTCGTCCAGCGGCACCGGGGCACTGGCCAGGTAGACCTCGGCCGCGTCCTCCGGCGACAGCTCCGATGTACTTTCGAAGGCGGACGTCGCATTGCGCACTGCGTCCAGCGGGCGCACCTGGGGTTGAAGCTGGATCAGTCGCGTGGCGAAACGCTCGATCCACGAGGCGACGGGCTGGGTCATGAACTTCTCCGGTCGGGAGGGCATCCTATCGTTGCGACAGGGTTTGTCCTTATGCCAATCATTCCGGTGGGGTATTGCAGGCGGATGACGCCGCGAGATTCGTGTCATGAGGTGACGGCTGCAACGCCGCGCAGCGGGTGATGCGAACAAATGCGTGACCAGCTCGCCCTGGGATCACCGTTTGCCTTGCGCGATCGGGTGCGCGTGCCTCGGGCACCGGCATGGGCCGCTGCCGCTACGCGATGGCATCGAGCGCACCGGGAAATCGAACGATGGATACGACCCGTGGCGTGTGCTCCAACACTTCTCGGCTGGCAGCGCTGTTTGCCGCCTCGGCGCTCGCGGCGTGCGGCGGTGGAGGCGGCGGCGACCCCGCGCCGGCACCACCGCCGGCGTCGGGCTTGCCGACCATCGCGGCAGCCGTCTCGCTGGACGACAACCACCAGGTCGGCGTGCGCAATGCCAACTGGCCCGATGGCAACACCAGCGCCGGTGGTCAGGGCGCCCCGGTGCAGGGCATTCCGTGCGGCGATCCGGTGGAAACGTTCCACATCCACAGCCACCTGTCGATCTTCATCAACGGCCAGGCGCAGTCGATACCCGCTAACCTTGGTATCGTGCAGACGAGCCCGACCACCGATTGCCACTACTACATCCACACGCACGACCTGTCGGGGAAGATCCACATCGAGGGACCGGCGCCCGGCACCTTCACGCTCGGCCAGCTGTTCGCCATCTGGGGGCAGCCCTTGTCGACGACCAACGTCGCCGGCATCACCGGCATGCCGGTGGCGGTCTACATCACCGAGAACAACACGGTCACGCCATTCAACGGCGACCCGGCCACCGTGACGTTCGCGTCGCACCGCCACATCGCCATCCAGATCGGTTCGCAGATCAGCCAGGTGCCGTTCTTCACCTGGACGGCCAACTAGAGCCGGCGCGCCGGTGAACAGCATCTTCGAAAGTCCCGTATCACGGCTCCAGGGCACAATGCGCGGATGCCCAATATCGCCTCTGTCCTCAAGGAAGAAGTGGCGCGTCTGGCCCGCAAGGAAGTGCGTGCAGCCACCGCCGCCCTCAAGAAAGCCGTCGTCGGGTATCGCTCCGATATTGCCAAGCTCAAGCGGCGCGCGAGCCTGCTCGAGCAGCAGGTGCACCGGCTGGCCAAACCCCGCGGCCGAGCGGCGTCGTCAGCCGCTGACAAACCCGACGATGCACGCGGCCAGCTGCGCTTCAGTGCCAAGGGCATGGCTTCGCAACGTCGCCGGCTCGGCTTGTCGGCACACGACTACGGCCTGCTCGTCGGAGCGTCCGGCCAGTCGGTCTACAAGTGGGAAAGCGGCGCTGCGCGCCCGCGTGCCAGGCACCTGCCCGCCATCGCCGCCGTGCGCGCGATGGGCAAGAAGCAGGCCGCCGCGCGGCTGGCCGAGCTGCGCTGACCTGTCGGCTCGGCGGTCGGCGCCAGAGCCGATCCGATTGACCAAGCCGCCTGCGATGGAAGGCGACGCTGCCCCGCCGTCAGCGGCAGAAGTAGTTCCAGATGTGCTCGCGGCTGTCGCGCAGCACCACGAATGCGTCGACGCAGCCGTTTGACGAGTCCTTGTTGCGGTAGACCAGGATGACCGACTCCGGCATGCGGTTGCCCGGGACGTTCATCACCATCGACGGCTGGCCGAAGCTGCTGATCAGCTCCGCCCGGGTGCGGCCGATCCATTGCCGCTGAAGGGTTTGTTCGCGCCCGTCGCGGCCGCCGGCGATCGGTTCGGTCGGCGGCGGCAACGGCGCAACGAAGTCGGCCTCGCGCAAAGGGGCGCAACCGACCAAACACAGCGCGGCGACCGTGCAAACGGCGGCCGGACCCCCGAGCAGTCGCTTCTGATGCATCGTCCGTACCGAGGACGCAAGCATTTCGCGTGCCATGTCGGCAAGGCGCCGCGAGGTCACTTCGGCCGGCGTGCAGCATGCAGGCCGCGGAAACTCAAGACCTCGATCGCGCCTGCGAACTCGATGGTGCCGATGGACGGACTCGAACTGTCGACCTTCGCATTACGAATGCGCTGCTCTACCAACTGAGCTACACCGGCAGGTGTGAACCCGAAAGTATAGCGGCGCCGTCCCACGCGGCCCCACGCCGGCCGGCCATGCGTATCGGCCCGGATGCGCAGGCCATCCCAGCACGTCAGACTCGCCGCCTGCATGCGCTGCACGGGAGGCTGGCGATGGCGAAGCTGCACGTCAACGGACAGGTCCGCGAGGTCGACGTCGAAGACGACACGCCGCTGCTGTGGGCGCTGCGCGAGCAGATCGGCCTGACCGGCACCAAGTACGGCTGCGGCGTCGCGTTATGCGGCGCCTGCTCGGTGCACATCAACGGCGAGGTGCGCCGTTCGTGCTCGATCCCGGTGGGCACGCTAGGCGCCAACGATCGCATCGTCACCATCGAGGGCCTGTCGCGCGACCGCTCGCACCCGGTGCAGCAGGCCTGGGCGCAGGTCGACGTGCCGCAGTGCGGTTATTGCCAGTCGGGCCAGATCATGGCGGCCGCGGCGTTGCTGGCGAAGAAGCCCAAGCCGAGTGATGCCGACATCGACGAGGCGATGACCAACATCTGCCGCTGTGGCACCTACCAGCGCATCCGCGCCGCGGTGCATGTCGCGGCGGCCCTGCCCAAGCCGGCCAAGAGCTGAGGAGTTCCGCGATGCCCATCACACCGGAATCGAACGGACTCGCGGCTGCGTCGGATCCGACCCGGCGCGACTTCATCGTGCGCAGCGCGGCCGCCGGCAGCGCGCTGGCGCTCGGCTGGACGCTGCCCGGCGAGGCCGCCGCGCAGGCCGGTGTGGCCGGCACCGAGCTGAACATCTGGGTCGTCGTGCAGCCCGACGACGCCTGCGTGATCCGCATCGCGCGCTCCGAGATGGGCCAGGGCACGCTGACCGGCCTGGCGCAGCTGGTGGCCGAGGAGCTCGAGTGCGACTGGTCGAAGGTGCGCACCGAGCAGATCTCGCCGCAGCGCAATCTTGCGGCGCAGCGCGCCTGGGGCGAGATGGGCACCGGCGGCAGCCGCGGCATCCGCACGTCGCACGACTACGTGCGCCGTGGAGGCGCTGCGGCGCGGCTGTTGCTGCTGCAGGCGGCGGCCGACGAATGGAAGGTGCCGCCGGCCGAACTGCGCACGCGCTCGGGCGTGGTCACGCACGCCGCCTCCGGGCGCAGCGCCCGCTACGGCCAGCTGGCCGGCGCGGCCGCCCGGTTGCCGGCACCCGACCTGAAGGCGATCACGCTGAAGAACCCCCGCCGCTGCACCGTCGCCGGCCAGCCGCTCAAGCGGCTGGACACCGGCGACAAGCTCGACGGCAGCAAGCGTTATGCGATCGACGTACGCCTGCCGGGCATGTTGAGCGCGGCCATCAAGGCCTGCCCGGTGTTCGGCGGCAGGCTGGTCGGCTTCGACGCGGCCCAGGTCAGCGCACGGCGCGGCGTGCGCGGCGTGGTGCGGGTCAACGATCGCACGGTGGCGGTGGTGGCCGACACCTGGTGGCGTGCCAAGACCGCGCTCGACGCGCTGCCCATCCAGTGGGACGAAGGCGCGGGCGCCGCGCAGAGCAGCGCCACCATCGCCGCGCATCTGCGCGGCGGGCTCGACGCCGACAACGCGTTCGCGCAGCGCAGCGAGGGCGACGCGCGCCAGGCGATCGCCGGCGCGGCACGCAAGGTCGAGGCCGTCTACAGCACGCCGTTCCTCGCCCACGCGACGATGGAGCCGATGAACTGCACTGCGCGCATCACCGCCGATGCGGCAGAGGTATGGGTGCCGACGCAGAACGCCGAGGCCTCGCTCGCCGCATTGTCCGAGGAGTCGGGCATCGCGCTGGCGAAGTGCTCGGTGCACCGGCTCGACCTCGGCGGCGGTTTCGGCCGCCGCGGCGGCAACCAGGACTACGTGCGCCAGGCGGTGTCGATCGCCAAGCAGTTTCCCGGCGTGCCGGTGCAGCTGATCTGGAGCCGCGAGGAAGACCAGTCGCAGGACTTCTACCGCCCGATCTCGATGTGCAAGCTGAGCGCCGGCCTCGACGCCAGCGGCGCGTTGACCGGGCTGCACGTGCGCGTGTCGGGCCAGTCGATCAATGCCTACGTGGCGCCGCACACGGTGATCGACGGCAAGGACCGTCGGCAGCTGCAGGGCTTCTGGTCCGAGCCGGGTGATGCCCAGCTCGGCTACAGCGTGCCTAACCTGCTGGTCGAGTACGCGATGCGCAACACGCACGTCCCGGTCGGGCCCTGGCGCGGCGTCAACACCAACCAGAACGGCGTCTACATGGAGTGCTTCATCGACGAGGTGGCGCGCGCCGCGGGGGCCGACCCGCTGGCATTCCGTCGCGCGTTGATGGGCAAGCACCCCAAGCACCTGGTGGTGCTCAACGCCGCGGCCGAGCGTGCCGCCTGGGGTCAGCCGCTGCCGGCCGGGCGCCACCGCGGCATCGCGCAGTTCATGGGCTACGGCAGCTACTCGGCCGCGGTGGCCGAGGTGTCGGTGAGTGCGCGGGGCGAGCTGCGCGTGCACCGCATGGTGCTCGCGCTCGACTGCGGCCATGCGGTCAACCCGGATCAGATCGCCGCGCAGGTCGAAGGCTCGGTGGCCTATGGGCTCAGCGCGGCCTTCCACGGCGAAATCACCATCGACAAGGGCCGCGTGGTCGAGCGCAACTTCGACAGCTACCCGATTCTCAAGCTGGCGGAGTTTCCGAAAGTCGAGACCGTGATCGTGCCGAGCTACGACTTCTGGGGTGGTGTCGGCGAGCCGACGATCTGCGTCGTCACGCCCTGCGTGCTCAACGCGATCCATGCCGCCACCGGCAAGCCGGTGCGCAGCCTGCCGTTGAAGCACGTGAAGCTCGTCTGAGCGCGCGGACCGCTTGGCCGCCGCCCGGGGTCTGCGCCGATCATGGGCGCGACGGATCGCGGAATGCGTGGCTGCGCAGGATGTCGAGCACCAGGCCCGGCGGCTTGCCACGCAGCGCGGCTGCGGCGAAGCGGTCCCACACCGCGCGGGCGCGCACCGGGTCGTGGTTGCCAAGGTGCCCCAGCATCGCCATGCCCAGCAGGTAGCGGGTTCGTACCTCGGTGCCACCCTGGTCGGTGGCGAGCATCTGCTGCGCCAGCGCGCCGAATCCGGCGGCGTCGCGCGCCGCTACCTGCGCCAGCAGGACCGGCCAGGCGCCCGCACGGGCGTCCAGACAACGGGCGTCGCCCAGTGCGGCCAACACGCGCCGCCCTTCGTCCGCCGACAGGTACGGCAGCACCTTGATGGCGAGCCCGGCCGCCGCGTATGCGCGGTCGTCGAGCGGCGGGTCGGCGCAGTCGGCCCGCAACTGCCGACCCTGCGCCGCCAGACCCGGCGGCAGGCCCGCCGGAATCGGCAACGCGGCGGAACCCGCCGGCGGCCCGAGCAGCGTTTCGCTGACCAGGCGGGCCGCCAGTGCGGGCGGCTCCTGGCCGAAGTGCTGGTTGACGCTGATCTGCGAGGGTGTGTCCAGCGGGGCTCGCGCGCCCATCATCTCGGCGATCGGAAAGGGCGATGCGATCAGGCCAGTGAACTCGCTGAAGCCGCCGCCGATGAAACGATCGCGATCGGCATGCGCGTCGAGGTAGGGCGCGAAGTCCGAGTTCGCCGGCGCGACCTGAGCGTCGAGCCAGGGTCTGAACAACGCGCGGTTGCCGATCACGCGGTAGGTGATGTCCGCCGGCATCGCGACGGCGATGCGGCGCAGCCTGTCGCGGACGGCGGGCGCGAGCGTGGCGAACGCGTCGGGGCGAATGCGGGCGGTGCCGCGCGGGCTGGCGACGATCAGGATGTCGGACTGGTCGAGCGCGACGACCAGATAGTCGGCGAACACCTGATCGATCGCCTTCAGCACCGACACCACGCGCTCGGGCTGCGTCTCGTAGATCTGCAGCCACTGCGCGAACAGGCCGCCGTCGTGGAGGTAGCGCGACACGTGCCGGTAGAACTCGACCGAGAACAACCCGGCAACGCCGCTGACCCAGGGATTCGAGGGCTCCGAGACGATCAGGTCGTAGCGTTTGCCGCGCACGGCGAAGAACGACTTGGCGTCGTCGATGTGCACGGCGCTGCGCGGATCGTCGTAGACGCTCGTGTTCAGTGGCGCGAAGTGCCGGGCGAGGTCGACCACCTGGGGCTCGATCTCCACGGTGTCCATCTCCAGCACACGCGGATCACCGAGGATCAGCGCGCCGGTGAGACCCGCGCCGAAGCCGATGTTGGCCACGCGGGCCGGGTTGTCGTGCAGCATCAACGGCAGCAGGCCAGTCAATGCCATCGTCACCTCGTCGAGCGCATGGGCACCGCTGGCGGCGGGCATCGCCGCGGCGTCGGGCTTGCCGTTGGTGCGCAGGGAGACCGTGCCGCCGTTGCGTTCGATGGAGATGGTGGCCGTCTTGCCGTGGGCGATGCCGAGCACGCGGCCCTCGGTGGCCGCCTTGCCGCTGCGGTAGACGCCCGAGGCGAGCTTCTGTGGATCGAAGGTGGCGGCAACCGCTGCCGTGGCGGCGACGCTGCCGGCCAGCGCGGCGCCAGCGATCCGCGCTCTTGCCGTGCCGCCGAAGACCACGAGCAGCGCGACGCCGAGCGCCACGTCGACGACAGCGCCGCTGGCCACCAGGTAGTCGAGCCCGATCAGCGGCAGCCCCACGTGCACCGCGAACACCACGCCGATGATGGCGCCCACGGTGTTGGCGCCGTAGACGAGGCCGATCGCGCGCTCGCCCTGCGCCGGCCGCGCAAACAGCATGTGGGTGGCCAGCGGCAGCGTCATGCCGGCGCAGAAGGCGGCCGGGAACATGATCAGCACCGACACGCCGTAGCGTGCGAGGTTGAAGGCGGCATAGCCGGCGTCGGTCTTCGGTGCCTCGCGCACCGCCCAGGCCACGAGGTCGAAGCTCGCGCCGTACAGCGGCACGGTGGCGAGGGCTGCGAAGCCCATCGCGATCTGGATGTAGCCCAGCAGCCGACCCGGATGCGCCGCGCCGTCGATGCGCCGGCGTATCCACGCGCCGCCGAGCGCCAGGCCGACGATGAACGCCGACAACATCAGCTCGAACGCATGCGTCGCGCTGCCGAGCGCGAGCGACAACATGCGGATCCAGCCGACCTCGTAGATGAACGACGACGCGCCCGTGAGCAGCGCAACGGCCAGCAGCAGCCGATCGCCGCGGCCCGCGGCCGCGCGCGCAGCCGGTGGCAGCGATGGCGCCTGCGCCGGCACCGGTGCGC
>JBGAMU010000086.1:0-17237 GCA_044222685.1 Burkholderiaceae bacterium
CGGGAGGCGAGACCATTCGCATGAACACCACGCCCCCCACTTCGTCGCCGAGCCAGCTGCCGCGCGATGCCACCGCAGGCGATGCCGACGACACGCCGTTCGACGGCGACGCCGCATCGCTGTTCGACGACGCGGCCGTTCCGGCGGTCGAGCCGTCCGGGGCCGATCCGGCGGTGCGCCGTGATGGCCCCGCCGTGCATGCCGATGTGGCCGAGGCCCAACTGGCGGCGTGGATCGATGCCATCGTCGACCACGACGAGCGCGCGCTGACGGCGTTGTACGACGCGACCGTGACGCGCGTGTACGCGCTGGTGCTGCGCGTGGTGCGGCGATCGGCGCTCGCCGAAGAGGTGGTCGAAGACACCTTCTTCCAGGTCTGGCGCCAGGCCGCGCGCTTCGACGCCACGCGCGGCCGCGCGCTGACGTGGCTGCTGGGCATGGCGCGCTCACGTGCGATCGACGCAATCCGGCGCGAAGCGCGCTTCCAACACGACAGCCTGGACGTCGAATCGGCCCCCGACATCGAGGACCCACACGCCCCAGCCGACGAGTTGCTCGACGCGGCCCGCTGCCATGCCGACCTGCACCGCGCGCTGATGCTGCTGAACGCGCAGCCGCGCCAGCTGGTGGCGCTGGCCTTCCTGCGCGGTATGAGCCACGAGGAGATCGCCGACCACACCACGCTGCCGCTGGGCACGGTGAAGTCGCAGATCCGCCGCGCACTCATCACCCTGCGCCAGGTGCTCGGCGAACGCAGCGCGCAGATGCTTGCGTCATGACCCACGAACCGCCCCGTTTGACGAACCGATCATGAAACCGCCCCCCTTGCCCCTGGTGACCGTCGCCGCCAGTGACGACGACCTGACACAGCTGCTGACCCAGGCACTTGCCGACGCGCCTGCCGTCCTGCCCGCCGGCGCGCCCGGCGGCAGCGGCAGCACACGCGAGCGACTGCACTCGCGGCTGGCCGCATCGCAGGCCGCCGAGGCGGCGATGGTGACCACGCGGCTGCGTCGTGTGCCACCACGCCCGCTCGCACCGGGCGTCACCGAGCGCCTGCTCTACGCCGCCGCGGCTGGCGCCGTCCGGCGGCCGGGTGAACCGCTGCGCGTGCGCCTGCTCGAGCTGGCAGCCGGCGCCGCGCTCACCGCGGCCGCGCTCGGCGATCAGGCCCTGCTGCGCCACCGGCACCGTGAATGGCTGGTGCTGCGCGGCAGCGTGCAGCTCGGGGGCCAGGCGCTGTCGCTGCGCGACCACCACGTGATGCCGGCCGACAGCGCCCAGCCGGCGCTGGTCAGCGACAACGGCGCGCTGTTGTTCCTGCGCGAGAGCGACCTGCCCGCGGCGGCCGCCGACGCACCACACACCGTGCGCGACGCCGATGCCGGCTGGCCGGCCTACGCACCCGGCATCGAACGCCGCGTGTTGTGGCAGCGCGATGGCCAGGCGGCGCTGCTGTATCGAGCCCACCCCGGCGCCCAGGTGCCACACCACCGCCACGGCCACGACGAGGAATGCCTGATGGTGCAGGGCGAGTTGTTCCTCGACGACGTGCTGCTGCAGCCGGGCGACTACCAGCTCGCACCGGCGGGCACACAACACCGGATCACGGCCACGGATACCGGCGTGCTGATCTACGCCCACGGGGACCTGGATTTGCGCTTCGTCGATTGAGGCGGATTCGCGATCCATCGAATCCACCCGGCGGCCTGGGGGAACGTACGCGCGGTCCTCTGAAGAAGACGAAACGACCGGCGGTTCAACCACCAGGCTGAGGTGCTCCGGGCGCGCGGCCCTTCGCGCCGGAATGCCACCGCCTCGCCGCGTCTGGGCAAGCCGTGTCACCGTACCGACGAGCTCTAACAGTGGACGAGGCGCAGGCGTAACATCGACCGGCGCTCACTCTTCGACGAGGTGATCCTGTGATCAGCCGGCGCGAGTTCGTCATCGTCGCAGCGCCGGGACTCCTGGCCCTGCCGAGGGCCGCGCCGGCGCAGCCGACGGGCGGGGTTCGGCGCATCGGCATGCTCGGCAGCGGCACGCTCGCCGCCGCCGGTGCATTGATCGAAACGCTTCGGCAGGGGCTGCGCGAGTTGGGGTGGTCCGAAGGCCAGAACATCACCATCGACTTTCGCTTTGCCGAGGGCCGGTTCGACCGGCTGCCTGAGCTCGCAGCCGAGTTGATCCGCCTGCAGCCCGAGCTCATCATCGCCGTGCCGACACCGGCCACGATGGCCGCCGCCACAGCCACCAAGTCGATTCCCATCGTCATGATCGGCGTCGGCGATCCGGTTGCACTCGGGCTCGTCGCGAGCCTTGCGCGCCCGGGCGGGAACGTCACCGGCTTGTCCTCTGGCGTCAACCCGCAGATCGTCGGCAAGCAGCTGCAACTGCTCAAGGAGACGCTGCCCAAGATCAGCCGGGTGGCCGTTCTCTCGAACCCGGGTAACGCCGGCCACGCGTCTTTCATCGCCAACGCGAAGGTCTCCGCCGAGTCCGTGGGCCTGCAGCTGCAGCTTCTGCAGGCACGGGGGCTCGACGAATTCGACGCCGCCTTCGCTGCGATGGGCAAGGCGCGAGCGGAGGCTGTCGTGGTCCTAGGCGACCCGATGTTCTCGGACCACAACCCACGGCTCGCCGATCTCGCAGCGCGGCAGCGCTTGCCGTCGATGCACTTCCTCAGGGGTGCCGTGCCGGCCGGGGCCCTAATGTCCTACGGGCCCGATCTGCCGGGCCAAAGCCACCGCATCGCCGTCTTTGTGGACAAGATCCTGAAAGGCAGCAAGCCGGCCGAGCTCGCCGTCGAGCAACCGACCAAGTTCCCGCTCGCCGTCAACCTCAAGACGGCAAGGGAACTGGGCATCACCATCCCGCAGACGGTGCTGCTGCGGGCGGACGAGGTGATCGAGTGAAGCGCCGTTCGGTCGCGCTCGTCGTGGCCGCCGTGGCGTGCGGAGCAACGGGGCATCTGCTCGCGCAGCGTCGCGCGACGGTTGGCGTGTTGAGCAGCTTTCCTCCGTCCACCGCCGGAGCCATTCCGCTGTGGGCGGCCTTCCACGCCGGCCTCGAATCACACGGCTGGGTCGAAGGGCGCAACCTGACGATCACGGGCCGCTTTGCCGAGGGCGAGGAGGAACGACAAGCGGCCTATGCCGATGAACTCGTGGCGACGGGTGTCGATGTGATCTTGGCGACGAATTCCCGCGCGGTCGATGCGCTGCGCAGGGCGACGGCGACGATCCCGATCGTGATGGTGAACGTGTCGCACGCGGTCGAGGTCGGTTTCGTGGCCTCGCTGGCGCACCCCGGCGGCAATGTGACCGGTGTCGTCAACCAGGCCGGCGACATGCAAGGCAAGTTCATCGAGCTCTTGCGTTCGGTGCGTCCCGGGTTGAAGACCCTGGGCATCGTCTGGTCGCCGAACAACCGCGGCTCGGCCCTCGCCTTCAAGGATGCGGAGGCGGTTGCGCAAGGCGCCGGAGTCCGCCTGCTGTCACTGCCTGCCGATCGAAGCGCCGACATCGAACCCCTGCTCGCAGGCGCACAACGCGAAGGCGTGCAGGCGTTGATCGCCCATCCCACGCCCCCGATCGGGCTGGCCTGGCGGCGGATCCAGGCCTGGGCCATCGAACACAAGGTGATCACGCTCGGCCAGGCCCAGTGGGTGCGCGGCGGCTTTCTGATGTCGTACTGGGCCGATACGCCGGAGCTCTTCCGCCTGGCGGCGAAACTCGTCGACCGCATCCTGCGTGGCGCCAAGCCCGCCGACCTGCCCGTGCAGCAGCCGACCAAGTTCGAACTCGTTGTCAATCTGAAAACCGCCAAGGCCATCGGCATCACCATCCCGCAGTCGGTGCTGCTGCGGGCGGACGAGGTGATTCAGTGATGGATCGGCGCGCGTTCAGCCGTGGCGTTGCTGCCGGCTTCGTCGCTGTGCCGCTTTGCACCGCGGCGCAACAGGCCACTAGGGTCTACCGGATAGGCCTGCTCGGGGGCTCCCCACCGACTGCCCACGTGGCCTCGGCGCGCCTGTGGGAGGCGTTCTTCCAGGGGATGCGCGAGCTGGGTTACGTCGAGGGACAAAACATCGTCGTCGAGGGCCGCTGGTACGGGGAGCAAACCGAACAAATCCCCTCGCTCGCGGCTGAGCTGGTTCGCGCCAAAGTGGACGTCATCGTGGCCGGGGCGGCGCCGGCGCCCGAGGGGGCGGCGCGCGCAACGTCGACGATCCCGATCGTCATGGCGAATCACCCCGATCCCGTCGGCAGCGGGCTCGTGGCCAGTCTCGCGAATCCTGGGAGAAACGTCACGGGGCTGACTGGTCTCGCTCCGGAGTTGGTCGGCAAGCAGCTGCAGTTGCTCAAGGAGACCGTTCCCGGCCTCTCCCGCGTGGCCGTGCTGCGGAATCCAAGCGTTCCCTCCCTCACGCCGTTGTTGAGAGACGCAGAGGTCGCGGCGCGATCGTTGAAACTGCAGCTACAAATTCTGGAAGCGCGAGCCCCCAGCGATTTCGCCAACGGGTTTTCGGCCATGACAAGAGATCGGGCCAGCGGAGTCATGGTCTTCGGTAGCTCCATGTTCTTCGCCGAGCGCTCACGGATCGCAGAGCTGGCGGCGCAGAGTCGTCTACCGGCGATCTATGGGCCAAGGGAGTACGTGGTGGCCGGTGGCCTCATGGCTTACGGGGCCGAGTTTCGCGACAACTGGCGACGGGCCGCCGGCTACGTCGACAAGATCCTCAAGGGCGCCAAGCCCGCCGGCCTGCCGGTCGAGCAGCCGACGAAGTTCGAGTTGGTGATCAACGCGAAGACGGCGAGGGCGCTCGGCATCACCATCCCGCAGACGGTGCTGCTGCGCGCCGACGAGGTGATCGAATGAACGCACGGCGAGATCTGCTGGTCACGCTCGGCGTTGGCGCACTGGCCAGTCCGCTCGATTCGTATTCGCTGCCGTCAACGAAAGTGATTCGCATCGCCTTTCTGGAGGCCACGTCCGCCTCTGGCTACTCCGGCCGGTTGCAGGCGCTGCGGGCAGGGTTGCGCGATCTGGGCTATGTCGAGGGAAGCAACATCGTCATCGAGTTGCTCTGGGCGGACGGACAGTACGAACGCCTTCCTACACTGGCCGCGCAGCTCGTGCAGTCGAGGCCGGACATCATCGTGGCCGCGTCGCCGCCCGCCGTTCGCGCCGTCATGCAGGCGACGTCGGTCATTCCCATCGTCATGGTGGCGGTCGGCGATCCGGTGGGGGCTGGGTTCGTCGCGAGCCTGTCGCGGCCGGGCAGAAACGTGACCGGACTGTCTAACATCAACGTCAGTCTCAGCGGCAAGTATCTGGAACTGCTCGGCGTCGCGATTCCGAAACTGGCGCGCGTTGCCGTACTTGTGAATCCTGGTCATCCGACACATGCCGAATCGCTGGCGGGCATCCAGGCCGCCTCGAGGATGCGCGGTGTGCAGATCGCGCCGCTGCGGGCCGGCACTCCAAGTCAGATCGAAGCCGCCATCGACACAATGACGCTGAAACGCGAGAGTGCGCTGATCGTGCTGCCCGACCCGCTGTTCCTCCTGCAGGCGCCGCGCATCGCGGAGCTCGCAGCGAAGAACCGCTTGCCGACCATGTTCTGGGCCCGCGAGCTGGCCGAGGCCGGCGGTCTGATGAGCTACGGGCCCGACCTGACAGAGCAATTCCGACGCGTTGCCGCGTATGTCGACAAGATCCTCAAGGGTGCCAAGCCCGCCGACCTGCCGGTCGAGCAGCCGACGCGGTTCTACCTGACAGTCAACCTCAGGACGGCCAAGGCACTCGGGCTCATGATCCCGCAATCGCTGCTGCTGCGCGCCGACGAGGTGATCGAGTGATCAGGCGTGACGCCCTGCTCGCGCAAACCGCGTAGCCTGCTGGATCGACCCGACGATGTCGTCGATGGTCTTGCCCGCCCGGTCGACCGGCACGGTGCCGTGTTCGACCTGTTCGACACTGTGGCCGATCCGTGGCTCTATGTCCTTGGCCGCTTCGGCGCTGCGTTGCATGGGGCTGCCCGCCTTCGACACCACGACGGCATAGCCACGGCCCTGCTTGCCGATGCGTGCGGCGTTCCACCATGACCGCAAGGTGATCGATTCGGCTTGCGTGCATCCGCACCCCGAGCCGCTGCGTGACGCAGCAACCCAATCGACGATCGCAGGAGAGCCGCCGATGGTCACCCCCGAAATGATCGGCCCGTTGGTGCCGATGACTTACGTCGCCATGCTGCTGGTCGAAAAGTGGTGGCCCGCGCGTGCGAATCCGCCACGTCGCGGCTGGGCTTGGCTCGGTATCGGCTTTCTGCTGCTGATGGGCGTGATCTCCACGGTGGTGCCACTGCTGGTCAGCCCGCAGTGGCTGGCCCGCTTGCGCTGGCTGGACTTGTCGGGTCTGGGTGTGCTGGGCGGCGCGGTGATCGGCTGGCTGGTGATGTCGGCCGCCATGTTCGCCTGGCACCGCACCTTGCACGCGGTGCCGGTGCTGTGGCGGGGCATCCACCAGCTGCACCACAGCCCGCAGCGGCTCGACGTTTCGGGATCGATCTTCTTTCACCCCACCCAGATGGTCGCGCACAACCTGCTTCAGATGGGCGTGACGCTGATCGTGCTCGGCCTCGACCCGCTGGCCGCCGCGATCACCGGCTACGTGGCGGCGTTTCACGACATGTTCCAGCACTGGAACGTGCGCACCCCGCGCTGGCTGGGTTGGCTGATCCAGCGACCCGAGGCGCATCACGAGCACCACCGGCTCGGCGTGCATGCGTCGAACTACGGTGACCTGCCGCTGTGGGACGTGCTAGCTGGTATGTTCAGGAACTCGGCGGTGTTCGCCGGCCGCATCGGTTTCGAGCCGCCGGCCGATCGCCGGCTCGGTGCGATGCTGGCCTTCGAGGACGTGAACCGCCCGCTGTACGGCAACGCCAATCGGGGCGCCACACCCTGAACAACCGTGGTCAGGGCTCGATGTGCAGGGCCGCGGTCGGCACCTCGGCGCCGGCCGGCGGCGGCGCCACCGCGACGCGGTTGCGGCCCAGCGCCTTGGCGAGGTAGAGCGCCTGGTCGGCGCCGCGCAGCAGGTCGGCCGGCTGGCCCACGCGGTGCGGCCACAGCGTGTGGGCCCCGACGCTGCAGCTGAACTGCAGCGTCGCGCCGGCCGCGGGCACGCGCAGTGCCTGCACGCAGGCGCGCAGTCGCTCCGCGCTGGCGAGCGCTGCCGCGGTGTCGGCACCGGGCAGCAGCACCACGAACTCCTCGCCGCCAAAGCGCACCAGCTGGTCGCCGGCATCGCGCAGGTTGGCGCGCAACGCCGCTGACATCTGCTTCAGGCACTCGTCGCCGGCCAGGTGGCCATGGCGGTCGTTGATCTGCTTGAAGTGATCGGCGTCGATCATCAGCACTGACAGCGGCCGCTTTTCGCGCGCCGCGCGCTGCCACTCGAGTTGCAGCTGGCGGTCGAAGTGCTGGCGGTTGAAGGCCTGCGTCAGCGGGTCGACGAGCGACAGCAGTTCGAGCTCGCGCGCGCGGTTCTCCAGTTCGACGCGGCCGCGGGCGGCGGCCCAGTAGTCGGCGTGGATCACGCGCGCCGCGCCCATCAGGTACAGATGCAGCATCGTGCAGCCGACGACGAAGAAGGCCGCAAGCTCGTGGCCGATGGCCACCGCCGCGACCACCGGCGGCAGCATCGCGGCCAGCGAATACACGGGCCGCAGCCGGGCATTGATCGCGAACACGATGCTGCCTGCGCTCACCAGGCCGGCCACCACCATGCTCAGCATCTGCTGCAGCTGTGAGTCGACACCGGAAACCAGCATGCAGGCGCTGAGGGCGCCCCACATCAACGGGCTGCTGAGGATGAACGCGAAGAACAGCGCTCGCGAGTGCGCATGCGTGGCCGCCTGGGAGGCCAGCCGCCGCTCGAAGCTCAGGCGCGCCGCCAGCACGGTCATGAACACCGCCAGCAGCAGCACGTAAAGCAAGGCGTGCGACCGCGCGACACCGCCGAGCCAGCCGACCACCAGCCACAGCGGCGCGTGCAGCACGATGCCGCCGCGCGCACGCGTCGACATGTCGAGCATCGACTGGTGATAGAGGGCGACAGGGATTGCGGGGGGTCTCATGTCGATGGCGGCCATCGGCGAACCGGTGCCGACGGCGTGACGGAATGTAGTGAACCCGTGTGAAATCGTTCGTGGTTTCATGCACACGTGAAGTCGGCGCACGACAAGTCGTCCGGCGATCCCCTGGGGCGCGGGGCGTGAGGAATGCGCGGCCAGCCGCCCGCGGCGCGGATGGCGTGCGTCAACGCACCGGCGGCAGCTGCAGTTCGATCACGCGGTGACCGGTTCGCCCGGCGGCAACGCGCTCAACGATAACGTCGTGCGCGCCGCAATACGGTCGCGAAGAACCACGCGAAGGCCAGTGCCGAGATCGCGCCGGCCACAGCGCCGCCGACGACCCATGCGACCTCGCCGGTGCCGAAGCCGATGGCAAGGCCCGCCAGCCCAACGGCATGCGCCCGTCGGTGCAGCGTCAGCGCGCGCTCGTCGGTGAGCGACGACGGCGTCGGCGCGCGACGGCGCGTGCCGGCCAGGTGCATCGATACCAGGAATGGCACGATGCGCTGCAGGATGCCGAACAGAAAACTCGACAGCCAGCCCGCGACCGCGCAGGCCACGAGCGCGGCTGCAAGCCCCTCACGCGCCGGGTCGAGCGCCCACCAGGCCGCGAGCACGAGCGTCGCCGCCAGGCCGGTCCAGCCGGTGCGCACGAGCTGGAACGAGCCGCCGAGTTCGCGGCGCATGCCCTCGCGCAGTACCCGCTGCATCGAGCGCAGATGCCAGGCCAGCGCCGCAGCGGCGAGCGCCAACGCGACCATCAGCGCCGGCCTGGGCCACATCTGCAACGCCACCGGCACGGTGGCCAGCAGCGCCAGCGCAGCGAGCGCCGCCACGCCAAGTTGCGTGCGATCGGCCGGCACCGGCCCGAGTGCGAACATCGGCACCAGGATGTTGGCCAGCCCTAGCGCGAGCAGCCCCATGAAGCCGAAGACTGCAACGACGATGTGCAGCAGCAACCAGCCCTCGCGCGACCAGGCTGCCCACCCGGCCCAGATGGCGAGCATGGCGGCCGCGCTGCCGAGCGCGAGAGCGAGCGATCCCAGCGCAAGCCAGCCCATCACGCACACGCCGGTCATGCCGCGTGCGCCGGCGAGGTTGCGTGCGAGCAGGCCGCCATAGAGCACGAGCGCGACGATCACCGGCACCGAGGCCGCGGCCATCCACAGCGGCCTCTGCGCCGCCATACTCGCCACCAGCCCCGCCACGCCAGGCATGTAGAGCCACCATACCGCCAGCGGCGAGCGCGGCCAGCTCAGCGGCTGCAGCGTGGCCACCGGCATCAGCTGCAGGCTGGCGCCGATGGCGCTCATGACCAGCACACCCAGCGTGGCCGCGTGCAGTGCCGCCAGCGGCCAGCCGATGCCGCCCGCCCAGCGCACCACCTGGGCGGCGCCGAAGCCGAGCAGCAGCCACGCGACGAACTGGAACACCGCCGCCGCGCCGAAGAAGCGCAGCGGAATCGACAGCGGCAGCAGCCGCCCGCTGGCGCCGAGCGCGAAGCTCGCACCGGAGCCTGGCGCCGCGGCCGCGGCCGGGCGCTTCATCACCGCCTCCGCGGCCGCGCCGACGCGGTGCACGGCCACGCGCACCACGTCGGCGCCGGATCCGGTGGCATCGGTGAGTTCGATCGACATCGGCGCGATGGTGTTCAGACTCGGCGCGTGCATGTCCTTGGCGTACGGCGTCGCCCAGTGGTCGAACTGGCCGATGATCACCAGCACGTCGGGTCGCACACCCTGCACCAGCGCCGCCGGGCCGCGCGTGGTGCCGATGGCCGAACGCACCTCGAGCTCGTCACCCTCCTCGATGCCGAGCTCGCGCGCGGTGGCCGTGTTGATCATCACGCCGCGGTGGCCGCGCAGGTTGCCGGCCAGCTCGTCCATCAGCTGGATCGCCGCGTTGCCACCGGCGTGGTACTGCATGCTCTTGGTGGTGAGCAGCCAGAACGGATAGTCCTCGGGCTTCAGGCCGCGGCGCACCAGATCGTCGACCCACAGGCCCGGGAAGTCGTGCCACTCCGGCAGCGGCTGGTACTCGAGCAGCTGGCGGTCCCACCAGTGGATGTCGCTCTCGTGCAGGCGGCTCGTCAGCTCGCGGCCGGTGCGCAGCAGGCGCTCCTGGTACGGCAGCTCGAAGCGCAGGCCCTTGGCCTTGAGCGTCGGGTACAGGTACCACTGGCTGCGCTTGAACGGGCGCGCCATCAGGCCATGCTGCTTGAACCAGTCGAGGTCGTGCACCTCGGCGCCGCCGCTCAGGTCGTGGCTGGCCGAACGGCAGACGGCGCTCCAGATGGCATCCACCGTCGGCACCTGCGACGGGTCGAGTGCGAAGTCGCGCGATTCGGTCTTCAGTGCCACACCCATCGCGCCGCGGTTGATCGAGCTGACGTACTCGGTGAGCAGCCCGGTGCGGCGCGCGATCTCGGTGGCGATCCAGCTGAAGTCGCGTGTCTCGCCTCGCGGCTCGACCGCCGGCTGGCGCAGCACCCAGCCCTGGTGCTGCCAGTACTGCTCGACGAACTTGGTCTTGCCCAGGCGGATCAGCTGCGTGCTCTCGAGGTCGGTCGCCTCGGGCAGCAGGATGTCGGCCATGTGGTTCGTCTCGTCGGGTGTGTAGGCGAAGCACACGGTGAACGGAAAGCGCGCCATCGTCTCGGCGATGGTGGCGGTGTCCCAGAACGAAATCGCCGGGTTGGTGCGGTAGGCAAACCAGACCGCCGGCGCGGTAGGCCGCTGCCAGTGGTCGGGCACCTCGCGCTGGAACATCCACGCCAGATGCGTGGGGCCGAGCGCCTGGCTCCACGCGCCGCTGTTGCCGACCAGCGGGATCAGCGTGCGGTGGCCGTGCCGGCTGGTCGGCGTGGCGCTCCACTCGCCGCGCCGCGTGGGGTTGAACTTCTGCAGCATGAAGCCGTCGGGCCCGGGCAGCACGCTCTGGTGGCGGTCGTCGTGCGGCTTGTTCAAGCGCACCGTGGTGCCGAGCGTGCCGCCCGGTACCTCGAGCGCGCCGACCAGCACCGCCAGCATCGTGCGCGACCAGCAGCACTCGTAGGCACCCCAGCCGTTGTTGACCGTCTTGCCGAGCGTGACCGACACCGGGCGCAGCGGCAGCACCTGGCCGTCGACCTCGATGGTCTCGCCGACATGCGCGTGATCGAGAAACTCGCCGGCGATGCGGCGGATCGTCGCCGGCGTCACGTCGCAGATCGGCGCCGCCCAGTCGGGGCTGTAGCGCGCCATGTGGTCGACCAGCTTGGTGAACGCAGTGTCGGCTGCCACGTCGTCGAGCAGCCAGCGCTCGTCGTCGGCACCCACCTCGACCGCCTGCGCCACCGTGACGCGGCCTTCGAGCAGCGGCTCGGCGCCCGGCGTGTCGTGCGGCACCGCAGCTTGCATTGCCTGGTCCCACAGCAGCGGCTTCAGGCTGTGCGGGTCGCGCAGGTAGTAGCCGTGCGGCCCGACCAGGTACGGCGACGAGGTGCTGTCGCGCAGGAACGGCAGGTCGAGCCGCTCGCGCGCATGCTCGTGCAGCATCGCGTGGATCAGCGCGAACATGAAGGCGGCGTCGGTCTTCGGCTTGATCGGCACCCACTGCGCCGACGCCGCGCCGGTGACCGACAGGTGCGGCTCGATCTGGATGCGCTGCGCGCCACGCACACGGGCCGCCGCATGGCGCGCCGCGGCGCACGGGCCGCCGGTGACCTCGTTGTTGTTGCCGAACGAGAGGTTGTATTCGGTATACGGCACGTCGGCCGACACGGTGAACGCGCGGTGCCAGAACTCGCCGTACAGGTGCTCGCTGTGCACGCACTTGACGCCCTGCCCCGAGCCGAAGCTGTAGTCCACCGCGCCCCAGGCCTGCAGGAACGACGGGAACGTGCCCATGTAGTTGGCCGGCGTGCCGCCGTGCCCGAAGGTGGCCGCCACGCGCGGCAGCCCCTGCTCGTCGAGCACACCCTGCGCACGCACCTCGAGCAGCTTCTTGGCCACCAGGTCGAGCGCCTCGTCCCAGCTGATCGGCACGAAGCCCGGGTCCTCGTGGCGGCCCTTCAACGGATTCGTGCGCCGCATCGGCGTGAGATAACGCTGCGGGTGATAGGTCTTCTGGATCAGGCCGTAGGCCTTCACGCAGGGCCGGCCGTCGCTCGGGTGCAGGCCCTTGCCGTCGACGTTGGGGCCGATCTCGGTGGCGACGCCGCGCTCGACCTTCACGCTCAGCAGGTCGGGGCCGGCGACGCAGTTGTAGCAATAGGTCGGCACGTGGCGCGTCGCGGTGGTGTCGGCGATGGTCATGGCAGCACCTCGGTGTATCGGTCGGGAATGAAGCCACGACCCAGGGCCGTAGAATTCATGCGAACAAAAGGCGCGCCATGAGCAAGACGACCACGATGACCGTCGAGATCCGATTCGGTGACTGCGATCCGGCGGGCATCGTGTTCTTTCCGCGCTACCACCGCTGGATGGACGCGGCGTCGCTGCACTTCTTCATGACCTGCGGCGTGCCGCCGTGGCATGTGCTCGAACACCAGAACGGCATCATCGGCACACCGCTGCTGGAGCACCACGCCAAGTTCATCAACAGCGCCACTTACGGCGAGAAGATCCTGATCAGCACGCACATCCAGGAGTGGCGCGCCAAGGTCTTTCTGCAGAAGCACGTGATCACACGCGGCGACGTCCTCATCTGCGAAAGCGTGGAGACACGCATCTTCTGCAAGCGCGACGAGAAGGACCGTCGCCGCATCTACGGCATTCCGGTGCCGGAGGACATTCGCGCACTGTGCGAGTAACGTCCCCGACGTCTCGATAGTCGTTTCGAGTGAACACCGCGGATCCGGCTTCGCCGGTCCGCTGGTGTTGCCCCCTTGAGGGGGAGGCGGCCGAAGGCCGCTTCGGGGGGGGGTCATGATCTATGCGGATCGGCGGCCCAGGTGGCCGACGGCCGCTCGGTGCGCGCCAGCCAGTCCTCGATCGCCTCGACGTGCTCCGTCTCCTCGGCGGCGAACTCGGCGGCCAGGCGCTTGACCTCCGGATCGCTCGAGCTCTGGCCGGCGCCGGCGTAGTAGTCCATCGCGCGCATCTCGTTCTCGCGCGCGTAGCGCAAGGCGTCGTAGGCGTTCAGCGTGTAGTCGAAGGCCTCGTCGCCGCCGGCCTCGGGCGGCTCGCGCCATTGGTACTCCCACGCGCCGAGCGTCGGCAGCACGATCGTGCCGGCCCGCTCGACGATCGAGTCATGGTGCAGGCGGGAGTAGCGCACCATGTCGCGGAACAGCTGTGCCACCGTGTCGTTGCGGTGCGCCTCCATCATGTCGGCGAGCTCGAGGTACCGCTCGGCAGCCTCGCGCTCGAGCGCGATCGCGTGGGCGAGGAATTCGGGCAGCGTGTAGTCCACGGGCAGGTCCTTTCAATCGGAATCGGCGTGAAGCCGCAGCCGCACCTCGCCGGCCGGCGCGTCCAGCGCGTCGGCCAGCCAACCGCGCTCGGCCAGCTCCGGGTACAGCAGCATCGGCTCGCGGTCGTGGTGCACGATCAGCACGGCGTCGCGCGGCAGCGATTCGACCAGCCGCAGGATCTCCACCAACGGCTGCGGCGGCGCCAGGCCGCGCACGTCGATGTGCGTGCCGTCGGCGTCGGCCCAGCGCGACGCGACCGTGACACCGACCGCCTCCTCACGCCCAGGCGGGCAGCGCGGATCCGGGGGAGCCATGTTCATCCGGCCATCGTCAGGCCGCCGCTGACGCTGAGCACCTGGCCGGTCACGTACTTCGCCGTGTCGTCGGCGAAGAACAGTACCGCGTCGGCCACCTCGTCGGGCTCGCCGAGGCGGCGAAACGGAATCGCCTTCTTCAGCGCCTCGGTCAGCTTCTCGGGCACGGCGGCCATCAGCGGCGTGTCGGTCGGGCCGGGGCAGACGCAGTTGACGTTGATCTGGTAGCGCGCCATCTCGCGCGCCAGGCTCTTGGTGAACGCGATCAGCGCGCCCTTGGTGCCCGAGTACACCGTCTCGCCCATGCTGCCGACGCGACCGGCGTCGCTGGCGATGTTGACGATCTTGCCGCTGCCGCGCTTGACCATCTCGGGCAGCAGCGCCTTGGCCAGCCGCATCGGGCCGACGAAGTTGAGGTTGATCATGCGGTCCCACAGTTCGGGCGTGCCTTCGAGGAACGGATGCGCGCGGCCCCAGCCGGCGCCGTTGACCAGCACGTCGACCGCACCGTACTTGGTCTGCACCGCGTCGGCGAATGCCGCCACCGAGGCGGCGTCGGTGAGGTCGACGTGCAGGTAGTGCGCCTGGCGGCCCGCCGCGCGCAGCGTGGCGGCACGCGTCTCGCCTTTGTCGGCCTGCACGTCGGCGACGATCACGATGGCGCCGGCGTCGGCGAGCTTCTGCGCGACCGACGCACCGATGCCCGACGCGGCGCCGGTGACGACGGCCAGCTTGTTGTTCAGACTCATGGCTTCTCCTTGGAGCTAGGGGTGTGAGCGGCGCCCGTCTTGTCGAGAAAGGCCGACACGCGACGCCGGGTTTCGGGGTTTTCATAGAGCCGCCGCGTCGCGGCGATCTCGGCGGCGTAGCCGTCGCCATGCGGGGCGCTGGCCAGCGCGATGCAGCGCTTGTTCTCGGCCAACGTGGTGCGCGGGTGGGCGGCGCAGCGCGCGGCCAGCGCACGCGCGGCCTCGGTGAGCTGCGCGCGCGGCACTGCCCACTGCACGAGGCCCAGCCGCTCGGCCTCGCGGCCGTCGACCGTCTCGGCGCCCAGGATCAGCCGGCGCGCGATGCCGGGGCCGACCAGGTGCGTCAGCCGCTGCGTGCCGCCGCCGGCGGCGAGCAGCCCGAGCGCGGCCTCCGGCAGCCCGATGCGCGCCTCGTGCGCGGCGATGCGCCAGTCGCAGGCCAGCGCCAGCTCGAAGCCGCCACCGACCGCGGCGCCGCCGAGCTCGGCGATCGTCACGCAGGGCGCGTTCTCCAGCCGCGCGAACACACGCTGCATGTCCTGCACGATCGCGACCATGCGGTTGCGGCCCTGCGGCGTGGCGGTGCTCGAGCGGATCAACTCGAGATCGGCGCCGCCGCAGAACACCTTGAGCGCGCTGCGCAGGTGCAGCACCGCGATCGACTCGTCGGCCTCGGCTTCATCGAGCGCGGCGTCGAGCTGCGCGAGCAGTTCGTCGTTGATCGCATTGACCGGCGCGCGCTGCAGCGTCACGACCAGCGCGTGGCCGACGCGCTCGGTGCGGACGATGGGTGCATTCAGGGCAGCGGCGGTGCTCATGTGATGGGCCTCGCTGATCCGCGGGCGGGTACCGCCTGACGCGACGCGCCGCCCGCCCTCATGCCAGCGTCCTGTGCATCGCCTGCAACTGCCGCCGCAGCAGCTTGCCCGTCGGCCCGCGCGGCAAGGCCGGTACGGCATGCAGCCACCGCGGCCGTTGATACGGTGGCAACGCCTCGGCACGCGTCAGCAGCGCGTCGCGTGCTGCCGCCGCGTCGCTGGCCACGTAGAAGAACGCGACCGCGTCGACGCCATCGCTGTCGGGCACGCAGACCGCGGCGCCTTCGATGAGCCCGGGCGTCTGCGCGCCGAGTCGCTCGGCCAGCTCGATCAGATTGACCCAGCGGCCGCGGATCTTCACCAGCGAGTCCTCGCGGCCGGCGAAGCGCCAGCCGCCGCTGTCGGGCAGCCGCTCCCACAGGTCGGCCGGGCAGAACGCGCCGTCGCGAAACGACTCGGCCTGCGCCTGCGGCCGGTCGAGATAACCGAGCGCGAGCATCGGCGCGTGGATCTTCAGTCGCGTCGGCACGCCGGCCGGTACATCCGCGTCGACCGGCTCGATGCCGATGCCGGGCGACGGCCGGAAGCCGCGGCCGTCGCCGCGGTCGAGCATCACCAGCACCATCGCCTCCGACGCGCCGTAGCCGTCGACGACGGCCAGCCCCGTCTGCGCGCGCCACGCTTCGCGCAGGCTGGCCGGCAGCGCCTCGCCGGCCGACACGCACAGCCGCACGCCGGCCTGCGCGATGCCCAGCGCCAGGCCTTCGTGCAGCAGGTTGCGGTACAGCGACGGCACGCTCAGCAGCACCGTCGGCCGATGCTGCTGCACCGCGGCCGCCACACTCGCCGCGGTGGGCCACTGCGGATCGAGGATCACGGTGGCGCCCATGCGCAGCCCGGCGAACAGCGCATTGGTCTGCGGGTAGGCGAAGAAGAGCTTCGAGCTCGCGTACAGCCGATCGTCGGCACGGATGCCGATGCCCTCGCGTGACACCTGGTCGATGTGCTCGGCGAAGCGATGCGCCAACACCACCGCCTTGGGCTTGCCCGAGGTGCCCGACGAGTGGCACCAGAACGCCGGCGCCTCGGCGTCCATCGGCCGCGCCTCGACCGGCGACGCCGCGTCCACCTCGCGCCGCCAGTCGTCCACCGGCCACAGGCGTGCGGCCCAGGGCAGCGGCGTGTCGTCGATGGTCTCGGTGACGATCACGCCGAAGCCGGCCTCGTCGAGGATGTAGCGCCACTCCGGCGCCGGCACGCGCGGGTTCACCGCCACCGCCACCAGCCCGGCCCATTGCGCGCCGAGGAAAGCCACCACCCAGTCGAAGCCGTCCGACAGCTTGATCGCGACGCGGTCGCCCGGCACCAGGCCGTGCGCGGTGAACACCGCCGCGGCGCGGGCCACGCGGTCGCGCAACACGCCGCGCGTCAGCGTGGCGTCGCCGCAGACCAGCGCCGGGCGCGCCGGGTCGTGCGTGCCGAGCAGCGTGCGCGCGGCGTTGATGCGCGGCGCGGCGTCGGCGACCGCCTCGCTGCGATGGCGCAGCAGGTCGTCGCTCAGCAGGCCCGGCCGGCCGGTGCGCCACTGCTGCCAGGCGGTGGCGAGCACCTGCGCGTGCTCCTGCTCCTCGGCCGCCAGCTCGACATACAGCGCATGCTCGGGTGAACCTTCGGTGGCGCGTGCGGCGCGGTCGGCGAAGAACGCCGCCGCGCGGTTCTCCAGCGCAATGGCGATGCGAAACAGGTTGGCCGGCTCGTTGGGCGTGTGCTCCACCTGCGCGAAGATCGCCGCCACCTCGACACGCATCTGCGATGACGGCT
>JBGAMU010000087.1:0-25093 GCA_044222685.1 Burkholderiaceae bacterium
CGACCCGCGCGTGTCGAGCAGCTGGATCGCGCTGCCGTCACTGCTGCTGGCGGCGAACCTGCTGGCGGCCATGGCACTGCACCGCAAGCTGCGCCGCGGCGGGCTTGGCCTGTTCCATGCCTGCCTGCTGCTCGGCATGCTGGCCGCGGCCTGGGGCCGGCTGCAGCACTACGAAGGCCGCGTCGAGCTGACCCAGGGTGCCGCCTTCGACGCCGCGGCCGTCGAGACGATGTCGCGCGGGCCATGGAACGACGGCGCGCTGGCGCGCCTGCAGTTCGAGCAAGGGTCCTGGCAGGTGCACTACGCGCCCGGCATGCGGCGCGCGCAGACCGTGAGCGAGTTGCTCGTCGCCGGACACGCGACGCCGCTGCGCGTGGGCGACACCGAGCCGCTGGTGGTGGACGGCTACCGCTTCTACACCACCCACAACAAGGGCTTCGCGCCGCTGCTGCGCTGGCAGGGCGTGGGCCGCGACGCGGTGACGGGCGCCGTGCACCTGCCGTCGTACCCGCTGTTCGACCACAAGCAGGAGCAGCAGTGGCGCACGCCCGAGGGTGTGCTCGTCAAGCTGTGGCTGCGCCTGGATGCGCCGCCACCCGAGCAGGCGGCCTGGGTGCTCGACCCGGCCTCGGCGGCCGCCACGCTGGTGGTCGAGCTGCAGGGGCGTCGCATCGAGTTGCGGCCGGGGCAGGAGGCCTTCAGTCCGCTCGGCACGCTGCGCTACGAACGACTGCTCGGCTGGATGGGCTACCGCATCCATCACGATCCGGTGCTGGGGCCGCTGTTCTGGCTGGCGCTGCTCGGCATCGCCGGGCTGGCATGGCACGTGGCGACGAGCGGTGCGATGCGCCGGCGACTGCAGGTGTTTCTCCCGCCCGCCCCGGAGCGTGCCGCATGAGCGCCGCCGCGTCGTGGGTGCCGGAGCTGCCCTGGCTGTGGGCCGGCGTGGCGGCGTGTGCGCTGGCGACGGTGCTGGCCTGGAACGATGCCTGGCGCAGCGCGACGGCGCCGCTGCAGCCCACGCGCCACAGCCTCACGCGGCCGTGGCGCGTGCTCGACGTCGCGCTGCTGTTGCTGGCGCTCGGCCTCGCGCTGCGCTGGCAGCGTCTCGGTCATGGCCCGTTCCTCGACATGTTCGAGATCCTGGCCAGCAGCCTGTTCAGCCTGGGCCTGATTGCCGCCTGCGCCGCGCGCCGCGACGCACTGCTGCGCGCCGGCGCGCCGATCGTGCTGAGCCTGCTGGCGCTGATCGGCTTGTGGCTGCTCGCCACCGACCCGGCCGACACGCACCTGCCGGCGACCTATCAGACACCGGTGCTGTGGTTCCACGTGCTGCTCGGCAAGTTGTTCCTCGGCTGCGCGTTGTGGGCGCTCGGGCTGGCCGGCATGCTGCTGGCGCGCGGCACGGGTTGGGGCGCACGCGCGTTCGCGCGCGCACCCGACGACGCCACGCTCGACGCGCATGCGTGGCGGGTGATGCAGATCGCGCTGCTTTTCGAGAGCCTGATGCTGGTGGCCGGCGCGGTGTGGGCGCAGGATGCGTGGGGCCGCTATTGGGCGTGGGACCCGCTGGAGACCTGGGCCTTCCTGACCTGGCTGCTGCTGGTGGGTGCGATGCACGCGCGCCGCTCGCTGGCGTGGTCGCCGCGTCGCTGCGCCTGGCTGGTCGTCGCGGTGTTCACGGTGGCGTTTCTCACCTTCTTCGGTGTGCCGTTCGTCAGCGTCGCACCGCACAAGGGGGCCGTGTGAGCCGGACGATGACCGGCGCGGCGCGCCAGCCCGGCAGCGTGATGCGTCGACGTCGGATGCAGGCGCTGGCGCTGCTGGCGATCGCCGGCGCGCTGATCAGTTTCGTCAATCCGCAGCGCGCCACGCGCGAGGGCGCTGCGCCTTCACCGGTCGCCGACCTGGCGTCGCACGCGCGCGACCAGCGCGAGCGCGAGGTGCGCGTGCGCTTCGAGCAGGGCGTCGCGATGCTGCACGCCAGGCAATACGAGCACGCGATCACCGCGCTGCAGCGTGTGCTGGTGCTGCAGCCGCGGCTGCCGGAGGCGCAGGTCAATCTCGGCTTTGCCTGGCTCGGCCTGCGCGACGCGGCGCAGGCACAGCATGCGTTCGAGGCCGCGATCGGCTGGCGGCCGGCGCAGGCCAATGCGTACTACGGCCTGGCGATGGCGCTCGAGCAGGGCGGTGACCTGGAGGCTGCGCTCGGTGCGATGCGCAGCTACCTGCACCTGTCGCGCGCCGACGACCCTTACCGCGCGCGCGCTCGCGCAGCGCTGTGGGAGTGGGAGTCGCAGCTCGGTCGGCACGCGCCGCGCGCGCCGGCGCCCCGCGTGGCGCCGCTGCAGGCGCCGCCGACCCCGCCGACCCCGACGCGCTGATTCCCATGGCCGGGAATGCCGGCCGTGGGATTCCGCCGAATGGGAAGCCTGACACCGATTCAGCGTGGACTGTCGGCGCAAGTGGGCTTGGCGGCGCGCCAGGCCCAATGGCACGAAGGATGCTTCGCATGAAACATCCAACCCGGAGTTGCGATGGTTCAAGTTTGCGGTGGATCGCCGACGCCATTCGCGGTCGCGTGACCTCCGAGCGTCTGCGTATCGCCGCGTACGAGCCGTTCGCCTTGCCTTGGCGGGCCTGCGCGGCGGCGATGCCCGTCGTGGTGGCACTGGCCGCGACGCTGCAGAGCTCGTGGTTGCGCGGCGTGTCGCAGCCGGTGGCCACCTGGTCGATGCACTGGAGCGTGGGCGCGGCGTGGCTGCTCGTGCTGGCTGCCGCCTTGTATTTGGTGACGCAGACCGGCCGGGCGGCCTCCGTCGGGCGCTGGGCTTCCACGCTCGCGCTCTGGGGTGCCAGCGGGTTGCTCGCCGCGTCGGCGCTGCGGGCGCTCGAGTCGGCGTGGCTGATGCCGGCGCAGCCGTTCGAGCAACGCTTCGAGGCGCCGTCGTGGATCGCGGCGGTCGGCGTTCTGGTCTACCTGCGCATCGAGCAGGCCTGGCGCTCGCGCGACGGCGGCGCACTGGTGATCCTGCTGATGCTGGCGGCGCTCTGGCTCGATCTCTGGCTGATGGCATGGACCTCGGGCATGCCGCGTACGCTGGCCGAGGTCGTGCGTGCGCATCTCGGCGGCTTGTGGCACGTCGGCGGCAAGGCCGGGGTCGTGGCGTGCCTGTTCCTCGGTGCCTGGTGCGTGGCCGGCGTGGTGCCCGCGCTGCAGCGCTGGGTACGGCACGACGGCCGGCTCGCGCTGGCGATGGGCCTGGGCCTGGTCGGCTTCACCGTTGCGCTGCTGTCCTCGCTCGGACTCCTGGTGCTGCCCGGTGACCACTGGGAGGCGATCGCGCGGTTTCTCGCCGGCGCGGCGGTCTGGGTCAACTTCGGCGCGCTGTACCTGGTGTGGCGGCGCTGGCCCATGGTGGAGTCGATGTTCGGCTGGGGCATCCTGCTCGCACTGCTGATGGCGGTGCTGGGCTATGTCGGCGCTGGCTCGATGGAGCGGCTGGTGTGACGCGCCAGCGGGCCACCGGGCTGCGGCGGCGTTCCCGCTGAGCGGCGCCGTCGAGCCGCCATAGGCGCCTGTGCACGACGACCTGCCGCCACCTGCCGACGACGTTGCCGGCGCGTTCGACGCCTGGCCTCGGGGCAGCCCCGATCATGCGTTGATGCAAGTCAAGATGGGTGCCGACCCGGCTGGCATCCGCCTGGCGATTGCCGACAATGGCGGCGGCATGAACACAGGCACCTCGATGAGCTCGCTGCAGATCCTGGTCATCGACGACGAACCGGCGATCCGGCAGATCCTGTCGGCCAGCCTGGCCAAGGCGGGCCATGCGGTGGACGTTGCCGGCAGCGGCCACGAGGCGCTCAAGCGGCTGATCAAGGGCGATGTCGAAGTGGCCGTGTGCGACGTCAACATGCCCGACCTCACCGGCATCGAGGTGATCCGCCAGGCGCGCGCGGCCGGCGTGGAAACCACCTTCATCATGATGACGGCGTACTCGTCGGTCGACACCGCCATCGAGGCCATGAAGGCCGGCGCGGTGGACTACATGATCAAGCCGCTGCGCACGGCCGAGTTGACGCAGCGGCTGATCCAGATCGGCGAGCTGCGCGGGCTGAAGCGCGAGAACGACGCACTGCGCAAGCTCGTGGTCGGCAGCGGCGACGAGTTGTGCGCCACCAGTTCGATGGTGATGCGTGCGGTCGACCGGCTGGTCGCCAAGGTGGCGCCGATCGACACCAACGTGCTGATCACCGGCGAAAGCGGCACCGGCAAGGGCGTGGTGGCACGCCGCATCCACCAGCAGAGCCAGCGCGCCGCGCATCCGTTCGTGCCGGTCAACTGCGGTGCGATTCCCGAGAACCTGCTCGAGAGCGAGTTCTTCGGCCATACCAAGGGCGCCTTCACGGGGGCCGACAGGGCGCGCAAGGGCCTCTTTCTCGAAGCCGACCGCGGCACCATCTTCCTCGACGAGATCGGCGAGCTGCCGCTCGCGCTGCAGGTGAAGCTGCTGCACGTGCTGGAGGCCAAGGAGATCCGCCCGCTCGGCAGCGAGCAGACCCGCAAGATCGACGTGCGCATCGTCGCCGCGACCAATCGCGACCTGCGGGCGATGGCCGCCGAGGGCAGGTTCCGCGAGGACCTGTACTTTCGCCTCAACGGTTTCCACATCGACGTGCCGCCGCTGCGCGAACGCCGCGAGGATCTGCCGGCGCTGATCACGTTCCTGCTGCAGCGCGGCGTGCAGCGCTTCGGCCTGGCGCAGACGCCGCTGCCCGACGCCGAGGCGGAGGAAGTGCTCGTCTACTACGACTGGCCGGGCAACGTGCGCGAACTCGAGAACGTGTTGCACCGGGCCATGATCCTCGCCGAGGGCGCGCGCATCACGGTGGCCGACCTGCCGCCGCACGTCACGCCGCCGCCACCGGTGACCTCGGCGCCGGCCGGCTCGCCGATGGACGCGGTTGCGCGTGAAGGGATGCCGCTGCGCGACCAGGTGCGGTGCTTCGAGCATTCGCTGATCCTGCAGGCCATCGACGCGTGTGGCGGCGACCGGCGCTCGGCGGCGCTGCGCCTGGGTATCGGCCTGTCCAGCCTGTATCGCAAGATCGAGGAGTTCGAGAGCGCGAAGGGGCGGCCTGCGGTGGCGCAGGCGTCGGGCTCTTGAGCAGCCAGCAGCTGGAACGCTTCTTGCGTTTTGGCTGCTGTGACACAGCTTCGCCGTTCGATCGCCAGCCGCCTGCGCGCCGCCAGCAGCGCCATGCTGCTGCTGTGTTGCGCCGTGCTGGCGCATGCCGATCCGAAGCAGGACACCGAGCGCGCGGAAGCGTCGTTTCGCGATGGCGACCTGATCACCGCGATGGCGCTGCTGCGCAAGGCAGCCGATCAGGGCTACGCGCCGGCGCAGTCGCGGCTGGCCGACCTGCTCGACGCCGCCGAGCAGGACGTCGAGGCCGTGGCGCTGTACCGCAGGGCCGCCGAACAGGGCGACCCGGCCGGCGAGTACGGGCTGTCGCGCATGTTCGCCAGCGGCGAGGGCACCGCGCGCGATGCGCAGCAAGCGCTCATGTGGCTGCGCAAGGCGGTCGGGCGCGGCTATGCGCCCGCCGTCGAGGCACTCGCGCGCGCGCATCGCGCCGGCGCGCTGGGACTGCCGCGTGACCCGCAGGAGGCGGCGCGCCTCGAAGCGCAAGCGAAATCGCTGCGCGCGCAGGTGACGCGGTGAGCGTGCCACGCGCCGCCGTTGGCCGCGCCGGCTCGCGTCGGTGCCTGCCTCTCGTCGACCTCCGGATGTGGGGTGTCGTGCTGTTCGGCGCGCTGTGCAGTGCGGGTCAGGCTCGCGCCGCGAGCATCGACCGCGGCCAGAAGCTCTACGGCGCGTATTGCGCCAACTGTCACGGCCCGAACGGCACGCCGGTGTGGCCCGGTACGCCCGACTTCAAGCGATCGAACAGCCTGGTGCGTCCCGATTCGCATCTGGCCGCGGTGATCCGCCAGGGCCGGGGCGCGATGCCGGCCTACCTGGGCATCATCAAGGAGCGCGAGATGCTCGACCTGATCGCGTACATGAGGACGATGAATTGATGCAGTCGCGCCGGATCATTCGCTTCATGACGCTGGCGGCGCTGGCCGCCGTCGCACTGCCGGCCGCCGGGCAGACGCCTGCGCCCGCGGCGGCGCAGGCGGTCACCACCCCGGCGACCAGGCCCTGGCGCGTCGTCGACAGCTTCGAGGTCGGCAACACGGTCTACGTGCGCGCGCTCACCGTCGAGTCCGCACGCGGCTCGATCTGGGTCGGCACGTCGGCCGGCGTGCACGAGATCGACATCGAGACGCTCAAGCCGCGCCAAACCTTCACGCGCAAGGAAGGCCTCGCCAACGAGTACGTCTTCTCGGTCGGCATCGACGCGCAGGGCTACAAGTGGTTCGGCACCAATGCCGGCGGCACCTCGCGCTTCAAGGACGGCCAGTGGAAGACCTACTTCCCGATGCACGGGCTGGCCGACTACTGGATCTACTCGTTCACCTCGCAGAAGGACGGCACGCTGTGGATCGGCACCTGGGCCGGCGCCAACAAGGTGGATCTGAAGACCATGACCTTCACCACCTACGTCAAGCAATTGGTCAACGAGTGGGTCTACGGCCTTGGCGTCGACGCGAAGGACCGGGTCTGGTTCGGCACCGAAGGCGGCGTGTCGATGTTCGACGGCAAGGTCTGGAAGAGCTGGACGCACAAGGACGGCCTGGGCGCGACCAACGACGACGGGCTGCCGTTCTCGGCCAACACGGGCCTGGGCACGCGCACGCGCCACGACCTGACCACATCGACCGAGGGCCGCGCGACCTACAACCCGAACTACACCTTCGCGATCCTGGTCGCGCGCGACGACTCGGTCTGGGCCGGCACCTGGGGCGGCGGCGTGTCGCGCTTCGATGGCCAGCGCTGGACCAACCTGACGGCCAGGCACGGACTGGCGGGCAACATCGTCTACTCGATCGCGCAGAGTCCCGACGGCAACTTCTGGTTCGGCACCAACAAGGGCGTGTCGCGCTACGACGGCAAGAGCTGGCAGAACTTCGGCAAGAAGGAAGGACTGCTCGAGGACAACGTGTACGCGCTGGCCGTCACCCCCAAGGGTGAAGTCTGGGCCGGCACACGGCGTGGCGTGACGCGCATCGCCCGCTAGCACCCTTCACCGCAAACCCGAGCCACCCATGCAGATCAACAATTCCACCATCACGCTGGCCGCCCTGGCCATCGCCGGGCTGGTTGCCGGCGCCTATGTGATCGGCCAGCGCCAATCGAGCAGCGGCAGCGACGCCGCCACGCCAACGGCGCGTGTGGCCGCGACGCCGCCGATGCCCGGCGTGGCCGCCAGTGGCCTGCTGCCGCTGCCGGCCATGCAGCCGCCGGCCAACCATCCACCGGTCGGCAGCCCGTCCGCGCAGGCGGGCGCCTTGCCCGAGCGCGAGGGCAAGGTGCAGGTCGACCCGAACGCCAAGTTCGTGCACTTTCGCGTCGGCAATCGCAACGTTAAGGACATCCTCGCCGACGGCTCGCTGCTGTGGGTGGGCACCTCGGGTGGCGTGATCCGCTACGACACCAAGACCGACAAGTACGACCTGTTCGACACGCGCAGCGGCCTGTTGAGCAACGGCGTGTTCCACGTCAGCCGGCTCGACGGCAAGCTGGCCGTCGGCACCTACGGCGGCGGCCTGTCGCTGCTCGACGAGAAGAGCGGGAAATGGCAGACGTACAACATCCCCGACGGCCTCGGCGATGCCTTCGTCTACGACCTGTTGAAGGCGAAGAACGGCGACACCTGGATCGCCACCTGGTCGGGCGTGAACCGCATCAAGGGCGGCAAGCTCGCCGAGCGCGCGGCCTGGGAGCTGCACACGGTGGAGAGCACCAAGGGCGGACTGCCCAACGACTGGGTCTATGCCCTGGCCGAAGGCAGGAACGGCGAGGTGTGGCTGGCCACCGAGGGCGGCCTCGCGCGCTACGTGAACGGCAAGTGGGACAACTGGAACCACGCCAAGGGCCTGGGCGCGCCGTACGACGTGGTGAAGAACGACCTGACCTTCAAGAACGACCCGGCCAAGGTGTCGAGCCATCACGCCAAGCAGAAGCAGGAGATGGGGTTGCAGGGCATCGATACCGCCTACAACCCGAACTACATCGTGTCGCTCGCCGTCGACGGTGACGGCCTGGTGTGGGCGGGCACCTGGGGCGGCGGGCTGTCGCGTTTCGATGGCAAGGCGTGGAAGCACTACACGGTCAAGGACGGCCTGCCCGGCAACCACGTCTTCATGCTGCACGTCGACCCGAAGGGCCGGCTGTGGATCGGCACCAACGACGGCCTGGCGCGCAAGGAAGGCGACACCTTCGTCGTGTTGAAGACCCAGGACGGCCTCTTCTCGAACACCGTGTTCTCGATGGCCACCGGCAGCGACGGCAGCCTGTGGGTCGGCAGCTTCGGTGGCGTGTCGCACCTGACGAGCGTGCGCTGACGGTCCGGCGTCGCCGACGCGCGCCCGCGCACGGGCGGCAACCACCGGGTCAGGCCAGGCGCTGCAGCTCGGCTCGCGTGCGGGCGAATCGCATCTCGAGCTGATCCACCAGCGACGGCAGGCTGGTCAGATCGCCGGCCGCGATCTGCTGCTCGATGCGGCGGCAGACATCGGCCATGCCCCGGGCGCCCAGGCTGGCGCTGACGCCGCCGAACTTGTGGGCGCGCGCCGCCAGCGGCGCCGCCTCGCGGCGATCCGACAGGTGCTTGATGTCGCCGATGGTGGCCGGCGCCTCGCGCAGGTAGTCCTGCAGCAACGACGACAGCAGCGACTTCGACGACGGGCCATCGAGGTGGCGCAGCTCGTCGATCACCTGCAGGTCGATCAGCGGCGCCTGCTCCGGATCGGACGGCGCCGGCGCGTTTTGCTGGCCGCCGCACAGGCGCTCGATCACCGCCTGCACGTCGACCGGCAGGATCGGCTTGGCGATGTAGTCGTCCATGCCGGCGTCGATGCAGCGCTCGCGGTCGCCGGCCAGCGCATTGGCCGTCATCGCGACGATGCGCGGCCGGCTGCGCGGAGACAGCTCGGCCACGATGCGCCGGGTGGCTTCGAGGCCATCGAGTTCGGGCATCTGCAGATCCATCAGCACGAGGTCGTAGCGGTTCAGCCGCACCAGCTCCAGCGCCTCGCGGCCATTGCCGGCCACGTCGCAGGCGTAGCCCAGCTTGGCCAGGATGCCGACCGCGAGCTTCTGGTTGATGACGCTGTCCTCGGCGATCAGGATCTTGAGCGGCACCCGCTGCGCCAGCGTCGGATCGAGCCGTCGCGTCGCACCCGGGCCACCACCGACGCTGCCCGGCTCCAGCACCTGCGTCAGCGCGTTGAACAGCTGGCTGTGCTTGACCGGCTTGGCCAGGCGCGCGGCGAACAGCTCGGCCTGGTCGACACCGCTGCGTCGCTGCACGCTCGACGACAGCAACACCAGCGCCGGCGTCGTGCCCGGGCACAGCCAGCGGATCTGGCGCGCGAGCTGCACGCCGTCCATGCCCGGCATGTGCAGGTCGAGCACCGCCACGTCGAACATGCGGTCGCGATCGAGCAGCGTCAGCGCCTCGGCGCCGCTGCCCGCAGTGGCGACCTCGGTGCCCCAGCGGCGGCACAGCGTTTCCAGGATGTGCAGGTTGGTCGGGTTGTCGTCGACGATCAGCACGCGCTTGCCGGCGAGCTGCGGCTGCGCTTCATTGACGTAACGCGAGGGCAGGGCGGTCGACTCCGCGCCGTCGGCACTGATCGAGAAGCTGAAGATGGAGCCACGGCCTTCCTCGCTCTCCACCGCGATGTCGCCGCCCATCAGCTGGGCCAGCCGCTGGCAGATCGTCAGTCCGAGGCCGGTGCCGCCGTATTTGCGCGTGGTCGACGAATCGGCCTGCGAGAAGGCGCGGAACAGGAAGGCGCGCTTGTCGGGCGCGATGCCGATGCCGGTGTCGCGCACCGCGAAGTGCAGCCTCACGCGCGAGCCCTCGCGGGAGGCAAGCGACGCGGTCATGCAGACCTCGCCCTGGTGGGTGAACTTCACCGCGTTGGACAGCAGGTTGATGAAGATCTGCCGCAGCCGCGTGGCGTCGCCGACGATCCAGCGCGGCACTTCTTCGTCGATCACGTACAGCAGGTCGATGCCCTTCTCGGCGGCGCGCGGCGCCAGGATGTCGAACGCCTCCTCGATGCAGGCGCCGACCTCGAACGGCCGACGCTCGAGTTCGAGCATGCCCGATTCGATCTTCGAGAAGTCGAGGATGTCGTCGATCACCGCGAGCAGCGCGTCGCCGCCGGTGCGGATGGTCTCGAGGTAGCCGCGCTGCTCGGCGGTGAGCGGCGTTTCCTCCAGCAGCGCGGTCATGCCGATCACCGCATTCATCGGCGTGCGGATCTCGTGGCTCATGTTGGCCAGGAAACCCGCCTTGGCCTCGGCCGCCTGCAGCGCCTGCTCGCGCGCGGCGACCAGTTCGCCCTCGATGCGCCGCCGCTCGTGGATCTCCTGCTGCAGCGCCACGTTGGTCTGCGACAGCACCTCGGTGCGCTCCTGCACGCGGACCTCGAGCGACTCGCGCTCCTGTCGCAGCGCCTGTTCGGACTGCTGGCGCTGGGTGATGTCGCGCACGATGCCGCAGAAGTAGCGGCGGTCGCCGATGCGCATGTCGCTGACGCCGAGCTCCATCGGGAAGGTGGTGCCGTCCTTGCGGCGGCCGACCACCTCGCGCCCGATGCCGATGATCTTGGCCTGCCCGGTGGTGAGGTAGTTGTGCATGTAGCCATCGTGCCGCTCACGGTCGTGCGCCGGCATCAGCATCTTCAGGTTGTGGCCGACCACCTCGTCGGCGCCGTAGCCGAAGGTGCGCTCGGCCGCCGGGTTGAAGGTCTGCACGATGCCCTGCTCGTCGATGGTGATGATCGAATCGAGCGCGTGGTCGACCACGGCGCGCATGCGCGCCTGGCTGGACTCCGAGCGCGCCAGCGCCTTGCGCAGCTCGGCCGTGCGCGCCTGCACCTCACCGAGTGCGTGGGCGCGCTGTCCGGCCAGCGTGCCGACCAGGCCGGCGAGCAGCAGGCTCACCAGCGCACCGGCCACCAGCACCAGATACGGCTGCTCCGACTCCGTGCCGGCCAGGTAGCGCGGCAGCGCGACGAATTCGAGCGTCCAGGTGCGCGTGCCGAACTCGACCGTCGAAGCGCGCCGCACCGAGGGCCGGAACCCCTGGTCCAGCTCCCGCTTCATCTCGGGGCAGGTGAAGAGGGCGAGGTCGCCGTCGTGCACCTTCAGGCCGATCAGCGCCGCGTCGGGGCCGAGCGTGCTGCCCGCCGTGTCCATCGCGTTGAAGGTCTCGACCAGGAAGCCGGCCACCGCCGCCGCGCGTTCGTCGGCGCCGGCGGGCACCTGCGCGCCGAGGAACACCGGCACGATCAGCGCCCAGACCTGGTCCTCCTCGGCACGGCTCTTCGACCAGGCGAGCGGCCCGGCCAGGATGCTGCGGTTCTCGCGCGCCGCCTGTGCCATGGCGCTCGCCGCCGCCGGATCATCGGCCAGGTCGCTGCCGGCGGCCACGCCGACCTTGGCGACCTTGGCGGCCTCACCGATGCGCCGCATGTAGGCCAGCGGGTAGCGATCCGCGGGCGACGCCGCGTCGGCGCTGCGCACGCGGTAGTCGGCCAGGCCCTCGACGCGCGCCGTCTGCTCGTGCAGGGCCACGTCGGCCGCCCGCACGCGCGGTGCGTAGGCGAGGAAGAGCCGGCCCGGATATTCGTTCGACGGCTGCGCCTGCTCGAAGTAACGCCGCCAGGCGGAGCGATCGAATCCCGGCCGCGCACCGATCAGCCCGGCCACGCTGTGCATCGTGGCCTCGTAGCCCTCGAGGCGGTGCACGAGCTCGTTGCGGATGCGTTCGGTGCGGTACTCGAAGCGCGCATCGACGGCCTGGCGATGACGGTCCTGCGAGTCGCGCCACAGCGTGAAGGTCGCCCACAGGCAGGCCAGCAGCACGCACAGCGCCAGCAGCGTGGCCGATGCATAACGCTGCCAACGCGGCGCCAGAGCCGGCAGTGCCGGTTCGACGTCGTCGAGGCTGAGCGTGGAGGGCATGCGCGGGGAACCGGGTTCCGACGAACGCCGGACTGTCGTGCGAGTTTAGGGGATGGGCGCGTCGCGGCGGCCGCGTTCGCGCGCAGCAGTCGGCTATTGGCCGTGCTGCAGCAACGGATCGTGGGCGTCGATGAATTCGAGCCGGTTCGCGGCGGTGCTCCAGCGTGCGCGGCCGATCACCGCATCGCAGTCCGGCGCCGCGCCGCACAGCACCGCCTGCGCCAGTTGACGCACCGAGGAATCGTCGAACGGATGGGTGAAGAGCGGGATGCGCACGGCGCGGCCGCGCCAGCTGGCGGGTCGTTGTCGCAGCTCTCGCACGGTCTGGGGCAGGCGGGGATCGGTCGCCGCCAGCGCGACCGGGTCGCTGCCGCTGCGTTCGAGCAGGCAGGTCAGGTGTTGGTCGGCGATCTCGCAGCCCCAGCGGGTGCGCACGATGTCCACGCGCCTGTCGTCGTCAGCAGCGCCGGCCGCGACCGATTGCGCAACGAGCCACGACCAGACCAACATGCTGCGCATCGACATCGTGCCTGCCCCCACATCGCCGGGCGCAACGGCCCCTTGATCGGAGACTTCGGCCCGGGGCGCGCCGACTTGAGGCGCGGGCTACCGGCATGCGAGCAGTCGATCACGCGGCGCGGGCCGCGTGCGGTTCAGGAATGCGTGACCCAATCCTCGGGGTTCACGCCTTCCAGGTGCGGCAGGGCGTTGTAGGTGACGAGCGAGTGCCGCTTCGGTGTGAAGGTGAACTCGGTGAGCGCGCTGTTGCGCATGCGCATGTTGAGCTCCACCACGCTGGCCGGCGGCGTGTCGAGCACGTGGCCGATCGCGGTGGCGATCGGGCCGCCGCTGGAGACGACGAGCACCTGGCGGCTGTGCTGCACGCGGATGCGCTCGAGCGCGTCGGCCACGCCGGCAGAGAAGGCGGCCCAGCTCGGCATGCCCGCGGGCTGACACTGGCCGGCCATCCATTGCAGCAGGCCTTCGCGCAGCACCCGGAAGTGGTATCGCACGCCGTCGGGCGTGTGCGGCGACGGCATCGGCGCCGGGTGCAGCGTGCGCACCAGGCTCTCGGCGTCGTATTCGTTCAGCCCCGGCAGCGCCACCGGCCGTGGCGCGTCGGCGCCGAATCCGTCGACGATCGCCGCCATCGATTGCGCGTGGCGCCGCAGCGTGCCGGTGTAGGCGGCCTCGAACTGCACGCCGCGCGCGCGAAAGTACTCGCCGAGCCGTCGGCACTGCCGGGTGCCCAGTTCGCTCAGGCGGTCGTAGTCGTCGCTGCCGAACGAGGCCTGGCCATGGCGGACGAGATACAGGGTGCCCATGCGCGCCGATTGTGCGGGGCCGTCTCGATCGCCACTGTCGCCGCGGCGACCTCGCGCTCAGCTGCCCTGGTGGTAGCTGGTCACGCGCTCGACCTCGTGCCTGGAGCCGAGCATCACGCTGACGCGTTCGTGCAGCTTGGCCGGCTGGATGTCGAGGATGCGCTGCTGCCCGTTGGTGGCCGCGCCGCCGGCCTGCTCGACCAGGAAGGCCATCGGGTTGGCCTCGTACATCAGGCGCAGCTTGCCGGGCTTGTCGGGCTCGCGCTGGTCCCACGGGTACATGAAGATGCCGCCGCGGCTCAGGATGCGGTGCACGTCGGCCACCATGCTGGCGATCCAGCGCATGTTGAAGTCCTTGCCGCGCGGGCCGGTCTTGCCGGCCAGGCATTCGTCGATGTAACGCCGCACCGGGGAGGCCCAATGGCGCATGTTGCTCATGTTGATCGCGAATTCCCTGGTGTCCTCGGGAATGCGCACGTTCTCCTCGGTGAGCACCCATGAGCCCATCTCGCGGTCGAGCGTGAACATCGCCACACCGTCGCCGACGGTGACCACCAGCGTGGTCTGCGGACCGTATACGCAGTAGCCGGCGGCGGCCTGCTGCCGGCCGGGCTGCAGGAAGTCGGCCTCCGACACGCCGGCGTGGTTGCCGGCCTTCTTGAGCACCGAGAAGATGGTGCCGATCGACACGTTGACGTCGATGTTGCTCGAGCCGTCGAGCGGATCGAACAGCAGCAGATACTCGCCGTGCGGATAACGGTTGGGTACGACATGGATCGAGTCCATCTCCTCGCTGGCCATCGCGGCCAGGTGGCCGCCCCATTCGTTGGCCTCGAGCAGCATCTCGTTGGCGATCACGTCGAGTTTCTTCTGCACCTCGCCCTGCACGTTCTGCGACTCGGCGCTGCCCAGCACGTCGCCGAGCGCACCCTTGTTCACCGAGATGGCGATGCGCTTGCAGGTGCGCGCGACCACCTCGATCAGGAGGCGCAGCTGGCCGGGAATGTGGCCATGCTCGCGCTGCTGCTCGACCAGGTACTGGGTGAGGGTGACTCGACTCATGACGACTCCAGGGCTTTGCTGACGATCTCGCGCACGTCGGCACTCAGCTCGCTGCGCGCGGCGACCCGCGAGATCGCCTCGCGCGCCGCGCTGCGGAACGGCTCGGCCAGGTGGTTCCAGCGGTCCATGCCGCGGGCCAGCCGCGACGCCAGCTGCGGGTTCAGCCCGTCGAGCTCGATCACGCGGTCGGCCCAGAACACATAGCCGGCCGCGTCGGTGCGATGGAACGCGCCCGGGTTGCGCAGGCAGAAGGTGACGATCAGGCTGCGCGCCCGATTCGGGTTGCGCAGCGTGAAGTCGCGGTGGTTCATCAGCGCCTTCACGCGGGCGAACACGCGGCCGTCGCGTTCGGGCGCGCTGGCCTGCAGCGCGAACCACTTGTCGATGACCAGCGCGTCGCCGGCGAAGTGGTCATGGAAGCGCTCGAGCGCGGCTTCGGCCAGCTCGTGGTGGGCGTCGACCAGCGCCTGCAGCGCACCGAGCCGGTCGGTCATGTTGGTCGCGTCCTTGAAGCGCTGCAGCGCACGGCCGGGCCACACCGGGTCGCCGACCCGCGTGGCATGGCGCACCAGCATCGACAGCGCCAGGTTGGCCAGCGCGCGGCGGCCGGCCTGCGTGGCATCGGGCCGGTAGCCCTCGCGTACGTCGTGCGTCTCCCACGCCCACACCCAGTCGGCATGCAGATAGGCCGCCATCTGGTCGAGCGCGAGTTCACGCAGGGCATGGATGCGCGGCGGGTCGGCCGCGCTCACGCGTTCGGCCAGGTAGCCCTCAGACGGCAGCGACAGCACCAGCGCCTTCAGCGCCGGGTCGAGCCCGGCGTGGCGCATCACGACGCGCAGCGCGTCGATCGTCGGTGCGTCCAGGTGCAGCGGCGTGGCCGCCTGCAGCGCGCCCAGGATGGCGTGCTGCGCCAGGCGCTGCGCCGCCTCCCAGCGGTTGAACGGATCGCTGTCGTGGGTGAGCAGCGTGCGCCACTCGTCGGGGCCGAGTGCGTCGTCGAGCTGCACCGGCGCCGAGAAGCCGCGCAGCAGCGACGGCACCGGCTCGGAGGGCACGTCGACGAAGGTGAAGCTGTGGCTGACCTCGTGCAGCACCATCACGCGCTCGGTGCCGCCGGCCAGCGGCTCGCCCTGCAGGCGCAGCGGCAGCGCATGGCCGCCGTCGCGCGCGATCAGCGACAGGGCCACGGGGATCACGAACGGCTGCTTGTCGGGCTGGCCCGGCGTGGGCGGGCAGCGCTGGCCCAGGCGCAGCGTGTAGGTGCGCGCGGCGGCGTCGTAGTGGCCGTGCGCCAGCAGGGCCGGCGTGCCCGCCTGCGAATACCAGCGCTTGAACGGTTCGAGGTGCCCGGACAGCCAGCTGCCGGGGTTGGCGTCGGCGATGGCCTGCGCGAAGTCGTCGCAGGTCACGGCCTGGCCGTCGTGGCGCTGGAAGTACAGGTCCATGCCGTGGCGAAAGCCCTCGCGGCCGACCAGCGTGTGCATCATGCGCACCACCTCGGCGCCCTTTTCGTACACCGTGGCGGTGTAGAAGTTGTCGATCGCCTCGTAGGCGTCGGGGCGCACCGGATGCGCCATCGGGCCGGCGTCCTCAGGGAACTGCAGCGTGCGCAGGTCGCGCACGTCGTGGATGCGCTTGACGGCGCGGGCCGACACGCTGGCCGCCATGTCGGCCGAGAACTCCTGGTCGCGAAAGACGGTGAGGCCTTCCTTGAGCGACAGCTGGAACCAGTCGCGGCAGGTGATGCGGTTGCCGGTCCAGTTGTGGAAGTACTCGTGGCCGACCACGCTCTCGATGCCCATGAAGTCGTCGTCGGTCGCGGTGGCGGGGCTGGCCAGCACGTACTTGGTGTTGAACAGGTTGAGGCCCTTGTTCTCCATCGCGCCCATGTTGTAGTCGCCGACCGCGACGATCATGAAGCGCTCGAGGTCCAGCGTCAGGCCGAAGCGCGCCTCGTCCCAGGCGATGGCGGCGATCAGCGAGTTCATCGCGTGCTCGGTCTTGTCGACCTCGCTGCGCTCGACGTAGATCTGCAGCAGGTGGTCGCGGCCGGCGCGGCTGCGGATGCGCTGCTCGCGGCAGGCCAGGTCGGCGGCGACCAGCGCGAACAGATAACTCGGTTTCGGGAACGGGTCGTGCCAGGTCGCGAAGTGGCGGCCGTTGTCGAGCGCACCCTCGGCGACCAGGTTGCCGTTGCACAGCAGCTTGGGATAACGCGCCTTGTCGGCGCGCAGCGTCACCGTGTAGACCGCCATCACGTCGGGCCGGTCGAGGAAGTAGGTGATGCGGCGAAAGCCCTCGGCCTCGCACTGCGTGAACAGGCCGCCGCCCGACGTGTACAGCCCCGACAGCTCGGTGTTGGCCTCGGGCAGGCAGGTGTTGCGCACCTCGAGCGTGAAGGTCGGCCGCAGCGGCGGGTTGTCGATCACCAGCGCGCCGTCGTCGTGGCGGAAGGCCACGCTCTCGCCGTCGATCAGCACGCGCAGCAGCAGCAGCGCCTCTCGAGGTCGAAGGTGAGCTCGACGCTGCGGATCCAGAACGGCGGCGGCGCGTATTCCTCGCGCTTCACGAGCTTGGGCTGGGCTTCACGCATGGTGGGTCACCTGTTCTGACGAAACGATTGCCGCGGGCCGCAACGAGCGGAAGTCGCTGGCGGTGGAGATCACGTTCGTAAACGTGGCGAAAGCCGACGCCGGCAGCGACGTGGTGAGCACCACGCAGCGCATGCCGGCGCGCTGCGCCGCCTCGACGCCGAGCGGGGCGTCTTCGAACACCGTGCAGTCGGCCACGGCCACGCCGAGGCGCCGCGCGGCCTCGACGAAGATATCGGGATGCGGCTTGCCGCGCAAGCGGTCTGCCGGACTCGTCACGGCATCGACCAGCGCGTCGAGCCCGAAGCGCTGAAACGCGACGGCGATGTTGGCCAGCGGCGCCGCCGTGCAGATCGCGAGCTTCAGGCCGAGCGCACGCGCCTCGCGCTGGAACTCGATGAAGCCATCGATGAGGCGCAGCGACTGCGCGGCCAGCTCGCGGTAGAGGATTTCCTTGCGCTCCGCCAGCGCCTCACGTTCGGCCAGCGGGCGCTGCGCAAACAGCGTGGCCATGATCTCGGCATTGCTGCGCCCGGCGGTGGCCGCGAAGAAGCCCGCCTCGTCGAACGGCAGCCCGAGCTCGCGATGCCAGATCCGCCAGCTTTGCTGGTGCAGCGGCATGCTGTGGATCAGCGTGCCGTCGAGGTCGAACAGGAAGGCGCGCGCGTTCATCACAGGCCGTGCTTGAGACTGGCGGTGATGAACACGTCGAGGTCGCCGTCGAGCACCTTCTGCGTATTGCTGATCTCGACATTGGTGCGCAGGTCCTTGATGCGGCTCTGGTCGAGCACGTAGCTGCGGATCTGGTGGCCCCAGCCGACGTCGGTCTTGCTGTCCTCGAGCTTCTGCTGCTCGGCCTGGCGGATGCGCATCTCGTGCTCGAACAGGCGCGAGCGCAGCATGGCCCAGGCCTCGTCGCGGTTGCGATGCTGCGAGCGGTCGTTCTGGCACTGCACCACGATGCCGGTGGGTATGTGGGTGAGCCGCACCGCCGAGTCGGTCTTGTTGATGTGCTGGCCGCCGGCGCCGCTGGCGCGGAAGGTGTCGGTGCGCACGTCGGCCGGGTTGATGTCGATCTCGATCGAGTCGTCGACCTCGGGGTAGACGAACACGCTGGCGAAGCTGGTGTGGCGGCCACCGGACGAGTCGAACGGGCTCTTGCGCACCAGCCGGTGCACGCCGGTCTCGGTGCGCAGGTGGCCGAAGGCATAGTCGCCCTCGATCTTGATGGTCGCGCTCTTGATGCCGGCCACGTCGCCGGCGCTCTCTTCGAGCAGCTCGGTCTTGTAGCCCTTGCGCTCGCAGTACTTGAGGTACTGGCGCAGCAGCATCTGGGCCCAGTCGCAGGCCTCGGTGCCGCCGGCACCGGCCTGGATGTCGAGGAAGCAGTTGCTCGGGTCGGCCGGGTTGCTGAACATGCGGCGGAACTCGAGCTCCTCGACCGTGGCGCGCAGCTTGGCCGCCTCGGTCTCGATCGACTGCAGGCTGGCCATGTCGTCGTCGGCCTTGACCATCTCGAACAGCTCGGCGTTGTCGGCGAGCTGCCCGTGCAGGTGGTCGATGGTGCCGACCACGGTCTCCAGCGTCTTCTTCTCGCGACCCAGCTCCTGGGCCCGCTTGGGTTCGTTCCAGACGCCCGGGTTCTCGAGCGCGGCGTTGACCTCGTTCAGCCGCAGCGCTTTGCGGTCGTAGTCAAAGATACCCCCGAAGCGCTTCGGTTCGTGACGTCAGATCGGCCAGCAGCGTGCCGATCGCGTTGATGCGTTCGATGTCCATGACGTTCTGTTCGAGGTGAAGGGCGCGATTTTCACATGGCCCGGCGGCGCCACCGGCGGCGTGTCCGGCGCGGCTAAACCCCCGCATGATTAAGGGGCTTCAGCGGGTTTCCCCGGGGCGGGGAATCGAGTGCGCCGGCCGTTCTGTCAGAAATCTGTAAGTGGGCGCGTCGACCCTCCGGGCCATTCCAACACACCGAAGGCGCCGTGCTGCTGCTCGTGTCGTCGCTCAAGCTGATTGCCGAGATCGCGCTGATGGCGCTGCTCGGCCAATGGCTCCTCGGCTTGCTGGCGGGTGCCAAGCGCGACAGCAACTTCTTCTACCGGCTGCTGCAGATCCTGACGCAACCGTTCATCCGCCTGGCCCGGCTCGTCAGTCCGCGCATCGTGATCGACCGCCACATGCCGCTTGTCGCCTTTCTGTTGCTGGCGTTCGGCTGGCTGGTGGCCACGATCTCGAAGATCAACCTGTGCCTGCAGATCGGCGTGGAGGCCTGTAAATGAACGCGCTGGAGGATCGGTTTCAGTTCTGGCGCATGAAGGCCGCTGCCAAGGGCTGGCTTCTGTTCGGTCGCATGGTGCAGGCCGAAGCCGTGATGACGGCGATGCTGGCGCGCTGGCCCGCCAACGCCTACGCGCTTGCCAGCCGGTCACATCTTCGCGCGCAGGCCAAGCGCTTTGCCGAGGCGCTGGTCGATGCCCGTGCGTTGGTGGCAGCACACCCCGAGCGCAGTTCGGGCGACTGGTTCAACCTGGGTTACCTGCACGAGGCGTGCGACCAGTTGCCCGAAGCCGAAGAGGCCTTCCGCCGAGCGCTGAAGCTCGATCCGAAGGCCGATCGCGCCTGGTACGGCCTGGCGCTGGCGCTGATCCGGCAGCAGCGCTTCGACGAGGCGGTGACGGCGCTGAAGCGCAACACCGAACTGCAGCCGATGAGCCCCTATGGCTGGTACCAGCTGGCGCGGGTGCATGTCGATCGGCAGCAGCCCGAAGAGGCCCGCAAGATCATCCGCCAGCTGAAGAAGTTCGAGCCCAAGGTGGCGGCTCAGCTCGAGCGCGAGACGGGGCTCTCGTCATGAGTGTCCAGCCGAACAAGGTCATCGGCTCGGGCCTGGCGTCATTGAGGAGGCTCCGCGGCTCGCCGGCGGCGTCATTTCGGGGTCGTGCGGTTTCGGCAACGCACGGAGTGTCAGCAACTTGGAGGTGACAGCAATGCAAATTTCAGAGAATCACCGCCAGTACTGGTCGAAGAATCTGCGCATCACGGCGATTCTGCTGGCCATCTGGTTCTTCGTGACGTTCGTCGTCGGCTTCTGGGCCCGCGACCTGAACTTCACGTTCTTCGGTTGGCCGTTCAGCTTCTGGGTCGGTGCCCAGGGTGCGCTGATCGTCTACTGTCTGATCATCTGGTTCTACGCCAACTACATGAACAAGTTGGACGTCGAACACGGCGTTGCCGAGGAGGAATGACATGGCTGGCGTAGGTTTCCAACATGGCAGCGGTTACTCCGCCGCCGACAAGAAGGCCTTCAAGGGGCAGCTGAACAAGGTGTACGGCTGGTACACCGGCGGCTTCATCGCCTTCATCCTCGTGCTCGCGGTGCTCGAGCAGATGGGATTGCCGAGGCAGTGGATCGGCTTCACCTTCCTGCTGGCCACCGTGGCGCTATACGCCGGTATCGGCGTCATGAGCCGCACCAGCGATGCGTCGGAGTACTACGTGGCCGGGCGCCGCGTGCCGGCCATCTACAACGGCATGGCGACCGGTGCCGACTGGATGAGCGCCGCCTCGTTCATCGGCATGGCCGGCACGCTGTACCTCACCGGCTACGGCGGCCTGGCCTTCATCATGGGCTGGACCGGCGGCTATTGCCTGGTGGCGTTCCTGCTGGCACCGTACCTGCGCAAGTTCGGGCAGTTCACGATCCCCGACTTCCTGGGTGCGCGCTACGAGGGCAACCTGCCGCGCTTCATCGGCATCGTCGCTGCGATCCTGTGCTCGTTCACCTACGTGGTGGCGCAGATCTACGGCGTCGGCCTGATCACCACGCGGCTGTCGGGCCTGGCGTTCGAGATCGGCATCTTCGTCGGCCTGGGCGGTATCCTGGTCTGCTCGTTCCTCGGCGGCATGCGCGCCGTCACGTGGACGCAGGTGGCGCAGTACATCATCCTGATCATCGCCTACCTGACACCGCTGATCTGGCTGTCGGTCAAGCAGACCAGCATCCCGATCCCGCACGTGGTCTACGGCTACCAGCTCGAGAAGGTCAGCGCGAAGGAGAAGCAGCTGCGCGAAGACCCGAAGGAGAAGGAAGTCATGGCGATCTTCAAGCAGCGCGCCGATGAGTTCGACGCCAAGCTGAAGGATCCGGTTGCCGCACTGGAGGCCGACAAGGCCGCGGCCGAGAAGAGGCTGGCCGACCTGAGGGCCGCCAACGGACCGGTCAAGGACATCCAGGACGCCGAGAAGGCACTGGCCGCCCTGCCGAAGAACGCCGACGATGCCAAGAAGGCATGGACGGCGGCCAAGGCAGCCAACACGGCGCGCGCGGCGCCGCTGGCCGGCATGCCCAATCACGCGCAGATTTTCGCCGGCGACCCCAACGGCGACCCGGCGGCGCAGAAGGCCTACGACGTGTCGCGGCGGAACTTCCTGGCGCTGATCTTCTGCCTGATGATCGGTACCGCCGCGCTGCCGCACATCCTGATGCGTTACTACACGACGCCGTCGGTGAAGGAGGCGCGTGAGTCGGTCACCTGGAGCCTGTTCTTCATCTTCCTGCTGTACTTCTCGGCGCCGGCCTTGGCGGTGCTGGTGAAGTTCGAGGTGCTGAACGTGCTGGTGGGCACACCGTTCGACAAGTTGCCGGTGTGGATCGCCAACTGGGCGCGTGTCGACCCGGCGTTGTTGTCGGTCGCCGACATCAACAAGGACGGCATCTTCCAGCTCGGCGAAATGCGCATCGGCGGCGACATCATCGTGCTGGCCACACCGGAGATCGGCGGCTTGCCGTACGTGATCTCGGGCATGGTCGCAGCCGGTGGCCTGGCAGCGGCGCTGTCCACCGCCGACGGCCTGCTGCTGACGATCGCCAACGCGCTCAGCCACGACCTGTACTACAAGATGATCGACCCGAACGCCTCCACGGCGCGCCGGGTGGCGATCTCCAAGGCGCTGCTGCTGGTGGTGGCCTTGCTCGCAGCCTACGTGGCGTCGCAGAAGCCGGCGGACATCCTGTTCCTGGTGTCGGCGGCGTTCTCGTTCGCGGCGGCGGCGTTCTTCCCGGCACTGGTGCTCGGCGTGTTCTGGAAGCGCGCGAACAAGTGGGGCGCCACGCTGGGCATGATCGCCGGCCTGGGCACCACGTTCTACTACATGATCACGACCCAGCCGTGGATGCGTGGCCTGTTCGGCATCACCAAGCCGATCCAGCTGTGGTGGGACATCCAGCCGATCTCGGCCGGCCTGTTCGGCGTGCCGCTCGGCTTCGCGGTGATCATCATCGTCAGCCTGCTCACGCCCGCGCCCAAGCGCGAGACGCAGGAGCTGGTCGAGCATGTGCGTTACCCGAACCTGAAGGCCGCCAAGGCCTGATAGACGAGCCCCCGGGCAACGAAGGCCGCGCCGCAGGGCGCGGCCTTTTTTCATGGCTGTCGCCGGCGCGCGCTTGACGCGGCGCAATCGGACGCAGGCGATGCGCGCGGCCCGCCGCCTAAGATCGTGCGCATCCGTATTCACAAGCGTGGAGCCGCATGCCCAGCACGACGCCGTCGACCAGCCTGGTCGGCAACCTGCGCATCGAACTGATGCGCCATGCGCCGTTCGCCCAGATGGCGCCGGCCCAGGTGGACCAGTTCATCGCCGGCGCGCGGCAGGCCTACTTTGCGCCCGACGAAGTGGTACTCGAACCGTCGATGGGTCCGGTGCAGTCGCTCTACCTCGTGCGCCAGGGCAGCATCACCGGGCGCCGTGGCATCGCCGAGCTGTCGGGTGGGCTGCAATACGAGGCCGGCGACCTGTTCCCGGTGGGTTCGGTGCTCGGTGGCCGGCCGGTCACCTCGACCTACACCGCCAACGAGGACACCTTCTGCCTGCTGCTGCCGGCCGATGCCGTGCAGCGGCTGGCCGGCCAGAGCCCGCCGTTCGCCGACTTCCTGAACCGGCGCGCGCTGCACTTCTTCGAGCTCTCGCGGCGTGCCGTCAGCGCCAGCTACGCCTCCGAGGCGCTGGAGCAGCAGTCGCTCGAAGCGCGCCTGGCCAGCCTGCCCCGCAAGCAGCCGCTGGCCTGCCGGGCCGAGACGCCGCTGCACCAGGCGCTGACGCAGATGCACGAACGGCGCGTCGGCTCGGTGCTGATCGTCGACGAAGCCGAGGCGCCGGTGGGCATCCTGACGCGGCATGACATCCTGGGCCGCGTGACGCTGCCGCGCCTGCCGCTGGAGTCACCGATCGGCAGCGTGATGAGCCGGCCGCTGCATTGGCTGACGACCGACCACACGTTGCAGGACGCCGCGCTGCTGATGTCGCGCCACGGCGTGCGCCATGTGCCGGTGTGCGAGGGCGGCTTGCTGGTCAACATCGTCTCCGAACGCGACCTGTTCGCGCTGCAGCGGCTGTCGATCAAGCAGGTCAGCACGCGCATCCGCGCGGCGCAGGATCTCGACGACTTCAAGCGGGGCGCGGCCGACATCCGGCGCTTCGCGCGCACGCTGCTTGGCCAGGGCGTGCACGCGCGCCAGCTCACCGAGCTGATCAGCCACCTCAACGACGTGCTCACCGAGTCGCTGGTGACGTGGCTGGCTCGCTTGGAGGGCGTGGACCTGCGACGCGCCTGCTGGCTGGCCTTCGGCTCCGAGGGGCGCAGCGAGCAGACGATCGCGACCGACCAGGACAACGGGCTGGTCTTCGAGAGCGACGACGCCGAGCGCGACCGGCCCGAGTGGTTGCGCTTTGCGCGCCGCGTCAACGAGGCGCTCGACGCCTGCGGCTACCCGCTGTGCAAGGGCAACGTGATGGCCAGCAATCCGGCCTGCTGCCTGACGGTCGACGAATGGATGCATCGCTTCTCGGAGTGGATCGAGCACGGCGCGCCCGAAGACCTGCTGAACGCCAGCATCTATTTCGACCTGCGCCCGCTGGCCGGCCAGACGGCGCTCGCGGCGCCGTTGCGCGAGATGCTGGTGCGCCGCAGCGCGACGGTGCCGCGCTTCATCAAGCAGATGGCCGAGAACGCCCTGCGCAGTCGTGCGCCACTCAACTGGCGAGGTGCGATCGACACCACCGAAATCGACAAGCGCGACTGTCTGGACCTCAAGCTGCGCGGCACCGCGATCTTCGTCGACACGGCGCGGCTGTATGCGCTGGCACGCGGCATCGATGCGTTGAGCACACGCGACCGCCTGGCGGGCATGGCCAGCGCGCTCGGCGTCGACGCGCAGGAAGGCGAGGCGTGGGTGGCCGGCTTCGAGTTCCTGCAGATGCTGCGTCTGCGGGTGCAGTTGCAGCGCCAGGCTCCGTCGGAGACCGATTCGCTGCGACCGATCGTCCAGGCCGACCAGCCCAACCTGCTCGATGTGGGCAGCCTCAACGAGCTCGACCGCCGCCTGCTGAAGGAGACGTTGCGCGTGGCCAAGCAGCTGCAGCAACGCATGGAGCTCGACTACATGCGGTAAGTCCCTGTTGCCGCTAGGGCCGAAGCGCCGCACGATTCGAGGCGATGCGGGCGGGCGTCCGCGACGAAAGGCAAGCGTGGCCCTGGGAGAAGAGCAGTCGCAACGGCTGGTCGGCCTGTTCGTGCTCGGCTGCCTGCTGTTCAGCTACCCGCTGCTCGCCCTGTTCAACGTCGGCGGCACGGTGTTCGGCGTGCCGTTGCTCTACGCCTGGCTGTTCGGCGCGTGGGCGGTGCTGATCGCGCTGATGGCGCTGGCGGTCACGCGTTCGGGTTGACATGAGTCGGGTACGCGGGTTGTCTGCTGTCGGCCCGATGCGGCCGTTCGAGGGGGACCGCTTTCAGACCGAGTACTGCGCATCGCGCCAGGCGGTACCCGCCCGGGGCGATTTGTGGGTCGGCGAGAAGCGCAGCGTCGAGGTCGGCGCGCGCAGCGCGCTTCAACATCTGACTCGCCGACGATGGCTGAGCGCAGCGAGCGAAGCTCGCGTAGCGAGTTCGGCGGCGCGGCCT
>JBGAMU010000182.1:0-7008 GCA_044222685.1 Burkholderiaceae bacterium
CCGATCGGCCGGCCGATCGCCAACACCGTCTGCCACGTGCTCGATGCACAGCGCCAGCCGGTGCCACCGGGCACCATCGGCGAGCTCTACATCGGCGGTCCCGGCGTGGCACGCGGCTACGTCAACCGGCCCGAACTGACCGCCGAGCGCTTCGTGGCCGATCCGTTCGGGCCCGGGCAGCGGCTCTATCGCAGCGGGGACCTGGTACGCCGCCGGCGCGATGGTGCGCTGGAGCACGTCGGTCGGGCAGACCGCCAGGTGAAGCTGAGGGGATTTCGCATCGAGCTCGGCGAGATCGAAGCAGCACTCTGCCGCTTGCCCACGGTCGCGCAAGCAGTGGTCGAGCTGCAACCCGGCCCCTCGGGCGACCAGCGGCTGGTGGCCTATGTCGTGCCCGCGCCGAACCGACCGATGCCCGAGGCCGATTCGCTGCAGCACGAGCTGACCGCGGCGCTGCCGCCGTACATGGTGCCAACGGCCATCGTCGCGATGCCCGCGCTGCCGCTGACGCCCAATGGCAAGGTCGACCGCGCCGCCCTGCCGTCGCCGGACCATCGCCCGGCTGCGCAAGCGGCCGCACTCGAAGACGAATTGCTGCACCAGCTGCGGGCGGTGTGGATGGAAGTCCTGGGCGTGCCCTGGTTGGGCATCGACGACAGCTTCTTCGATCTCGGCGGCCATTCGCTGATGGCCATCCGACTGCTCGACGCCGTCGAGCGCCGTTTCGGCCGCACGCTCGCGCTGGCGTCGCTGTTCGACGGGCCGACCATCCGGCGCCAGGCCGCGCTGCTGCGGACGACCGCGTTGCCGTCGTCCGGCTGCGTGGTGACCGTGCAGCCGCATGGCGAACGGCCGCCGCTGTTCTTCGTTTCCGGCTTCGGCGGCGCGATCCTGCCGTTCCATGCCCTGTCGCGCCAGCTCGGCGTCGACCAGCCGCTGCACGTGCTGGACATCAACTCTCTGCGCAGTCTCGACGGCGAGCGCCCGTCACTGGAAGACACGGCGCGCGAGATGGTCGCCGACATGCGGCGCGTGCAGCCGCACGGGCCCTACCACCTGGCGGGTTTCTCGCTGGGCGGGAAGATCGTGCATGCGATGGCGCAGCAGTTGCACGGCGCGGGCGAGTCGGTCGGGTTGCTCGCGCTGCTGGATTGCGCCGCGCCGGGGTTTCCGCGGCTGCGTCCCTTCGTCACCCGCGTCGCAGCCCATCTCAGGCACGCCTTGGCGCGCGACCCCGCAGAGGCGGCTGCCTATGTGATCGAGCGCGTCAAGCGGATGCGCAAGTACCTGGGTGTCGGCAGCGTGCCCGACCTGAGCGTGTTCAAGTCGCACGAGGCGGTGGACCGCTCCGCCACGCTGGTACGCGCGATCGAATCGCGTGCGCGGCCCCTGTACGACGCCTGGGAGGCCTACGAGCCGGCACCTTATGCAGGCCGCCTGACGCTGATCCGCGCCCTGCAGCGCGTCCGCCGCCCCGGTGTCGACGATGGCGATCCGCAGATGGGCTGGGGGCCGCTGGTCATTGGCGGCATCGATGTGGCCACGCTGGATTGTCCGCATGTGGCGATGCTCGACGCCGAGCACGCCCCGGCGCTGGCTGCGCTGCTGCGCGACCGCCTGGTGCCGAGGGCCGCGGCTTGACCCCCTTGACCGTCGTGAGCGCGTCGCGTGACCCGGTCCGCACGGGGCTGACGCTTATGCGGCTGAGCCTGACGCAACACGAACCGCTCGCCGACAACCTGTGGGCGGTGCTCGACCCGCAGGAGCGAGAGCGCGCGCACCGGTTTCTGCGGCGCGACGACGCCGCGCGCTACATCGTCGGCCACGCCAGACTGAGGCAGCGGCTGGGCGCGCGCCTGGGCGTCGCGCCGCAGGACCTGCAGTTCACCGAGAACATCCACGGCAAGCCGATGCTCGATGGGTTGACCTGCGCTCCGCACTTCAATCTGAGCCACTCGGGAGACTGGGTGCTGATCGCGATCGACGAACACGACCCGGTCGGCATCGACGTCGAGGCCGTGCGCCCGAACATGTCGCAGATCGACGACTTCCGGGGCGTGCTCGCGCCCGAGGAGCAGGAATGGCTCGACCGCATGCCGGCGGACGAGCGCGCACGCGCCTTCGCTCGGACCTGGGTCCGCAAGGAGGCGTACGTCAAGGCCCTCGGCGAGGGCATGAGCCGCGAGCTGAGATCCATTGCCGTCGTCGACGGCCCCCACGGGCATCCGGTGTTCCTGTACGACCGCAACACGTCAGGCAACGACCCATCCTGGCGCCTGGCCGACCTGACGATCGACGACGCGCACGTCGCCTGCCTGGCCTATCGCGGCGATGCCTGACCAAGCGCCATCGATCGCGCTGCGCTTCTTCGAGGGTGCGCTGTGGACCTCGGCGCGCAATCTGCTGCAGATCGCACTGAGCCTGGTCGCGCTGACGATCGTCGCCCGCGAGCTGGGGCCTGGCACCTATGGCCTGTTCGGCGTGGCGATGCTGGTCTACGGCATCGCCGAGATGATCTGCGGCGGCGCGTTCACCGATTCCATCGTGCAGCGCAAGCATGTCGAGCCGGGCCATCTCGATGCCACGTTCTGGCTGACCGCCGTGCTGGCGCTGCTGGCCGCCTGCGTGATGGCCGCCTTCTCGGCACCACTGGCCGCGCTGGCGGGCCAGGCCGGGGCGGCCGACATCGTGCTGTCGCTGGCCGCCATACTGCCGCTGGCGGTCGCCTCGCGCGTGCCGATGGCCCTGCTGTCGCGCGATCTCCGCTTCAAGGCCGCCGCCCAGATCGGCGCCGCGGCCACCATCGCCTCGTGCACGCTCGGCATCACCCTCGCCCTGCGCGGCGCGGGTGTCTGGACGCTGGTGGCGATGGAGGCGCTGCGCGTGCTGGTCCTGCTGTTCGGCGCCTTCCTCGCCGTGCCGTGGCGCCCGTCGTGGCGCGGTCGTTGGCAGCACCTGCGCGACCTGTGGCGCTTCAATGCCGGCATGCTGCTCACCTACGGGGTCGGCTACGCCGACCTGCACCTGCCCCGGCTGCTGGTCTCGCATCTGCTCGGCACGCAGGCACTCGGCATCTTCATGCTCGCGATTCGCGTCTACGGCGAGTTGTCGCGCCTGCTCGCCGAGCCCCTGCATGGCGTGGCCATGAGCACCTGCGCTCGCCTGCAGGATGCCGTGGGGCAGATGCGCCGCAGCATCCTCGGGTTGTATGGCGCGTCGCGCCTGGTGGTGTTTCCGCTCTACCTGGGAATGGCCGCGGTGACGCCGTGGTGGCTGCCGCTGTTGTTCGGTCCGCGCTGGTCGGACGCCGTGCCCGCCACGCAGCTGCTGATGCTCGGCGGCATTCGGCTGGCCACCGGCGCCTACAACCATGCTGGTCAGGCAGTTCGCGACCTGGCCGCTGGCAGCGTGGAGCATTCGTCGCGCGACCGGCCTCACGGCGGCGGAGCAGCTGTCCGGTACGTCGGCACCGTTGACGGCTGCGGCGGCGGCTGCGCTGTCGATCTGGGCGCTGACGCGCGCGCTGGAGGCATTTGTCGCGCCGATTCCTGCCACGCTGGCGGCCATCGTCGCCGGCACGGCGGTCTACCTCGGCATGCTGCAGCTGCTGGCACCGCGCACCTTGCGTGACGTGCGGGCGCTGGTGCTGGCGTTCGCGCGGCGGGACCGCGCGCAGATCGAGTCGTTGCTCGCGCGCCCGGCCTGAATCACCGCAGCCCGTCCGGGACGGGTCGGGGGCTCGCCGATAATCCGCCGATGAACCCGCTGCTCGGCCGGCTGCATCCCTACCCCTTCGAGCGCTGGCGCGAACTGACGCAGGGCGTGCACCACGGTGGCGGCCTGGCGCCGATCAGCCTGGGCATCGGCGAGCCCAAGCACGCGACACCGGCGCTGATCGAGGACGCGCTGAAGGGTGCGATGAAAGGTCTCGCGGTGTACCCGCCGACAATCGGCGAGCCGCGCCTGCGCGAAGCGATCGCCGGCTGGCTGCAGCGCCGCTACGGCGTGACGGTGAACGCGGCGACGCAGGTGCTGCCGGTCAACGGCTCGCGCGAAGCGCTGTTCGCGCTGGCGCAGGTGGTGGTCGACCCGACCAAGCACGGCGCCACCGTCGTCTGCCCGAATCCGTTCTACCAGATCTACGAGGGGGCCACGCTGCTCGCCGGCGCACGCACGGCGCTGGCCAACAGCGACGCGACACGCAACTTCGCCGTCGACTGGACGCAGATCGACGCCGCCACCTGGGCGCGCACGCAGCTGGTGTACGTGTGCTCGCCCGGCAACCCCACCGGCGCCGTGATGCCGCTGACCGAGTGGAAGGCGCTGTTCGAGCTGTCCGACCGTTACGGCTTCGTGATCGCCAGCGACGAGTGCTACTCGGAGATCTACTTCGGCGCCGAGCCGCCGCTCGGTGGCCTGCAGGCGGCCCGGGCGCTCGGCCGCGGCGACTTCCGCCGATTGATCACCTTCACCTCGCTGTCCAAGCGTTCCAACGTGCCGGGCATGCGCTCGGGCTTCGTCGCCGGCGACGCCGAGATCATGAAGGCCTTCCTGCTGTACCGCACCTACCACGGCAGTGCGATGAGCCCGGTGGTGCAGGCCGCCAGCGTGGCGGCGTGGAACGACGAGGCCCATGTGCAGGCCAACCGCGCGCTCTACCAGGCCAAGTTCGCGCAGGTCACGCCGCTGCTGGCCGGCGTGCTCGACGTGCGTCTGCCCGACGCCGGCTTCTACCTGTGGGCACAAGTACCGGGCGGCGACGATGTCGCCTACGCTCGTGGCCTGCTCGCTCAATACAATGTGACGGTGTTGCCAGGCAGCCTGCTCGCGCGTGATGCGCACGGCGTCAACCCCGGGGCGGGACGGGTGCGCATGGCGCTGGTGGCCGAGACGGCCGAATGCCTGGAGGCCGCGCAACGCATCGTGCAATACACCCAGTCACTGCAGGGACCGAGATGAGCCACCCATCGCAAGCCGTGATCGACCTGGCCTGGGAAGGCCGTACCGCGCTGAACCCGACCAACGCCGACCCGAAGATCCGCGAGGCGGTCGAGCAGACCATCGCCGACCTGAACGCCGGTCGCATCCGCGTCGCCGAGCGGCGCGGCGTGGGCGACTGGCAGGTCAACCAGTGGATCAAGAAGGCAGTGCTGCTGAGCTTCCGCCTCAACGACAACCGCGCCATGCATGCCGGCGAGTTCGGTTACTTCGACAAGGTGGCGCCCAAGTTCTCGCATCTCGACGAGGCCGCGATGCGCGCCACCGGCGTGCGCGTGGTGCCGCCCGCGGTGGCGCGGCGCGGCAGCTTCATCGCGAAGAACGTGGTATTGATGCCCAGCTACGTGAACATCGGCGCCTATGTCGACGAAGGCACCATGGTCGACACCTGGGCCACCGTGGGCTCGTGCGCGCAGATCGGCAAGAACGTGCACCTGTCGGGCGGCGTCGGCATCGGTGGCGTGCTCGAGCCGGTGCAGGCCAACCCGACGATCATCGAGGACAACTGCTTCATCGGCGCACGCTCCGAGGTTGTCGAGGGCGTCATCGTCGAGGAGAACTCGGTGCTCGGCATGGGTGTCTACATCGGCCAGAGCACGCCGATCTACAACCGCGACAGCGACGAAGTCAGCTATGGCCGGGTGCCCAGCGGCTCGGTGGTGGTGAGCGGCAGCCTGCCCAAGGCCGGCGGCAAGTACAACCTGTATTGCGCGGTGATCGTCAAGCGCGTCGATGCGCAGACCCGCTCCAAGACCAGCATCAACGAACTGCTGCGCGCCTGACCCGGCGACCACAGCACCCAGCCACAGCACCCGAAAGGATCGAACATGAGCGGCGGCAACATGGAGAAGGTGCTGCGCATGATGGCCGACAAGAACGCGTCCGACGTGTTCCTGTCGGCGAACATGCCGATCCTGATCAAGATCCACGGCCAGATGCTGCAGCTGTCGGACCAGTCGCTGACGCCCGGGCAGCCGCGTCAGCTGCTGGCCGAGCTGCTGAGCCCGCAGCAGCTCGAGGAGCTCGACGACACCGGCGAGCTGAACCTCGGCCTGGCGATGGAAGGGCTCGGCAGCTTCCGGCTGTCGGCGTTTCGCCAGCGCGGCTCGACCGCGGCAGTGATCCGGCACATCCCGCACCTGATCCCGTCGCTCGACAGCCTGAACCTGCCGCCGCTGCTGTCGCAGATGGTGCTCGAGAAGCGCGGCCTGATCCTGATGGTGGGCGCCACCGGCACCGGCAAGAGCACCACGCTGGCGGCGATGCTGGAGGAGCGCAACAAGCAGGTGGCGGGGCACATCCTCACCATCGAGGACCCGATCGAGTTCATGTTCAGCAACAAGCGCTCGCTGGTCAACCAGCGCGAGGTCGGCCGCGACACCGAGACGCTGCAGACGGCGCTGAAGAACGCGCTGCGCCAGGCACCCGACTGCATCCTCATCGGCGAAATCCGCGACCGTGAGACGATGACCTCGGCGATCTCTTATGCGCTGTCGGGCCACCTGGTGCTGGCCACGCTGCATGCCAACAACAGCTACCACGCACTCGGCCGGATCCTGTCGTTCTACACGCCGGAGTCGCGCCCCGCATTGCTGAGCGACCTGTCGTCGGGCCTGCGCGCGATCGTGTCGCAACGGCTGCTGCGCGCGGCGGCCGGCGGCCGCATCCCGTCGGTCGAGATCCTGCTCAACACCAAGCTGATCGCCGAGCTGATCGAGAAGGGCGAGTTCGGCGAGATCAAGGAATCGATGGAGAAGTCGCTGGCCGAGGGCTCGCAGACCTTCGAGGCCGACCTCGCGCGCCTGATCAACGAAGGCCTGATCACGCGCGACGAAGGCCTGTCGCACGCCGACTCGCCGACCAACCTGCTGTGGCGGCTGCAGAACGACCAGACGCCGATCGCGCGGGCGCCGCAGAAGGGCGAAGACCCCGACACCGCGTTCTTCACCGAGATCGCGCTCGACGTCCTGCCCGAAGCGCCCGCCTCACGCGCCGCGCCGCTGACGCGGC
>JBGAMU010000088.1:0-28035 GCA_044222685.1 Burkholderiaceae bacterium
GGCGGGCCGTGGTCGGCGTCGCCGCCGGGCCAGCCGTCGTCGTGGTCGTCCCCGGCGTCGCGACCGGTGGCACCACCGGTCCGGCTGGCATCGGCGGCAGCGGGCTGGCCGGGCTCGGCCCGGAAGCACCGGTGGGTGCCGGCTTGGCGTCGAGCGGGCGCGCCTCGACCTTCGCGCTGGCGACCCCGCGCGCGGCAGGCGCGCCGGGGTCGGCCCCGGGCGGCACCACGCGCAGCACCTGACCGACCTCGATCAGGTTGGTGTTGTCGATGCCGTTCCACTTGGCGATGTCGCGCCAGTTCTGTCCGGTCTCGACCGCGACGCGCAGCAGCGTGTCGCCGGGCTTGATGGTGTAGTAGCCGGGCTTGCCGGCGTTCTCGGCGCCTGGCTTCTGGCTCGGGTCCCCCGGCGTTTGCGCAGCGGGTACCGTGCCTGGCGCGGGCACAGCAGCCGTTGCCGGGGCCGGCGCACGCCCGAAAGGCGCGCGCTCCTCCACCGGGGCGGGGTGTCGTGGTACGGGTGCGCAGGCGGCCAGCAGACCGAGCAGCGGCATCGACCACAGTGCGGACATGCCGAGCCGCGCGAGGAACCTTCGCATAGATGAGTATCGTGCCCTGTCAGACGAGGCCGGATTTTAAGGGGACGAAGCGGACTTCCTCATGGTGGACCCGTTTGTACCCGCTCGGCTCGCGGTCCACAACCACCAGCATCTGACGGCGATCGACCTGCACCGGCGCCACCAGGCGGCCGCCGACATCGAGCTGCTCCAGCCAGGCCGGCGGCAGCGCGTCACCGACCGCTGCGGCGATGATGCTCTGGTAGGGCGCGAGCGGCGCGTGCCCGAGCGCCCCGTCGCCGTGGATCAGTCGCACGCGGTCGAAGCGCAACGAGGCGAGCTGCTCGCGCGCCTTGTCGAACAGCGGACCGATGCGCTCGATCGAGACCACGCTGCGCGCCAGCTGCGCCAGCAGCGCGCACTGATAGCCGCAACCGGTGCCGATCTCGAGGACGCGGCCGAGCTGCCCGAGACCGCGCGCTGCGTCGCCCTGCAGCAGCAGCTCGATCATGCGCGCCACCACCGAGGGTTTCGAGATCGTCTGCCCGTGGCCGATCGGCAGACTGGTGTCTTCGTAGGCCTGCGCGGCGAGCGCGCTGTCGATGAAGGCATGCCGGGGCACTGTCTGGAAGGCCTGCAGCAAGCCCGCATGGGTGACGCCGTCGGCCCGCAGCCGCGTCACCATGCGCTCGCGCACGGCCGTCGAATCGAGCCCGGTGCCTGCCGGAGTCACCGCGGCGCGGGCGTCGCGAACTGCTTCGTCGAGCGGACGCTGCGGCCGCAGCACCGTGGTGCGCGGGGTGGCGGCCTGGCCGGCCACCCGCTCGAGCGGGATCGGAAAGCCGCGCCGGCGTGTCGTCACCGGGCTGCCTCGCCGGCCAGGCCATGCCGCCAGGCCGCCAGGCCGGCGTGGTCGGTCAAGTCGACCTGCAGCGGTGTCACCGACACCTGGCCGTGGCTGACGGCGTGAAAGTCGGTGTCCGGACCGGCGTCGCGCGCGTCACCGGCGGGCCCGATCCAGTAGATCGCCTCGCCGCGCGGATTGTCCTGGCGGATCACCGGTTGGCTGGCGTGGCGCCGACCCAGGCGCGTGACCTTGCGCGGCAGGAGGTCGGCGTCGGGCCGGTTGGGAATGTTCACGTTGAGCAGCCACGGCTCACCGCCGGCGGCCACCCGCGGCAGCAGCTGCTCGATCAGCGCGCGGGCGACGCGGGCCGCGGCGTCGAGGTGCTGCCAGCCCTTCTCGACCTGCGAGAACGCGATCGCGGGAATGCCGAACAGGAACCCTTCCATCGCCGCTGCCACGGTGCCCGAGTACAGCGTGTCGTCGCCCATGTTGGCGCCGTTGTTGATGCCCGAGACCACCAGGTCGGGCCGGTGCTCCAGCAGGCCGGTGAGCGCGACGTGCACACAGTCCGAAGGCGTGCCGTTGACGACGCGAAAGCCCCGCTGCAGGTCGCCGCTGGCCTCGAAGACATTGAGCGGACGGTTCAGCGTCAGCGAGTTCGACGTGCCGCTGGCGTTGCTCTCCGGCGCAATGACGTCGATGTCGCCGAGCCCGCTGCAGGCCTGCGCCAGGGCGGCGATGCCCGGCGCGAGGTATCCGTCGTCGTTGGCGATCAGGATGCGCATGCTGGCGGCGATTGTAGGCAGCGGCCCCACCCCCGCCTCGCGTTCGCGGGCTGCGTATCATCGCCGCCCGGACTGGAGATGCCGCATGCACGCCTGGCTTTGCGAACAACCGATCGGAGTCGACCACCTGCGCTGGGCTGAACTGCCCACCCCCGAGCCGGCCGCCGGGCAGGTGCTGATCGCCATCCGCGCGGCCAGCCTGAACTTCCCGGATCTGCTGATCGTGCAGAACAAGTACCAGCACAAGCCGCCGCTGCCATTCGTGCCCGGCGCCGAATTCGCCGGCGTGATCGAGGCGGTGGGTGCCGGGGTCAGCCACCTCAAGGCCGGCGACGCCGTAGCTGCGCTCGTCGGCACCGGCGGCTTCGCCACGCATGCCTGCGTCGACGCGTCGCGCATCCTGCCGCTGCCGAAGGGGTTTCCGCTCGAGGACGGTGCCGCGTTCGGCTTCACCTACGGCACCTCGCACCACGCGCTGATCGATCGTGGTGCCCTGCAGCCCGGTGAGACGGTGCTCGTGCTCGGCGCCGCCGGCGGCGTGGGCACGTCGGCCTTGCAGATCGCCAAGGCCGCGGGGGCCCGAGTGATCGCCGCCACGTCGTCGGCACAGAAATGCGATCTGTGCCAACGGCTCGGCGCCGACGCCACCATCGACTACAGCCGCGAGAACATCCGCGACGCGCTCAAGCAGCTCACCGACGGCAAGGGGCCCGACGTGGTGTACGACCCGGTCGGCGGCGACCTGGCGGAGCCGTGCCTGCGCTCGATCGCCTGGCGCGGGCGCTACCTGGTGATCGGGTTTGCGCAAGGCGGCATCCCGGCTTTGCCGTGGAACCTGCCGCTGCTGAAGGGCGCCTCGATCGTCGGCGTGTTCTGGGGCGACTTCGTGCGCCGCGAGCCGAAGGCCAACGCGGCGGCGCTGCAGGAGCTGGTGCGCTGGTACCTGGAGGGCAAGGTGAAGCCCGTCATCGACCAGCTGCTGCCGATGGCGAAGCTGCACGAGGCCTTCGCGCGCATGGGCTCGCGCCAGGCGCTCGGCAAGCTGGTGATGGTCAACGACTGATCGCCCCGGCTCGCCCACCGCCCGCGCGGCGCGGCCTGCGCGCTTGCCTTCTGCGCTACGATGCGGCGCTCGGAGGAAGAACATGGCCGTCAAGGTCCTCATCCTTGAAGACAACCCGGTGGCGCGCAGCTTCCTGTGCCGCGTGGTGCGCGAGAGCTTCAGCGACACGCTGGCCATCACCGAAGCCGGTGATCTGGAGTCCGCGCGCAAGCAAATCAACCTCACCGGCGGCGCGCAGGGGCTGCATGGCGTCGACCCGTTCAAGCTGATCCTGGTCGACCTCGAGCTGCCCGACGGCAACGGCATGGAGCTGCTGGCCGAGCTGTCGCAGTACCCGGCCACCAAGATCGTCACCACGCTGTATTCCGACGACGACCACCTGTTCCCGGCGCTGCAGTGCGGCGCCGACGGCTACCTGCTGAAGGAAGACCGCTTCGAGGTGCTGGTCGAGGAGCTACAGAAGATCGTACGCGGCCAGCCGCCGCTGTCGCCGGCCATCGCACGCCGCCTGCTGACGCACTTCCGTGACGGCGGGCGGCCCGAGCTGCGCTCGGCCGACTCGGGCTTCAGCCGGCCGGTCGAGCTGGCGTCGAGCCGCCCGGTGCCGATCGAGAAGCCGGCCGACCACGAACGGCTGACGCCGCGCGAGAGCGAGGTGCTGACCTACCTGAGCAAGGGCTTCACGATCAAGGAGATCGCGAGCCTGATGGGCATCAAGTGGTTCACCGTGAACGACCACATCAAGTCCATCTACAAGAAGCTCAACGTCTCCAGCCGCGCCGAGGCCGCCGTACTCGCCACCAAGCAAGGGCTGGTGTGACGTGTCGATCGCGCGCCCGGCCGGCGTGACGGCACCGTCGGGCTACGGTGACTCCAGCGCGCTGCCGACCGACTCGAGCCTCGGCTTCGACAGCGCGACGCCCGATGCGTCGCTGAGCGCCAGCGCCAGCGATGGTGTCGCCCGCGGTCTGGCCTCGGGCCGCTGGCTCGGCTGGCGGCGGCGCGCACTGATGGTGCTGGCACTGCTGGGATGCGTCGGCCTGTTTGCCTTGCTGCGCTACCTGGCCGGTACGCACTACATCGACGTGAACTGGCGCGTCAGCTCGACCGGCCAGATCGAGTTGTTGTCCGCGGGCGATGCGCAACTGCGCCTGCGCGCAGGCCAGTACCTGCGCGGCCTGGAGACCGCCGACGGCCACATGCTGCCGGCACAGACGCTGGCGAGCCGGCCGTCGCCGCGCTGGATCGTCGACGACGAGGAACGCGAGCAGCAGATCGTGCTCGAGGCCCAGCTGGCTGCGGCGATGGAGCAACCCAGCGTGCGCCTGCACTTCGACGGCGTGGCGCCGATCGATGTCAAACCGGTGCCGCGCGGCTACGCGGGGCTCGGCGCGCCGTTCTGGCTGCTCACCGCGCTGGCGCTGGTGCTCTACCTGATCGGCGCGGTCGTCGTGCTGGTGCGCCCGGACGAGCGCAATCTGCTGTACGGCCTGATCGCGCTGTGCCAGACCACCAACCTGTTGCTGATCGCGCTGGAGTCGCTGCATGGCTTCGGCTTGCCGCGGGGCATCGGCGAGGTCAACAGCCTGGTGCGGCTGGGCTGCGACGTGATCACCGGGGCGGCGATCCTGCATGCGATCTCGGTGCATCCGCGCCAGGTGCCGCATCGCAAGGTCATTGCCGGCTTCGGATGGGCGCTGTCGCTGGCCTTCGTGAGCGCAGCGGCACTCGGTGGTGCGAGCAACCTGTGGTGGTGGACGCAGGTGCTGCTGCTCACCTACGGCATCGTCTGCACCGCCGTGCTGACCTGGTCGTATCGGCTGCTGCCGCACCCGTTCTCGATCGTGCTGCGGCGCATCGGGCTGCTGCTGGCCGGCACGCTGGGCCTGCTGACGATCGCCATCGCGCTGGCCGGCCGCGAGCCCGGCGTGCAGCAGACCATCGCCAGCATCGGGCCGGTGATCTGGTACGTGTTCTTCGCCTCGGCGGTGATGCTGATCCCGTTCCTGTCGCGCTCGCAGCAGGTCATGCGCGAGTTCACGCTGCTGGCCGGCGTGAGCACCGTCGCCACGTCGCTCGACCTGCTGTTCGTCGCGGTGTTCGCGCTCGGCCAGTTCACGTCGTTGACGCTGGCGCTCTTTGTCGCGCTCGGCGTCTACGCCGGCACACGGCAGTGGATCCTCAACCAGCTAATGGGTTCGAACATGCTCACCACCGAGCGCATGTTCGAGAGCTTGTACCGGGTGGCGCGCGAGATCGAGAGCGCGGGCACCAGCGGCGCCGACCACCTGTCCAAGCTGCTGGGCGAATTGTTCGAACCGCTCGAGATCACGCACTCGCCGCGCGCCGTGCAGGCCAGCCGCGTGGTCGGTGACGGCTCGACGCTGATGGTTCCGGTACCGCAGCTGCCGGGCATCGACACGGGCGCTGCGCCGCGCGGCTCGCTGGTGCTGCGCTTTGCCAGGCGTGGCCGGCGCTTGTTCACACGCGAGGATGCGCGGCTGACGGACCGCGTGCTCGAGCAACTGATGCGCGCGATCGCCTTCGATCGTGCGGTCGAACAGGGTCGCAACGAGGAACGCGCGCGCATCGCGCAGGACCTGCACGACGACATCGGCGCACGGCTGCTGACGCTGATGTACAAGGCGCAGAGCCCCGAGATGGAGGATTACGTCCGCCACACGCTGCAGGACCTGAAGACGCTGACGCGCGGGCTGGCCGCTTCGTCGCACCGACTGTCGCACGCGAGCGCCGAGTGGAAGGCCGACATCTCTCAGCGCCTGCACGCCGCGCACTGCGAGCTGCACTGGAGCTTCGACATCGAGCGCGAGGTCAACCTGTCGGTCGTGCAATGGTCCGCGTTGACGCGCATGCTGCGCGAGCTGATCAACAACGTGATCGTGCACGCCAACGCCTCGCGCGTCGACGTGACCGGCCGCTACGAGCGCGGCCGCTTCACACTCACGGTCAGCGACGATGGCGTCGGCCGCGATCCGCAAAGTTGGTCTCACGGGCTCGGCCTCGGCGGCATCCGCAAGCGCGTGAAGCTGCTGGGCGGCGAAGTGCGTTGGCGCGACAACGTGCCGAGCGGCGTGGTCTGCGAGATCCGGGTGCCCGAGCTGGGCGAGCGTCAGGAGCGCTGACTTACCAACCCCGCGCCGAGCCGGCGCGGGTGGGGTGGCTGATGGGACTCGAACCCACGACAACCAGAATCACAATCTGGGACTCTACCAACTGAGCTACAGCCACCACCGGAGCCGGCAATTATAGCGGCGGCCCCTTTTCGGGGCTCCCTCGGGCGCCGCGCGACTTCAGCGGGCCGGCTCCGAGGCGCTGGGTGCGCGCGTCTCGGCCTTGTGGCGGGTCTTCAGCGCATCGAGATAGGCGCGCGTCTCGGCACCGCCCCAGGCCTGCGCGTACTGCGCGCGCAGCCGGGTGTTGTCGTCGGGCTTGGTGTCGCGCGGCAACACGGCGTCGAGCCGGGCCACCACGTAACCTTGCTCGCCGAGGTCGACGCCCGTGTACACCGGCAGCTTGGCCGTGTCGAGTTTCAGCAGCGCCTCGAGCACGGGAGGGGGCACGCCCTGCGCTTCCATGCGCGACAGCGTGTGCTTCTCCGGTAGATCGCCCTGCCCGCTCTGCCGCAGCTGGGCCAGCCGTGCCTCGCCGTCCTTGCGCGCCGCAGCAGCGGACTCCGCGGCCACCACGCGTTCGCGCACGCGCTCACGCACCTCGGCCAGCGGCAGCGTGCGAGCCGGCTGGTGCTGCACGATGCGAGCCGACGCGAGCTGGTTCGCCGCGACCTCCACCGCATCGGTGTTGCGCTTGTTCTTCACCGCGTCGTTGGCGAACACCGCGTCGAGCAGCTTGGCCGAGGCCAGCGCGCCGGTCGCGCCCGGTGCAGGCTGTCGGCGCACGGTGGCCGTGCGCTTGTCGAGCTTGAGCTTGTCGATCACCGGCTGCAGGCTGTCGGCCTGCTCGTACACGGTATTGGTGAACTGCTCGGCGGCCTCGGCCCAGCGCTTGGCGGCCAGCTGCTTGCGGATCTCGTCCTCGATCTCGCCGCGCACCGCCTCGAGTGGCTTCTTCTCGCCGCCACGCACCGCGTCGAGCCGGACCACGTGATAACCGAACTCGCTCTGCACGACTTCGCCCGTTTCGCCGACCTTCATCGCGAACACGGCATCCTCGAGCGCCTTGGCGACCATGCCGCCACGGGCGGCGAACTCGAGGTCGCCGCCCTGCGCCGCCGAGCCGGCGTCGGCCGAGTTCTTCTTCGCCAGTTCGGCGAAACTCGCGGGCGACTTGCGCACTTCGGCCAGCAGCGCCTCGGCGCGCGCCTTGGCCTTCTGCTTGACGTCGGCGCTGGAGTCCTTGTCGGCGGCGATCAGGATGTGCCGTGCCCGCCGCTCCTCGGCCACCGTGTAGCGGCTGATGTTCTCGGTGTAGTACTTGCGCAGGTCTTCCTCGGGCACGCTGATGCCCTTCCTGAGCGACTCGAGGTCGAGCACGACATATTCGATGGTGGCTTGCTCCGGCGCACTGAACTCGGCCTCGTGCGACTTGTAGTACGCCTCGACCTGCGCGTCGCCCGGCTGCAGCTTCGCAGCGTAGGCCTTGGCATCGAAGCGGGCCAGCGCGACCTCACGCCGCTGCAGCAGCGCGTCGAGCGCGCGGTCGGCCGGCGCGCTCGGGGCGAGCGCGGTGTTCGACACGCCGCGCAGCACCTGCTGCATGCCGAGCTCCTGGCGCAGTTGCGCCACGAAGGCCTGGCTCGTCATGCCCTGCGCCGCCAGCACGGCCTGGTTGACGCTGCCATCGGCGTTGCGCAGCGGCGCGAACTGGGGGTCTTCGACGAACAGGCGCTGCAGTCGCTCGTCGCCGACAAGCAGATTCTGCCGAACGGCCGCCGACAGCAGCACGCGCTCGCGCACGAGTGCCTCCAGCGTTTCGCGCCTGGCAGCCGGGTTGTCGAACAGCTTGGTATCGATGCCGGGCATCTGCTGGCGCATGCGGTCGACCTGGCGCTGATGCGCCTGGTCCCACTCGGCCTGCGTGATGTTGTGCCCGTCGACCTTGGCCACCGTGCTGGCGCCGCCTTCGTTGAAGCGGCTGTAGCCCTGGATGCCGAAGAACACGAACGACGGAAAGATCAGCAGCACCAGCATGAACTGCAGGAGCCTGGTGTGCGTGCGGACGAATTCGAACATGGACGGTCCTCGAAGGCCTGGGCACTCGGTGCGCCCGACGTGAAAAAGGCGAACCGCGGTTCGCCTTGTGGGCTCGGGGCGCCTCTTGTTTGCCCGCGCTGCCGTCCCCGGTGGGCTGCAGCGCCAGAGCGGGGATTCTAAGACCTTGGTGGGTGCTGACGGGTTCGAACCGCCGACCTACGCCTTGTAAGGGCGCCGCTCTACCAGCTGAGCTAAGCACCCGCTCGATTGCCTGCGGGCCGGCGTGGCCCGCCATCGTCAGTTCAGCGCATCCTTCAGCGCCTTGCCGGGGCGAAACTTCGGCACCTTGGCCGCCTTGATCTTGATCGCCGCGCCGGTGCGGGGGTTGCGGCCGCTGCGCGCGGCACGCTTGCTGACGGCAAACGTGCCGAAGCCGACGATCGACACGCTGCCGCTCTTCTTCAGCGTCGACTTCACCCCGCCGATGAGCGCCTCGAGCGCTCGCGTGGCCGCGGCCTTGGAGATGTCGGCCTGTTTGGCGATGTGCTCGATCAGCTCGGACTTGTTCACGAAAGTACCCCCTCTCGGCATTGTCTCGATGGATTGGTTTGTGGCGCGCTGCGCATCGCGGGCGGCGCACGATGCGGGAGGAATTACAACGATCGCCTTTGTTGGTGTCAAGCGCGGCAGCCAATTCTAGGCCAATACCCTGGTGCGAATCGAGGCGTGCGCATGGTGTCACCCCGATTGACAACGCCTTGTCACATCCCTACTCGCGCCGCACGAGGTAGACGCCTAACGCACACAACGCCATGCCGGCGAGCATCACGATCGTGATCGCTTCGCCGAAGCCGATCCAGGCCAGCAGCGCCGTGCACGGCGGCACCAGGTAGAGCAGGCTGGTCACCTGCGTCGCCGCACCACGCTGGATCAGCAGGTACAGCAGTGAGCTACCGCCAAGCGTGAGCACGAGCACCGACCAGGCCATGGCGACCACCAGTTCGGTGCTCCACTGCATGCCGCCGGACTCGAGCAGCGCCAGCGGCGCAGTGACGAGCAGCGCGGCGCTGAGCTGGATCAGGTTGGCCGGGCGCACGTCGGCCGGCGCGACGTAGCGTTTCTGGTAGAGCGTGCCGACGGTGATCGACAGCAGGGCCAGCAGCGCCGGCGCCAGCTGCGCAGTCGTCACCTCGCCGCCCTGCATCCGTCGCCAGACCACCAGCGTCAGCCCGCCCAGCCCGAGCGCCAGGCCGGCCCACTGGCGCGGCGAGATGCGATGCTCGGCGCCGCGCCAGGACAGCCAGGTGGCGGTGAGCACCGGTTGCAGGCAGACGATCAGCGCGGCCAGCCCGGCGGACATGCCGGCCTTGACGGCCACCCACACGCCGCCCAGGTAGCCGCCGTGCATCAGGATGCCCACCAGCCCCAGATGCAGCCATTGCGCCGCGTTGCGCGGCCAGGCCACACGCCGGCTCAGCATCACCCAGGCGCCGATCGCCACGATCGACAGTGCAAAGCGCCAGGCCAGGAAGGTGAGCGGCGGGGCATGCGGCATGCCCAGCCGTGCGACGACGAAGCCGGTGCTCCAGATGAGCACGAACACCACCGGCATCGCGCGGATCAGCGCCGACTCGTCGGGGCGCGACACGTCAGCGCACCTTGGCGCGGATTTCCGGCAATGCCTTGCGCAGGTAGTACACCATCGACCAGATGGTCAGCACGGCGGCGATGTAGATCAGCACGGTGCCCCACAGCCGCGTATCGACATAGCGCAGCAGCCGCCCGTCGTACAGCAGGAACGGGATCGCCACCATCTGCGTCACCGTCTTCACCTTGCCGAGCATGTGCACCGCCACGCTGCGCGATGCACCGATCTGCGCCATCCACTCGCGCAGCGCCGAGATGGCGATTTCGCGGCCGATGATGACCAGCGCGACCAGCGTGTCGACCCGGTGCAGCCACACCAGGATCAGCAGCGACGCGCAGACGAGGAACTTGTCGGCCACCGGATCGAGGAAGGCACCGAACGCCGAGGTCTGGTTGAGCTTGCGTGCCAGCCAGCCGTCGAGCCAGTCGGTCAACGCGAATACCACGAACAGGCAGGTGGCGATCAGGTTGCGTGTCGGCTCGTCGGTCGGCAGGTGGAACACGCCGGCGATCAGCGGGATCGAGGCGATTCGCGCCCAGGTCAGCAACGTCGGCAGCGTGGTGAACATGGGGCGATTGTGCCGGGTTCCCCGCCTCACCCCATGAGGCGAGCCCTAGTTGTCGAGCGAGCGCGGCTTGAAGCGACGGTCGTCCCCGAACAGGAACACCTCGCTGAAGCGCCACGGCCGGGGAAGCCGCGTCACATCGCCAAACGGTCCGGCCCGCCGCACCGCATCGATCGCGATCTGCGTCGTGTCCTTGGCCTGCGACGGCTCGCGCATCACCTTGATCGCGCGCACGCTGCCGTCACCGTTCAGTTCGACCTCCAGCACCGGGATCGCCAGCAGCGGTTCGACCACGGCGCCGGTATGCGAGATGCCGGGGTTGGCGGCGACGATGCGGCGCGCCGCGGCGACACGGTACTCGTCCCAGTTGCGTGCACTCGAGCTCGGTGCAGGCACGCCCGGCCGCGGCGCGGTCGAGGCGGAAGGGATGGTCGGCGATGACACAGGCGTCACCGGCCGCGAGCCGCAGCCCGCCACCAGCACCGCGCACAGGCACGCCGGCCACGTCCAGCCCGTGCGGGACGCACGCGATTCAATGCAGGGCACGATAGATCTCCTCGGCCAGTTCACGGGAAATGCCGTCGACGCCGGCCAGGTCGTCGACGCTGGCCGACGTGACACCGCGCACGCCGCCGAATCGCTGCAGCAGGCGGGCCCGCTTCTTGGGGCCGACGCCGGCGATGTCTTCGAGCCGGCTGCCGCCGGTGCGGATCTTCGCACGGCGTGCACGCATGCCGGTGATGGCGAAGCGATGCGCCTCGTCGCGGATCTGCGCCACCAGCATCAGCGCGGCCGAGTCGTGGCCGAGCTGCACCTTGGGCCTGCCGTCGGCGAACACCAGCTCCTCGAGGCCGACCTTGCGGCCTTCGCCCTTCTCGACGCCGACGATCAGCGACAGGTCGAGCCCCAGTTCCTCGAACACCTCGCGCGCCATCGCCACCTGCCCCCGACCGCGACCAGCACCAGCCCCGGCAGCCGCGACAAGGCGTCGCCCGTGCCCGGCTCGGCGCGGTTCACCTGCTCGGCCAGCTTGGCATAGCGGCGCATCAGCACCTGGCGCATCGCGGCATAGTCGTCGCCCGGCGTGATGCCCTCGACGTTGAATCGGCGGTATTCGGCGCTGCGCATGCCATGGTGCTGGTAGACGACGCACGATGCCTGCGTGGCCTCGCCGGCGGTATGGCTGACGTCGAAACACTCGATGCGAAAGGTGTCGAGGTCCTGCACCGCCAGATCGAGTGCGTCGACCAGCGCCCGTGTGCGTTCGCGCTGCGAGCCCTCCTCGGCGAGCAGGCGGGCCAATGCGATGTCGGCCCCGGTCACCGCCATCTCCAGCCACACGCGGCGCTGCTCGCGCGGCTGGTGCTGGGCGTGGATCTTGATGCCGCTCTGTTCCGTCAAGGCCTCGACCAGGAGCGGGTCGAGCGCATGGCTCGTCACCAGCGCCGGCGGCGGCGCGCTGGCCAGATAGTGCTGGGCGACGAAGGCCTCGAGCACCAGCAGTTCGGGCGGGCGAGATGTCGGCCCGTCGTCGTCGCCGGCGACGGCGGCTGCCTCTTCCACGTGGGCCGGGAAGTACGCCCGGTCGCCCAGGTGGCGGCCGCCACGCACCATCGCGAGGTTGACGCAGGCGTGACCGCCCTGCACCTTGACGGCGACGATGTCCACGTCGCGGTCACGCGCCGACAGGCTGCTTTCGTCGACCGACTGCTGGTGCAGCACACGCGACAACGCGCCGATCTGGTCGCGCACCACCGCCGCACGCTCGAACTCCATCGCGTCTGAGAAGCCCATCATGCGCGACTGCAGCGCCTCGATCACCGCGTCGGCCTCGCCGAGCAGGAAGCGTTCGGCATCGGCCACGTCGCGTGCATAGTCGTCCTTGTCGATCAGGCCGACGCACGGCCCCGAGCAGCGGCGGATCTGATACAGCAGGCACGGCCGCGAGCGATGCGCGAACACCGTGTCCTCGCAGGTGCGCAGGCGAAAGACCTTCTGCACCAGCTGGATCGTCTCCTTCACCGCCCAGGCGCCCGGGTACGGTCCGAAGTAGCGATGCTTGCGGTCGACGCTGCCGCGGTAGTAGGCCACGCGCGGGAACTCGTGCGACACCAGCTTCAGGTACGGATAACTCTTGTCGTCGCGAAAGAGGATGTTGAACTTGGGGTCGAGCGCCTTGATCAGGTTGTTCTCGAGCAGCAGCGCTTCTGCTTCGCTGCGCACGACGGTCGTCTCGAGCTGCGCGATGCGCCCGACCATCACCCCGATGCGCGTGCCCTCGTGGTCCTTCTGGAAGTAGCTCGAGACGCGCTTCCTCAGGTTGCGCGCCTTGCCGACGTAGAGCACCTGCGCGTTCACATCGAGGAACCGGTACACCCCTGGCAGCGGCGGCAAGGCGGCCACCTGCGCCAGCAGCCGCTCGTGCGCGGTGTTGCTCGAAGCAGGAACGGGTGTCGGATCGGACATCGGGCCGAATTATCTGGCGGCGCATCGCACAATGTCCGCCGTGCACTGGGACATCTTCTGCCGCGTCATCGACAACTACGGCGACATCGGCGTCTGCTGGCGGCTGGCGCGTGATCTCGCGTCGCGCGGGCAGGCCGTGCGGCTCCTGTTCGACGACCGGCGCGCGCTGGCCTGGATGGCCGACGCGAACGCCGGTGTCGAGGTGCACGACTGGCCATCGGCCGCGCCGGCGCTGCCGCTGGCAGACGTGGTGGTCGAGGCATTCGGCTGCCAGCTGCCCGAGCCCTGGCTGCAGGCCATGGCCGCGGCGACGACCCCGCCGCGCTGGATCAACCTCGAATACCTGAGCGCGGAAACGTATGTCGAGCGCTCGCACGGCCTGCTGTCACCGCAAGCGGCCGGCCCGGCACGCGGCCTGGTCAAGCACTTCTTCTATCCCGGGTTCACCACCGCCACCGGCGGGCTGCTGCGCGAGCCCGGCCTGCTCGCGGCCCGCGCCCGATTCGATCGGGACGACTGGCTGGCAAGGCACGCCGCGACGCGCCACGAGGGCGAACGCGTGGTGGTCCTGTTCGGCTACACCAACCCGGCCTTGCCGGCACTGCTCGACATGTTGGCGCAGGCACCGACGCTGTTGCTGCTGCCGCGCGGCCCCGCGCAGGACCAGGCACTCGCGATCCTGCGCCAGCGGTCGGCCGGCGCGTTGCGCCACTGCGCACTGCCGTTTCTGTCGCAAACCGACTTCGACCAACTGCTGTGGAGTGCCGATCTGAACTTCGTGCGCGGCGAGGACTCGCTGGTGCGGGCGCTGTGGGCCGGTGCACCATTCGTCTGGCAGATCTATCCGCAGGCCGATGGCGTGCACCGCGGCAAGCTGCACGCCTTCGTCGACAGGCTGCTCGAGGGCGTCCCCGCCGCCACCGGCGCACCGGTGCGCGCCTGGTTCGACCACTGGAACGGCTTCGGCGATGGCCCGACCCCCGCGCTGCCGGACCTGGCGGCCTGGCAACGCATCGTGCGCGGCTGGCAAGGCCGGCTCGCCGCACAGGACGACCAGACGACGCAGCTGATCAGGTTTGCCGCCGCATCGCGGTAGAATTGAAAGCTTTGCGCAGCCCGCAGCGGGCCTGCGCGCCCAGTCATATCGAAGGCCTACCCATGAAGATCGCTCAGGAAATCCGCGCCGGCAACGTGATCATGCACGGCAAGGATCCGATGGTCGTGCTCAAGACCGAATACAGCCGCGGCGGGCGCAATGCGGCCACCGTGCGCATGAAACTGAAGAGCCTGCTCAACAACTCGGGCGCCGAGGTCGTCTTCAAGGCCGACGACAAGATGGACCAGATCGTGCTCGACAAGAAGGACTGCACCTACACGTACTTCGCCGATCCGATGTACGTGTTCATGGACGCCGAGTACAACCAGTTCGAGGTCGAGGCCGAGAACATGGGCGACGCTATCCAGTATCTCGAGGACGGCATGCCGGTGGAAGTGGTGTTCTACGACGGCAAGGCGATCTCGGTGGAATTGCCCACCTCCCTGGTGCGCGAGATCACCTGGACCGAACCGGCCGTCAAGGGCGACACCTCGGGCAAGGTGCTCAAGCCCGCCAAGATCGCCACCGGCTTCGAGATTCCGGTGCCGATCTTCGTCGCGCAAGGCGACAAGATCGAGATCGACACCCGCACGCACGAGTACCGCAAGCGCGTCTGAGGCGAACTTCCGGGGCACGCGGGAAGCTGCGTGAACGACGCTCTGCGCCCGGCGCGCATGGCGTTCGATGACGCCGGTGCACCGCGCTCGCTCGACTACGACGACGTCTATCACCCACGGGGCGGCGCCGCGGCGCAGGCCCGCCACGTGTTTCTCGGCGGCAATCAATTGCCCACGCGCTGGGCGCACAGGCGGCACTTCGTTGTCGTCGAGACCGGCTTCGGCCTTGGCCACAACTTCCTGGCCTGCTGGGCCGCCTGGCGCGCCGATCCGCAGCGCTGCGAGCACCTGTGGTTCGTCTCGGTCGAGAAACACCCGCCCTGCCGCGACGACCTGCGCCGTGCGCACGGCGGCCACGGCGCAGACCCGCCGGCCCGCATGCTGATCGAGGCCTGGCCGCCACTGACGCCCGACCTGCATGCGCTGGAGTTCGACGGCGGGCGTGTCTCGTTGCGCCTGGCATTCGGCGACGCGCGCCACTGGTTGCCGCAGTGGATGCTGCAGGCCGACGCCTTCATGCTCGACGGCTTCGCGCCGGACCGCAACCCGGCGATGTGGTCGCCCGAACTGCTAGCGCGACTGCGCCACCTGGCCGCGCCGAGCGCGACCGCCGCCACCTGGAGCGTGGCGCGCCCGGTGCGCGACGGGCTCGAGGCGGCCGGATTCGAGGTCGCGCGGCAACCCGGCTTCGACGCCAAGCGCGAGATGCTGGTGGCGCGGTTTGCGCCGCGTTACGCGCTGCGGCTGCCCGAGGGACGGCGCTTCGGTCGTGGCGGCACTGCTGCGGTCGTCGGCGGCGGACTGGCCGGCGCGGCGGCGGCCGACGCACTGCGGCGCCATGGCGTCACGGTGACGGTGTTCGAGCAACAAACCTCCCCGGCGCAAGGCGCGTCCGGTCAGCGCGGGGGCCTTCTGCATGGCGTGGTGCACGCCGACGACGGGCCCTATGCGCGCTGGCACCGTGCCGCGTTCCTGCACGCGGCGCGGTCGTTCGCCGTGGGAATTGCAGCAGGCCGTGTGGTCGGCGGCCTGCGCGGTCTGTTGCGTCGCGAGCAGCACCTCGACGAGGCCGACTTGCGCTCGCTTGCGGACGCGCTCGCCCTGCCCGACGACTACGCGCGACCGCTCGATGCCGGGCAGGCCTTCGGCTTGAGCACCGGCACAGCGGCCTGGCCGGCGTGGTTCTTCCCGAGCGGCGGCTGGGTCGACCCGCGCAGCGCGGTGGTTGCCTGGCTTGCCCATCACGACATCGAACTGCGCACCACGGCCCGTGTGAATGCGCTGCACGGCCTGGACAACGGGCGCTGGCAACTGCTGGACGGCGAGCGGCACATCCTGGCCGAGGTCGACCACGTCGTGCTCGCCAGCGCGCATGACGTGGCGCGCCTGGCCGGACCGCTCGGTGTCGCGCTGCGTTCGGTGCGGGGCCAGGTCACGATGCTGCCCGCCGACGCGGCGCGCTTGCCCGCGCTGCCGTTGCCGCTGGCCGGCGACGGTTATGTGCTGCCGCTGCCCGACGGCGACTGGCTCTGTGGCGCCACCCACGATGTCGACGATACGCACGCGCAGCTGCGTGACGACGATCACCGCCGCAACCTCGGCGCGTTGAACCGGCTGCTCGGCCGCGAGATCGACGTCGATCCGGCTCGTATCACCGGCCGCGTGGCCTGGCGCCTGTCGACACCCGATCGGCTGCCGGTGATAGGACCGGTGCCGTCGCACGGCGCGTCGGTGCGCCCTGATCAGCCGCGCTTCCTGCCGCGGCGGGACGGCCTGCACGTGCTGGCCGCGCTCGGCTCGCGCGGGTTGGCGCAGTCGGCCCTCGGCGGCGAGATCGTGGCCAGCGCCATCAGCGGAGCGCCAATGCCGGTGGCCAGCGACACGCTTGACGCAGTGGACGTGGCGCGCTGGCCGGCGCGTGCGGCGCGGATCAGAAGCGCAGCGTCCTGACGCCCTCGGGCGTGCCGAGCAGGCACAGCTGCGCCTTGTGGCGGGCGAAGATGCCGACCGTCACGACACCCGGCCACTGGTTGATCTCGGTCTCCATCGCCAGCGGATCGCGAATGACGAGCCCGGTCACGTCGACGATGGCGTTGCCGTTGTCGGTGACGACGCCGCCACGCTGCACGGCCTGCCCGCCCAGCCGGGCGAATCGGCGCACCACCTGCGCCACCGCCATCGGGATCACCTCGACCGGCAGCGCAAAGCGCCCCAGCACCTCGACCAGCTTGGACTGGTCGGCGATGCAGACGAAGCGATCGGCCAGGTCGGCCACGATCTTTTCGCGCGTCAGCGCGGCGCCGCCACCCTTGATCATGTAGCCGTGGCCATCGATCTCGTCGGCGCCGTCGATGTAGACCGGAATGCGCTCGACCTGGCTGGCCTCCAGCACCTCGATGCCGGCGGCGCGCAGCCGGGTCGTGCTGGCCACTGAGCTCGACACCGCGCCGGCGATGCGGCCGCGGACGGTGGCGAGCGCCTCGATGAAGTGATTCACCGTGGAGCCGGTGCCGACGCCGACCACGGCGCCGTCGACCAGATGTTCGAGGGCGGCGCGGCCGACCTGGGCTTTCAGTTCATCGGGCGTCATGGCAATGGTCTCGAAGGCGTTCGAAGAAGGCGGCGCGCCCCGCCGGTCGGTCGGGCCCTGGCTGCCGTGAATTATGTCCGGCCCGCTCCCGGGCTCGGGGGGCGGTGCGCCGGCGACAAGCGGCGCCGCGGCGGCCAGAATGGGATCGTCGTATTCAACCAACGAGCCACCGGGAGTGATCTTGCACCGTGCCGATTTCTTCAGCCGCACCTTGATGCTGGCCACGCTGTGCCTGAGCATGGCCGCCGCCGGCAGCGCGTGGGCGGCATCGAAGACGGTCTACCGCTGCACCGGCGCAAACGGACAGGTCACCCTGTCCGATCGGCGCTGTCCGGAGGACGACGCGCAAGCCAAGACGCAGAAGAGCGACGCGCCGAGAGCCGACGCGCAGAAGGCCGACAAGGTCGACGCGCAGAAGGCCGATACCGCCAAGGCGTCGGCGGGCCAGGCGTCGTCGACCATCACCAAGGTCTGCGGCGAGACCAAGGAGAAGCTGGCCGACCGGCGCAAGCAGAAGAACATGAGCGACGCCGAGCGCAAGGCCTTGCGCCAGCTCGAGGACGAGCACCGCCGCACCTGCGGAGCCTGACGCGACGGGTCTGCCAGAATGCGGCGCCCGAAACGCCGCCACCATGTCGCTGCTCCCCTACGGCCCCGCGCGGGCCTTCCTGTTCGGCCTCGACGCCGAGCGTGCCCACGACCTGACGCTGAACGCATTGGCCGCGCTGCAGGCGACGCCGGGACGCTGTGTCTGGGTGCAGTCGCGCATCGACGATCCGGTCACGTTGGCCGGCTTGCGTTTCCCCAACCGCATCGGCCTGGCCGCCGGCCTCGACAAGAACGGCCGCTGCATCGATGCGTTCGGCGACATGGGTTTCGGCTTCGTCGAGGTGGGCACCGTCACGCCGAAGGCGCAGCCGGGCAATCCGAAGCCGCGCCTGTTCAGGCTGCCGGAAGCCCAGGCCCTGATCAACCGGCTCGGCTTCAACAACGACGGTCTGGATGCGTTCGTCGCCAACGTGCAGCGAGCGCGGCGCTTTCGCGCCGGCGGCGGCGTGCTGGGTCTGAACATCGGCAAGAACGCGAGCACGCCGATCGAGCGCGCCACCGACGACTACCTGCTCGGCCTGGCCGGCGTGTACCCGCACGCCGACTACGTGACGGTGAACATCTCGAGTCCGAACACCAAGAACCTGCGCGAGTTGCAGTCCGACGATGCGCTCGACGCGCTGCTGGCGGCGCTGCAGGCGCGGCGGGTCGAACTGGCCACCGAGCACCAGCGCAGCGTGCCGATCTTCGTGAAGATCGCGCCGGACCTCGACGAGGACCAGGTGCGCGTGATCGCCGCGGCGCTGCGGCGGCATCACATCGACGGCGTGGTGGCGACCAACACCACGGTGGCGCGCCACGCGGTCAAGGGCCTGCCGCATGCCGAAGAAACCGGCGGCCTGTCCGGCGCGCCCGTTCTCGCGCCGAGCAATCGCGTCATCGGCTGGCTGCGTGCTGCGCTCTGCAACGACTATCCGATCATCGGCGTCGGCGGCGTGCTGAGCGGTGACGACGCCCGCTCGAAGATCGAGGCCGGTGCCAATGTCGTGCAGATCTACACCGGCTTCATCTATCGCGGCCCGGCGCTGGTGCGCGAATGCGCCCGTGCGCTGGCCACGCGCTGAAGGCGTTGCGGATCAGTCTCCCATCACGATGCCTTCGCGCCGTGGATCGGCGCCGCCTAACCAGCCACCGGGCACGCGCTGGATGGCCTGCAGGCCACTCGTCAGGTCGGTCTCGATGACTTCGTGCCCGCGCGCCGTCAGCGCCTCGACCGTGGCAGCCGGGAAACGCTGCCGTTCGAGCAGCGTGGGCCCGTTGTAGCTGCCGAAGTTGGGCAGCGCGATCGCCTGCTGCGGACTGAGCCCCCAGCTTAGCGTGCCGATCAGCGTTTTGGCGGTGTAGTGGATGATGCCGGCGCCCCCCGGAGAGCCCAGGCTGATCAACAGGCGACCGTCACGCCGGTCGAAGACCAGCGTCGGGCTCATGCTCGAGCGCGGTCGTTTGCCCGGCTGCACCCGGTTGGCGATCGGCCGCCCGTCGGCATCGGCCGGCGCGAACGAGAAGTCGGTCAATTCGTTGTTCAGCATGTAGCCGCCGGGCAGGCCGGTGCCGCCGTCGGCCAGGATGCGCGAACCCCAGACCGCCTCGATCGTCGTCGTCATCGCCACCGCCCGGCCTTCGGCGTCGACGATCGACAGGTGGCTGGTGCCCGATTCCGGCTGAACCGGCATCGGCGCCAGCGCCGGGCGTGCCGCACCAGGCTGACCTGGCTTTGCCACGCGCATGCTGGTCGCGCCGATCAGCCGTGCGCGCTCGCGCAGGTAGGCCTCATCGAGCAGGCTGGTCCACGCACCGGCAGGCGCCGCGGTGAAATCGGGGTCGCCGACATAGAGCGCGCGATCGGCGAAGGCGAGGCGCGACGCCTCGGCATAGCGGTGCAGCCAGTCGGGGCCGGGCAGGCCTTGCTGCAGGGGCGGTTGCACCGCGTCCGGCGTGAACTCGAGCAGTTTCAGGATCTGCATCAGCGCCAGGTGACCCGACGACGGCGGCGGAAAACCGCAGACCCGGTAGATCACCATCCAGTCGGTGCAGATGGCGCTGCGGCGTTTGGGTCGATAGGCGGCCAGATCCGCCTCGCTCAGGCGGCCGGGGTTCGTCGGATGGCCTTGCACGCGACGCGCCAGGTCGGCGGCGATGCGACCGCGGTGGAACGCGTCGGCGCCGTGTGTCGCCACTTCACGCAGCACGGCGGCCAGCGCAGGGTTCTTGAGCCGGTGTCCCGCCGGCCAGGGCGCGCCATCGGGGGCGAAGTAGAAGGCCGCAGCCTCGGGCTGCCTGCGCAGTTCGCTCCCGCCGGCGAGGAGCGCGGCATGCAGACGCGGGCTGACGCGAAAGCCCTGTTCGGCCAGCCGGATCGCCGGCTCGAACAACACGGCCCACGGCAGCCGGCCGTGTTCGCGATGCGCCGCTTGCAGGACTTGCAGCGCGCCTGGCACACCGACCGACCGGCCGCCCACCACCGCTTCGCGAAACGGCATCGGGCGGCCGTCTGCCTGCAGAAACAGGCGCTCGTCGACGGCGGCCGGTGCCGTCTCGCGACCGTCGAAGGCATCGATGCGCCGGCCATCCCAGTGCAGGATGAAGGCGCCGCCGCCGATGCCGCTGGCCTGTGGCTCGACGAGCGTGAGCACCATCTGCACCGCGACCGCGGCATCGATCGCGCTGCCGCCGGCCTTCAGCACCTGGTAGCCGGCATCGGTGGCCAGCGGGTTCGCCGCCGCGACGGCAAAGCGGGTGGTTGCCCACCCGGGCTTGTCGACCCAGCCCGACGGGCCTTCGGGCTGTGGCGGTACCCGATAGTCGAGAGCGCCCGGAGCCGCGCAGCCGGCCAGCGCGGCCAGGCACAGCGCAAGGCGGATCCAGCGGCGGGTCATCGGGCGGCTCCTCGGTGCCAGCCGCGATCGTAGCGGCCGCAGCAGGCCGCGCCGTCAGTGGACCGTGACCCCGGTCTTCGCGCGTACTTCGTCGATCGTCACGCCGGGGGCGAGCTCCACTACCTTCAGCCCGTGCGGCGTCACGTCGAGCACGCACAGGTCGGTGATGATGCGGTCGACCACGCCGACGCCAGTGAGCGGCAAGGTGCACTGCGGCAGGATCTTCAGATCGGTGGAGCCGTCCTTCTTCGTCGCCACGTGCTCCATCAGCACGACCACGTTGCCGACACCGGCCACCAGGTCCATCGCGCCGCCCATGCCCTTGACCATCTTGCCTGGGATCATCCAGTTGGCGAGGTCACCCTTCTCGCTGACCTGCATGGCGCCCAGGATGGCCAGGTTGATCTTGCCGCCGCGGATCATGCCGAAGCTGTCGGCGCTGCTGAAGATGCTGCTGCCCGGCAGCGTGGTCACCGTCTGCTTGCCGGCGTTGATCATGTCGGCGTCGACCTCGTCCTCGGTCGGGAACGGACCGATGCCGAGCAGGCCGTTCTCGCTCTGCAGCCACACCTCCATGCCGGCGGGCACGTAGTTGGCCACCAGCGTGGGCAGGCCGATGCCCAGGTTGACGTAGTAGCCGTCTTGCAGTTCCTTGGCAGCGCGTGCTGCCATCTCGTCGCGGGTCCATGCCATGTGATGCTCCTGAATCAAGCCGCCGCTTTGCGCACGGTGCGTTGCTCGATGCGCTTCTCGGGTTTGGCGTTCAGCACGATGCGGTGCACGAAGATGCCCGGCAGGTGCACCTGGTCGGGGTCGATCGAGCCGGTCTCGACGATCTTCTCGACCTCGACGATCGTGGTCTTGCCCGCCATCGCCACGTTCGGGTTGAAGTTGCGCGCGGTCTTGCGGAACTGCAGGTTGCCGCTCTTGTCGGCGAGATACGCCTTGACCAGCGACACCTCGGGCAGCAACGAACGCTCCATCACGTACTGATGGCCGTCGAACACGCGCAGCTCCTTGCCCTCGGCCACGATGGTGCCCACGCCGGTGCGGGTGAAGAACGCCGGAATGCCGGCACCGCCGGCGCGCAGCTTCTCGGCCAGCGTGCCCTGCGGCGTGAACTCGAGTTCGAGTTCGCCGGCCAGGTACTGGCGCTCGAACTCCTTGTTCTCGCCCACGTAGCTGGAGATCATCTTCTTGATCTGCCTGGTGGCCAGCAGCTTGCCGAGGCCGAAGCCGTCGACGCCCGCGTTGTTGGAGATCGCGGTCAGGTTCTTCACCCCGCTCTGCTGCAGGGCATCGATCAGTGCTTCGGGGATGCCGCACAGGCCGAAGCCGCCCACGGCGATCAGCTGCCCGTCGCGCACGATCCCGTCGAGCGCGGCCTTCGCGCTCGGAAAGAGCTTGTTCATGCGAGGTGTCTCCTTGCGTACCGAGGCGGGAGCGTACTACTTAATCGATTAGGTATGCGGTACGTAAAATCGCCTAATCCCCGGATGCCGCTTGATCCCGCCATGAACACCGCTCGCCCGATCGACACCGCCGACCTGCAGGCGCTGCTGGACAGCGACCTGTTTGCTGCCTGGGTGCGCGAGCTGGCGCTGCGGGTCGACACGATCGCCGACGGCGCGGTGACGGTCACACTGCCGGTGACGCCGCGCCACGTGCACGGCGGCGGCGTGCTGTGCGGGCAGACGCTGATGGCCGCCGCCGACACGGCGATGGTGCTCGCCATCAGCGCCGCGCTGGGCGGATTCCGGCCGATGACGACCGTGCAGCTGCAGACCAGCTTCCTGCGGCCGATCGCCGGCGACTCGGGCGCGGCGGTGATCACCGCGCGCGTGCTGCGCAAGGGCAAGAGCCTGGTCTTCGGCGAGATCCAGGTCGTCGATGCCAAGAGCCAGCTGGCGGCGCACGCCACCACCACCTACGCGCTGTTGTGAGCGCCAAGGCCGGCGCGCCGGCACTCGACTACCGCACGGCCTTCCATCTGGCACCGATCGGCCTGGTGCTGTCGCGACAGCGCCAGATCGTCGACTGCAACGAGAAGGTGCTGGCGATGTTCGGCGCCGAACGCGAGCAGCTGATCGGCCGCTCGTTCGAGGTGCTCTATCCCACACACGAGGAGTTCGAGCGCACCGGCGAGCGCATCGTCGCCAGCCTCGACCAGCACGGCTGGTACGGCGACGACCGCGTGATGAAACGGCTCGACGGCCCGCGCCGCGGCGAACTGTTCTGGTGCCACGTGTCGGGCCGCGCGTTGAATCCGCACGAGCCGCACGCCGCCGGCATCTGGGCCTTCGAAGACCTGTCGTCCCGACGCAAGCTGAAGGTCGACTTCACCGCGCGCGAACGCGAGATCGCCGCCTTGCTGATCGATGGCCTGACCAGCAAGCAGATCGGCAAGTCGCTGGCGATCAGCCCGCGCACGGTGGACGTCTACCGTGCGAGGCTGATGCGCAAGGTGGGGGCTGCGACAACGCCAGAGCTGGTGAACAAGCTGCTGGCGGCGTGAGTCAACCGACCCGTTCGCGCAGCCAATCGGGCATCGGCAGCGACTTCTCGGTGGTGTAGTCGATCCACACCATCTTGGCGCCGCCGTCGGCCCAGATCGGGCCCGGCGCGTCGGCGCGCTCCATCGTCACGTAGGTGTCGAAGCTGCTGCGGCCAACGTCGGTGGTGTACATCTTCACCCGCACGTCGCCCGGATAACGCAGCTGCTGACGGAAGGTGCAGTAGGCATTGACGATCACGATGCCCTGCTTGGATTGCTCGGGCATGATGTTCAGGCTCAGGCACCAGTCGATGCGCGCCGTCTCCATGTAGCGGAAGTACAGCGTGTTGTTGATGTGGCCCATCGCGTCCATGTCGCCCCAGCGGATCGGGATCGACATCTCGTAGACGAGCTTCTTGTGTTCGGGAACGTGAAACCGCATTCAGCCCGCCTTCGGCGCACTGCCGCCGACACCGAGCTCTGCGCTCAGCTGGTCCACCATGGCCTGCAGCGCCTCGACGCGCGCGGCCAGCCGCGCCTGCTCGGCCTTCAACGCCGCCAGCTCGCCGAGCGAAACGCCTGCGTCGTCGGGCATCGCCGCAGCCGCCGCAGTAGCGACCGGCGTCATGACGTCGCCGCACAGCAGATGCGCCCAGCGTGCCTCGCGTGAGCCGGGCGCGCGCGGCAGCTTGACCACCAGCGGCGGCTGGCGGACCACCAGTTCGTCGAGAAAGCCCTCGACCGAGGAGACGTCGGCAAAACGATGCAGCCGCTCGCAGTTGGCACGCAGTTCGGCCGAGGTCTGCGGTCCGCGCAGCATCAGTGTCGCGAGCAGCGCGACCGACTGGCTCGGCACGCCATAGCCGCGCGGCACGTTGTGCTCGTAACGGGCGACGCGCGAGCCGCTCGACTCGATCAGCAGGCTCAGGCTCTTCAGCGAATCGACCGCCACCAGCACGTCGGCCTCGCTGGCGGCAATGACCGGGTCACGCGCGGTCTTCTGGTTGCAACCGGCCACCAGCGCATTGAGCGACAGCGGGTAGGTGTCGGGCACGGTCGCCTGCTTCTCGACCAGCACGCCGAGCACGCGGGCTTCCAGCGGCGTCAGCGCACGCAGCATCGACGCGAGCTCAGATGCCGAAGCCGTCGTCGGCCGCGAGGATGGCGCCGTTGATGAAATGGCTCTCGTTGGCGCACAACATCATCAGCGCGGCGTCGAGGTCCTGCGGCTGGCCCACGCGCTTGCGCGGCAGCATCGCGATCAGCTTCTGCCCCGACTCGGTGGACCACTGGTGGTGATTGATCTCGGTGTCGATGTAGCCCGGGCACAGCGCGTTGACATTGATGCCGTAGCGGCCCCACTCGAGCGCCATCGAGCGCGTCATGTGCACCACCGCCGCCTTGCTCATGCAGTAGACGCCGATCTTGCTCATCGGCCGCAGGCCGCCCATCGAGGCGATGTTGACGATGCGCCCGCCGGTGAAGGTGCCCGGCGCGGCGCCCTGCGCGCGCGCGATCATGCGTTTGGCCACTTCCTGAGCGACGAAGAAGGCGCCGCGGGCGTTGGTGTTCATCACGTCGTCGTAGTCCTCGGGAGTCACCTCGGTGAGCCGCTGGGTCGAGCCGACGCCGGAGTTGTTGACCAGGATGTCGATCGTCCCCATTTCGGTCTCGGCGTGCGCCACCGCGGCCTTGATGCTGTCGGTGTCGGTGACGTCGAGCTCGACCACGTGGGCGTCACCGCCGTCGGACTCGAGCTCGGCCCGCAGCGTCTTCAGCCGTTCCATGCGTCGGGCGGCCAGCACCACGGCCGCGCCGGCTTTGGTCAGCGTGCGGGCGAACTGCGCCCCCAGGCCGCTCGAGGCGCCGGTGACGAAGGCCACGCGGCCGGACAGGTCGATGCTGTAGCTCACGCCAGACTCCTCGTTTGCATTGCGGTTGGCTCCCGGCAAAGATAGCACGCGCGATGGGCGCTCCGTTTGCCCGCAGCGGTGACGCGGACGCGTCTGGGCGCGCGCACCTGCCCTCGTAGAATCATTCGCCGCCGCGCCCGCAGCGCGGCACCACCCGGAAGCACGCCAAGATGTCGCCACAGGAAATCCTCGCCCAGTACGGCCCGCGCGAAACCATGGAGTACGACGTGGTCGTGGTCGGCGCCGGTCCCGGCGGCCTGGCGGCCGCGATCCACGTCAAGCAAAGCGCCGCCGAAGCCGGCAAGGACGTGTCGGTGGTCGTGCTGGAAAAAGGCTCCGAGCCGGGCGCGCACATCCTGTCGGGCGCGGTGATGGACCCGCGTGCGCTGAACGAGTTGCTGCCCGACTGGAAGGCGCAGGGCGCGCCGCTCAACCAGATCGTCACCGCCGACGACGTGCTCTTCCTCAGCGAGACCGGCGCCCGGCGCACACCCGACTGGCTGGTGCCCGAGTGCCTGCACAACGACGGCAACTACGTAATTAGCCTCGGCGACGTGGTCAAGTGGTTGGGCACGCAGGCCGAGGCGCTGGGTGTCGAGATCTTTCCGGGCTTCGCGGCGGCCGAGGTGCTCTACCACGACAACGGCGCGGTCAAGGGCGTGGCCACCGGCAACGTCGGCATCGGCAAGGACGGCGAGCCGCACGAAGGCTTCCAGCTCGGCATGGAACTGCACGGCAAGTACACCTTGTTCGCCGAAGGTGCGCGCGGCCATCTCGGCCGGCAGCTGATCGCCCGCTTCAAGCTCGACGACGGCCGCGACCCGCCGAGTTGGGCCATCGGCGTCAAGGAGCTGTGGGAGATCGATCCGGCGAAGGCGAAGCCCGGCCTGGTGGTGCACACCAGTGGCTGGCCGATCAGCGACAACACCTTTGGCGGCGGCTTCCTCTACCACCTGGAGGGCAACAAGGTCACCTGCGGATTCGTGCTCGGCCTGGACTACCAGAACCCATGGATGAGCCCGTTCGAGGAGATGCAGCGCTGGAAGACGCATCCGTCGATCCGCGCCCACCTCGAAGGCGGCAAGCGCATCGGCTATGGCGCGCGCGCCATCAACAACGGCACGCCCCAGTGCCTGCCGAAGACCGTGTTCCCCGGCGGTGCGCTGATCGGCTGCGACGCCGGCTACATGAACGCGGCGCGCGTCAAGGGCAGCCATGCCGCGATCAAGACCGGCATGCTGGCCGCGCGCGCCGCCGTCGACGCGGTGCTGGCTGGCCGCTCCGGCGACGAATTGAGCGCCTACCCGGCGGCGTTCGAGAAGAGCTGGTTGCACGACGAGTTGCAGGCGTCGCGCAACTTCAAGGCCTGGTTCAAGAAGGGACCGACGATCGGCATGCTGATGACCGGCATCGAGCAGTGGCTGCTGCCCAAGATCGGCATCAAGAGCCCGCCATGGACCCTGCACCGATCCAAACCCGACCACGAGTACCTGAAGCCCGCCGCCGACTGCCAGCCCATCGTCTACCCCAAGCCCGACGGCCGGCTGACCTTCGACCGCCTGTCGAGTGTTTTCGTCAGCAACACGAATCACGAAGAGAACCAGCCCGCGCACCTGACGCTGAAGGACGCGAGCGTGCCGGTCACCGTGAACCTCGCCACCTACGCCGGCCCGGAGAGCCGCTACTGCCCGGCCGGCGTCTACGAGTTCGTGGACGACGCGGGCGGCGGCCAGCGGCTGCAGATCAACGCCCAGAACTGCGTGCACTGCAAGACCTGCGACATCAAGGACCCGACGCAGAACATCGTCTGGGTCACGCCCGAAGGCGGCGGCGGGCCCAACTACGCCGGCATGTGAGGCGCAGGGCGCCAACCTCAACCAATCCAGGAGAAAGCTTGCCATGGCTGTCCTCGTCATTGCGGAACACGACAACCGGTCCCTGAAGCCGGCAACGCTCAACTCCATCACGGCCGCCGCCGCGTTCGGAGTTTCGGTGGACGTGCTGGTGGCCGGGCACCAGGCCGCTGCGGTGGCCCAGGCGGCTGCCGCCGTGCCGGGCGTGGTGCGCGTGTTGCACGCCGATGCGACGGCGCTCGCCGGCCAGCTGGCCGAGAACGTCGCTGCACAGGTGGTCGCGGTGGCCGGTGAATACGACACCATCGTCTTTCCGGCGACCGCCCACGGCAAGAACGTGGCGCCGCGCGTTGCCGCCCAGCTCGACGTGGCGCAGATCAGCGACGTGACTCGCGTCGTGTCGATGAACACGTTCGAGCGTCCGATCTACGCGGGCAATGCCATCGCCACCGTGCGAAGCAAGGACCGCATCAAGGTCCTCACGGTGCGCACGACCGCCTTCGACGCAGCACCCGCGAGCGGCGGCAATGCGCGCCTTGCGCTGACGGCGGCGGTGGAGGATGCGGGGACGTCGGCCTTCGTGGGCGCCGAGATCGCCAAGCTCGACCGCCCGGAGCTCACCGCCGCCAGGATCATCGTCAGCGGCGGCCGTGGCCTTGGATCTGCGGAGAAGTTCGGCGAGGTGCTCACGCCGCTGGCCGACGCGCTCGGCGCCGCGCTCGGCGCGAGCCGCGCCGCCGTCGACGCAGGCTATGCGCCCAACGACTGGCAGGTCGGCCAGACCGGCAAGATCGTCGCGCCGCAGATGTACGTGGCCTGCGGCATCAGCGGCGCAATCCAGCACCTGGCGGGCATGAAGGACAGCAAGGTCATCGTCGCGATCAAC
>JBGAMU010000089.1:0-16354 GCA_044222685.1 Burkholderiaceae bacterium
GACGATTTCCAACGCGCCGTGTCCGGTGTTCCCCCTGTCGTGACCGCGCCCGCGCGGCCCGACGGCTCGGCCTTCGCCGCGCTCGGCCTGGCCGCCGAGCTGGCCTCGGCGGTCGCCCGCGCCGGCTACATCGCACCCACCGAGGTGCAGGCGCAGACCATCCCGCTGGTGCTGAAAGGCATCGACCTGTTGGTCAGTGCGCAGACCGGCAGCGGTAAGACGGCCGCCTTCGTGCTGCCGGCGCTGCAGCGGGTGCTGCAGGCCCGGCAGGACCCGGCGCAGCGCCGCGCCAAGGGTGTGGCCAGCGGACCGCGCGTCCTGGTGCTGGCACCGACGCGCGAGCTGGCGCTGCAGGTCACGCGCGCCTGCGATGTCTACGGCGGGGCCATTGCCGGCCTGCGCGTGGCCAGCGTCGTCGGCGGCGTGCCCTATGGCGCTCAGCTGAAGGCGCTGCGCGGCACGCTGGACGTGCTGGTGGCCACGCCGGGCCGGCTGATGGACCTGATGCGCTCGGGCAGCGCCGTGCTGCGCAGCGTGCAGGTGCTGGTGCTCGACGAGGCCGACCGCATGCTCGACATGGGCTTCATCGACGACATCCGCTTCATCGCGCAGGCCCTGCCGGCGACGCGCCAGACGCTGATGTTCAGCGCCACCTTCGGCGGGCCGGTCGGCGACCTGGCGCGCAGCCTGACGCGCGACCCGCAGCGCGTCAACGTGGCCGGCCACACCGATCGGCACCAGGACATCGAGCAGCGCCTGTACTGGGCCGACAGCATGGGCCATCGCCACGCGCTGCTCGAGCACCTGCTGGTCGATCGTGACGTCGAACAGGCGCTGGTCTTCACCAGCACGCAGCGCGAGGCCGACCAGCTGGCCGACCGGCTGGCCGACATCGGCCACCCGGTGGCGTCGCTGCATGGCGGCATGCCGCAGGGCCGGCGCACGCGCGTGCTGACCGACCTGCGCCAGCGCCGCCTGCGCGTGCTGGTCGCCACCGACGTGGCCGCGCGCGGCATCGACGTGCCGAGCATCTCGCATGTGTTCAACGTCGGCCTGCCGATGAAGGCGGAGGACTACGTGCACCGCATCGGCCGCACCGGCCGCGCCGGCCGCACCGGGCTGGCCATCACGCTGGCCGAGCGCCGCGACACGCCGGCCGTGCGCCGCGTCGAGCGCTTCACCACGCAGCGCATCGCCGAGGCCACCGTGCCGGGCATGGAGCCGCGTCCCGCGCCCAAGGTCGTGCACCAGCGCCCGGGTGGCGCCAAGCCGCCGGCAGCGCGCCGCGGCGGCGGCAAGCCGGCGCGGCCGGCCGCAGGCCGGTCAGGCCCGCGTCGCTAGAGCGCGTGAAAACGACTCGCCAAGAAAAAACCGCGGCCTTCAGGGCCGCGGTTTGCTTTCCGGCATCGACAGCGACGAGCTGCCGAGCGCAGAGGGTCAGATCACGCGGATGTTCGCGGCCTGCAGGCCCTTCTGGCCCTGCTTGACTTCGAATTCGACGCGCTGGTTTTCCTGCAGGCTGCGGAAGCCGCCGCCGTTCTTGATCTCGCTGTGATGCGCGAACAGGTCCTTGCCGCCGCCTTCGGGCGTGATGAAACCATAACCCTTGCCATCGTCAAACCACTTGACGACGCCAGTCTGGGTGCCTTCGGTACTCATGGATGAATGTTCCTTGTTGAGTGTTGAATCGATAGAACCACCGCGCGCGGCACAACGCCGGCGCGCGGACAGAAACACTCAAGAAACGTCAAACCGGGAACTCGATCCTGGGACCGCTTGGCGGCGCGAACTTCAGCTGCCGGGCGGTGGGCGAGAAGACCTTGTGGAAACGGTCTCGCGTATGTCTGTCCGGCTAATGTAACCGCATTTGTCGGTTCGCGGTCGTGCAATGTGGCGGCGTGGCAACCATCTGTTGGACCCCTTGCGCGCAGACGCGACTGGCCGTCGCTTCGCCTGGACGGCAGGTTATTCGACCTTGCCGATTAGCCGCACGGCCTGCCCCATCAGCATGGCGTCGGCATCCCAGTAGGCCTGGAATTCCGGCGCGTCGAGGTATTCGACCGGGCTGCCGGCGCCACGGATGATCTGTTGCACCTGTGCGTCGGTCGCCGCCCGGCGGGCCGCCGCGCGCAGCCGCTGCACGACGTCGTCGCTGACACCGGCGGGCACGAACAGGCCCGACCACTGCGCGAACTTGACCGGCAGGTTCTGGCTCGCCAGGCTCGGCACCTCGGGCAGCGACGCCAGCGGCTTTTCGCCCCAATGGGCGAGCGCGCGCAGGCGCCCGGCGCGAATGTGCTGCGCCACCGTCGACGGCCCGCTGGCGATCGCGTCGACCTGGCCACCCAGCAGCGCCACCACCGCCGGTCCGGCGCCGGTGTACGGGATGTGGACCATGCGAAAGCCCGCCGCCGACTTGAGCATTTCCATCGGCACGTGCATGGTGCCGTAGTTGCCCGAACTGCCGTAGTTGTAGGCACCGGGCCTGCGCTTGGCGTCGGCGACGAACTCGGCCAGCGTCTTCCACGGCGCATCGGCGCGCACGACCAGCACCGTAGGGTCGGCCGTGAAGCGCGCGATCGGCTTGAACTGGCTCAGTGTGAACGCGGGCTTGCGCTCGAACAGCTTGTCGGCCTCGGGCAGGATCGAGATCGACGACAGCGACAGCAGCACCGTGTAGCCGTCGGGCGCGGCACGCGCGGCCAGCCCCATGCCGAGGCCGCCACCGGCACCCGCCTTGTTCTCGATCACCACCGGCTGCCTGAGCTCGCGCGACAACGCCTCGGCCACCGGACGCGCCACCGTATCGGCCACGCCGCCGGGCGGGAACGGCACGATCATCGTGATCGGCCGCTCGGGATACTCGGCCCTCACCAGCGTCGCCGCGCACAGCAGCGCGAAGGCGAGCGCGCGCGCAATCGTTGCGTTTCGTCCTGCCATGACCGTTGTCTCCTGCTCTGGCGTCAATAGCGATGCACTGTAGAGGCAGATGCCCAATTGCGCCGTGCTTGCCGTGCGCCGTGCATGCCGCCGATATCATGCCTCGCGATCGCACTGCAGCGAGCGAGGACTCAACGGCGTGACAGCGGGAACCTACGACTACATCGTCATCGGCGGCGGCTCGGCGGGTTGCGTGCTGGCTTCGCGCCTCAGCGAAAACCCGAACGTGCGCGTCGTGCTGATAGAGGCCGGTCCGCCCGATCGCAGCGCGCTGATCCACTGCCCGGCGGGCCTGGCGCTGCTGGCGCAGAACGGCCAGGCCAACTGGGCCTTCTCGACCGTGCCGCAGCCCGGGCTCGGCGGGCGCAGCGGCTATCAGCCACGCGGCAAGGTGCTCGGCGGTTCGAGCTCGATCAACGCGATGGTCTACATCCGCGGCCAGCGCGCCGACTACGACCACTGGGCCGCGCAGGGCAACCCCGGCTGGGCCTTCCACGACGTGCTGCCGTACTTCAAGCGCGCCGAACACAACGAACGCGGCGCCGATGCGTATCACGGCAGCGGCGGCCCGCTCAACGTGATGGACCTGCGCAGCCCGAACCGCTTCGGCCCGGTCTTCGTCGAGGCCGCGCGCCAGGCCGGCTATCCGCTGAACCGCGACTTCAACGCGGCCGAGCAGGAGGGCGTGGGCCTGTACCAGGTGACGCACCGCAACGGCGAACGCTGCAGCGCCGCCAAGGCCTATCTGGCACCCGCGCTGTCGCGCCCCAACCTGAGCGTGCTGACCGGCGCGCAGGTCCTGCGCATCGTCACCGAGGGCCGGCGCGCCGTCGGCGTCGAATTGCGCACACGCACCGGGGTGCAGCAGCTGCAGGCGCGGCGCGAGGTGCTGCTGGCCGCCGGGGCGTTGCAGTCGCCGCAGATCCTCATGCTGTCGGGCATCGGTCCGGGTGCCGACCTGCAGCAACACGGCATCGCGGTCGTGCACGACCTGCCCGGCGTCGGCCAGCACCTGCACGACCACCCCGACGTCGTGCAGGTGGTCGACGCGCCGCATCTGAAGGATCTGTTCGGCATTTCGTTCGTCGGCCTGGTGCGCGCGGTGCGCGGCATCTTCGAGTGGCGCAACCATCGCCGCGGCATGCTGACGACCAACTTCGCCGAGGCCGGCGGCTTCATCCGCAGCAGCGCCGACCAGGCGCTGCCGGACCTGCAGCTGCACTTTGTGATTGGCAAGCTGGTCGACCACGGCCGCAAGACGGTGTTCGGCCACGGCTACTCGTGCCATGTCTGCCTGTTGCAGCCGAAGAGCCGCGGCAGCGTGGCGTTGGCCAGCGCCGACCCGATGACCGCGCCGCGGATCGATCCCAATTTCCTGGCCGAGCGCGACGACGTCGACCGCATGGTGCGCGGCTTCAAGCTGATGCGCCGCATCCTGCAGCAGAGCGCGCTGGCGGGCTACGCCGGCCGCGAGCTCGAGGCCTCCGCCGCGGCGCAGACCGACGAGCAGATCGAGCATTTCATCCGCGAGCGCGCCGACACGATCTACCACCCGGTCGGCACCTGCCGCATGGGCCCTGGGCCGCTCGACGTGGTCGATGCGCAGTTGCGCGTGCACGGCGTGCAGGGCTTGCGCGTCGTCGATGCTTCGGTGATGCCGCGCATCGTCAGCGGCAACACCAACGCGCCGACCATCATGATCGCCGAGAAGGCGAGCGACCTGATCAAGGCCGCCTGATCCCGCGCAGCCGCCGGCGGCTGCGGCCGTCTCGCGCGCCCGTTCGGCTGCGCTCAGCCCGGGCAGCGCAGCTGGGCGGCCTGCAGCGTGGCGCCGCTGGCCGCATCGGTGACCACCGCGATCACGCGCACGGGCCGGCCGCCCTCGCCGCGCGCCGGCACCTCGATCGTCTGCGCGGCCGGGCCGCGCCAGGGCGGCACCACACCGAACTGGCGCACCACATGGTCGTGGCGCAGCGTCGCGCCGACGTTCTCGCCCGCCTTGACCTCGGTAACGTGGCCGTCCTCCAGCAGCGCCCACCACAGCGCCAGGCGTGCCGGCGCATCGGCGGCCGGCTGCACCTGCCACTGCAGCGTGTCGCCGTCGCGCTGCAAGACGAGCGTGGCACGTCCGGGTCCGGCGGCAGGCAGCGACGGCCAGCGCCGCCAGTCGCGGCCGTCGACCAGCACCTGCGGCGTGTAGCTGAAGCCGACGCCCGCATGCGCCTGCATCTGCGACTGACGCTGCGTGTGCCGTGCGCTGGCGAAGCGGTCGCGCCAGCCGAGACGGTCCCAGTAGTCGACATGGAAGGCCGCCGCCAACGTGTCGCTACGGCCGAGCAGGCTGGACAGCCAGCGATCGGCCGGCGGGCACGAGTTGCAGCCTTCGGACGTGTACAGCTCGACCACCCGCGGCGGGGCGCCGCCGGCCTCGACCCGGCATGTCGCCGGAGTCGCGGACATCGCGGCCGGGGCCGACAGCCAGCCCGGCACGGCCATCCCCGCACAGGCGAAGACGCGACGCAATGCAGACCTTCGGGCAACCATGGCGCTTGAGTCGCACGCGCGGCCCCGTTCTTACGCAGTGCCGACGACGGCCGGCGGGCTTTGACGGACCGGGTATCCTTGCCGCCCCTCACGGCTTGCGCATGGCCGGCATCCACATCACCGACATCGAGGCTGCCATCAACTGGTGGCGCCAGCGCTCGCCGTCGATCGACGGCATCAGCGCCTGCGCCGAGGTACGCGCGCTGGCCGAGGTGTATGGCCTGATGGTGTACTACCGCCAGTCGGAAACCGACGAACACGGCCTGCCGCCGGCCGCGGCAGCGGCCTGGCAGCGCTGGTACGCCAGCACGCCCGATGCGCCGTGCATCGCGATCTGCAGCACCGCGCAGGGTGACGCGGTGTGCAAGGGCTGCGGCCGCACCGAAGGCGAAGTGCAGCATTGGCCGAGCCTGTCACCCGGCGAGAAGCGCGCGGTGTGGCGCCGCATCACGCTGCAGGCGACGGCGTGGCGTTTCAACCGCTATGCCGAACGCGCCCGCGAGGCCAGCGGTGTGGACCATCCCAAGCCCGCCGCGGGCCCGGGCGAACGGGCCGCGTGAGCAGCGCCGGCAGCACGCTCGCCGACGACGCACGGCGGATCGCGGCGCTGGCCTGGCCGGTGCTGGTGGGCCAGCTGGCGGTGCTCGGCTTCTCGACGGTCGACACCGTGCTGGTCGGCCGCTATTCGTCGACCGACCTGGCGGCGTTCGCGGTCGGTGCGTCGGCCTACATCACGGTGTTCATAGGGCTGATGGGCGTGGTGCTCGCGATCGGGCCGATCGTCGGCCAGCTGTACGGCGCGCGCCGCCTCGCCGAGGCAGGGCATCAGATGCATCAGAGCGTGTGGCTGGCGCTCGGCCTGTCGGTGCTGGGCAGTGCGCTGCTCGCGTTTCCGTACCCGTTCCTCGCGCTGTCGCGCGCGACGCCCGAGGTGGCCGGCAAGATCAACGGCTACCTGCTGGCGCTCGCCTTTGCGCTGCCGGCGTCGCTGCTGTTCACGGTGTTCCGCGGCTTCAACACCGCGGTGTCGCGGCCGAAGGCGGTGATGGTCGTGCAGCTCGGCGGCCTGGCACTGAAGATCCCGCTGTCCACCGCGCTGGTGTTCGGCGTGCCCGCGCTCGGCATACCGGCCCTCGGCGTCACCGGCTGTGGCCTGGCCACGCTGATCGCGATGTGGTCGCAGCTGCTGGCGGCGGTGCTGCTGCTGCGGCGTGATCCGTTCTACCGCCGCTTCGAGCTGCACCGCCAGGGCCTCGCGCGGCCGCATCGGCCTTCGCTGCTGGCGCTGCTGCGCCTGGGCGTGCCGATGGGTCTGACGATCCTGATCGAGGTGACGGCGTTCTCGTTCATGGCGATCTTCATTGCCCGGCTCGGCACCACCGCGGTGGCCGGCCACCAGATCGCCGCCAACCTGGTGTCGGTGATGTTCATGCTGCCGCTGGCGCTGTCGAGCGCCACCTCGACACTGGTGGCGCAGAGCATCGGTGCCGACGCGCGCGAGGCGGCCCGGCGCATCGGCTGGCGCGGCCTGCAGATCGCACTCGGCCTGTCGGTGCTGGTCGGTGGCGCAGTGTTCGCACTGCGCCCGCGCATCGTCGGCCTGTACACGCAGGACGCCGCGGTGATCGCCGCTGCGTTGCCGCTGCTGACCTGGGTCGCCCTCTTCCACGTCGGCGACGCCCTGCAGACGATGGCCCAGTTCGTGCTGCGCGCGTGGCGCGTGACGGTGGTGTCGCTGGTGGTGTTCGCGCTGTCGATGTGGGGCGTCGGGCTGGCAGGCGGCTACGCGCTGGCGTTCGGCCTGCTGGGGCAAACGCAGGGGGCGAGCGGCTTCTGGCTCGCCGGCACGTCGGGGCTGGTGATTGCGGGTCTTGCCCTCACCGCGTTCCTCGCGTGGATGCTGCGCCAGCAGCAGCGGCGGCACGCCCGCGCCGGCGTCACGCCGGCAAGCTGAGCACGAAGCAGCTGCCGCCGCCGTCGCGTGCCTCGCAACGCACCTGCCCCCCGTGGCGTTCGGCGATCTGCTGCACCAGGCTCAGGCCCAGGCCGACGCCGCCTTCGCGTTCGGCATGCCCGGGCAAGCGGAAGAACGGCTCGAAGATGCGCGTGCGGAACGCCTCCGGCACACCCGGTCCGCGGTCGCAGACGCGCACCTCGACCGCGCCGCGCGCATTGCGGTCCACCGTGGTCTCGATCTCGCCGGCGCCGTAGCGGCGCCCATTCTCCAGCAGGTTGCGCAGCGCACGCCGCAGCAGCCGCTCGTCGCCCGGCACGATGCACGAGCGCCCCTGCACGACGCCGTCGACCCGCGCCGACTCCTCGGCCGCGACGGCCAGCAGATCGACCTGTTCGCGCTTGTCCGGCAACGCGCCCGCGTCGAGGCGACTGGCCAGCAGCACCTCCTCGACCAGCGCGTCGAGCTCGGCGATGTCGGCATCGATCTCGCGCCGCAGGGTGGCGCGCTGCGCCGCGTCGGCCTGCTCGGCCATGGCCACCGCCATCTTCAGTCGCGTCAGCGGCGAGCGCAGCTCGTGGCTCGCGTTGGCCAGCAGGCTCTGGTGCGAGCGCACTAGCGTCTCGATGCGTTCGGCCGCGCGGTTGAAGCTCCCGGCCAGCGCCGCCACCTCGTCGCGCCCCGACGCGTCGACACGATGCGACAAGGCGCCCGAGCCGAAGGTTTCGACGCCGCGTTTCAGCGCCTCGAGTCGGCGCGTCAGCCCGCGCACCACCGGGTAGGCGCCGGCCGCGACCGCGACGAACAGCAACGCCAGCAGCAGCACCAGGCCCAGGCCCGGCGGGCCGGGTGGCATGACGAACCACGGACGTGGCCCGCCGTCGCCCGAACGCGGCGGCGGGCCCATGCCGGGCTCACGCGGGCCCGGCGCGGGCCTGTCGGCGGCGCCGGCGGAGAGGCCACGCAGCCCGGGGCGCATGACCCACAACGTGCGGCCGTCATCGAGCCGCACCGCGAAGCCGCGTCGGCCACCGTCGGCCTCGCGGCGGGCATAGGCCTCCGACGTGACGATGCGCTGGCCGGCCGCGTCGTCGAGTGCCATCGGCAAGCGCAGCCGTTGCGCCCAGTCGCGCAGTGCAGCGGCCTGCTCGACTTGCGGCGTCTCGGCCGTCGGCAACGAGCGCTGCACCAGCTCGGCCCAGGCGGCGAAGCGTTCGGACTGCGCGCCTTCGAGGCGCACGCGTTCCTGCTCGAGGTGGCGCTGCACGAACCAGCCCGAGGCCAACGCGAACGCCGCCAGCACGGCCACCACCGTGAGCCAGATGCGCAGGTACAGCGAGTTCATGGCGCCGCTGCTGCGACGACCGCGTTCACGCCTGCCCGTCCTGCTTGCGCGCGAACACGTAGCCGACGCCGCGCACGGTGAGCAGCCGCTTCGGCGACTTGGGATCGTCCTCGATCGCCGCGCGGATGCGCGACACGTGCACGTCGATGCTGCGGTCGAAGGCTTCCAGCGGATGGCCCTTGAGGCCGTCCATGATCTGATCTCGCGAGAGCACGCGGCCGGCGCCTTGCGCCAGCACGACCAGCAGGTCGAACTGGTGGCTCGTCAGGTCGCACGGCTTGCCGTCGATGCGTGCCTCGCGGGCACCGAGGTCGACCTCGAGGCGGCCGAAACGCAGCACCTCGTCGGCCTCGGGCGCTGCGGCGCTGCGCCGCAGCAGCGCCTTCACCCGCGCCAGCAGTTCGCGCGGCTCGAACGGCTTGGGCAGGTAGTCGTCGGCACCGATTTCCAGACCGACCACGCGATCGGCCGAGTCGCCGCGCGCGGTGAGCATCAGCAGCGGCAGCCGCTTGTGGCGCGCGTCGGCGCGCAGTTCGCGCGTGAGATCGAGGCCGTCGCCGTCGGGCAGCATCAGGTCGAGCAGCAGGGCGTCGTAGCCGCCATGGCGCAATCGCTCCCGGCCGGCAGCCAGCGTGCCGGCGGCATCGACCTCGAAGCCGTTGGCGCGCAGATAGTCGGTGAGCATGCCGGTCAGGCGTGCGTCGTCGTCGATCAGCAGCAGCTTGGAAGTCATGGCGGCGGCCCCGGATGTGGCAACGCGCGTCGGGTGGCCGGCGCGCACCGGCCACGACGACGCGCGCAAGTGATGCGTCACGCGCAGCTTAGCTCTTCGGCGTCTCGGTCGCGCGACGCTCGCGCTGGTGGCGCTCCATCATGTCGCGCCGCTGCTTCATGCGCTCGGCCAGCTTGGTGCGCTGCTCGGGCGTGAGCACCGCGCTCGCATCCAGCATCGCCTGCATCATGCGCCGGCTCGACTGGTCGTGCTGCTGCAGCATCTGCTGGCGCAGCGCCTCGGCGGCACGCGCATCGACGGTGGGCTGGGTGAACAGCGTGATGGCCTGCTCGCGCAGGCCGCGGCTCGCCTCGCGCTGCTGGCGCAGGTCGGTCATCGCGCTCTTCATGATCTCGCGAATGCGCGTGCGCTGTTCGGCGCTGGCGTCCACGCTGTCGAGCAGGCGCTCCGACATGTGGCCGCCGAAGATGGCGTCCGGGCCACCGCGATGCCCGCCGCCCATCGGCTGGGCCTGGGCGACCAGCGCAGCCGAGCCGGCCAACGCCATCAGCAGCGTGGCGGCCATCAACCGCACGGGCTTCGAAACGGAGATCAGGGTCTTGGGGGTCATGCAATCCTCACGAGGCTACGTCGAACATCGACGCCGTCATGATCAGCCGGCCACGTTGCACGCTGGTGCGGCGGGGGTAAAGGTGCGTAAAGCGGGCAGGACCGCGTACCGGCGTCACGACGCGGGCGGCTCGATTCGCATCAGGCGCCGGCGCAGCGCGAAGTCGCTGTTGGCGCATTGCAGCTCCAGGCGCAGCAGCAGGCCGCTGGTGCGGTCGACCGCCATCACGCCACTCAGGCGCGTGCTGGCCTGCTCGCCCATCGGCGCATCACCGAACAGCTCGATCACCGCGACGTCGAACGAGCGGCCCGCCACGTTCTGCACGCCCTGTGCCACCACCTGGCCGCGCAGCTTGGCCGGCAGGCCCACGCCGTCGGCGCCGTACAGATCGCCGGCCAGCACCTGGCCGAGCTGCAGATCGCGTTGCAGCAGGCGCTGCCAGGCGATCAACGGGGTGCGGCCGTCGAGCTGCGGATTGCCGGCCAGGTCCTGCCGCCAGACGCCTGGCAGCGCCTGGCCGCCCACGTCGGCACTGAACTCGATCGCATCGCGCCGCAGGGCCGTGACCCGCATGCCGAGTTCGCGCGGCGAGCCCCGCGGACCGTTGCGTTCTTCGTAGACGAAGCGCTCACCGCTGGCCAGCGGCAGGCGGGCCGCGCGGCTGGTGCTCATCATCTCGGGCGGCGACCCGCAGCGGCGCCGATTGCCCGCCAGTCGCAGCGCGTCGAAGCGGCCCTTCAGTGCGGCAAGTTCCTGTGCCTCGGGGCCGTCGGGTCGCATCGCGAGCAGCGCGGGCCAGAACACCGCCGCGCCGATGCTCAGCGCGATCATGTTGTTGCCGACCCGGGCGTCGACCGCGTAGGCGACGTCGGCCGCGCGCAGCTGCACCCGGTCGGACTCGTCGAAGATCTGCTCGCAGTCCCAGCCGGCAAAGGACGCCGGGTCTTCGGGCAGCGGCAACACGTCGGCCGAGCGGGTGGCACAGCCGGCGAGCACCGACAGCATGAGTGCGATGCACAGCGCCGGACCGGGTCGAGATGAGTTCACGGCGTGGTGGGGATCAAGTCGTCGATGTTAGCGTCGACCCTCGATGCCGGGCCGGGTCCGCCCCGTGAGCCGGGGGCGCACCTTGCGTCAACGCAAGCAGACGTGCGGGGGCGGACAGACCGGGTCGCCGCTGCCTGCGAAATGACGCCCCGATGTGACGCCCCGATTTGCCGGCAAACGCCGATCCCGCGCTGCGCCGATCGGCACAGCGCGCACGGCTCAGGTGAACCGTGTCTACCTTGCAGCTGATCGCGAGGGCGCCGACCCTCACTCGGCCTTGGCGCCCGAGTCCTTGACCACCTTGGCCCACTTGAGCATCTCGGCAGCCTGGAACTTCGCCAGTTCGTCGGGCGTGGAGATCCAGGTTTCCAGGCCCAGGCCCTTCAGCTTGTCCTGCACGTCGGGCAGCTTGAACACGCGCTGCATTTCCGCGTTCATGCGCGTCACCACCTCGGCCGGGGTGCCCGCCGGTGCGAACACGGCGAACCAGGTGGTCGCCTCGAAGCCCGGCACCGTCTCGGCGACGGTGGGCACATCGGGCGCGGCGCTGGAGCGTTTGGCGGTGGTCTGGGCCAGCGCGCGTATCTTGCCTTCCTTGGCCATCGGCAGCGCCGACGGCATGTTGTCGAACATCAGCTGGATCTGCCCGCCCACCAGGTCGGGAATCGCGAACTGGCGGCCCTTGTAGGGCACGTGCGTCATCGAGGTGCCGGTCATCGACTTGAACAACTCGCCCGACACGTGCACCGAGCTGCCGATGCCCGGCGAGCCGAACGACAGCTTGTTGGGGTTGGCCTTCATGTAGGTGATCAGCTCGGCCACCGACTTGACCGGCAGCTCGTTGGTCACCACCAGCAGATTGGGTGCCGACGCGACATGGCCGACCGGCACGAAGTCCTTCACCATGTCGTAGGGCATCTTCGAGTACAAGGCGCCGTTGATCGCGTGCGTGCCGACCGTGCCCATCACGAACGTATAGCCGTCGGCCGGCGCCTTGGCGACGAACTCCGCGCCGATGTTGCCGCCGGCGCCGGGCTTGTTGTCCACCACCACTGCCTGACCGAGGTTGGCCTTCTCGCTGAACACACGCGCCAGCGTGTCGGGCGCGCCGCCCGGCGGGAACGTCACGACCATGCGGATCGGCTTGCTGGGGTAGCCCTGGGCGACAGCGGCGGTGGCGAGCAACGCCCAGCCGGCGGCGAGCAGCAATCGGGACAGTCTCATCGGGTCTCCTGCAGGCGCCCGCACGAGGAAGTGAAACAAGCAAGCAGGCGCCGCGGCAGCATAGGACCTTCACCGAATCCCGGCCACCGGGTTCGCCCGGGCGGGCGCAACCCCCCACTTGCAGGGCCATGACGCAGGATTGGCCTCTGGACGCGGATGCCGGCTCGCCCGAGAGTAGCGTCCCATGCCATCCGGACTGCTCTGGTGCCGAACTTGACTGATGCTCGCCGTGCCTGGAGGCGTGCGGGCCGTTGCGCGGCCGCGTGCGTCGCGCTGTGGGCCAGCGCGATCGCCGGCGCGCAGACGACACCCGTGCCGACACTGGACACGCTGGCGCGGGCGCCGATGGCGACCGGGGCAGCGGGCACCCTCGCCGCCTCGCCGGAGCAGGTGCAGCGATGGCGCGACGAGGCGCTTGCCTACGAGCAGGGCAACGGCGCTCCGCGCGACGCAGCGCTGGCGGCGCAGCTGTACTGCCGGGCGGCACGCCATGGCGATGCCGAGTCCCAGTTCAACCTGGCCTGGATGCTGATCAACGGGCGCGGCATCCAGCGCGACGATGCGCAGGCGGCCCACCTGTTCGCCGCCGCCGCCGAGCAAGGCATCGTGCAGGCGCAGAACATGCTCAAGTCGCTGGGCGCTCCGCGCGGCGCTCCGCCGGCATGCCTGCGCAGCCCGGAGATCGAGCGCCCGCCGGTGGTGGCAAGCGCCACGGCCCCCGCGGCGCCAGCGGTCGCAATCAGGCCGACAGCTGCGCCGCGCCCGGTCGTCGCCACGTCGGCGACCGCCAGGCCCGCCGTATCGGCCCATGCGCCCGAACCGATCGTCCGCTTCGTCAATCTGGTGGCGCCGGAGTACCAGCTCGAGCCGCAGCTGGTGCTGGCAGTGATCGCGACCGAGTCGAACTTCAATCCGCTGGCGGTGTCGCCGAAGAACGCGCATGGGCTGATGCAGCTGATCCCCGACACGGCGGCGCGCTTCAAGGTGCGCAGCATCACCGACCCGGTGGAGAACATGCGCGGCGGCATGGCCTACCTGCGCTGGCTGCTCGCGTACTTCGAAGGCGACCTGATGCTGACGCTGGCTGCCTACAACGCCGGCGAAAGGGCCGTCGACCGCTACCGCGGTGTGCCGCCGTATGCCGAGACGCGGCAATACGTGCTGCGCATCCTGAACGCGATCGGTGGCCAGCTGTCGCACCCCTTCGATGCAACGGTGACAGCCCCGTCGGAAATGCTCGCGCTGTCGCGCGACGCCGCGCGGTCACGCTGACGGAACCACGCAGCGGGCTGCGGCCGACAGCCGCGGTCGAGCTGCGCCCGCGGATTCGTTCACGCGCGGGTGGCGCATCCCGCAATCGGGTCATGCACAGGTACGGCGCAAGGGCCAAGAATCGCGCCATGTCCAGCGAACCATCCTCCATCGGCCCTGCCAGCACGGGCGACCGCGTCGAATCCCTGCGCCGCCGAATGGGCCGACGCCATCGAGGGCTGCCGCTGGTGGTGGTGCTGGCCAGCGCGGTGATCGCTTCCATCGCCATGCTGGCGATCCATACCTAGACGACCCGAAAGAGAGGGTGTCGCGTGGGCTTAGTCCGGCTAAGCTCGCTGCGCATTTGCTCCCATTGAAAGGTCGATCGAATGGAAAACCTGCTGCTCACCTTTGGCCGAGTCGCCGGACTCGTCGGCGCCGCCGTCTTCGCGCTCGCGATCGTTGCCAGACTGTTCGGCGTCTTCTGGCTCGGCGGCTTTCAAGTCGGCACGTTGCTACAGGCAGCCATCGCTGCGATGGTGTTCGGCTGCTTCAGCCTGCTGTTGGCGCTGGCCGGGCGCATCGGTGTCAAGGGACCCTGAGCGGTTCGTTTGAGTCCATCGGGGCGAGATGCTGCAACACGCGCAAGCCCATCTCGAACCCGCGGCCAACGCGTCTTGGGAGCCACTCGAGGTCGAGGTCGTCGTCGAGGTGCCGCGTGGCAGCTTCCTGAAACGCGGCTCGAGCGGCAGTGTCGACTTCGTGTCGCCGCTGCCGTGCCCGTTCAACTACGGCGCAGTGCCGACGCACCTGGGGCTCGAAGGCGACCTGCTCGACGCTTTGATACTGGGACCGCGGCTGCGCTATGGAACGCGCACACACATCAGGGCATGGGGCGCCGTCACGTTGACCGACCGCGGCATGTCAGACGACAAGCTCGTCTGCAGCCATCGGCAGTTGACCCGAGATGACATCCGAAAGGTGTTGCGCTTCTTCCGCTTCTACGCCAAGTGCAAGGGACTGCTCAACCTCTGGCGACGCCGTCCTGGCCGCAACGCCTGCGAAGGGTGGTGCAGTGCGGCACAGGCGTTCGAGCGCGCCAGGCCACTGCCGACTGCGTGGACAGGCCCACCGGTGGAGTTTTGACTGGGAAGCGCGATTCGTTCAGTCGCTTCATCGGAATCCCGGCGGGAAATTGACTGGCAAGACCCGCAGACAATTCGAGTTCTACCGTCACGCCTAACCACCGAACTGAGGGGTGTGCATCTGCCACGGATTAGATATACAACGATCCAGGCGGCTTCATTGGTACGCCAGGGGAGAGAACGAATGAACTTCGAAAAGATCGTGGCCGCTGGCTGTGTTGTCGTCGCAAGCTTCGCGGCGCCCGCCGCCCCTGTGACTCTCAATCTGCATGGTGCAGTCACTGGCTACGATTACATCGACCTGAGCGCAGGCCTTCCGGTCGGGGCCGTTGTAGATCTGTCGTTGACGTTCAACGAGACGTTCAGTGACAGCACGTATAGCTTTGCCGACCCACTGGTGCCGGTCAGCGGCACCATGTCGGTAGGCAGCATGAACTACACGTTCACCGATGCCAACCCATTTTCATACTCCTATAACTTCACTACCGGCGAAGTCAACTGGGTGCTGCCGCAATTCACGGGCACAGGCCCTACCGCCCCGGGAGGGGGCGACTTCTTCGGCCTGTTTGCTCGATTCACGCCCGCCTTGACAGTGAGCGACCTGAAGTTGGGTTACGGCTTCACCACCGTCTACCCCGAGGTCACCATCACCAACTATGGCTACGCCAACATCAGTGCGGACCGCTACTCGATCACACCCGCTGGTCAGGTGCCCGAGCCCGCCACGCTGAGTTTGCTAGCGGCGGGGCTAGTGATCGCCGGCGTGACTCGCCGCCGCCGCAAAACTGCTCATGACCGGGCCTGAGTCTCGAACGCGAGCGAAGCGTCGGTCGTTGGGTTGATTGATGGGCAAGAGACTCAGCCAGTCTGAATCCATCGCCATCGCAGCATTCCTGGCGAGAGTGGGATTCGAACCAATCGCCATGAGGCCCATGAAACTAGAATTTGTCGGATGGCACCTTGGCATTGTGCCCCCAAATGTGCCCCCGATTGTTCGACGCTAGTGCGCTTGCTCTCTGAAGGCGGAAGCGCCCTCGCATGGCTCTCAGACGCTGACACTTTCGTCAACGCTTCGCCGCGCCAAACTGCTGGATACCGATCTTGCAAGACTTGCTCGTCCCTGTGGTCCGCCATCGAGAGCAGACCCTTGTATGCTCACTGGTAGGCATTCTCAGCAACGGCCAGATGGGAAGTTAGTCTTGGCACGGTGCCAGATGTCGAAATAGCGATTGCGCTCTGCGCAAAAAAAAGAAAGATCACCGGTGACATCGGTCCTTAGCCGAATCACGCTCCCAGCGGCGTATCTATTGGTTGGTTCGAGCTTGGTGGCTTGCGGCGGCAACGAGGCGGAATCCTCGCGAACGCAAGCACCGCTGGTGAGTCCTACGCCAGCGCCTACGCCTACGCCTACGCCTACGCCTACGCCTACGCCTACGCCTACGCCAGCACCTGCACCAGCACCGGCGCCTACGCCAGCGCCAGCGCCTGCGCCTGCGCCTGCGCCTGCGCCTGCGCCTGCGCCTGCGCCTGCGCCTGCGCCTGCGCCTGCACCTGCGCCTGC
>JBGAMU010000090.1:0-16246 GCA_044222685.1 Burkholderiaceae bacterium
CGCGCCGCCGGCCGGCGGTGCGCCTGCGCGCGCGGCGCGCACGCCGGACCGGCGGCCGAGCTGCAACCTGCTCGGGCCGACGGCGCTGGGCTTCCGCCATCGCGACGACGTGCGCGAGATCACCGAGCTGCTCGCGCTGCTCGGCGTCGACGTCAACCTGGTCGCGCCGATGGGCGCCTCGCCGAGCGACCTGAAGCGCCTGCCGCAGGCCGACTTCAACGTCGTGCTGTACCCCGAGGTGGCCGGCATCGCGGCCTCGTGGCTCGAGCGCAGCTGGCGCCAGCCGCGCGTGGACGTGGTGCCGATCGGCATCGGCGCCACCACCGAGTTCGTCGAACGCGTGTGCGCGCTGGCCGGTGTGGACCCGGCACCGGCGATGGCGCGCATCGAATTCCGCGCCCGCTGGTACTCACGCTCGGTCGACTCGACGTATCTCACCGGCAAGCGCGTCTTCATCTTCGGTGACGGCACGCATGCTGCCGCTGCCGCGCGCGTGGCGAGCCGCGAGATGGGCTTCACCGTCGTCGGCCTGGGCACCTACAGCCGCGAGCAGGCGCGCGAGGTGCGCGAAGCGGCCAAGACCTACGGCGTCGAGCCGCTGATCACCGACGACTACCTGGCGGTGGAGGCGCGCATCGCCGAGCTGCAGCCCGACCTGGTGCTCGGCACGCAGATGGAGCGCCACATCGCCAAGCGGCTCGGCCTGCCGTGCGCGGTGATCTCGGCGCCGGTGCACGTGCAGGATTTTCCCGCGCGCTACTCGCCGCAGATGGGTGTCGAGGGCGCCAACGTGATGTTCGACGCCTGGATCGGCCCGCTGATGATGGGCCTGGAGGAACACCTGCTGCAGATGTTCCGCGACGACTTCGAGTTCCACGGCGACGCCGCCGCCTCGCACCTCGGCGCGACGCGCGCCGCCCCGGCCGCGCTGCCCGAGCCGGAGCCGGCGCTGGCGGTTGCGCTGCAAGAGGCGCCGTCCGCCGCCGCGGCGACCGCCGCCGTCGCCGCGAAGGCCAGCACCGCGAGCGGCCCGATCGTCGTCGACTGGGCGCCCGACGCGGAGAAGGAGCTGCACAAGATCCCGTTCTTCGTGCGCGGCAAGGCGCGCCGCAACACCGAGCGCTATGCGCGCGACCACGGCCTGGCCACCATCACCGTGGAGACGCTCTACGATGCCAAAGCGCACTTCAGCGCCTGACCCGGCGCTCGCAGCGATCGGCGCGTCGTCGCCGATGCGTGTCGTGCTGGTCACGATGGACAGCCACCTGGCGAGCGCCGCCGAACGCGCGCACCGCGTGCTCGCGCGCGAGCTGCCGGGCCTGTCGCTGGCGGTGCACGCCGCTGCCGAATGGGGCAGCGACCCGGCGGCGCTCGAGCGCTGCCACGCCGACATCGCGGCCGGCCACATCGTGATCGTCACGATGCTGTTCATGGAGGAGCACTTCCAGCCCGTGCTGGAAGCGCTGAAGGCGCGGCGCGCCGATTGCGACGCGATGGTGTGCGCGATGTCGGCCGCCGAGGTGATGAAGCTCACCCGCATGGGCAAGTTCAGCATGGACGGCCAGACCAGCGGCGCGATGGCGCTGCTCAAGCGCCTGCGCGGCAAGCTGTCGGGCAAGGGCGAGAGCGAAGGCGCGACCAAGACGACCGCCGGCGCGCAGCAGATGAAGATGCTGCGCCGTCTGCCGCGCATCCTGCGTTTCATTCCCGGCACGGCGCAGGACCTGCGCGCCTACTTCCTGGTGCTGCAGTACTGGCTCGCCGGTTCGCAGGACAACGTGGCCAACCTGGTGCGGCTGCTGGTCGACCGTTATGCCGACGGCCCGCGCCGCGGCTATCGCGGGCAGGCACGGCCGGCCGCACCGATCGACTACCCCGAGCTCGGCGTCTACCACCCGCGGCTGCCGGCGAAGCTGGCGCACGAGGCCGACGCGCTGCCGCGCGACGTCGGCGCCGCCAAGGGCCGCGTCGGCCTGCTGCTGCTGCGCTCGTACCTGCTGGCCGGCAACAGCGCCCACTACGACGGCGTGATCGCGGCGCTCGAGGCGCGCGGCCTGGCGGTGGTGCCGGCCTTCGCGACCGGCCTGGACGCACGGCCCGCGGTGGATAAGTTCTTCCAGCGCGACGGCCGCGCCTGTGTCGACGCGGTGGTGTCGCTCACCGGCTTCTCGCTGGTCGGCGGCCCGGCCTACAACGACGCACGCGCGGCCGAGGCGGTGCTGGCCGCGCTCGACGTGCCCTATCTCGCGGCACTGCCGGTGGAGTTCCAGACGCTCGAGCAGTGGGACGCCTCCGAGCGCGGCCTGCTGCCGGTGGAAAGCACCATGATGGTGGCGATTCCCGAGCTCGACGGGGCGACCGGCTCGCTCGTCTTCGGCGGCCGCAGCGCGGGTGCCGGCAATGCGCACGACATGCAAAGTGATGCCGATCGCGCGGGCATGCTGGCCGCGCGGGTGGCGCGGCTGATCGCGCTGCGCCGCAGCCAGCGCGCACGGCGCAAGCTCGCCTGCGTGTTGTTCAACTTCCCGCCCAATGCGGGCAGCAGCGGCACGGCGGCCTTCCTGTCGGTGTTCGAGTCGCTGCACAACACGCTGCTGGCGCTCAAGCGCGAGGGCTACACCGTCGACGTGCCCGCCACCGCCGACCTGCTGCGCGAGCGCATCATCGCCGGCAACGCGCAGCGCTTCGGCGCGATCGCCAACGTGCATGCGCGCATCGGCACCGACGACCACGTCAAGCGCGAACGCTGGCTGAAGGAGATCGAGGCGCAGTGGGGTCCGGCGCCGGGGCGGCAGCAGAGCGACGGCAGCTCGATCTTCGTGCTGGGCGAGCGCTTCGGCAACGTCTTCGTCGGCCTGCAGCCGTCGCTCGGCTACGAGGGCGATCCGATGCGCCTGCTGTTCGAGCGCGGCTTCGCCCCGACGCATGCGTTCTCGGCCTTCTACCGCTGGCTGCGCGAGGACTTCCAGGCCGACGTGGTGCTGCACTTCGGCACCCACGGCGCGCTCGAGTTCATGCCCGGCAAGCAGGCCGGCCTGAGCGGCCGCTGCTGGCCCGACCGGCTGATCGGCGACCTGCCGAACGTGTACCTGTACGCGTCGAACAACCCGTCGGAAGGCACCATCGCCAAGCGGCGCTCGGCCGCCACGCTGGTCAGCTACCTCACGCCGCCGGTGGCCACCGCGGGCCTCTACCGCGGCCTGATCGACCTGAAGGCGTCGCTCGAGCGCTGGCGCGCGCTGCCGCCCGAAGCGCAGGGCGAACGCGACGCGATGGTGCCGCTGCTGCAGGCGCAGGCGGTCGAGCTCGAACTCGCCGCGGCGACGCCCGTGTGGTGCGAGCTCGACGGCGCGGCCGCCGACGCGCGTCTGGCAACGCTCGGCGCCGCGGTGCTCGAACTCGAGACCACGCTGATCCCGCACGGCCTGCACGTCGTCGGCCGCCCGCCGTCGCCGGCCGAGCGGGTCGACTTCCTGTGCGCGATGGGCGACGCCGCGTCGGGCGAGGGTACTCCGGCGCTGCCGCGCGCCGTGCTCGAAGCGCTGGTGCACGGCCGCACGCCCGAGCAGGCCCTGGCCGCCGCCGGGCTGGGCGCCGAGCCCGACGGCGCGATGCTCGAGCGCCTGCGCGAACTGGCCGACACCGACCGCCTGCTCGCCGAGGACCACGAGATCGCCGGCATCCTGCACGCCCTGGACGGCGGCTATGTGCGGCCGGCGCCGGGCGGTGATCTGCTGCACAACCCGTCGGTGCTGCCGACCGGGCGCAACCTGCACGGCTTCGACCCGTTCCGCATCCCGAGCGCGTTCGCGGTGCAGGACGGCGCGTTGCAGGCCGAGCGGCTGATCGCGCGCCATCTCGCCGATGGCCATGGTTACCCCGAATCGATCGCGCTGGTGCTGTGGGGCACCGACAACCTGAAGAGCGAGGGCGCGCCGCTGGCGCAGGCGCTGGCCCTCATCGGCGCGCGGCCGCGCTTCGACGGTTATGGCCGGCTGGCCGGTGCCGAGCTGCTGCCGCTGGCCGCGCTGAAGCGGCCGCGGGTGGACGTGGTGACCACGCTGTCGGGCATCTTCCGCGACCTGCTGCCGCTGCAGGTGAAGCTGCTCGCCGAGGCCTCGTTCCTGGCTGCCGCCGCCGACGAGCCGCTCGAGATGAACTTCGTACGCAAGCATGCGCTGGCCTACCAGGCGCAGCACGGCGGCGACCTCGAGACCGCGGCGCTGCGTGTGTTCGGCAACGCCGAGGGCGCCTACGGCGCCAACGTCAACATGCTGGTCGACAGCAGCCGCTGGGACGGCGAGGACGAACTCGCCGAGACCTTCACCCGCCGCAAGGGCTTCGCCTACGGCCGCAGCGGGCGGCCGCTGCAGCAGCCGCAGCTGCTGGCCAGCGTGCTGGCCGGCGTGGAGCTGGCCTACCAGAACCTCGACTCGGTCGAGCTCGGCGTGACGACGATCGACACCTACTTCGACACGCTGGGCGGCATCAGCCGCGCGGTGCAGCGCGCCAAGAAGGCGAGCGGCGCCGACGCGTCGGTGACGCCGGTGTACATCGGCGACCAGACGCGCGGCGCCGGCACGGTGCGCACGCTGTCGGAGCAGGTGGCGCTGGAGACGCGCACGCGCATGCTCAACCCGAAGTGGTACGAAGGCATGCTCGAGCACGGCTACGAAGGCGTGCGCCAGATCGAGCTGCACGTGACCAACACGATGGGCTGGTCGGCCACCACCGGACAGGTCGCGCCGTGGGTCTACCAGCAGCTGACGCAGACCTTCATGCTCGACGAGGCGATGCGCGACCGGCTGGCCCGGCTCAACCCGGCCGCATCGGCCAAGGTCGCCAACCGTTTGCTCGAGGCGCACGAGCGCCATTACTGGTCGCCGGACGACAAGGTGCTCGAGGCGCTGCGTCGCGCCGGCGAGGAACTCGAAGACCGGCTCGAAGGGGTATTCCCCGAAAGGATGGCTGCATGAACATCGCCAACGTCCCTCTGTCGGAACTGCGGCGCGCTGACGGCCACGCCTTGAAACGCCCCGACGGCGAGGGCAGCGTGCAGGTGCAGCTCGACCCGAACCTGAGGATCGGCACCGCCAAGGTGTTCGCGGTCTATGGCAAGGGCGGCATCGGCAAGAGCACCACCAGCTCGAACCTGAGCGTGGCCTTCTCCAAGATCGGCAAGCGCGTGCTGCAGATCGGCTGCGACCCCAAGCACGACTCGACCTTCACGCTGACCAAGAAGCTGATGCCCACGGTGATCGACGTGCTCGAGAGCGTGGACTTCCACGCCGAGGAGCTGCGTCCCGAGGACTTCGTCTACGAAGGCTACAACGGCGTCATGTGCGTCGAGGCCGGCGGCCCGCCGGCGGGCACCGGCTGCGGCGGCTACGTGGTCGGCCAGACGGTCAAGCTGCTGAAGGAGCACCACCTGCTCGAGGACACCGACGTGGTGATCTTCGACGTGCTGGGCGACGTGGTGTGCGGCGGCTTCGCCGCGCCGCTGCAGCACGCCGACCGCGCATTGATCGTCACCGCCAACGACTTCGACTCGATCTTCGCGATGAACCGCATCGTGCAGGCGATCGGCGCCAAGGCAAAGAACTACAACGTGCGCCTGGGCGGCGTGATCGCCAACCGCTCGGCCGGCACCGACCAGATCGACAAGTTCAACGCCAAGGTCGGGCTGAAGACGATGGCGCGCTTCCCCGACCTCGACGCCATCCGCCGCAGCCGCCTGAAGAAGGCGACGCTGTTCGAGATGGAGGACTCGCCCGAGGTGCTCGCGGTGCAGTCCGAGTACCTGCGGCTGGCTGCCAGCCTGTGGGCCGGCGGCGACCCGCTCACCGCGGTGGCGATGAAGGACCGCGACATCTTCGACCTGCTCGGCTTCGACTGACGCGAGGCGAGAGGCCCGCCATGGACATGCGCACCCCCACCTACCACCAGCGCCGCGGCGAGATCGAGACCTACTTCGACCGCACGGCCGCCGCGGCCTGGGCGCGGCTGACTTCCGACGCGCCGCTCGGCCGCATCCGCGCCACCGTGCGCGCCGGCCGCGAGCGCATGCGCGCCACCTTGCTCGACTGGCTGCCGGCCGACCTGCGCGGCGCCCGCCTGCTCGATGCCGGCTGCGGCACCGGTGCGCTGGCCATCGAGGCGGCGCGGCGCGGCGCCGACGTGGTGGCGATCGACCTCTCGCCCACGCTGGTGCAGCTGGCGCGCGAGCGGCTGCCGCGCGACCTCGACGTGAGCCGCATCCAGTTTCGCGCCGGCGACATGCTCGATCCGGCGCTCGGCCGCTTCGACCACGTGGTGGCGATGGACTCGCTGATCCACTACGAGAGCGTCGATGCCGCGCGTGTACTGGCGCAGTGGGCGCCGCGCACCGGCAGCTCGATGCTGATCACCTTCGCGCCGCGCACGCCGCTGCTGGCGGCCATGCATGCGGTGGGACGCCTGTTCCCGCGCGGCGACCGCGCGCCGGCCATCGTGCCGGTGGCGCCCGACGCGCTCGCGAGCCGTCTGTTCGCCGAACCCGCGCTGGCGGCGTGGCGGCCCGGCCGCACGCAACGCATCGCCAGCGGCTTCTACACCTCGCAGGCGCTGGAGTGGCGGCGGGCATGAACGACCTGCAGGCCCGCGTCGCCCGCGTGTGGATGCACGTGGGCACGCGTTTCCTGCCGTTCGCCGACGCGGCGAGCGTGGAGCTGCCGTTGCCGCGGCTGCTGCGGCTGGCGCTGTTCCAGGTGTCGGTGGGCATGGCACTGGCGCTGCTCAACGGCACCCTCAACCGCGTGATGATCGTCGAGCTCGCGGTGCCGGCCTGGCTGGTGTCGGCGATGGTCGCGCTGCCGATCCTGTTCGCACCGCTGCGTGCGCTGGTGGGCTTTCGCTCCGACATGCACCGCTCGGCGCTCGGCTGGCGCCGGGTGCCCTACCTGTGGTTCGGCTCGCTGATGATGTTCGGCGGCCTGGCCATCCTGCCGTTCGCGCTTCTGGTGCTCACCGGCGAGGGGCAGGGCCCGGCCTGGGTCGGGCAGGCCGGCGCTGCGCTGGCCTTCCTGCTCGTCGGCGCGGGCCTGCACACCACGCAGACCGCCGGGCTGGCGCTGGCCAGCGACCTGGCGCCGGCGCACACCCGCCCGCGCGTGGTGGCGCTGCTGTACGTGATGCTGCTGCTCGGCATGGTGGCCAGCTCGCTGGTGTTCGGCGCGCTGCTGGCCGACTTCAGCCCGCTGCGTCTGGTGCAGGTGATCCAGGGCGCGGCGATGGTGGCGATGGCGCTCAACATCGTGGCGCTGTGGAAGCAGGAGGCGCGCCACGCGGTGCGCGCCGCGACGCGGCGGCCGTCGATCGGCTTTCGCCAGGCGTGGCGCGCGCTGGTCGCGCAGCGCGGCGCCAGGCGTCTGCTGGTGGCGGTGGGGCTGGGCAGCGCGGCCTTCAGCATGCAGGACATCCTGCTCGAACCCTATGGCGGCCAGATCCTGCACCTGGGCGTCGGCGCGACCACGCTGCTGACGGCCCTGGTGGCCGGCGGCTCGCTGGCCGCCTTCGCCGTGGCGGCACGGGCGCTGCAGCGTGGTGCCGATCCGCATCGGCTGGCGGCCCACGGTGCGCTGGTCGGTGTGGCCGCCTTCGCGGCCGTGATCTTCGCCGAGCCGCTGCAGTCGGCGGGGCTGTTCCGCGCCGGCGCCGCGTTGATCGGCTTCGGCGGCGGCCTGTTCTCGGTGGCCACGCTGACGGTGGCGATGGGGCTGGACGCGCCGGCGCCGCAGGCGCTGGCCGACGCAGCCGGCGCGGCAGCGCTGGGCCATGGCCTGGCGCTGGGCGCCTGGGGCGCCGTGCAGGCCACCGCCGCCGGTGGCGCCATCGCGCTCGGCGGCGCCCTGCGCGACATCGTCTCGACGCTGGCGACGCAGGGCGCGCTGGGCAGCGCGCTGGCGAGCCCCGCCATCGGCTACAGCTTCGTCTATCACCTCGAGATCGCGCTGCTGTTCGCCACGCTGGTGGCGATCGGCCCGCTGGTGCGCCCGGCCGGCGCGCATCGATCCGCACCGTCCGCCCGCTTCGGCCTCGCGGAGTTTCCCGGTTGAACGGCCACCCACCCACGATTCATCACCCACCGTTTCCAGCGCTCACGTCAGGAGAAACAGCATGCCCAAAGGCGCCATCAACTCGTACATCGACGTCGCACAGATCGTGCTCTATCTGTTCTGGATCTTCTTCGCCGGGCTGATCTACTACCTGCACCGCGAGAACAAGCGCGAGGGCTACCCGCTGGAGTCCGACGGCCGCGGCGGCCGCGCGACGATCCAGGGCTTCCCGGCGGTGCCCGAGCCGAAGTCCTTCCTGCTGCGCAACGGCGAGATCCGCTACGCCCCCGGACCCAACACGTTCAAGGAACCGTTGCCGCGCGCGGTGCCGACCTCGCGCGCGCCGGGCTCCCCGATCGAGCCCACCGGCAATCCGATGCTCGACGGCGTGGGACCCGGTGCCTACACGCTGCGCCGCGACACGCCCGACCTGACGCTGGACGACCAGCCGCGCATCGTGCCGCTGCGCGTCGCGACGGGTCATGGCGTGGCCCACCAGGGACCGGACCCGCGCGGCATGCACGTGATCGGCGCCGACAACCGCATCGGCGGCATCGTGCGCGACCTGTGGGTCGACCGCTCCGAAGCGATCTTCCGCTACCTCGAGGTCGAGGTCGATGGCGACCCGAACGGCAAGCGTGTGCTGCTGCCGATGAACCTCGCCCGCTGCGGCGACCGCGAGGTCCTGGTCGACTCGATCCTGTCGACCCAGTTCGCCGCCGTGCCGACGACCAAGTCACCCGACCGGATCACCTCGCTCGAGGAAGACCGCGTGATGGCCTACTACGGCGGCGGCACGTTGTACGCGCTGCCGTCGCGCCAGGAGCCGCTGCTGTGAGTCGCCCGCTCCTCATCGGCGAGCACGACGACGAGGCGCAACACGGCCTGCCCGAGGCGCTGCCTGCCGGCGAGCAGATGTTGTGGCAGGGCACGCCCGACTGGCGCGTGCTGGCGCGGCACGGCTTTCACATCCGCAGCTTCGCGCTGTACTTCGCGCTGCTGATCGCCTGGCGCGGCCTGGCCACGTGGTCCGACGGCGCGCCGGCGGCCACGGTGGCCGCATCGGTGCTGTGGCCGCTGCCGCTGGCCGCGCTGGCGCTGGGCTTCATCGGCTTGCTGGCCTGGCTGGTCGGCCGCAACGCGGTCTACACGCTCACCGACCGCCGCGTCGTGATGCGCATCGGCATCGTGCTCACCGTCACCTTCAACCTGCCGCTGTCGCGCATCGAGACCGTCCGCCTGCACGCGCTCGGCCGCGCCGGCGAGTCCGCCTCGCGGCCCGGCGACATCGCGCTGCTGCTCGATGCGCATGATCGCATCGGCTACATCCACCTGTGGCCGCACGCGCGTCCCTGGCACTTCCGCCGCACCGAGCCGATGCTGCGCGCGCTGCCCGAGGCCGACCGCGTGGCCCGGCTGCTGGTGGATGCGCTGGCCGCGTCGGTGGCTCGCTCGCAGGCCGTCACCGTGGCCGTCCACCCGTCGACGCAGACGGTGCCGGTGGACGAGCCGCGCCACGGCGCCGCGCGCCCGGCGGCGGACCACCCGGTGCCGCAGGCCGCCTGACCCTCGATGGGAACACATGCGATGAGCACCCACAGCCACCACATTGCCGTGCCGCGCGGGCCGTTGATCGGCGCCGCGGTGCTGGTCGCGTTCACGATGGCCGCCGTGGCTACGCTGCGCATCAGCGGCACCGACGTGGGCAGCCGCAGCGCCGCGCCGGTGGTCGCCGAGCGCGAGCTGCGTTTCGAGGACCAGCCCGACGGCAGCGTGCGCGTGCTCGATGCGCGCGCCGACGCCGACGCCGCGCCGCTGCGCATCATCGAGGCCGGCAGCAACGGCTTCCTGCGCGGCGCGCTGCGCGCGCTGGTGCGCACCCGCAAGCTGGCCGGCCTGGGGCCGCAGACACCGTTCCGGCTGGTGGCCCATGCCGACGGCCGCCTCACGCTCGAGGACCCGGCCACGCACGAACGGGTCGACCTCGAGTCGTTCGGCCCGATGCACGCGGCCGCCTTCGCCCAGCTGCTGCCGGCGCCGCACGCGCCGGTCGCGACCCGTTGACCCCACCGTGGAGAACTGCATGGACACCGCCACCCCCGCCGCGCCGATCGCCAGCCCCGACGAGGCGATCGCCCATGCCCGCGCCGAGACGCTGCTGACGCCGCGCTTCTACACCACCGACTTCACGGCGATGGACGCGCTCGACGTGTCGGGCGTGCGCGCCGAGTGGGATCAGGTCATGGCCGAGTACGAGGGCGACAACAACCACGACCACTTCCAGCGCGACGAGGCGTTCAAGGACGAGATCCGCGAGCTGCCGCCGGCGCTGAAGAAGGAGTTCCTCGAGTTCCTGGTCAGCTCGCTGACGTCGGAGTTCTCCGGCTGCGTGCTCTACAACGAGATCCGCAAGAACGTCTCCAACCCCGAGATCAAGCAGCTGATGACCTACATGGCGCGCGACGAGTCGCGCCACGCCGGCTTCATCAACAGCGCGCTGAAGGACTACGGCCTGGGCGTCGACCTGGGGCAGCTCAAGCGCACCAAGGCCTACACCTACTTCAAGCCCAAGTACATCTTCTACGCGACCTACCTGTCCGAGAAGATCGGCTATGCCCGCTACATCACCATCTTCCGCCAGCTCGAGCGCCGGCCGGAGCTGCGCTTCCATCCGATCTTTCGCTGGTTCGAACGCTGGTGCAACGACGAATTCCGCCACGGCGAGTCGTTCGCGCTGATCCTGCGCGCCAACCCGCAGCTGCTGCGCGGCGTCAACAAGCTGTGGATCCGCTTCTTCCTGCTCGCGGTGTACGCCACCATGTACGTGCGCGACCACACCCGCCCGGTGATGCACGATGCGATGGGGCTGGACGCCACCGAGTACGACTACACCGTCTTTCGCATCACGTCGGAGATCTCGCGCCAGGTGTTCCCGCTGTCGCTGGACACCGACCACCCGGCCTTCCGTGCCGGCATGACACGGCTCACCGAGCTGTCGCAGCGCATGGCCGCCGCCAAGGCGCGCGGCGGCATCCGCGGACGGCTGGCGCAGGCGCGCTGCGCGGTGGCGGCCACCGCCACCTTCGTGCGCCTGTACGCTCTGCCCACCGTGGCCAACGAGCTGCCGCAGCGCGTGCACATGGCGCCGGCCTGGTGATGGCGGCGGCCCGACCGATCCGCCCGCTCGCCGCGAGCTGAACCGCACCAGGCATCGATGGGCGAGCTGACGCTGCCGGTCGTGTACACGCTGTTCGCGTGGTGGTTCAGCACGGGTGTGATCCTCTATCTGGACGGCCTGCCCCGCCGCACCTTCAGCTGGACGCTGAGCGGCGCCACGCTCGTGCTCGGCGCCGCGCTGTGGGGCCTGGTGCACACGCGCGACGACCTCAGCGTGGCGGGCGCCTACTGCGCCTTCACCTGCGCGCTGCTCGTCTGGGCCTGGCAGGAGGTCGCCTTCCTGCTCGGCGTGGTCACCGGTCCGCGGCGCACGCCCTGCCCGGCCGGTGCGCGCGGCTGGCGCCGCACCGGCTACGCGCTGCAGGCGGTGCTGTACCACGAGCTGGCGCTGATCGTGCTCGCGATCGCGGTGCTCGCCAGCGTCGGGCCGGGCGCCAATCGCGTCGGCGTGTGGACCTACTGCGTGCTGTGGGCGATGCGCCAGAGCGCCAAGCTCAACGTCTTTCTCGGCGTGCGCAATCTGGGCGAGAGCTTCCTGCCCGATCACCTGGCCTACCTGAAGACCTATTTCCAGCGCAAGCCGATGAACGTGCTGTTCCCGCTGTCGGTCACCGTGGCCACCGCCGCCGCGGTGGCCGTGTGGTGGCGCCTGCTCGAGGGCGGCGCCGCCGGCGGCTTCGAGACGGCCGCGCTCGCGCTGACCGGCACGCTGCTCGCGCTGGGCGCGCTGGAGCATTGGCTGCTGGTGCTGCCGCTGCCCACCGAGGCCCTGTGGCGCTGGGGCCTGCGCTCGCATCGGGCGGCGACGCCCGAGCCGGTGCGGCCAAGCGCACGCGTCGTCTCGCCGCCGGCCTGACTACAGGCGCGAGACGCGTCCTTCGGCCACCAGCGGACCGTACAGCGCGAGGTCGGCGGCCACGCGCTCGCGCAAGGCCTGCGGCGTCGACGGCGTGAGCTCGAAGCCGGCTTGCTCGGCACGGTGGCGAACCTGCGCCGTCTGAAGCACCGCGGCCAGGTCACGCTGCAGTTGCTCGACGATCGATGCGGGCGTGCCGGCCACGGCCACCAGGGCCGCCCAAGGGTGCATCTCGATCGCCGGCCCGCCGGCTTCGGCCAGCGTCGGGATCTCGGGGCGGGCGGGCAGACGGTGGCGGGCCGCCACGGCCAGCGGGCGCAGGCGGCCGCTGTCCATCAGGCCCGCCACGGTGTTGAGGCTGAGGGTGGTGAAGTCCACGGCGCTCGCGGCCACGGCCGCCAGCATCGTGCCCGCATCCTTGAACGGCACGTGCAGCAGGCGCAACCCGGCCGCGCGGGCAAGACTTTCCACCGCCACGTGGCTGGCGTGGCCATGGCCGAGGCTCGCGTAGCTGACGCGGCCTGCTTCCAGGCGTGCCGCCTCGGTCATGTCGGCCAGGCTGCGAAAGCGGCTGCCGCCGCCGACCCAGACGAGAAACGTGGCGCGGAACAGCAGCGTCAACGGCAACAGGTCGCGCTGCGGGTCGTAGGGCAGGCTGGCGTGCAGCAGCGGGTTGATCGCCAGCGTCGCCGTGTCGGCCAGGAACAAGGTGTGGCCGTCGGGCGGCGTGCGCCGCAGCTCGCTGAAGGCCACGATGCCCGAGGCGCCGGGCTTGTTGTCCACCCAGACCGGCTGACCCCAGTGCTGCGCCAGACGTTCGGCGACGCTGCGGGCCACCACGTCGGGACCGATGCCCACCGAGTACGGCACCACCAGGCGCACGGCGCGGGCGGGAAAGCCAGCCGCCCGCACGGGCCGGATCCAGCCCGGCGCCAGCGCGCCGGCGAGCGCCGCCAGCGCGGTGCGCCTCGGCAGCCGGGCGGCGCCGTGCATCACCCCACCATGCGGCCGAGCAGGGCGCCGGTGGACAGCAGCGCCGCGAACCACAATTCGAGCCGGAAAGTGCGGAACAGCACCTCGTTGAAGGCGGTGCCGCGCGGGCAGGCGATGAAGTCGCGCCGCAACTGCCAGGCCGACGGCAGCAGCAGCAGAGGCAGCAGCAGCGCCGGGGCGCGCCCGGCCAGGGCCATCACCGGCAGCAGCGCGAAGGGCGCCAGCAGGAGCGCGCCGAACAGCGCCGTCGACCCGCGCTCGCCGAAGGTGACGGCGAAGGTGCGACGCCCGACCAGCCGGTCGTGTGCGATGTCGCGATGGTTGTTGACCGCCAGCGCGGCGGCGGCCAGTGCGCCGATGGCCACCGAGGCCAGCACCGTCACGTTGCCGACGCTGGCGGTGAGCACCCAGTCGCTGCCGATCACGGCGACCAGCCCGAAGAAGACGAAGACGGTCAACTCGCCGAACGGCGTGTACGCGATCGGCTTGGGCCCGCCCATGTAGGCCAGCGCGGCGAGCAGCGAGGCGCAGCCGATGGCCAGCACCGGCCAGCCGCGCCAGGCCACCAGGGCCAGCCCCAGGATGGTGGCGACCAGCGCGCACACGACGATGCCGGCGCGCACGTGGCGCACGCTGAGCCATCCGTTGGCGGTGGCGCGCGGCAGGCCGGTGCGCGTGCCGCTGCTGTCGCCGGCGCGCACGGTGTAGCCGACGTTGTTCTGCATGTTGGTGATGACCTGCATCAGCAGCGCTGCGCCGAGCACCAGCACGGCGGCGATCCAGTCGATGGCACCGGTGCGCTCGAAACCCAGCGTGGCGCCGACCAGCACCGGGCTGATCGCCACCAGCAGGCTGCGCGGCCGCACCGCCACCGCCCAGGCCTGCAGCGAGCCGGAGCGCACCGTGTCGGCGGCATGCGCGGTGGCACGTTCAGCGGTCACGGCATGCCCACCGCGCACGGCGGATTCGATGCGAGCGATGGCGTCATGGCGCGGCAAGTCTCCGACATGGCTTCGTCGTCACAGCATGGCCATCATGTGTCGATGATGCTTGACGATCATCAATCTGGCGAGCCGGCACGGGACCCCGGTTGCCTCAGCGGTCGCCTCGATGCCTGCGCAGGAGGATCGTCGACGCGACCGGCCGGCCGGTCAGAGCGCCGCTTCGACCGCAGTCGGCTCGCGTCGCGTGTCGCCCGGTTCCAGCCCGGCCGGCAGGCGAAAGTGCACGCGTTCGGGCTCGCCTTCGAGCTGATGCACCGCGTCGGCGCCGAGCGCGACCAGGCGCTCGCAGACACCGCTGACCAGCGCCTCGGGCGTCGATGCGCCGGCGGTCACGCCGATGCGGCGCACGCCGACCAGCCAGGCCGGATCGATCTCGCCGGCGTGCTGGATCAGCCGGGCCGACACGCCGCAGCGCTCGGCCACCTCCTGCAGACGGCAGGAGTTGGAGCTGTTGCGCGAGCCGACGACCAGCAGCAGGTCGACCCGGCGTGCCAGCTCGCGCACGGCGTTCTGCCGGTTCTGCGTCGCGTAGCAGATGTCGCCCACCTGAGGGCCGCGGATGGCGGGGAAGCGCTGCTCGAGCGCGGCGATGATCTCGCGCGTGTCGTCGACGCTGAGCGTGGTCTGCGTCACGTAGGCCAGCGCGGCATCCGGCGGCAGCGACAGCTGTGCCACGTCGGCCCGGTCGGCCACCACCTGCGCCGGCCCGTCGATCGAGCCGAGCGTGCCTTCGACCTCGTCGTGCCCGGGGTGGCCGACGATGAGCACCCGGCGGCCCTCGTCGGCATAACGCTGCGCCTGCAGGTGCACCTTGGTCACCAGCGGACACGTCGCATCGATCACGTGCAGCCGGCGACGCCGCGCCTGCTCGACCACCGCGGTGGCCACGCCGTGCGCGCTGAACACCAGCGTCGCCTGCAGCGGCACCTGGTCGAGGCTGTCGACGAAGACCGCGCCGCGGGCGCGCAGGTCGGCCACCACGTGGCCGTTGTGCACGATCTCGTGGAACACGTACACCGGCGCGCCGCGCCGCTGCAGCGCCAGCTCGACGATCTCGATCGCGCGCTCGACGCCGGCGCAGAAGCCGCGCGGCTGGGCCAGCAGGACGTCCATGACCCTTGGGCGACTGCGCGGTTCAGGGCGCGGCCGTGATGTCGACGCGGCGCGAGTCGGCGTCGGCCGTGCCGATCACGAACTCGGGCTTCTTCAGCACGATGCGATCCTCGGCCACACCGGCGCTCTTCAACGCGTCGCGTACCGCGAAGGCGCGGTCCTTGGCCAGCTGCAGGTTCTTGTCCGCATCGCCGGTCTTGTCGGCGAAGCCGGACAGCACGGCCTTGACGCCGGGCTGCGCCTTCAGCGCGGCCGCCGCGGCCGACACGGCGCGAGCCGCCTCGTCGCCGAGGTCCTTCCTGCCGACCGCGAACAGCACCTTGCCGAGCAGGCCGGTCGCCGCGACAGCTGCCGCGGGCGCCGCCTGCATCACCTCGGCGCCGGTGGCCGCCACGGGCTTGATCGCGCCACCCAGCACCGGGTGGTCCTTCAGCAGGGGCGCGCCATTCAGCGGCTTGTTGACGCCCTGGTGGCAGGTGGCGCAGCCGACCTTGGCGACGTCGCCCGCGACGCCGCGGCGTGCGGACGGGAAGCTGGCCGTCAAGGGCTCCATGTAGTTCTTGTTCAGGTCGCGGGTCAGCGCGATGCCATGGAACGCGATGGTGCGCGCCGGCGGGCTCTGCGCCCATTCGGTGAACGAGCGGCTGTCGTGGCAGTAGGTGCAATTGACGCCGAGCGACTGCGACACGTAGGTCATCAGGCCGTAGGTCCATTCGGCCTGCTTGATGCCGCTCTTGTTGTCCACCGGCAGCGCGGTCTTGCTGACGACGCGGATCGGCTCGGCCTTCAACAGATAGGGCGTCAGCGGATCGAGCGGCAGCGAGCTCAGGTTGGCCAGCGCGGCCGGGTGGTTCTGCCCGTTGTGGTCGGCCGACATGCCGCCCGCCCGCTTGGGGCCGGGGTCGCTGAACCACACTTGCGCCGGCACCGGCTGGCCGCGGTGGCAGGTGTAGCAGGTGACACCGGTGGCCGCCACGTGCTGCTTGAAGTCGGCGTTGATGTGCTGCGTC
>JBGAMU010000183.1:0-3546 GCA_044222685.1 Burkholderiaceae bacterium
GCGCGCTTCTGCGGGTCGATGTCCGGCAGGCCGGTGGTGATGGTCTTCTCGGCCGCGTCCAGCATCTTGCGGTCGGCACGGCCGGCGCTCACCAGCTCGTAGCCGGCGGTGTACTGGGTGCCCTCCTTCCACGACTGCTTCAGCTTGGCCAGCTGCTCGGGGTTCAGCGTCGAGTGCGGGCCAAGCTGGTCGACGAGATCCATCGCCTGCTGCGTCGCCTTGGCCGGGTCGGCGCGGTACTGGCGCTGCAGGTACTCGAGCGTCTGGCTGATGCCGCTGGTCACGTCCTGGCGGTCGCGCTGCGTCACCGCCTTGCGCACACTGTTGCCCAGGCGCGCGGCGTCGCCGTTCAACTCGGCCAGGACGATGCCGCGCTGCGCCTCTGGCAAGTCGGTGCCGATGCCTTCCAGCACCTTGGCGGACCGCGAGGCGTACTCGCTTTCGGCCTTGTCCTTGGGCACCGAGCCGTCAAGCACCCCTTGCGTGATCTGGTCGTGCAGGTCGGCGAGCTTGTCCTTCGTGCCGGTCAGCGCGGTGATGGTCTTGGCCCGGATCGCGGCGTGCTGCGCCTCTTCGTCCTTGCGCTTCTGCTCGGCGGCTTCCTGCAGCTGCAGCCGCGTCTGCTGCTGGGCCATGTCGTTGACCACGTTCGCGCCGATCTGCCCGGTCCGCTCGACGGCTTGGCCGATCGGGTCGCCGCGGGGAATAGAGGGCATCGGCCCCGGCCGGGCCACAGACTGCCCGAAGTTGCCCATCGGAATCGTTGCCATGCGTCACCCCACCCGAATGCTCTTGTCGACCACCGGCGCCGGCGCCTGCTGGCCCGAGAAGCCCGGGCCGCCGGTGCGCCAGCCGTTGGACTTCATCCCCTGGTACGCACCACCCAGCACCGTGCCGACGGCGTTGACGTAGCCGGCAGCTTGCGCCATGCGCCCCTGAGCCCGTTCCATTGCAGCGTCCGTCTGCAGTCCTCGAGCGCGACGGTTTCCTTCCAGGATCGCCTGAAAGGCGTCTTGCTCGTAGCCCTGCGTGATATCGCGCTCGACTTCGGCCGCGCTGCCCTCGCCGACCTTCACGCCGGCGCCAGCGAACGCGGCGTTGGCCTGCCCGACCTGTTTGCGCCCGGCGCGCCGGATGATCTCCGCCATCTTCAGCGCGTTGTCCTGCTCGACCTGCGCCTGGTACTCAGACAGACCGGCTTGAATGTTTGCCTGCGCGCGCGCGGTCTTTCCTTGCTGCACTTGGCCCAGGGCGTTCACTGCCGTGAGCGTCAAAGACACTGGGTCACACATCGTCAAACCTCCAGCGAAACAACAGAAACTCGTGACTCGGCCCACACGGGTCTGGCAAGATGGAAAAACCGAGCCAGAGCAGAAAGCGCTGCGCGCGCACGTTGCGGCGATGCACGATGTTGACGAGCTCGCGGTGCTGCGTCTTCCATTCAGCTACCACTCGTGTTGCGCAAGCAGCGACTGCGCGGCGTGGCACGCGATCTAGAGCAGCAGTGCAAAGCATCCAGGGCACCCCGCGATGCTCAAGAGGCACGCAACCGAACAGAGCGAATAGCTCGCCCTTCCAGAGCGACGCCTGCGCCTGCTGACCGGCCAGCGCCCGATGCACATCAACACCTGCCGCGGCGAGCTCGGCACGATCTGCCGGATGCAGGTTGCCGGCCAGCGCCTCCTCGTCTCGCGAGCACATGGGTCTGATCTCGATCATCAGTCGTTGACCTGGAACTTGCGCACGGCGGCCAGCAGGTGCATCGGCAGCGGCTGGTCTTGCACGATGGTGAGATCCGAGCGGCCGCGCTCCCAGCCCAGCGTCTCGATGCGCACGTTGCCGGTGAAGGGCTGCGGCGCCTTGTCGAGCACCGCGGGCCCGAAGCGGCGGAACGGCACGTCCTGCTCGTTGCCCTCGCCGTCGTAGACCTGGGCCCCGATGGTGTTCAGGAAGCGCAGCGTGATCTCGCTGGTGCGCATGCTGTTGCCCTGGGCCGTGCCGGTGCCGGTTCCCACCTCCGGGGTGAGCAGGCCGATCTCGCTGCGGAAGTGCAGGCCGATCAGCGTGCGGTAGCTGGCGCGCGGCAGCGTGACGTTGCCCGAGCCATCGACCGTCTGCTGGGTCTGCACGGCGCCGTCGGTCACGATGTCGACGGTCTTGCCGATCAGGTGCGGCACGGCGAAGACGGTCTGCCCGGCCGCGTTGTCGAACGACACGCCGCAATCCACGGTGTAGCCGTAGGTGACGATGGCCGGCGCCGGCGGGTAGCCGCTGTACGCGGCACCAGGCAGCATCGGCTGGAACACCTCGTCCAGGATCTCGATGTAGCGCACCGTCGCGCCGTTCACCGTGCGCCGCGCGATCACCCAGGTCTCCTCGCGGTCGCCGTTTGGGATGGTGGCCACCGACTCGAACGCGCCTTCGGTGTAGTGGTTCGCCCAGCCGATCACCGACTGGTCGCGGTCGAAGGTGCAGCTCAGCAGCGCCCCGTCGCCACGCACCGCCCACAGCAGCAGGTCGGGCTCCTGCTGGTAGGCCATGGCAGTCACGCCGCCGCCCTCGGTGATGTGCTCGGCAAGGACCGTCAGGTCGGGCGCCGCGTAGCCGTCGAAGTCGTACCGGTAGCCCATAGCGCGCACCTTGCGGCCCGCGCGCTGCACGAACACCGACTCCTTGCCCACGGTGACCGGGCGCACACCACTGGACCCATGCGAAGACTCGGGACGGATGCGCACGTTCGTCGGCGTGATCGGCTTCTCGACGCCGCCCTGCAGCGAGAACTCGCCGCCATAGGTGTGCACCACCAGGTTGCGCAGCGACGCCAGGTAGCTGATCGGGTTGATCTCGTCGGCGGCGATGGTGAACGAGTACCCATCGTCGTCGGCCGTGCCCTTGGTGAAGTCCAGGTACTCGCCGATGCGGCTGCCCCAGATCGTCTGCGGGAACTTGGTCGAGCCGGCCGCTACCAGCCGCTGCTCGTGGAGCGTCAGCGTGCGCGGGTAGCCGTTGGCCGCCGACCAGACCGACGCCTCCAGCGACCACGCCAGCGGGGGCGACGCGACGGTGCTGGTCAGCGCCGTCACGATCGTCGCTTTGACCACGCTGGCCGAAGTGAACGCGGTGATCTTGCACAGCCCGCCGTTGATGCGCACGAACTTCCCCACGTCCTCGGCGCGCCACACGCTGTCGGTGATGCCGTACCCGCCGCGCGCGTAGCTCGTCGATGCGAAGTCCGAGCTCGTGGTGGCGCTGACCTGGGTCGCGCTGATGAAGGCGGTTATCGCCGCCACGCCGCTGTCGGCATACATCGTATTGCCCACGTCGCCAGCCGCGAACACGCCGGCCGAGGCGGTGACAGTGATGGCGCCGGTCTTGGCCGAGAGCGTGATGTCGGCCGCGCGCGAGAGCGAGCCGGTCAGGTCGATGCTCGACGCGACCGGATCCTTCGCTGAGGGCTTCACGATGCCCTGCGGGGACACGTCGAGGTACCACGCCCCCGACGCCAGCGCGACGCCGGCAAACGCGATGGAGATGTCGACGGTCACC
>JBGAMU010000091.1:0-16064 GCA_044222685.1 Burkholderiaceae bacterium
TGTTCTGCGAGGCGAAGTTGACCTCCTTGGCCTTGTAGTCCTGCACGTTGGTGGTCTTGTTCTTCTCCGCCCACAGCTTGCTCATGATGCGGAAGTCGATGATGTTGCGCAGCAGGATCGGGTTGGGTGCGCTCAGCATCACGTCGACGGTGTAGTCGTCGACCTTCTTGATCTCGCTGATGCCGGTGACGTAGATCGCCATCGTGCCTTGCGGCTGGCGGATGCGCCCGAAGCTGAACACCACGTCGTCGGCGGTGAACGGCGAGCCATCGTGGAATTTGACGTTCTTGCGCAGATCGAACCGCACCTGCGTCGGGCTGACAAAGGTCCACTTGGTCGCCAGCGCCGGCTCGACCTCGTACTTCGCGCTGTAGCGTGTCAGTCCTTCGTACGTGTGCCCCAGGATGGCATTGGTCGTGGCATGGTTCTGCGAGTGCGGGTCGAGCGTCAGGATGTCGTTCTGCGCCGCCCAGCGCAACGACGCGGCCTGCGCGGGCAACGCCGCGACGAGGCTGATCGTCACGGCCGCGATGAGGGCCTTCAGGGTCATTGGAAATCTCCTTGGCGGAAAAGGCGCCATCGTAGAAGGCGCAGCGCCGCCGGCGCAGAGGTTTTCCCCTCAGTGCCGCTCGGTCCGTGCCTGCGAATCACAGCCGATGCCGGCGCCGATCCAGCGCGCCACCAGGCGGCCGGCGAGCCGGCGAGGCCACGGCAGCCGGCGTCCCCCCGGGCCGGCGTCCGGCAGCAGGCCGCAGCGGTAGCGGGCGGTCGCCGGCTGCCAGCGCAAGACCCGGCAGCGACCCGTGGTGCGGCGGCTCGCCAGCATGCCGATCGGGCAGGGCGCACTGGCACAGCAGACGCCGCAGCCGTTGCAGGGCTGGCCGAGCGCCGGCTTGCTCGGCGCGGCCGCCTGCAGCCAGATGATCGTGGCGGGCGTCACGCCGGCACTGTGCCCGGCGGGTGCGTTGCGGTCCGCGGGCAACAACAGGGCGAAGGGACATCAATTCCTGTCAGTTCGCGTGCAGGTTGCGGTGCTACAGTGATCCGGACATGACGCCATAGGTCCTTTCCGTGTCCCCTTGCCGGAGTGCAATCCGGCGAGGCTGACTCGCTAGTCCGCCAACCGGTCGAGCCGGGCCGCGGAAGGTTGTTGAACCCATCGAAACCCTGGAAACCGGGGCGAAAGGTGAGCGAAGATGATGCAGCAGTACAGGTCGAACTCGTACCTGTTCGGGGGTAACGCCCCCTACGTCGAGGAGCTCTACGAGGCCTACCTCGACAACCCGGGCAGCGTGCCCGACAACTGGCGCACCTACTTCGACAACCTGCAGAACGTGCCGGCCGTCGACGGCACCGAGGCACGCGACGTGGCCCATGCGCCGGTCGTCGAGTCGTTCGCGCAGCGGGCCAAGGCCAATGCCTTCGCCGTCAAGGCCAGCAGTTCCGAGCTGGCCGTCGCGCGCAAGCAGGTCCACGTCCAGTCGCTGATCGCCGCCTACCGGTCGCTCGGCGCCCGCTGGGCCGACCTCGACCCGCTGAAGCGCACCGAGCGGCCAAAGATCCCCGAGCTCGAACCGGCGTTCTACGACCTCAACGAAAGTGACATGGACATCACTTTCAGCGCGACCAACACCTACTTCACCAAGGCCGAGCAGCAGACGCTGCGCGAGATCCTGCAGGCGCTGCGCGAAACCTACTGCGGCACCATCGGCGCGGAGTTCATGCACTGCACCGAGCCGACCGAGAAGCGCTGGTGGCAGGAGCGGCTGGAGTCGATCCGCAGCAAGCCCACCTTCAGCGCCGAGGCGAAGAAGCACATCCTCGACCGGCTCACCGCCGCCGAGGGACTGGAGCGCTTCCTGCACACCAAGTACGTCGGCCAGAAGCGCTTCTCGCTGGAGGGCGGCGAAAGCTTCATCGCCAGCATGGACGAGCTGGTGCAGCGCGCCGGCGCCAAGGGCGTGCAGGAGATCGTGATCGGCATGGCCCACCGCGGGCGGCTCAACGTGTTGGTCAACACGCTGGGCAAGATGCCCAAGGACCTGTTCGCCGAGTTCGACCACACCGCGCCCGAGCACCTGCCGTCGGGCGACGTGAAGTACCACCAGGGCTTCTCGAGCGACATCTCCACTGCCGGCGGCCCGGTCCACCTGAGCCTGGCCTTCAACCCGAGCCACCTGGAGATCGTCAATCCGGTCGTCGAAGGTTCGGTCAAGGCGCGCATGGAGCGCCGCGGCGACAAGGAAGGCAACCAGGTGCTGCCCGTGCTGGTGCATGGCGACGCCGCCTTTGCCGGCCAGGGCGTGGTGATGGAGACGCTGGCGCTGGCGCAGACGCGCGGCTACTACACCGGCGGCACGGTGCACCTGGTGATCAACAACCAGATCGGCTTCACCACCAGCGACCCGCGCGACAGCCGCTCTACGCTGTACTGCTCCGACGTGGTCAAGATGATCGAGGCACCGGTGCTGCACGTGAACGGCGATGACCCTGAAGCGGTGGTGCTGTGCACGCAGCTGGCGCTCGACTACCGCCAGCAGTTCAAGAAGGACGTCGTCGTCGACATCATCTGCTTCCGCAAGCTCGGTCACAACGAGCAGGACACGCCGAGCCTGACCCAGCCGCTGATGTACAAGAAGATCGCCCAGCACCCGGGCACGCGGCGCCTGTACGGCGACAAGCTGGTCACGCAGGGTGTGCTCGACGAGCAGGGTCCCGACACGATGGTCAAGACCTTGCGCGCCGCGTTCGACGCCGGCAAGCACACCGCCGATCCGGTGCTGACCAACTTCAAGAGCAAGTACGCGGTCGACTGGGCGCCGTTCCTCGGCCGCAAGTGGACCGACCAGGCCGACACCGCGCTGCCGCTGGCCGAGATCAAGCGGCTGGCCGAGCGCATCACCACGGTGCCGACGAGCTTCAAGGTCCATCCGCTGGTCGAGAAGGTGCTGGCCGACCGTGCGGCGATGGGCCGCGGCGAGATCAACGTCGACTGGGGCATGGGCGAACACCTCGCGTTCGCTTCGCTGGTGGCCAGCGGCTACGCCGTGCGGCTGTCGGGCGAGGACTGTGGCCGCGGCACTTTCACCCACCGCCACGCCGTGCTGCACGACCAGAATCGCGAGAAGTGGGACACCGGCATCTACGTGCCGCTCGAGCACGTGGCCGAGTCGCAGGCGCCGTTCGTCGTCATCGACTCGATCCTTTCGGAGGAGGCGGTGCTCGGCTTCGAGTACGGCTACGCCAGCGCCGACCCGAACACGCTGACGATCTGGGAGGCGCAGTTCGGCGACTTCGTCAACGGCGCGCAGGTGGTCATCGACCAGTTCATCGCCTCGGGCGAGGTCAAGTGGGGCCGCGTCAACGGCCTCACGCTGCTGCTGCCGCACGGCTACGAGGGCCAGGGCCCCGAGCACAGCTCGGCGCGCCTGGAGCGCTTCATGCAGCTGGCGGCCGACAACAACATGCAGGTCTGCCAGCCCACATCGGCGAGCCAGATCTTCCATCTGTTGCGACGCCAGATGGTGCGCCAGTTCCGCAAGCCGCTGGTCGTGCTGACGCCGAAGTCGTTGCTGCGCGCCAAGGATGCGACCTCGCCGCTGGTCGAATTCACCAAGGGCGAGTTCCACACGGTGATCGGACCGACCCGCAGCGAAGTCGAGGCCGACAAGGTCAAGCGTGTCATCGCCTGCTCGGGCAAGGTGGCCTACGACCTGATCAAGCGCCGCGACGAGAAGAAGGCCTGGGACGTGGCGATCCTGCGCGTGGAGCAGCTGTATCCGTTCCCGCACAAGGCGTTCGCCGCCGAGATGAAGCGCTTTCCCAATGCGACCGAGGTCGTGTGGTGCCAGGACGAGCCGCAGAACCAAGGCGCCTGGTTCTTCGTGCAGCACTACATCCACGAGAACATGGAAGAAGGCCAGAAGCTCGGCTACGCCGGCCGGCCCGCCTCTGCATCGCCCGCGGTCGGCTACGCGCACCTCCACCAGGAGCAGCAGAAGGCGCTGCTCGACCAGGCTTTCGGCAAGTTGAAGGGCTTCGTGCTCAGCAAGTAAGCCTTACCCCCAAGACAACAAGAGATTCCCAATGGCAATCGTTGACGTGAAGGTTCCGCAGCTGTCGGAATCGGTGGCCGAGGCCACGCTGCTGCAGTGGAAGAAGAAGCCCGGCGAAGCCGTGGCGATGGACGAGATCCTGATCGAGATCGAGACCGACAAGGTGGTGCTCGAGGTACCCGCGCCCGCTGGCGGCGTGATGGCCGAGCTGGTGGTCGCCGACGGCGGTACGGTGACCAGCGACCAGCTGATCGCCCGCATCGATACCGAAGGCAAGGCGTCTGCCGCCGCCGCGCCCGCGGCTGCGCCGGTAGTGGCCGTAGCGGCATCCACCGGCGCTGGTGCCAAGGCCGGCGTCGCCATGCCCGCGGCCGCCAAGCTGATGGCCGACGCCGGCCTGGCCGCGGGCTCGGTGCCGGGCACCGGACGCGACGGCCGTGTCACCAAGGGCGACGTGCTGGCGGCGACTGCCGCCGGGACCAAGCCCGCGACGCCTGCCAAGGCCGCTGCGCCGGCGCCCGCGCCGGCTGCGCCGCTGCCCAGCGTGGCAGCGCCGATCAGTGCCAACCTTGGCGACCGCCCCGAGCAGCGCGTGCCGATGTCGCGCCTGCGTGCACGGGTGGCCGAGCGGCTGCTGCAGTCGCAGGCGACCAACGCGATCCTCACCACCTTCAACGAGGTCAACATGGCCCCGTTGATGGAGATGCGCAAGCGCTTCCAGGAGAAGTTCGAGAAGGAACACGGCGTCAAGCTCGGCTTCATGAGCTTCTTCGTCAAGGCCGCGGTGGCGGCGCTGAAGAAGTACCCGGTGCTGAACGCCAGCGTCGACGGCACCGACATCGTCTACCACGGCTTCTTCGACATCGGCATCGCGGTGGGCTCGCCGCGCGGCCTGGTGGTGCCGATCCTGCGCAACGCCGACCAGATGAGCTTCGCCGACATCGAGAAGAAGATCGCTGAATACGGCGTCAAGGCGCGCGACGGCAAGCTCGGCATCGAAGAGCTCACCGGCGGCACGTTCTCGATCAGCAACGGCGGCGTGTTCGGCTCTATGCTGTCCACGCCGATCATCAACCCGCCGCAGAGCGCCATCCTCGGCGTGCACGCGACCAAGGACCGCGCCGTGGTCGAGAACGGCCAGGTCGTGGTGCGGCCGATGAACTATCTGGCGATGAGCTACGACCACCGCATCATCGACGGTCGCGAGGCCGTGCTCGGCCTGGTCACGATGAAGGAGGCGCTGGAAGATCCTGCGCGCCTGCTGTTCGACATCTGAAGAACGAAGAACAACGACCATGAGCAAGACATTCGACGTCGTCGTCATCGGCGGCGGGCCCGGTGGCTACATCGCTGCCATCCGCGCGGCGCAGCTGGGCCTGGCCACCGCGTGCATCGACGAGTGGAAGAACGACAAGGGCGGCCCCGCGCCCGGCGGCACCTGCACCAACGTCGGTTGCATCCCGAGCAAGGCGCTGCTGCAGTCGAGCGAGAACTACGAGCACGCCGCGAAGCACTTCGGCGACCACGGCATCGGCGTCAAGGAGCTGAGCATCGACGTCGCGACGATGCTCAAGCGCAAGAACACGGTGGTCAAGCAGAACAACGACGGCATCCTGTACCTCTTCAAGAAGAACAAGGTCACGTTCTTCCATGGTCGCGGCTCGTTTGCCAAGGCCGTCGACGGCGGCTACGAGATCGGCGTCATCGGTACCGCCGCCGAGACGCTGGTCGCCAAACAGGTCATCGTGGCCACCGGCTCGGCGCCACGCGCCTTGCCTGGCGCGCCGTTCGACGAGGACCGCGTGCTGTCCAACGACGGCGCGCTGCGCATTCCGGCCGTGCCGGCTCGCCTGGGCGTGATCGGCTCGGGCGTCATCGGCCTCGAGATGGGCTCGGTGTGGCGGCGCCTGGGCGCCGAGGTCACCGTGCTCGAAGCGCTGCCGAGCTTTCTGGGGGCCGCTGATCAGCAGGTGGCCAAGGAGGCCTACAAGGCATTCGTCAAGCAGGGCCTCAAGTTCGAGTTCGGCGTCAAGGTCGGCGAGGTCAAGTCCGGCAAGAAGGGCGTCAGTGTCGCCTACACCAACGACAAGGGCGCGGCGGCGACGCTGGAGGTCGATCGCCTGATCGTCTCGATCGGGCGCGTGCCGCACACGGCGGGGCTGCAGCCGGAGGCGGTGGGCCTGAAGCTCGACGAGCGCGGGTTCGTCGCGGTCGACGACCAGTGCCGCACCAATCTCCCAGGCGTGTGGGCCGTCGGCGACGTGGTGCGCGGCCCGATGCTGGCGCACAAGGCCGAGGAAGAAGGCGTCGCGGTGGCCGAGCGCATCGCCGGCCAGCACGGGCACGTCAACTTCAACACCATCCCGTGGGTGATCTACACCTCGCCCGAGATCGCCTGGGTCGGCCAGACCGAGGAGCAGCTCAAGGCCGCGGGCCGCGCCTACAAGGCGGGCAGCTTTCCGTTCATGGCCAACGGCCGCGCGCGTGCGCTCGGCGACACCACCGGGCTGGTCAAGATGCTGGCCGACGCGGCGACCGACGAGATCCTCGGCGTGCACATCGTCGGACCGTACGCGTCGGAGCTGATCTCGGAGGCCGTGGTGGCGATGGAGTTCAAGGCCTCGTCGGAAGACATCGCCCGCATCTGCCATGCGCATCCCTCGCTCAGCGAGGCCACCAAGGAAGCCGCGCTGGCCGTCGACAAGCGGGCGCTCAACTTCTGAAGAATGACCGCCCTCGCAGCCCGCTGCGTGTACCGCGCCGCTGACTGATGTCGGTCCGCCAGCTCTACGCGCAGACGCTGGCCGAGCGCGGCTACCACAGCGACCCGGCGCAGCTGCGCGCGATCGATGCGCTCGAGCGCTGCGAGACCGAGTGGGCCGACTACAAGGCGCGCCGCAGCAACGCGGTGACGAAGCTGCTGGTGCGGCCGCCGATTCCGCGTGGCGTGTACATGCACGGCGGCGTCGGCCGCGGCAAGAGCTTCCTGATGGACTGCTTCTTCCAGGCGGTGCCGCTGACGCGCAAGACGCGGCTGCACTTCCACGAGTTCATGCGCGAGGTGCACCGCGAGCTGCAGGAGCTCAAGGGCATGGCCGATCCGCTCGACGAGCTGGGCCGGCGCATCGCGAGACGCTTCCGCTTGATCTGCTTCGACGAATTCCACGTCTCCGACGTCACCGACGCGATGATCCTGCACCGGCTGCTGGTGGCGCTGTTCGCCAACCGGGTGTCGATCGTGACGACGTCGAACTTCCATCCCGACGACCTGTACCCGAACGGCCTGCACCGCGACCGCATCCTGCCGGCGATCGAGCTGCTGAAGGAGAAGCTCGAGGTCATCGCGGTCGACGCCGGCACCGACTATCGGCGGGCGACCCTGCAGTCGGTGGCCACCTATCACCACCCGCTCGGCGAGGCCGCCGATGCACAGATGCTGGCGGCCTTCGAGCGTCTGGCCGAGGCGCGCGACGAGAGCCCGCTGCTGCGAATCGAGCAGCGCGAACTGCGTTGCCGGCGCCGCGCGGGTGGCGTGGTGTGGTTCGACTTCAAGACGCTGTGCGGCGGCCCGCGCTCGCAGAACGACTACCTGGAGCTCGCGCAGCAGTTCCACACGTTGCTGCTGTCCGACGTGCCGCAGATGCCGCCGCGACTGGCCAGCGAGGCACGCCGGTTCACATTGCTGATCGACGTGCTGTACGACCGCCGCGTCAAGTTGATCCTGTCGGCCGCCGTGGCGGCCGATCAGCTGTACACCGAGGGGCCGCTGGCGCACGAGTTTCCCCGCACGGTGTCGCGGCTGCAGGAGATGCAGTCGGCCGAGTACCTGGCCAGCGACCGGCGCACCGTCGACACGGCGCTGACCTAACAGCGCCGACCTGACAGCGCCGACAATCGCGCGATGCACCCGCGCCATCTGCTCTTGTCGATCGCCTGCGTCGCCCTGGCCGGGCTGTCGCAGGCGCAGGTCGATGACTCGGCGCGCCGCGCGGCGATCGCGGCGGAAAAGCAGGCCGTGCAGTCGCGGTACGAGCAAGCCGTGCGGACCTGCGAAGCGCAGTTCGCGGTGACGGCGTGTTTCGACCAGGCCAAGCGCGAACGCCGACGCGAACTCGACCGGCTGGCCGGCGAACAGGCCAAGCTCGACCAGGCCGTTCGCCAGCGCCGGGCGGCCGAGCGACGCGCCCGCATCGACGAAAAGCAGCAGGCCGCCGCGCGGCTCGGCCCCGCACCGGCCGCCTCGGCACCGCCGAAATCGGCACAGCGGGCCGCTCGCGCAGCCGCGCCGCCCGCATCGGCCATGCTGCGACACCGGCAGGACATCGAGGAACGCGCGGCCGCCGCAGCGTCGGCCGCGGCCAAGCGTCAATCGGCAGCGATTCAACGCCGGCAGGACGCCCAGGCCCACGCCGAGGCCGTGCGTCGACGCAATGACGAGCGGGCCCGGCACCGCACGCCCGCGGCGCCGCTGCCGCCGGCGTCGGCCGCCTCGGCGAGCCGGCTCAGGTAAGCGGGTCGACGCGGATCAGCGCGAGCGACAGGTTGTCGCCGCCGCCCCGCGCGCGCTGGCGCGCCTTGCTGACCAGCATCTCGCTGGCCTCGCGCGGCGGCAGGGCATGCACGATCGCGCCCAGTTCCTTGGGCGTGAAGTAGTGCCACAAGCCGTCGCTGCATGCCAGGATGCTGTCGCCGACTTCGAGCCGCTCGATGCGGGCGGTCGACAGCGGGGGATCGTTCTGCGTGCCGAGGCAGCCGGTCAGCAGGTTGCCCTGCGGATGGTTGTTGGCCTGCTCCTCGGTGATCTTGCCCTCGCTGATCAGCCGCTGCACGTAGGAGTGGTCGAGCGTGCGCGTCACCAGGTCGGGGCCGCGGAAGTGGTAGACACGCGAGTCGCCGGCGTGCACGTAGTCGCATTCACGCGTCGGCCCGATCAGGAAGCCGGCGATCGTGCTGTGCGGCTCTTCCTCGGCGGTGATGGCGGTCAGTTTGATCATCAGGTGCGCTTCCATCAGCACCTGCTTGAGCATTTCTGCCGGGTCTTCGGTGGACGGCGAATAACGCTCGAAGATCTGCTTGGCCGTCAGGATCACCTGGTCGGCGGCCTTGCGCCCGCCGCTCTTGCCGCCCATGCCGTCGGCCAGCACCGCGAAGGCGCAACCCGGCACACGGGCGTGCGCCATGATCTCGACCTGATCCTGCTGGTAGGCCCGATCGCCTCGGTGGATGCCGGTCGCCGCGCTGAGACGGTAGCCCTTGGGAGCGGTGGCCATTGGACGACTATAAACTGCGGGTGCATGAACAAGGTTGTGCAATGTGCGCTGTACGTCTCGGCGCAGAGCGATTCCAGCGCGACCGTGGCGGCCCGCTGGCCACTGAAAGGCCGCGCCCTTGGATGACAACCTGCATTCGCCGCAGCGCTGGCTGATCGAGCTGCGCATGGAGCATGCCGACCTCAACAGCCTGATCGATCGTACGGCGGTGCAGACACCGATCGACGATCTGGTGCTGCGCCGCCTCAAGAAGCGCCGACTCGTGCTGCGCGACCAGATCGTGCGGCTCGAGGCCGAGCTCGACCCGCCCGAGCCCGCGTGACCGACGTCGCGGCAAGCGTGCCGGTCGACGAGCTGACGCTGGCCACCCAGCAGGCGCTCGGCCCGGGCGGTGCGCTGGCGGCGCACGAGGCCGGCTTCGTCGAGCGGGAGGTGCAGCAGGCGCTGGCGCGCGCGGTGGCCCATGCCCTGCAGACGCAGGGCACGCTGGTCGCCGAGGCGGGCACCGGCGTCGGCAAGACCTTCGCGTACCTGGTGCCGCTGCTGCTGTCGCAGCGCCGCGCGCTGGTCAGCACGGCCACCAAGAGCCTGCAGGACCAGCTGTTCCTGCGTGACCTGCCGCGCCTGCGCGACGCCCTGAAGATCCCGACGCGGCTGGCGTTGCTGAAGGGGCGCTCGAGCTACCTGTGCCTGCACCGCCTGCAACAGGCGCGCTCGGCCGAGACGTTTCCCGATCGCTTCACGCTGCGCGCGCTGGCCCGCATCGAGCAATGGGCGGTGGCCACGCAGAGTGGCGACCTGGCCGAGATCGAAGGACTCGACGACCGCTCGCCGGTGATCCCGCTGGTGACATCGACGCGCGACAACTGCCTCGGTACCGACTGCCCGGAGCACCGCGCCTGCCACGTGATGAAGGCCAGGCGCGAGGCGGTGGCGGCCGACGTGGTGGTGGTCAATCACCATCTGTTCTTTGCCGACCTGGTGCTGCGCGAGAGCGGTGTCGCCGAGTTGCTGCCGACGGTGGACGCGGCCGTGTTCGACGAGGCCCATCAACTGGTCGAGACCGGTGTGCAGTTCCTCGGCCGGCAGATCACGAGCGGGCAGCTGATCGACTTTGCACGCGACCTGCTCGGCGCCGGCATGAGCCAAGCACGCGGCCTGCGGCCTTGGAGCGAGCTGGCGGCCGGCTGCGAGACGGCGGCGCGTGATCTGCGGCTGGCCGGTGCCGGGCCGCTGCGTGATCTGCGCGGCGTGATCAAACTGCGCTGGGACGAGCGCGCCGGTCGTCCCGAGTTCGACGCGGCACTGCGGCGGCTGTCGCAGCGGCTTGATGACGTGGTGGAGGCACTGACCGACCTGCTGCCGGCGGCACCGGACTTCGCCCGACTGTCCGAACGGGCGCAGGCGCTTGGCACACTGGCCACGCAGTTCGCGCAGGCGCCCGACGACGAGCGCGTGCGCTGGATCGACGTCGGGCCACGCGAGCTGCGCCTGGTCGACTCGCCGCTCGACATCCGCACGTTGCTGGCCGAGCAGCGCGGGGCGGGCGCGCGCAGCTGGATCTTCACCTCGGCCACGTTGGGTGACGACGACGCGTTGAGCTGGTTCACCGAAGCGGCCGCGCTGGAGGATGCCGACAAGCTGCGCGTCGGCAGCCCGTTCGACTACGAGGGCCATGCCCGGCTGTGGGTGCCGCAGGACCTGCCACGGCCCAACGACGCCGGCCATCCGGCGGCGGTCGGTGCGCTCGCGGCACGGCTGGCCGCACCGTTGAACGGCCGCACCTTCGTGCTGACCACGACGCTGCGTGCGCTGGCGCCGATCGCGCAGGCGCTGCGCGACGAGGCCGCGCGCATCGACCGGCCGTTGCAGGTGCTGGTGCAGGGAAGCGAGCCGCGGCGCACGTTGCTGCAGCGTTTCCTCGCGCGACCGGGCAGCGTGCTGGTCGGCTCGCAGAGTTTCTGGGAAGGCATCGACGTGCCGGGCGACGCGCTGCAGTGCGTGATCATCGACAAGCTGCCGTTCCCGCCGCCGAACGACCCGCTGGTGCAGGCACGTGTGCGCCGCCTGCAGGCGCGCGGTCGCGATCCGTTCAACGACTATTTCGTCGCCGAGGCCGCGGTCTCGTTGAAGCAGGGCGCCGGCCGGCTGATCCGCCACGAGGACGATCGCGGCCTGCTGGTGGTGTGCGACGTGCGCATGCGCACGATGAACTACGGCCGGCGGCTGCGGCGAGCGCTGCCGTCGATGGGGGTGCTCGACGACGAGGCATCAGCCATTGCGTGGCTGTCGGCCCTCGCGCTCGATCACCGATAAGAGCGGTGCGTGTCCCCCCCGACCGGCCGCTACCAGAGCTTCCACCAGGGGCTGTCGGGCCGGCGCACGCCGTCGCGCAGAAAGCCGCTGTCCGGGAAGTTCTTCTTCAGCACGCGGTCGGCGTCGTCGCGCAGTTCGGGCAGACCGAGCTTGTCGTAGCTCTGCGCCAGGATGTACAGCGCTTCCTCCACCGACGGCGCCTGCTGGTAGTCGCGCACCGCCTGCTGCGCACGGTTAGCCGCCGCCACGTAGGCACCACGACGGTAGTAGTAGCGCGCGACGTGCAGCTCGTACTCGGCCAGCGCATTGACGATGTAGTCCATGCGCAGGCGTGCGTCGGGCGCATATCGCGAGTTGGGGAATTGCTCGACGAGCTGGCGAAACGCCTGGTACGCGTCGCGCGAGGCCTGCTGGTCGCGCTCCGACAGGTCCTGCCGCGAGATCAAGCTCAGGATGCCCGTGCTGTCGTTGAAATTGACCAGGCCCTTCAGGTAGAGCGCATAGTCGAGCGCCGGGCTCGACGGGTGCAGCTTGATGAAGCGGTCGATCGTCGACAGCGCCTGCGCGCGCTCCGATGTCTTCCAGTAGGCATAGGCCAGTTCGAGCGACGCCTGCTGCGCCAGCAGCGTGCCGGCCGCGCGGCCCTCGACGCGCTCGAGCGTCTTGATCGCGCGGTCGTAGCTGCCGGCGGCCATGTCCTCGCGCGCCTCTGCGTACAATTTTTCGGCACTGGCCTTGTCGTCGTCCTTCGGTGACGATCCACAGCCGGCGAGCAGCGCGATCGGCAGCAGCAGCCACAGCAGGCGGCGCATCGAACGCACGCGGGCGGGTGACGAAGCGAGAGGGCGGGTGAGCAGCATGATCGATGACCGGCGGCAATTCTAATGGGGCGCCCGACCGAACCCGCGACGCCATCCGAGCGTGACGAGGAAGCCGATGCCGAGCCGGCGGCCCAGGAGTTCGAGGCACGCGAACTCGTCGTCGATGCCGCGGCACACGGCCAGCGGCTCGACAAGGTGCTGGTCTCGCTCGCGCCGGAGTTCTCGCGCAGCCATCTGCAGCAACTGGCCGCGCAGGGGCATGTCACGCTCGACGGCGCGGCTGCGACAGTCGTGTCGCGCAAGCTGCGGATCGGCCAGCGCCTGCGCGTCACCCTCGTGCCGACGGCGCAGGCGCTCGCCTTCCAGCCGCAGGCGATGCCGCTTGCGCGGGTCTACGAGGACGAGCACCTGCTGGTGGTCGACAAGCCGGCCGGTCTGGTCGTGCACCCGGCCGCGGGCAACTGGTCGGGCACGTTGCTGAACGGACTGCTCGCGCATCACCCGGGCGCTGCGTTGCTGCCGCGTGCCGGCATCGTCCATCGCCTCGACAAGGACACCACCGGCCTGATGGTGGTGGCCAAGACGCTGCCGGCGATGACCGCACTGGTGCGCGCGCTGGCGGCGCACGACGTGCGCCGCGTCTACCTCGCGCTGGCGCACGGCGTGCCGGCGTGGCGGCGCTTGACGATCGATGCGCCGATCGCACGTGATCCGGTGTCGCGGCTGCGCATGGCGGTGGTGGCCGGCGGCAAACCGGCGCGCACCGACGTCGAATGCCTGGCGCACGGCGACGGGGTGTGCGGCCTGCGCTGCCGCCTGCACACCGGTCGCACGCACCAGATCCGCGTGCACCTGGCCTCGCGCGACCACCCGCTGGTCGGCGACACGCTGTACGGCGGTCGGCCCGGCTGGGGCCTCACCCGGCAGGGCCTGCACGCCGCGCAGCTGGCTTTCGAACACCCGGTCACAGGAGCCGCGATGGAGTTTCGCTGTGCGATGCCTGCCGACCTGGAAGCGGCCTGGGCCGCCGCCTTGCCGAAGTGACGGCGAGCCGGGGAGCAAGCTACAATCTCGCCCAAGATCCGGCACAAGGCGGCGACGGACGACTCGAAGGCCCAGCAGGCGTCGGGCGCCGACAGGCGAATGCGCCCGCTGCCTCGTACCTGCCTGGAATGGGCAGGACACGCCGGTCCAAGACACCGAGGGCACAGCTTTCCTGCTGCGCGATGAGAGCGCGGCCAACGCCCAAGCTTTCAATGGGATGCCGACCTGGCGCGTGATGCGCAGGGCCACCTGACACAGGACTCATGAATACAGCCGAGGCCAAACGCGTGCTCGAAGCGGCGCTGCTGTGCGCGCAGGTTCCGTTGCCGATGCGCGATCTGCGCGCCCTGTTCGACGACCAGGTCGGCACCGACACGATCGCCCACCTGCTGGGTGAACTGGCCCACGACTGCGAAGGCCGCGGCGTCGAGCTGGTCACGCTGGCCACCGGCTGGCGTTACCAGAGCCGGGCCGAGTTGCGCCCGTGGCTCGACCGCCTGCATCCGGAGAAGCCGCCGCGCTACTCACGCGCGGCTCTCGAGACGCTGGCCATCATCGCCTATCGGCAACCGGTGACGCGAGGCGACATCGAAGACATCCGCGGCGTCACCGTCAGCAGCCAGATCGTCAAGCAGCTCGAGGATCGCGGGTGGATCGAAAGCCTCGGTCACCGTGACGGGCCGGGACGGCCCTCGCTGTACGGCACCACGCGGCAGTTCCTCGACGACCTGGGCCTCGAGCGGCTCGACCAATTGCCGGCGCTGTCGGCACCCGGCGAAGCCAGCGCGCCCGAGGCCGATCTGCTGGATCAGCTGGGCGAGCTGCAGGCCTCGCTCGAACTCGACGCGCAGGCCCCGGATGCCGATGGCGCCGACGCTGGCGGCGACGCCGCTACTTCCCCCCCGTTCCCCGATCCCTCGACACAGGCTTCCAACCCGGCAGCAGCATGAACGACCAGAACCGCGAACCGCCTTCCACGCCCGTGCCGGACAACGCGGGTTCCCCCGCTCCGGCCGGTACGCCGCCTGAATCGCGCGGCAGCGACAACACGCCGCACGCCGACACCGCGCCTGCGGGTGATGCCGGTGATTCGGCGGGTGGGGCCGAGGGGGGCGACGCCGGGCGGCGCCGCAACCGCAATCGGCGCCGTGGACGGCGCGGCACCGGCGAGGGCGGCGGCGCCGAGGCACCTCGCGGCATCCCGATCGAGGCCGCGGTATTGGTCGGCGAGGACGGCGTGCCGGTGCTGCCGGAAACCGTCGCTGAGGCGACCGAAGAAGCCGAGCCCGCGACGCCGGTGGATGCCGGCGACCGTTTTGCCGACGTCATCGGCGGTCTGTACGACGCCGAGCCGGCCGAGCCACCCGCTGTCGAGCCGGTCGAGGAGCGGCGCATCCTCGCTGCCGACCCCGATGCACCGAAGCTGCACAAGGTGCTGGCGCAGGCCGGCGTGGGTTCGCGTCGCGACATGGAGCAGTTGATCGTCGATGGTCGCATCACGGTCAACGGCGAAGCGGCCCATGTCGGCCAACGCATCGCGGTCGGCGACCAGGTGCGTGTCGACGGCAAGGCGGTGCGCCTGCGCATCAACCCGCCGGCGCCGCGTGTGCTGGCTTATCACAAGCCGGCCGGCGAGGTGGTCACGCACGGCGATCCGCAGAACCGGCCCACGGTGTTCCGCAAGCTGCCGCGGCTGCAACAGGGCAAATGGCAGTCGGTCGGCCGGCTGGACATCAACACCGAGGGCCTGCTGCTGTTCACCAATTCGGGCGAGCTGGCCAACCAGCTGATGCACCCGCGCTTCGGCGTCGAGCGCGAATACGCGGTGCGCGTGCTCGGTTCGCTCGACGACGACAGCAAGGCGCAGTTGCTCGAAGGCGTCGACATCGACGGCCAGCGGGCATCGTTCCGCTCGATCGACGACGGCGGCGGCGAGGGTGTCAACCGCTGGTACCGCGTCGTCATCACCGAAGGGCGCAATCGCGAGGTGCGCAACTTGTTTGCCGCGATCGGACTGACGGTGAACCGGCTGATCCGCATCCGTTATGGCAGCGTCGTACTGCCGCGCGGCCTGCGCCGTGGCGTCTGGGTCGATCTGCCCGAACGCGACCTGCGTGCCCTGCAGGGCCTGCTCGGCAACCGGCCGACGCAGCAGCCCTCGCAAGGTCCGCGCGACGGCAACGGCAAGAACAACAACCGGCGCCGCGGTCGCCGCGGTCGCGGCGGACGCGAAGGTGATGCGCCGCCGCCGGCCGAGGGTCGCGCACCGCAGCCGCCGCAACACCATGGCGAGACCGAGTTCAACGAGTTCGCATCGATCCCCAACCCGCTGCAGCAGACCTACGACCGCCGGGCCATCCGCGAGGCGCGGCAGCCCAGGCGCGAGCTGTCCGAGGACGGACCGATCCCCAATCCGCTCGAGCAGACGTACGACAAGCGCTTCGTGCAGAAGCCGCGCGGACTCGGCGGCGGCGGTGGTCGCAAGGGCGGCAGTGGCGAGAAGCAGCCCGACCCGATGCAGACCTCGGTGGGCTACATCGGCGCCGACGCCTTTCATC
>JBGAMU010000092.1:0-18414 GCA_044222685.1 Burkholderiaceae bacterium
GCCGCCATCAAGCGCGAGCTGGCCAAGCTGCCGCCCTGAGCGATGGGCGCGCGTGGCAGGCGCATGAGGTCGTGAGGGCATCCGCGTGACGCACTCCCGCTACGAGGCCTTCGACCTGCTGGCCACGCTGGTGGCGCTGGCACAACCCGACGGCACGTTGCTGTTCGTCAATGCAGGCTTCGAAGCGGTGGTCGGACAGTCGCGCCGCGCGCTCGTGCGCACCAGCCTGTTCGACCGCTTCTCCGATGCGGCCGCCTTGCGCGAGACGTTGATCGCGGTCGCCCACAACGAGATCGCCACCGGCCGGCTGCAGGCCAGCCTGCGGCGCGCCGGCGCCGGAGCCGGCGCCGACGACCTACCGGTGCACGTGATCGTGACGCAGGTCGACCTGCGCGGAGAAGGCGGCCGCACCGCCAGCGCCGACCAGGTGCTGGTGGAGATGCTGGAGATCGAGCAGCAGACCCGTCAGGACCGCGAGGAGCGCGCACTGGACCAGATCGAGGCCAACAAGGAACTGATCCGCAACCTGGCGCACGAGATTAAGAACCCGCTCGGCGGCATCCGCGGCGCGGCGCAGCTACTGGCGATGGAGATCGCCTCGCCGGAACTGGCCGAGTACACCGACGTGATCGTGCACGAGGCCGACCGGCTGCAGGCCCTGGTCGACCGCCTGCTGGCGCCGCACCGCAGCCCGCATGTGGTGGGCGACGTGAACATCCACGAGGTGTGCGAACGGGTTCGTTCGGTCGTGCTCGTGGAGTACCCGCGCGGGCTGGCCATCGAACGCGACTACGACGTCTCACTGCCGGAGTTTCGCGGTGACCGCGAACAACTGATCCAGGCGTTGATGAACGTGGTGCAGAACGCCGCGCACGCGCTCAACGACCGCATAGCCGCCGGCGATGCAGTCATCACGCTGCGCACGCGGGTCGCTCGCCAGGTGACCGTGGGCAAGCAGCGCAGCAGACTGGCACTGGAATTGCATATCGAGGACAACGGGCCCGGCGTGCCCGAGGAATTGCGCGATCGCATCTTCTTTCCCCTGGTGTCGGGGCGCGAGGGCGGATCGGGCCTCGGACTCACGCTGGCCCAGATGTTCGTGCAGCAGCATCATGGTTCGATCGACTTCGACTCGGTGCCCGGCCGCACGGTGTTCAGGATCATGATTCCGCTGCCGTAGACGATGCGCCTCCACTTCGCAACCGAGACACCTGCATGAAGCCGATCTGGGTTGCCGACGACGATCAGTCGATTCGTTTCGTGCTCGAGCGTGCACTGACGCGCGAGCAGTTCAGCGTGCGCTGTTTCTCCAACCCGCGCGACGTGCTCGCGGCGCTGGAGACCGACGTGCCGCAGGTGCTGGTGAGCGACATCCGCATGCCGGGCGGCTCGGGCCTCGACCTGCTGTCCAAGGTCAAGCAGCGCCTGCCGGGGCTGCCGGTGATCGTGATGACGGCGTACTCCGATCTCGACAGCGCGGTGTCGGCTTTCCAGGGCGGCGCATTCGAGTACCTGCCCAAGCCGTTCGACCTGCCGAAGGCCGTCGAGCTGATCCGGCGTGCGGTGGAGGAGAGCCTGCGCGAACAGGTCGCCAACGACCTCGGCGCCGCGGCCCCCGAGATGCTCGGCCAGGCGCCGGCGATGCAGGATGTGTTCCGCGCCATCGGCCGCCTGAGCCAGAGCAACGTGACGGTGCTGATCACCGGCGAGTCGGGCACCGGCAAGGAGCTCGTCGCGCGCGCGCTGCATCGCCACAGTCCGCGCGGCGAACTCGGCACCAAGGGGCCGTTCATCGCGATCAACACGGCGGCCATTCCGAAAGACCTGCTGGAATCCGAACTGTTCGGCCACGAGCGGGGTGCCTTCACCGGCGCACAGACCATGCGACGTGGCCGCTTCGAGCAGGCCGACGGCGGCACGCTGTTCCTCGACGAGATCGGCGACATGCCGTTCGACCTGCAGACGCGCCTGCTGCGCGTGCTGTCGGACGGCCACTTCTACCGCGTCGGCGGGCACCAGCCGCAGAAGGCCAACGTGCGCGTGATCGCCGCCACGCACCAGAATCTGGAGCAACGGGTCAAGGATGGTGCATTCCGCGAGGACCTGTACCACCGCCTCAACGTGATTCGACTGCGTCTGCCGGCCCTGCGCGAGCGGCGCGAGGACATTCCGGGACTGGCACGCGCCTTCCTGCAGCGCAGTGCGCACGATCTGGGCGTGGAGACCAAGCGGCTCAGCGACGCCGCGATGGAGCGGCTGATGCAGTTCCGCTTCCCGGGCAACGTGCGCCAGCTGGAGAACCTGTGCCATTGGCTCACGGTGATGGCGCCGGCGCAGCTGATCGAGCCGAAGGACCTGCCGCCCGAACTGCTGGGAGAGGCGTCCGAAACGCCGTTGGCGACGGCCGATGGCCTGCCGGCACCTGTGGCGACCCTGGCGACGGCCGCGCCGTTGGCGACGCCCACCGCCGCCGACGCCTGGCTGACCGATCTGGCGCGCGAGGCGCGTCGCCTGCTCGACGCCGGCGTACCCGAGGTGTGGGACCAGCTGAGCCGTCAGTTCGAAGGCCAGCTGATCCACGTGGCGCTTGAGAACACGCGCGGCCGCCGCATCGAGGCCGCGCAGAAGCTGGGCATCGGCCGCAACACCATCACGCGCAAGATCCAGGAACTCGGCCTGGACGAATAGCGGCAAGCAGGGCGCAGCCGAGCGCGAGCGCGCTACTTGGCGGGCTGCAGCACCTCGGCGTCGTCGAGCGGAGCCGCCGCGGTCCAGCGACGATCGGCCTCGTCGAACTGCGAGTGCGACGCTTCGGTGACCTCGATCGACGAGACGTCGTCGCGAAGCCGCGACGGGGCATGGCGTTTGACGGCTTCTTCGACGCGCAGGCGCAGTGCCATCAGGTCATCGCTGCGCGCTGTGCCTTCGAGTCGGTCGAGCTGGTCGATCGCCTTGGTCAGCACGTTGACCGGCAGCATCTTCAGCGCACGCGAGCCCTGGCGGGCCAGCGTCTGCTCCAGATGCGCCAGATGCGGCGCCAGGCGGCGTGATTCCTCGTGTTGCGCAAGCAGCTCCTGCAGGGCCACGTGCGCCAGCCGCAGCGCCTCGCCACGACCGCCGGATCTGGAGGACGCCGGCACCGATGGCGCCTCGGCGAGCACCACGTGCAGCTGCATGCCGATGCGCTTGAGCTTGACCGGGCGATTGAACACCGTGCCCAGCCAGCGCAGCGGCCCGCCGCTGGGCTTGCCGGCGCTCGCTTGGCGGTCCAGCGTCGAGTGACTCGAGTGTCGCGACTGCAGGCTGGGTGATGATTCGTCTGAAACGTTGCGGCGTACTGCGGGCATGGCGTTGCAATCGTTTGGGTCGGCTTGGACTTGCGAGAGGTCGATGCGGGCGTCGTGCCCGCGATCGAAGGCCCGAGACTACTCCTGCACGGCGCAGGATGCCTTGTAACGAGGCGTCAAACGCGCCTCCGTGTGAAGCTTGTCTCACACCGATGGCGACGCCGTCGGCGCGCTCGGCCTTGGTCTGGAACAGGGCTCTTGCGGCTCAGCGTTCTGCGCGTCGGTAGGTGACGAAGTGGAAAGCCGGCGCATCGGGTCCGGCCGCGGCGTGCGCCTCGCGGCGCACCTCGATGAAGTCGTCGCGGTTCCACGGCGGAAACACCGTGTCGCCCGCGATGTCGGCCTGCAGCTCGGTCAGCTCCAGCGTGTCGGCCCGCGGCAGCGCCAGGGCGTAGAGCTCGGCGCCACCGATCACGAACACGCGGCCTTGCGGCGGCGTGACGGTTCGAGCCTGCGCCACGGCATCGTCGAGCGAGGCGGCCGCCCGTGCACCGGGCGCTTGCCAGTCGGCCTGGTGGGTGACGACGATGTTCGTGCGCTCGGGCAGCGGGCGGAAGCGCTCGGGCAGCGAGTTCCAGGTGCGACGGCCCATGATCACGGGGCAGCCGCGAGTGAGCGCGCGAAAGTGCGCCATGTCGGCCGGCAGCCGCCACGGAATCGTGCCGCCACGGCCGATCACGCCGTTGCGCGCGACGGCGGCGATCACGGCGAGGTGCGGCAAGCGGTCGGGCGGTGTTGACATCGGCGCGCATTGTCGCCGCGTTTCGCGCGGCGCCGCCCGCGGGCTTCAGGGCTTGCTGAAGCGCACGACGTTGCTGCGGGTGAGCACCAGCAACGCGCCGTCGGTTGCCACGGTCATGTCGACGGGCCGTGCGGTCACCGTGCCGAACGCATAGGCGGCGTTGTCGTTGGCCAGGTCGAGAAAGCCGACGAAACGGCTGATGAAGTCGGCGAAGAAGTAGCCACCCTGGTAGGGCACACCGAACGGCCCGGTCGCCGGATAGAACGCACCACCTGCGATCGCCGCGCCGGTGAAGAAGCCACCAGGCTCCGAGCCTGGCGGGTTGCCGGCGACTTGCTTGTAGGTGAAAAGCGGCCCGGTCTCGCCAACGGCTGAAGTCGGCCCTTCCGAATTGGGCCAGCCGTAGTTGGCGCCGCGCGCACCCAGGTTGATCTCTTCCCAGGTGTCCTGGCCGACGTCGTTGATGTGCAGGCGGCCGGTGACCGGCTGGATCGCGAAGGTGAACGGATTACGCAGGCCGTAGGCCCAGACGGCGCACGCGTTGTTGCCGGTCGTCGTGCAGAACGGGTTGTCTGGAGGAATCGTCCCGTCGTCGTTGAAGCGCAGCAGCTTGCCGAGCGGGGTGTTCAGGTCCTGTGCGTTGGTACCGACTGCGTTCTCGCCGACACCGACATACAACTTGCCGTCGACGCCGAAATGCAGCGCGCCGCCGTTGTGGTTGCCGGCGCTCAGATTTGGCAGGTCGGCGAGGATGAACTCGCTGTTCGCCGCGGCGACGTCGCCCGAGGCCGTGAAACGGCTGATGCGGTTGTGGATCGTCGGCGCGGTCGCCGTGTAGTAGACGTAGACGAACCCGTTGTTGGCGAAGTCGGGATGCAGCGTCACGCCGAGCAGGCCGCGTTCGTTGTTGGCGTCGACGGTCAACGACACGAATGGCGTGCCGAGCAGCGCGCCGTTCTTCACCACGCGAAGCGTGCCACCCTGCTCGGCGATGAACAGACGCCCGTCCGGTGCCTGCGTTATCGCCGTGGCGTTGGACAGACCCGTGACGAATGCTTCTTCGCGCGTGAAACCGGCGGGCTGCGTGCGCGTGCCCGGAAACTGCACCGTCACGGTGGTCCAGCCGGACGCCACGCCACTGCTGTCGAAGGCTCGGGCGCGGATCACGTGCTGGCCCGACGCGTAGTCGTCGACCGTCACCGGCGCCGAGTCGGTCGACGCCGACGGCGTGCCGATGGTGACGCCGTCGATCTGGAACTCGATCGTCGCCACCGACGCGCCAGCAGCCGGCGCGGCGGACACGACGAGATTGGCGGTCGACACCGTCGACAGGTTGGCCGGCGCGGTGATCACGACCGCCGACGTGCCGCCTCCCGGCGACGGCAAGGGCCCGCGGCTGTCGCCACTGCCGCCGCCGCAGCTGACCAGCACCGACACGATCGCCAGGACGCCCAGCGCCTGCCAGCCCAGACTTCGGACCCACCGCTTCGACATTTGTTGTGCTCCCTCGGGTTTCAGATCGACCGAACCCGCGGCTCGATTCTGACGCGTGCAGGCGCGTTACGCTCGCCATGACGGGTTGTCACACCCCGGACGTGTGGGTCTCTCGAGGGGTCGCTACACCGCCACCGGCGCCTTGATGGCCGGGTGGAAGACATAGTCGAGCATCGCGAAGTCGTCGTACTCGTAGTCGTCGATCGACGGCGGCCGGCGGTGGATCTGCAGCACCGGGTAGGGGTAGGGCGCGCGCGCCAGCTGGGTGCGCACTTGCTCCTCGTGGTTGCTGTAGATGTGGCAATCACCACCGGTCCAGATGAAGTCGCCGACGTCGAGATCACACTGCTGCGCCAGCATGTGCGTCAGCAGCGCATAACTCGCGATGTTGAACGGCACGCCGAGAAAGATGTCCGCGCTGCGCTGGTAGAGCTGGCAGCTCAGGCGCCCCCGGGCCGAAGGCGAGTCAGCGGGCGCGACGTAGAACTGGAAGAACGCGTGGCACGGCAGCAGCGCCATCTGCGGCAGGTCGGCCACGTTCCAGGCGCTGACGATGATGCGGCGCGAGTCGGGGTTGGCCTTCAACTGCTTCACCACCTCGGCGATCTGGTCGACGTGGCCGCCGCCGGGCGCGGGCCAGCTGCGCCACTGCACGCCGTACACCGGGCCCAGGTCGCCGTCGGCCTTGGCCCATTCGTCCCAGATCGTCACGCCGCGTTCCTGCAGCCAGCGCGCATTGCCGTCGCCGCGCAGGAACCACAGCAGCTCGAGGATGATCGACTTCAGGTGCACCTTCTTCGTCGTGACGAGCGGAAAGCCCTCGTTCAGGTCGAAGCGCATCTGGTAGCCGAACACGCTCCTGGTGCCCGTGCCGGTGCGGTCGGCCTTGTGCACGCCGTGCGTGAACACATGGCGCATGAAGTCCTCGTACTGCGAGCGGGCAGGGCGCGGCGGCGAACTCATGCGGCGGATTCTAGGCGGCGGGCTGCAGGTCGAACTGCATCGCAGCCAGCCGCGCGTACAGGCCGCCGCGGGCCACCAGCTCGGCGTGCGTGCCGGTGTCGACGATGCGTCCCTGATCCAGCACCACGATGCGGTCGGCGCGCTGCACGGTGGCCAGCCGGTGCGCGATGACGAGCGTGGTGCGGTCCTTCATCGCGGCCTCCAGCGCCGCCTGCACCATGCGCTCGCTCTCGGCGTCGAGCGCACTCGTCGCCTCGTCGAGCAGCAGCAGCGGCGGATTCTTCAGCATCGCCCGCGCGATCGCGATGCGCTGGCGCTGGCCGCCCGACAGGCGCACGCCGCGCTCGCCCAGAAAGCTGGCGTAGCCCTCGGGCAGCGCGCTGATGAAGTCGTGCGCAAAGGCGGCGCGCGCGGCGGCGATCACGTCGTCGTCGCTCGCGCCGGGCCGGCCATAGCGGATGTTCTCCAGCGCGCTGGTCGAGAAGATGGTGCTGTCCTGCGGCACGATGCCGATGCGCTGGCGCAGCTCGGCCAGCGCCACTTCGCGCACCGGCACGCCGTCGACGCTGACCGCGCCGTGGCGGGCGTCGTAGAAGCGCAGCAGCAGGTGGAATAGCGTGCTCTTGCCGGCGCCGCTGGGACCGACCAGCGCCACCGTCTCGCCCGGCGCGACGCGCAGCGTGATGTCGCGCAGCGCCGCCAGCTGCGGCCGCGACGGGTAGTGGAACGTGACCTGGTCGAAGATGACCGACGAGCCACCCTGTGCCGGCGGCAGTGCGCGCGGCGCCACCGGGTCGGCCACCGGCGAGCGCGCGGCCATCAGTTCCATCAGCCGCTCGGTGGCACCGGCCGCGCGCAGCAGGTCGCCGTAGACCTCGGACAACACCGCGACGCTGCCGACCAGGATGATCACGAAGACCACGGTCTGGCCCAGGTGCCCGGCGGTGATGCGCCCGGCCATGACGGCCTGCGTGCCCTGGTACAGGCCCCATAGCAGCGCGCCGAAGGTGGCGCTGATGATGAAGGCGACCAGGAAGGCGCGCACCCGCGTGCGCCGGCGGGCGGTGTCGAACGCGTTCTCGGTGGCCTGGCCGAAACGCTGCGACTCGCGCGTCTCCTGCACGAAGCCCTGCACCACCGGAATCGCGTTCAGCACTTCGGCGGCGATGGCGCTGGAGTCGGCCACGCGGTCCTGGCTGGCGCGCGACAGGCGGCGTACGCGGCGGCCGAAGTACAGCGACGGCAGCACCACCAGCACCAGGATGCCGAGCACCTGCGTCATCACATAGGGATTGGTCACGATCAGCATGCCCAGCGCGCCGATGCCCATCACCGTGTTGCGCAGGCCCATGCTCAGGCTCGAGCCGACGACGGTCTGCACCAGCGTGGTGTCGGTGGTCAGGCGCGACAGCACCTCGCCGGTCTGCGTGGTCTCGAAGAACTCGGGGCTCTGTCGCAGCACGTGGCCGTAGACCGCGTTGCGCAGATCGGCCGTGACGCGTTCGCCCAGCCACGACACCATGTAGAAGCGCGCCGCCGAGAACACACCCAGCGCGGCGCCGACGGCGAACAGCGCGACGAAGTGTTCGCGCAGCGCCATCACCCGCTCTCCCGGCTCGGCCGACACCAGGCCCTGGTCGATCAGCGACTTCAGCGCCAGCGGAAACACCAGCGTGGTGGCGGCCGCCGCCACCAGGAACACCAGCGCGAGGGCAATGCGCCCGCGGTACGGCCGCAGGAACGGCAGCAGCCCCGACAACGAGCGGGGCGAGCCCTTGGCGGGCGGCTGCGCGGCGCGGGGCAGGGCGGCGGGCAACGTCGAAGCGGTATCGGCCATCGGCCGAGTCTACGGCGCCAGCGGCGCCGCCCCGTCAGCGGCGACCGGCCTTCGACGGCCCGCTGCGCGGCGCCGCGGCGTCGGCGTCCGCCACCTGCCGCCCGCGTCGCGCCAGCGCCTCGCGCAGCAGGTACTCGACCTGCGCGTTGGCGCTGCGCAGGTCCTGCGCGGCCAGACGCTCGATCTCGGCCCACAGCGCCGGATCGATGCGCAGCAGGAATGACTTCTTGTCGGGCGACGCCACGCTCCGTCGGGCCTCGCTCTAGGTGTACAGCGTGCCGGCGTTGACGATCGGCTGCGCGTCCTTGTCGGAGCACAGCACGACGAGCAGGTTGCTCACCATCGCGGCCTTGCGTTCGTCGTCGAGCACGACGATCTCGCGTTCCGAGAGGGCCGACAACGCCGACTCGACCATGCTGACCGCGCCGTGCACGATCTTCTGCCGCGCGCTGATGATCGCCTCGGCCTGCTGGCGGCGCAGCATCACCTGGGCGATCTCGGGCGCGTTGGCCAGGTGGCTCAGCTTGGCGTCCTCGACCGCCACGCCGGCCTCGTCGAAGCGCTCCTGCAGCTCGATCTTCAGCGCCGCGGCCACCGCGTTGCCGGCCCGCAGCGTGGTTTCGCCGGGCGCCACGTCGTCGCCTTCGTCGTAGGCGAACTGCGTCGCCACGTGGCGGATCGCCGCCTCCGCCTGCACCGTCACGTAGTTCTCGAAGTTGTCGACCTCGAACACCGCCATCGCGGTGTCGTAGACGCGCCAGACCACGACGGCGCTGATCTCCACCGGGTTGCCGCGCTTGTCGTTGACCTTCAGCGTCGCCGCGTTCAGGTTGCGTGCGCGCAGCGAGAGGTGGCGCTTGCGGAAGAACGGATTCGCCCAGCGCAGGCCTTCCTGGCGATCGGTGCCCACGTACTGGCCGAACAGCGTGAGGATCGCGCCCTCGTTGGGCTGCAGCATGTACAGACCGGTGAGCAGGAAGCCGCCCAGCACCGCCAGCAGCACCTCGCCGACGAAGGCCACCGGACCGGGACCACGCAGCCAGACCATCGCCGCCACCCCGAGCAAGCCGAGGGCGATCGACAGCGCGGCCATCGCATAGCCGTTGGACGAGCGGAAGTCCTGTTCGCGGCGCCGTTCCCGAGTGCGGTTCATGGTCGACCTTTTGCTATTGAAGTGATATCACTCTAATAGCAGACGACCGCTGCTGTCAAGCGGCAGGCCTGTCGGGCGAGCATTCGGACGAGCCGCTACAGGTTGCCGGCGAACAGGCGTTTCAGGAACAACTGCTTGAAGCTGCGTGCGTCGTCCAGGCCCAGCCGCTGCAGATAGGCCTGCGGCGCCTCCTTGTCCTCCCACAGGCTCTTCAGCGCCATCGCCACCAGCTCCGTCGGGTGGTTGGCCGCGTGCTTCAGCCGCTTGAGCGCGCGCACGATGTGCAGTTCGTCGTCGGTCAGGTCGGTGCCGAACGGAAAGTCCGGCAGCAACCCGGCGCGGCTCCACGGATGCAGCTTGTCGTCCAGCGTGGCCGGCAGGTTGTGCCGGTAGCGCTCGGGCACCTCGTACTTCGGGCCCAGCTTGCCCTGCGCCTTGGCCTGTGCGACCAGCTCGTCCTGGAAGCGCGAGTCGGCGACGGCGATCAGTCTCTGCACGACCTCGGTGTCGCTGCGGCCGCGCAGGTCGGCCACGCCGTACTCGGTGATCACGATGTCGCGCAGATGGCGCGGGATCGTCACGTGGCCGTAGCTCCAGACGATGCTGCTCTTCAGGCCGTCCTTGTGTTCGTGCGTGGCGCGCAGCATCAGGATCGAGCGCGCATCGGGCAGCGCGTGCGCCATCGCGACGAAGTTGTACTGCCCGCCCACGCCCGAGACGACCTGGCCGCTTTCGAGCGCATCGGATACCGCGGCGCCCAGCAGCGTGACGATCATCGTCGTGTTCATGAAGCGCGCGCGCCGGCGCTGCGCCCGCTTCAGCTCGGTCTGCACGGCGTCGGTGCCGTAGAGCTGGTTGATGAAGTCGATGCGCGTCATGTCGATGCGCGCCAGCTCGGCCGCCGGCATGCGGCGCAGCCGCTCGTAGAAGTCCGCCGGGCCGAGGAAGAAGCCGCCGTGCATGCACACGCCGCCGGTCAGCCGCGGGCCGAGCAGCTGCTCGCAGATGGCGTCGAAGGCGGCCGGCGCGCGCAGGTCGTTGGGCAGGCGCAGGCCGTCGAATGCGAGCTCGTCGCCGGCGAGCGTGATGCCAGGCTTGAACACGCCCACGCGCATCAGCAGCTCGAGGTCGCCCGGTGACAGCGGCGAGCCGATGCGGCCGGCCTCGAGCAGCGCGCGCAGCGTCTGCGGCGTCACCACCGGGCCGGCGATGCGGCCTTCGTTGAGCAGCCGCTGCAGCGTCGTGTCGGCAAAGACCTCGCGGCGCACGATGCCGGCCTCGATCAGCTGCAGGAAGCCGTTGACGAACATTTCCGAGCAGCCGTACAAGCCCGTGTCGAAGCGGCCGAGCTCGCGACCGGCCAGCCCGTTTGGGCACAGGTCCTCGAGGATGCGGCGGTACTCGGCGCCATGGCGGTCACGCACGATCAGCGCCCGCGCGATCGCATCGCCGAGCGAGCCGATGCCGATCTGCAGCGTGCCGGCGTCGACGACCAGGCTCGACGCGTGCAGGCCGATCGCGTAGTCGGCGGTGCTCACCTTGCCGTTGGGTGGGCCGAACAGCGTGTGCGTGGCGGCCGGATCGGTGACCACCACGTCGAAGAAGCCGGCATCCACCTCGGCACCGTTGGGCATGAACGGCATGCGTTCGTTGACGACCGCGATCTTCAGCAATGGCAGGCCGGCCTCGGCGTAACGCTCGACGATCTCGAAGGTGACGTCGGGGTTGCTCGACAGCGACAGCCGCAGCCCATCGGCGCCCGGCCTCGCCGCCACCGCCTGTGCGATGACGTTCATGCCCTGCACCGCCATGTCGCGTGCGACGAAGGTGTAGTTGGTCGAGATGTAGCCCTGCTGGGCGGCCAGATTGCCCAGGTAGTCGCCGGTCTTGAAGAAGAACTCGCGCACCTCGATGTTCGGTGGCAGCGTGCCCGCGCGGGCGTCCTTCACGTAGTCGAGATCGGGGTAGTCGGCGAATACCCGTGCTACCAGCGGGTCGAGGAAGTGCCGCTCGAGGTCGCTCTTGCCGACCGGCTTTTCCAGCGACAGCGCAGTCACGATCGTCAGCCGGCGCGCCGGATTGGCCTTGATGCGCCGGTACAGCGCATTGACGAACGGATTGGGCTTGCCGATGCCCAGCGGCAGGCCGAGCACGATGTCGCCGGCGACCGTGTCCAGCAGGTGGTCGACCGCGGCCGACAGCGAATTCATCGTCAGCGGGGTTTTCACGGGGCCTCCAAATAAGGGGGATGGCACCGCTAGTGTGCGGTGTCGCCTGACCGATCGGCTTGCGCACCGGCAAGTCATGGGTGGTGGCGCCGCGCCGAACACGCTAAGCTGGCACCGTGACTCAAGAGCTGCCTTCGCAATCCGACTGGATGACGCGCACCACGCGCGCGCTGGTGGCCATCGGCTTCGTGCCGTCGCTGATGCTGGTCACGCTGGTGCTGGTGCCGGTGTTCGCGCTGCTGGCGCCGCTGCTGGTCACGCTGCTGGGGCGCGGCAATCCGGTGGTGGCGGCGCAGGTGGGCGCGTTGTCGGCGCTGATCCTGGTGCCGGCGATCGGCACGCTGGCGCTGCGCCTGCTGTTCCAGCTCGAGCGTGCGCGGGCGCGGCTGGCTGTGCTGGCCACGCAGGATTCCCTGACCGGCGTGCACAACCGGCGCTACTTCTTCGAGATCGCCGAGCGCGAATGGTCGCGCTGCAAGCGCTACGGCGAGGACGCCGCGCTGCTGCTGATCGACGCCGACAACTTCAAGGCCATCAACGACGTCTATGGCCACCTGTGCGGCGACAAGCTGCTGGTGGCCATCGCCAAGGCGGTGCGGGCCACGCTGCGCCAGCCCGACCTGATGGCGCGCTTCGGCGGCGAGGAGCTCGTGATCCTGCTGCCGCACACCGATCCGCTGGGCGCGCTCGACGTCGCCGAGCGCATCCGCGAACGCGTGGCCGGCGGCCGGCTCGACTGGAACGGCGAGAAGGTCGGCACCACCGTCAGCGTGGGTGTGGCCTCCTACGGCGGCGACGACCGCACGCTCGACGCGCTGGTGCACGACGCCGACCTGGCGCTCTATGCGGCCAAGAAGGCCGGCCGCAACTGCGTGCGCGCCGCACCGATCAAGCCGCGGCGCAGCGGCGAGATCCGCCGCGAGACCTCGCGCTAGCTGCGCATGAGGTCAAGCCCGCGGGCGTAACATCGCCCGCGTGCCGCGCTCGGCACGCACACGAGGGGTTCGGCGTATGCGCATCGCTGGCGACGACTTGCACCTGCACGGCGACTTCCTGCACGACTGCTGGTACGTGGCGGCCTGGTCGCACGAGCTGATCGACGGCCGCCTGCTGGCGCGCACGATCCTCGAGCGGCCGGTGCTGCTGTACAAGGGCGATTCGGGCCGCGTGATCGCGCTCGACGACCGCTGCTGCCACCGCGGCGCGCGGCTGTCCAAGGGGCGGCTCGAGGGCGACTGCGTGCGCTGCATGTACCACGGGCTCAAGTTCGACGGCAGCGGCGCCTGCGTGCAGATCCCGGGGCAGGACAGCGTGCCCAAGGGCATGGGCGTGCGCAGCTACCCGATCGTGGAACGCGACTCGCTGGTGTGGATCTGGATGGGCAACGCGGCCAGGGCCGACCCGGCGGCAATCGTCGACTTCCCGTATCTGCGCGACCCGGGCTGGCGCGGCGTGCCCGACTACCTGCACTACGACGCCAACTACCTGCTGATCGTCGACAACCTGGCCGACTTCGCGCACCTGGCGTTCGTGCACCGGCACACGCTGGGCGGCTCGGAGGAATACGCCTTCAAGACCAAGCCGGTCGAGGTGGAGCGCCAGCCGCGGGGCTTTCGTGTCAAGCGAATGCATCTCAACGCCGACGTGCCGCCGTTCCACCGCAAGGTGACACGCAGCGACGGCAAGGTCGATCGCTGGAACGTCGGCCAGATGCACATCCCCGGCATCTTCTTCCTCGAGTCGGGCTTCGCGCCGGCCGGCAGCGGCATCGAGCGCGGCGACGTCTCGCAAGCCAAGCAGTACCGCAACTGCCAGTTCTTCACCCCCGAGACACGGCGCAGCACGCACTTCTTCTGGAACTACCTGCACAGCTGGAACGTCGACGACCCGACGATAGCGCTGTCGTTGCACGACAGCATGGTCGAGGGCTTCCACGAGGACAAGGCGATCATCGAGGACCAGCAGCGCACCTTCGACGTCGACCCGTCGTTCCGCATGCACCCGATCGCCGCCGACGCGCCGCTGGCGCACTTTCGGCGCGTGCTGGCGCAGCTGATCGCGCAGGAAATGTCCACCCCCGTAGCGGCCTAGCGGCCGCGCGCCACGCCCTCGCTACAAGGTCAGCGGCCTGGCGTAGCCGGTCATCTCCAGATAGCCGCGGCCGACGGCGCGACCGTTGTCGTCGAACAGGTCGGACAGACCTTCCCAGTACACCGCGCCGTTGCTGCCGCGGCCGTCGAGCTCCTGCGCGTCCATCAGCGCGCGCAGCTCGTGGCGGCCGGCGGGCGTGGCGACGGTCCACTGCACCGGGTAACGCGCCATCGAGCCGGCACTGGTCCACTCGCGCCCGGGCGTGAACTGCACTTCATCGGCGTTGAAGACGCGCAGCGTGCCGTCTGCGCGGCGATGGCTGCCGCCGGCCCACAGCGGCGTGCCGTCGCGGCGGCGGATCTGAAAGGCCATCAGCGCGCCGCCGTCGGCCAGGTTGACGCCGATCCAGTCCCAGCCCACGGCGTCGGCCGGCAGCAGCTCGTCGCTCCATTCGTGGTCGAGCCAGGCGCGCCCGGTGTGCTGCTGCGTGCGGCCGGTGCGCGTGAGTTGCGCCACGACCGCCAGTTGCGGCAGGCTGTAGTAGTGGCTGGCCTGCTTTGGCAGCGGCCCCTTGCGCGACCAGCCGTCGCGGCCCTGCAGCAGCAACGGCTGCCTCGCGGTCAGCGCCAGCTGCAGGCGAAACGGCGCGTCGCCGCCGCCGACGTCGGCGTCATAGCGGCCGGCGCCTTCAGTCACCTGGCGCTGCAGCCGCCAGCGGCCCTGCTGCACGCGGGTGTCGTCGCGGGCCGCCGACGCGTCGCGCGCCGACGGGTCGCCCGACCAGCGCGTCGTGCGCTGCGCCTGCAGGTGGCTGCGCGTGGCGATGTCGCTGATCGCGGCATGCGCGAACAGCAGCTGGCGCGGCGCGAAGCGGCCGGGCAGCGCCTCGGCCAGGCCGGTGCGGTGGCGGAAGAAGGTGATCTGGAAGCCGATCGGCGCCGGTTGCGCGTCGAGCCAGCCGGTGGCGTACCACCACTCGATGCGGGCGCCGGGGTGCGCGCCATGGTCGCGCGGGAACCGCAGCGGCCGGCCGTCGCGCACACGATCTTCGTCGGCATCGCCTTGCGCGAACACCGCACCCGGCAGCGCGGCGAGCAGGGCGCGGCGCGACCACATCACCAGTCCTCCTTGACCGCGAGCACCGCCTCGCGCGTGGCGGCGCGCCGGGCGCTGATCGCCGCCGTGAGCAGGCCGCAGACCAGCACCGCTGCGCCGAGGCCGGCGAGCCGCGACCAGGGCACCACGAGTTCCATCGTCCAGTGAAAGCTCTGCGGGTTGACCACGTGGACCAGCACCACGCTGACCGCAACGCCGAGGGCCAGCCCCATCAGCACGCCGGATGCCAGCCAGGCGGCCGTCTCGCCGGTGACGATGCCGAGAATCTGCCGCCGCGTGAGGCCCAGGTGCGCGAGCAGGCCGAACTCCCGCCGCCTTGCCAGCACCTGCGCCGACAGGCTGGCCGCCACGCCGATCAGGCCGACCGCGATGGCCACGATTTGCAGGTAACGCGTCACCGCGAAGCTGCGGTCGAAGATCGACAGCGAGATCTGCCGCAGCTCGCCGGCGCTGGCGGTGTCCAGCGGCACGTCGGGGCCGGCCAGCGCGCGCAGCCGCTCGACGAGCGCCGGTGCATCGGCGCCCGGCGCCAGCCACAGGGCGACCTCGTTGATGCGATCGTCGCCGCCGTGGGCGCGCCAGACCGTCGGTTCGATCGCGACGGCACCGAACTGGCGTGCGTAGTCGCGCCAGATGCCGCGCACGACCAGCGACTGGTTGCCGTCGGGCAGCGGCAGCATGATGCGTTCGCCCACCTGCCAGCCGTAGATCGCCGCGGCCGGCTCGCTGACCCAGACACCGGTCTCGCCGGCACGGGCAGGGTGCACATCGCCGAGCATCGGCAGCGCGTGGGCGGCGTTGTCGATCGGTCGCACGATCAGCGCCAGCGCCGGCCGGCGCGGGTCGAGCGCGAGCGGCCGCACGCGCGACGCGGGCCGCACGCGCGACGCGCGCAACTGCGTCACGCCGGGCAGACGCGCCGCCTCGGCGGCGAAGCCGGCGGGCAGCGTCATCCAGTCGGCCGCCGAGGCGCCGCCGACGGTGCGCAGGTACAGGTCGGCTGGCAGCACGGCGTTCAGCCAGTCCGACACCGCGTCGCGAAAGCTCGCCACCATCACCGTCAGCGCCACCGACAACGCAAGGCTCGCCACCACGCCGGCGACCGCCGCGCTCGCGGTGTGGCGCTGGTGGCGCGCGCGCTGCCAGGCCAGCAGCACCAGCGCCTGTTGCTGCGCCACGGGTCGCGCCAGCAGCAGCTGCACGATGGCCGGCACCAGCACCACGCCACCGGCCAGCAGCGCGGCCACCGCGGCGTACGCCGCGAGCGGCAGCCCGGCCACCGCCGGCAGCATGGCCAGCACACCGGCTGCGCCGATCAGCGCCAGCCCCGGCCACGCGTGCGAGCGGCCGGCGCCGGACGACGACAGGCCCTTGAGCGCCATCGCCGGGGCCAGGCGTTCGGCCGCCCGCGCCGGCCACCAGGCGCCCAGCACCGCCGCGGCGGTGCCCAGCGCGCCGTGCAGCAGCGCCGGCACGAACGCGATCTGCAGGTGCGGCGTGATGCCGGGGAAGTAGCCGCCACCGAGGTCGCCGCCAAGCGCGCGCAGCGCGATCGCCGCCAGTGCCGCGCCGGCGAGCAGCCCGACGACGCTGCCGAGCACACCGACGATCGCCGCCTCGGCGAGCACCAGCGTGCGCCGGTCGCGCGCGGCGAGGCCCAGCACGCCGAGCAAGGCAAAGGTCGGCGTGCGTTGCGCGACCGACAGCGCGAGCACCGAGTAGACGAGAAAGCCACCGACCAGCAGCGCCACCAGCGCGAGCACGCTCAGGTTGACGCGGTAGGCGCGCGACAGGTTGGACACGCGCTGCAGCGCGTCGTCGGCCTGCGCGACACGCACCGCCGGCGGCCACGCCTGGCCGCGCTGCCAGGCCTCGGCGGTCACGCCGGTGGCCAGCCGCAGGTCGACGCGGTTGATGCGCGCACCGAAGTCGAAGCGCGACTGCAGCGCCGCGATGTCGGCCACCAGCAGCGCGGTGCCGCCGGCCGCCACGCTGCCGGCCAGCCGTGCGCGTTGCCAGCCGCGCGGCGTGCGCAGCTCGATCGTGTCACCGACGGCGGCGTCGAGCCGCTGCAGGGCGGCCGCGTTGGCGAACACGACATCGGGGTCGAGGATCGTCAATGCCGCGCTGCCGGCGGCGGGCCGCGGCATCAACGACGGCGCCACCGGTGCCACGCGGAGCGCGTCGAGCCCGATCACGCGTACCGGCACCGTCCGCGCGGCGGCGTCGCGCCGGACCAGGCTGTCGAGCTGCAGCATCGGGCTGACGACGGCGACCGATTCGTCGAGTGCCAGCGCCTCGACGATCGCATCGTCGAAGCCTTCGGGCGCCGCCGCCGTGAGCGACACATCGGGTTCGCCGTTGGCCGCACGCACGGCGGCGGTGAACTCCGACAGCGCCGAGGCGTTGATCAGGTGCACCGAGTAGGCGAGCGCGACGCCGAGCGCGACGGCCAGCAGCACGGTGGCATGGCGCCACGGGTGCTGGCGCCATTCGGCCAGCGACAACGTGCCGATCAGGTGCGACAGTCGCTGCGGCATGGCACCGATGGTACGGTGCCGTCCGCGCGGGTCGGAATCGTCAGGCCGGAACCCGGTAGTCGCGCGGGCCCATCAGGTCGACGCCGCAGTGCAGCTCGCGCACCCAGCTGATGAACTGGCCCACCGCCGGGCCGGCCAGCGGTGCGCCGTGCTGTGGCACCAGCATCGCGATGTCGAGCGTCGACACCATGTCGGCCCACAGCCGCAGGATCTTGTTGGAGACCATGTAGCGCCGGTGAAAGGCCTCCATGTGCGGCAGCACTTCGCGCAGGTCGTACACCGGCGTGCGCGCGCGCGCCCCGCTGATCAACGATACGCCGAGGTCGCCGGAGAACAGGATGCGCGCCGCCGGGTCGTAGAACTGGAAATTGCCCTCGGCGTGCAGGAAGTGCGCCGGCACCGCGACCAGATCGTGGCGGCCGATGCGGATGCGCATGCCCGAGTCGGGAATGCCGACCACGCGGCCGGTGGTCTTGCCGGCCTTGCAGAAGTGCGGCACGAAGCGCTGCCACAGGCTCGAGATGTACAGCGTGGCTTGCGTCGACGTGGTCCAGCGGTCGAGCGACGCGATGATGTCGGGGTCGGCGTGGGAGGCCAGCAGCGCGGACAGCCGCGCCGGCGGAAAGTGCTTCGACATGCCGACGAAGAGATCGTTGAAGGCCATGTTGCCGCCCGGATCGATGATCGCGCCGGTGTCGCCGTCGACGACGAGGAACTGGTTGGCCTGCACGGCCTCGCCGCCGCCGTCGCACAAATCACTGAACATCAGGCACAAGTGATCGTCGCGGTTGAACAACTCGGTGGGCATGGCAGCTCTCGTGCGGCAAGGGGCCGAGCGACTGTAGGCATCGCATGTGCCGCGCCGGCTGACGCGCCTCAAGCGGGCGTGAGTGCGTCGACGAT
>JBGAMU010000009.1:0-61368 GCA_044222685.1 Burkholderiaceae bacterium
GGCCAGCGCCGGCTTGCCCTCCGATGCCCGCTCGGCGTTGAGCAGCGCGATCATCTCCATCATGTCGAGCGCCGCGCGCGCGGCCGCCAGCGGCGGCTCGGCCACCGGCAGCGGAGCGCCGAAGATCGCCATCCGCCCATCGCCGATCATCTGGTTGACCACGCCGCCTTGCGACGTGATGGCCTCGAACATCAGCGTGTACCAGGTGTTGAGCAGCTCGATCGTCTCTTCCGGCCCCTGGCTCTCGACGATGCTGGTGAAGCCGCGGATGTCGCAGAACATCACCGTGGCCTGCACGCGCTTGCCGCCGAGCACGAAGCCGCCCTGCTGCAGGTCGGCCGCCACGGCCGAGGTGGCGAAGCGTTCGACCAGCGCTTTCTGCTGGTCGCGCAGGCGCTTCTTCTCGAGGCTGGAGCCGATGCGCGCCTTCAGCAGCACCGGGTTCACCGGCTTGTGCAGGTAGTCGTCGGCGCCGAGTTCGATGCAGCGCACCACGTGGGCGATGCCTTCGAGCGAGCTGGTCACGATCACCGGCACGTCGCGCAGCGCGGCGTCGGCCGCCAGCTGCTCCAGCACCTGGAAGCCGTCCATCTCGGGCATTTCCATGTCCAGCAGCAGCAGGTCGAAGCCGCCGGCGCGCAGCATCTCGAGCGCGATGCGGCCGTTCTCGGCGCTCGCCACCTGGTGCCCCTGCAGCGTGAGGCTGCGCGCCAGCAGCAGGCGGTTGACCTTGTTGTCGTCGGCGACGAGCAAGCGCGCGCCGCGCTCAGCCACGGGTGAGCTCCTTCAGCGCCGCGGCGGCCGTGTCGTAGAGCGCTTGCAGGGCGTCGATGCCGCTCGCGTCGGCGGGCAGGCCAGCGAGCTCCAGCCCTCGGGCCTGGGCGCCCAGCGCGGTGGCACCGAAGGTGTGGGCATTGGTCTTCAGCGAGTGCGCCGCGCGGCGAAAGCGCTCGGCGTCGCCGGCGGCCAGCGCGTTGCGCAGGTCGGCGATCATCTGCGGCGCCTCCTCGAAGAAGGTGCCGACCAGCTCGACCACGAAGTCGGCGCCGGCGCTGTCCTGCAGTTCGCGGAGGATCGTGCGGTCGATGGTGTCGGGCATGTCAGGTGTCCTTGCGTGCCGTGGCCTGGGTCAGGGCTTCGACCAGCGCGTCGACGCGGATCGGCTTGGTCACGTAGTCGTCCATGCCGGCAGCCAGGCACTGCTCGCGATCGCCCTGCATCGCGTTGGCCGTCATCGCAATGATGCGCGGGCGCTGCCCGCTGCCGGGCCAGCGCGCCACGATGCGCCGGCTGGCCTCGAGCCCGTCCATCTCGGGCATTTGCACGTCCATCAGCACCACGTCGTAGGGCTGACGCGCCACGCTCTCGACGGCCTCGATGCCGTTGGCCGCGACATCGGCACGGTAGCCCATCTGCTGCAGCAGCCGCAGCGCGAGCTTCTGATTCACCACGTTGTCTTCGGCCAGCAGGATGCGCAAGGGATGTCGCTCGGCCAGCGCGGCACTGACCTTCGGCTTGGTCGCACGCGGCGCGGCGACCTTCGGTGCGGCGGCCTGTGCCAGCAGCGTGACCAGCGTGTCGAACAGCTGGCTCTGGTGCAGCGGCTTGGACAGCGCGGCGGCGAACAGCCCGGTGGCCTGCTCCTGCCGGCCGAGCGAGCTGAACAGCACCAGCGGCAGCCGATGGCCGGCCTCGCGGATGCGCGCGGCCAGCGTGGCGCCATCCATGCCCGGCATGTGCATGTCCAGGATCGCGAGGTCGAAGCTCTCCTTCTGCAACAGCGGCAGCGCCTCTTCCGGCGCCTCGATGTCCGCGGCCACCATGCCCCACCGGGCCATCTGCATCGCCAGGATGCGCCGGTTGGTGGCGTTGTCGTCGACCACCAGCACGCGCTTGCCCTTCAGCGCCGGCTGCTCGCCGATGAATTCGCGCTTGCGGCCTTCGGGCAGCGCGGTCGGCTGCGCGCGCAGCGTGAAGTGGAAGGTCGAGCCGGTGCCCGGCCCGGCGCTTTCGACCCACATCGTGCCGCCCATCAGCTCGGCCAGCAGCTTGCTGATGGCCAGGCCCAGCCCGGTGCCGCCGTACTTGCGCGTGGTGCTCGAGTCGGCCTGGCTGAACTTCTGGAACAACCGGCTCTTGCCATCGTCGCTGAGGCCGATGCCGGTGTCGCGCACCGCGAAGTGCAGGCTCTCGCCTTCGCTGCGAACGTTGAGCACCACCTCGCCGGCGTCGGTGAACTTGACCGCATTGCTCAGCAGATTGAGCAGGATCTGCCGCAGCCGCGTCACGTCGCCCACGATGGCTGCGGGCACGTCGGCCTCGAACATGTAGGCCAGGTCCAGCTGCTTGTCCGACGCGCGGCCGGCGATCAGGTCGAGCGCCGACTCGACGCACTCACGCAGGTCGAACGGATGGCTCTCGATGTCCATCCGACCGGCCTCGATCTTGGAGAAGTCGAGGATGTCGTTGATGATCGTCAGCAGCGCATCGCCGCTGTCGCGGATGGTCGCCGCGTAGTCGCGCTGCTCGCCGTTGAGCGGCGTGTCGAGCAGGAGTCCGCTCATGCCGATCACCGCGTTCATCGGCGTGCGAATCTCGTGGCTCATCGTCGCCAGGAAGGCGCTCTTGGCTTCGTTGGCCGCCTCGGCCGCGGCACGCGCCTCCTGCGTTTCCTTGAACATTCGCGCGTTCTGGACCGCGATCACGGCCTGGTCGGCGAAGGCCCGCAGCAGCGCCCGCTCCTTGGGTGCAAAGGCACGAGGCGGAATGCACGAGACGTGCACCGTGCCGGCGACGCGACCTTCCCACCACATCTGCGCCACCATGATGGAGAAGTTGCCCGCGCGCTGCACCAGCTCGGCAGCGTACGGTGGTGCGTCGGGCATGGACGCTACATCGTCGACCACCAGCACGTCGCCCAGCGCCATCGCCCGTTCGGTGAACGATCCGGCCATGGGCTGCGGGTAGACCTCCATCACCCGTTCGGCGCCGATGCCGCGGTAGGCCAGCGCATGCACAAGGTCTCCGCGCGCCTGGAAGACGCCCATTGCCTGCGCGCCGAACAACCGCTGGCAGCTGTCCAGCACCTTCTCGAACACCGGCTGAGCATCGGCCATCGAGCCGCTGATCACTTGCAGCACCTCAGCCATGGCCGTCTGCCGCTCCAGCGCCTCCTGTGTTTCATTGAACAGCCTCACGTTCTCGATCGCGATCACGGCCTGGTCGGCGAAGGTCTCGAGCAGGCTGATCTGATGGGCACTGAACGCGCCTGCCTCCGGCCGTGTCACATTGATCGTGCCGATCACCGCGCCGTCGCGCAGCATGGGTACTGCGAGAGCACTCCGATATCCTCGTGCGCTGGCGAGTGCCTTGAACTCGGGCGACACCTCAGGGTCGTTCTCGATGTCGCAGCGGTACACCGGTTTTCCGGAGCGCATGGCCATGATGTGAAGGCTGGAAGGCGGGAGCGGCTTCGAGAACGCTTTCTCCAGCGCTTCGCGCCCCTCGCCCCCCGGGCCGGCCGCAGCTGCCAGTTGCAGCACGTCATCGACCAGGCGAGTGACGCTTGCCGAACGGCCGCCGAAGAGGCGAGACGCACTCTCGGCGATGGCGTCGAACACCGGTTGTGTGTCGGCCGGCGATCGCGCAATGACGCGCAGGATGTCAGCGGTGGCGGTCTGGCGCTCCAGCGCTTCATTCGTCTCGTTGAACAGCCGCGCGTTCTGGATCGCGATCGTCGCCTGGTCGGCAAAGGACTTCAGCAGCCGCCCATCCTCCTCGCTGAACGGACTCATGTCCGTGTGGAACGCGGCGATCGTACCGAGCACCTGGTTGCCCGCGGTCATCGCTGCGCTGAGCATCGACACGTTGCGTCCGATCGTGCGCGCGGCCGTGCGCAGGCTCTCCGGCACGCCCTCGCCATGCAGCAGGTCGGGGAGGAACGTGGCCTTGCCGGTGAGCAGGCCCGAGGTCTTTGGCGCCGGGCGAGGAAACAGCGAGCGCATGGCGTCGCGCGTCTCGCCGCTACCGGCGCGCCAGTGGATCAGGTTGTCGTCGCCCAGCGAGCCGATGGCCAGGTCGGCGCCGGGCAGCAGACGCGTCGCGCTGGCGCAGATGCTGTCGAACACCGGCTGCGTGTCGGCCACCGAACTGCCGATGACGCGCAGCACCTCGGCCGTCGCCGTCTGGCGCTCCAGCGCCTGTTGGGTCTCGTTGAAGAGCCGGGCGTTCTGGATCGCGATCACCGCCTGGTCGGCGAAGGTCTGCAGCATCGCCAGGTCCTTGGTGCTGAAGCGGCCGCGGATGCGCGACACGCCGATTGCACCGATGCCGCGCTCGTTCCACAGCATCGGCGCGTAGGCCATCGACTTGTAGCCAGCGAGCTCGGCCACACGCCGCACCGCGCGCGTGACCGTGGGGTCGTTGGCGACGTCGGGGTAGTCGACCACGCGGCGTTCGCGAATCGCACGGCCGGCGGGCGTCTTCGCCAGCGGCGCCGGGAAGGTGGCCGCCACGGCATCGCGCGCCTTGCCCACATAGGCTCCCAACCGCACCTGGTCGTGTTCATCGATCAGTAGAACCGCGGTCTCGTCGCTGCCGAACAGGTGCTTGCAGCTTTGCAGGATCCTGTCGAACACGGGCGCCGTGTCGGCCACCGAACTGCTGATCACGCTCAGGATCTCGGCCGACGCGCTTTGCTGCTCCAATGCCTCCTTCGTTTCGTTGAATAGTCGTACGTTCTCGATCGCGATCACCGCCTGGTCGGCGAAGGTCTGCACCAGCGTGATCTGATCCGCCGAGAATGGCCGCGGTTCTCGGCGGTACAGGCCGATGGCGCCGATGGCCACGCCGTCGCGCAGCATCGGCACGGCCAGGGTGGCGCGGAAGCCGAAGCTTTCGTACATCGCGCGCGCATCGGGATACTGCGTGTCGAGCAGCGGCGCGATGTCGGCAACATGGACCAGGCGGCCCTGCGCCGCGGCGAGCGCACTCGGGCTGGAGGCTTGCAGGGGCATCTCGAGCTGCCGTGGCAGTGCCGTCGGTCCGGCGTCGGGCGACTGGACATGGTGCGCCACCATGCGCAAGGTGGACTCGCCCCGCAGCCAGACGCCGTCCCAGTCGGCATCGCACAACACGGCGGCGCGCTGCGCCACCACCTCGAGCACCGGCTGCACGTCGGTCGGCGAGGCACTGATCACCTTCAGCACTTCGGCGGTGGCGGTCTGGCGTTCGAGCGATTCCTTCGTCTCGTTGAACAGCCGTGCGTTCTGTATGGCGATCACCGCCTGCTCGGCGAAGCTGCGCAGCAGCATCAGTTCCTTGTTGCTGTACGACCGAGGCGGCCTGCGCATCACGTCGATCGTGCCGATGCCACGCCCCTTCCAGATCAGTGGCGCCACAGCCACCGAGAAGTTGCCGCCCTCGCTCACCACGTCACGGATGTAGCCAGGCGCATCGTCGGCGTGGGCCACGTCGGCCCAATGGCGAAGTTCACCGCGCTCGATCGCTGCATCGCTCATCGTGCCGGCGAGCGGCCTTGGATAGCTTCTTGGCACCCACTCGGAAAAGCCGGTGCCGCGCCACGCCGCCGCCTGGAGTTGAACGCCGTCGACCAGGAATACGCCGAGGTCGCTGGCGCCGAACAGCCTCTGGCAGCTGTCGAGGATCTTCTCGAACACCGGTGTCGCATCAGCCATGGATCCGCTGATCACCTGCAACACGTCGCTGGTGGCGGTCTGGTGTTCCAGTGCTTCCTTGGTCTCGTTGAACAGCCGCACGTTCTCGATCGCGATCACGGCCTGGTCGGCGAACGTGCGCAGCAGCTGCGCGTGATGCTCCGCCCACGGGCCGGGGGCCTGCCGCGTGACCGCGATCATTCCGATCACGGCACGGTCGCGCATCAGCGGCGTGAACAGCATCGCCCGATAGCCGCGCTGGCGGGCGAGATCGCGCATCATCGCCGGCACGCTGGGGTCCGAGTCGGTGTCGTCGATGCGCGCCATCTGGCCTTGGCTGACCATCGCAAAGGGCGGGAACTCGGCGATCGGTCGCGGAAACATCGCCGTCAACGTGGCATCGGCCTGGCTGTTGGTTTCGGTGAAGGCCACCAAGTGCAACACGCCGTCGACGATGCGAAACACCGTGGTCGAGAAACCGCCGAACAGCCGCTTGGAACTGGCGGCGATGGCGTCGAACACCGGCTGCACGTCCGATGGCGAGGCGGCGATCACCTTCAGGATCTCGGCGGTGGCGGTCTGGCGCTCGAGTGCCTCCTGCGTCTCGTTGAACATGCGCGCGTTCTGGATCGCGATCACCGCTTGGTCGGCAAAGGTCTCCAGCAGCGTGATCTCCTTGGCGGAGAACGGGTACGGCCGCGTGCGCGCGACGAACACCGCGCCGAGGGCCTTGCCCTCCCACATCAGCGGCGCCGTCATGTAGGCACGACCGGTCATCTCCAGCGACAGTGCCAGCACGTTGGGCGGCAGGCCGGTGGCGTGGCGCAGGTCCGGGTAGTGGATCACTCGCTGCTCACGCACGGCGACGCCGGTGATCGTGTCACCCGTTGGAACCGGCAGCAGATCCCGATAGCGCTCGGGCAACGGGCCCCGGTAGGCGCCGTAGTGGACCAGCCCGTCGGCGCCCACCAGGTCGACACCTTGCACGTCGGACTCGAACAGGCGCTGACAGCTCTCGAGGATCTTGTCGAACACCGGCACCGCGTCGGCGACCGAGCTGCTGATGACACGGAGCACCTCGGCCGACGCCGTCTGGTGCTCGAGGGCCTCCTGGGTCTCGTTGAACAGGCGAACGTTCTCGATCGCGATCACCGCCTGGTCGGCAAACGATTTCAGCACATCGACGATGTGCTCGGCGAAGACGCCGGGCTTCTTGCGGGTGACGCTGATCAGCCCGATCGGCACGCCATCGCGCAGCATCGGCACGTGCAGCATGCTGCGGAAGCCCCGTCGCCGTGCCAGCTCGCGCAAGTCGGGCCCGAGTGTCTCGTGCGTCTCGGAGTCGAACACCTGGTTGGGCTGCCCGGTACGCAGCGGCTCAAACAGGTAACTGGTCAGCGGCAGGGGCGGCAGGTCGCGCAGCGCCTGCGTGCCCTGCTGGTCGGTGGTGGTGAACGCCGCCAGGTACGCCGCACCGTCGCGCACGCGCCACGCCGTCGCCGAGAAGCCGCCCACGAGCTGACGCGCGCTTTCCACGATGGCGTCGAGCACCGGCTGCACGTCCGACGGAGAGCGGGCGATGACCTTCAGCACCTCGGCGGTGGCCGTCTGGCGCTCGAGCGCATGCTGCGTCTCGTTGAACAGCCGCGCGTTCTGGATCGCGATCACCGCCTGGTCGGCAAATGTCTGCAGCAGCGAAAGCTGGTGGGCACTGAGCGCACCGGCGTTCTCGCGCACCACGGCGATGGCGCCGAGGGCGGTGCCGCCCGCCATCATCGGCACGACGGCCATGGCGCGGAAACCCGAGGCCATGAAGTTGGCTCGCCCGATGGCGTGCGGCAGGCTGTCGTCGGCCGCGTCGGGAACATCGACGATGCGGCCGTCGAGCAGCGCGGCTCCGTGCACATAGTCGCGCGTGAGCGGGAACGGGAACACCGAGCGCCACGACTCGGCCCGTGCGCTGTTGCCGGCGAACGCGCGCGCCACCACCTGCCCTTCCTGCGGCTGGCTGACCGCCACCGCGGCGCCCTCGAACAGGCGCAGTCCAGCCTGGACGATCGCGTCGAATACCGGCGCCGTGTCGCCCGGCGACGCGCTGATGATGCGCAGGATCTCGGCCGTCGCCGTCTGGCGCTCCAGCGTCTGCTGGGTCTCGTTGAACAGGCGCACGTTTTCCATTGCGACGCCCATGCTGCCGGCCACCGTCTGCAGCAGTCGTACCTCGGCCTCGCCGTAGGCGTTGTCGCGTTCGAAGTCTTCGATGGTGATGACGGCGCTGACGCGGTCGTTGCCCAGCACCGGCACGAATGCGGTGGAGCGGGCCGGGGCCGGGCCGGGCAGCCCCGGGAAGCCTGCAGCCGCCAGCTCGGCCGGGCTGTTGAACACCAGTGGCTGGCGCGACGCGACCACCGTCGGCCCGGGACCATGCGTGCGCATCGGTCGCGGCGGGCGGTTCTTGCGCTCGCCATGCTCGTACACGTACAGCGGCCGGACCAGGCCGGTGTCCGGGTCGATCCAGCGGATGCCGATGTCCTGCGATCGCAACACCTGGCGCAGCGTGTCGCCCACCACATCGACGATGCCCTGGAAGTCGAGCGAGCGCGACATGCCTTGCTGGACACTGTTGATGACGGCGAGCTCGGCATTGCGCCGCTCGGTCTCGCCGAGCAGCCGCTGGGTTTCGGAGAACAGCCGCGCGTTCTCGATCGCGATCACCGCCTGCGCCGCGAAGGTTTCCAGAAGTTCAATCTCCTTCGGTGCAAACGCGCCGACCCGCGCGCGAGTCACCGAAATCGCACCGATCACCCGGCCGTCGCGCAGCATCGGCGCCGATAGCACGCCGCGGTAGCCGGATTCGCGCGCGACTTCCCGGGTCTTGTACGCGTCGTGGGACAGCAGCAGCGCATCGGCCGTCTGCGTGACGCGGCCGTCGCGCACCGCTTGCGCGGTGATCGAGCCTTCGCCGGCCGGCATCGGGAACGCGCGCTGCGCTGCGGCCACGCCTTCCTGGCGGATGCCGAAGGTGCTGGCGATGTGGATCATCGATCCGTCGTAGCGGAAGACGAATCCGTTGTCGGCCCCGGTCAGCCGCGCCGCGCGCTCGGCGATGATGTCGAACACGGGTTGCACGTCGGTGATCGAGCGGCCGATCACCTGCAGCACCTCGGACGTCGCGGTCTGCCGATCGAGCGCCTCGCGGGTCTCGTTGAACAGGCGCGTGTTCTCGATCGCCACCACAGCCTGATCGCGATACGACTCGGCCAACGCGATCTCTCGCGGGGCGAACGCTCGTACCCGCTTGCAGCCGAAGGCCAGCACACCCATGCACTCATCGCCGCGCAGCAGTGGCAGGAACAGCATCGAGTGAATGCCGTAGGCCTCGTGAACGCTGCGCTCGTGCGCGGGCAGCTCGATGGCGGTCCAATCCGGCACGTGCAGCGGCTCCCGGGAGACGATGGCTCGTGACGGAAAGTTCAGGGCCGGGTCGACCGGCAGGTGCTTGACGTCGCGAAGGGCCATCAGGCCCTGCGGCGTCGCGCCGGCGACCGGCGAAAAGGTCTTGCCATCCGTGTGCATCACGATGGCCATGTCGCACGCCATCAGTCGCACCGCCGCCTGGACGATGGCATCGAAGACCGGCCGCACGTCGGTGGGCGACCGGCTGATCACGCGCAGGATGTCGGCGCTGGTCGTCTGTTGTGCCAGCGCCTCCTGCGTCTCGTTGAACAGCCGCGCGTTCTCGATCGCCACGCCCAGGCTGCCCGCGATCGTGGTCAGCAGCCGCAGCTCGGGCGCGCCGTACGCGCCCTCCCGCTCATGGTCTTCCAGCGAGATGGCGCCAACCAGGTCGTCGCCGGCATACGCCGGCACGACGGCGCGCGACAGGCAGGGCTGGTCACCGCTCACCGGGTGCAGGCCCAGCGCCGGCATCTCGGCCTGCCGATTGGCCACCAGCGGTTGCCTCGACGTCAGCGCCCGCATCATCGGGCTGTCCGGTCGCGGCTCGAAGGGTGCGAGCTCGATGCGCTGGCCGGCCTGCACCACGTAGGCCGGCCGGGCCAGCCGGGCGGCCGCGTCCCAGCGAAAGATCGCCAGGTTGCCGGCATGGAAAATCTCGCGCAGACGGTTGCCCGCCAGCTCGATCACCGCGTCGACGTCGAGTTGACTCGCCAGTCCCTGCTGCACGTCGTTGATCGCTGCCAGTTCATGGTTGCGGGCGTCGGTCTCCTTGAGCAGCCGACGCGTCTCGTCGAACAGGCGTGCGCTTTGCAGCGACACACCCATCGCGGCGGCCACGGTCTGCAGCAGGCGCACATCGGTGTCGCCGAAGCGGCGCGCCGGGTCGTGGCTGTCCAGGGTGATGCCGCCGACCAGCTGGTCGTGGGCGTGGACCGGCACCGTCACCGTGGCCAGGCTGGGCGCGAGCCCCGGGGGCGGCCGCAGGCCCCAGCGGTCCATTTCGACGCGGCTGTTGGCCACGATCGGTTCGCGCGCCAGCAGTGCCTGCATGAAGCGGCCGTTCGGATCGACCTGGACCGGCGGCGGGTGCACGCGCTCGCCGTGCTGCACGGCATAGAGCATGTGGCCCAGGCCGGTGGCCGGTTCACGCCAGGTGATCGCCAGGTTCTCGCTGTCGAACACCGTGCGCAACTTGTCGCCGACGAGCTCGATGATGTGCTCGAAGTCGAGCGAGCCCGCCATGCCCTGCTGGATGCTGTTGATCACCGCGAGCTCGGCATTGCGCTGTGCGGTTTCCTTCAGCAGGCGCTGCGTCTCGTCGAACAGGCGGGCGTTGTCGAGCGCCACCGCCATGCCGGCGGCTACCGTCTGCAGCAGCCGAACGTCGGCGTCGCTGAAGGCGTGCTCACGCTCGAAGCTCTCGACGATGATTGAGCCGAGCAGCCTGTCGCCGCCGACGATCGGCACTTCTGCGCTCGACAGCGACGCGTCGGTGCCCGGCACGCGGTCGATGGCGGCGATTTCCGCAGCCGTGTGCCGCAGTACCGGCTCGCGGTGCGCCTGCACCGACGCCCAGCGTCCCGCCTCGATGAACTGCGGCTCTATGTCCATTCGCACGCCGTGCTCGAACTCGTACAGGTAGTGCACCGTGCGGGTGGCGTGGTCGAGCCAGCGGATGCCGATGTCACCTGTCTGCAGCATGTCGCGCAACTTGTCGCCGACCAGGTCGACGATGGCTTGGAAGTCCAACGATCTGGCCATGCCCTGGTGGATGGCGTCGATCAGCGCCAGTTCGTCCTCGCGCAGCCGCAGCTGCGCCGCCTGCTCGGCGAGCTGTTGCTGCAGCGACAGCTCGCGCGCCGCCCGGGCGGCCCACGCGGCCAGCGCGTCGCGCTCGGCGGCGCCGAAGCGGCCGTCGTGGCCGTCGACGTCGGCGTAGAGGTAGCCGATCGCGCCGCGCGCTGCCACCAGCGGCGCGACGAGGCACGAGCGCTGCGCGGTGCGTGGCGCACCCGCGGGGCCGTGCCGCAGCCGGGCATTGCGGCTGCGCCGCGCCTCGTCGAGCCATGGCGTGACGGCGCTCAGCAGCGTTGCCTCGCTTTCGCCCGGCGTGAGATGCGCGGCCACGGCCTGGCGTCCGGCAGGCGATTCGACCACCAGCAGCGCCCGGGTGGCACCGAGGCGGCGAGCGCATTCATCGACAAGGCGCTGGCCCCAGCGGGGCAGGTCCCACGCGCCGCGGCCCGCTGTGGCGTCTGCTGCCTGGTCGATCCGGTGCGGCTTGCGGGACTTGGGCATGCGCCAGGGCCTTCGATGCGGGCTTGACCGTGGCCGAGCGCACGGTGCACAGCAGTCTAGCAATCTGCGGGAAAATGCCGCCTCGCCAACGCTGGTGCAGTCATGACCGCAAGAACGCTGTACGACAAGCTCTGGGACGACCATGTCGTCCACACCGAGGAAGACGGCACGACCGTCCTCTACATCGACCGCCATCTCGTGCACGAGGTGACCAGCCCGCAGGCCTACGAGGGGCTGCGCCTGGCGGGGCGCCCGGTGTGGCGGGTCAGCTCGGTGGTGGCCACCGCCGACCACAACACGCCCACCACCGGCTGGAGCGACGGCTACGACGGCATCCGCGATCCGATCAGCAAGCTGCAGGTGACCACGCTCGACGCCAACATCAAGGCCTTCGGCGCGGCGGCGTACTTTCCGTTCCTCGACAAGCGCCAGGGCATCGTGCACGTGATCGGGCCCGAGAACGGCGCCACGCTGCCGGGCATGACGGTGGTGTGCGGCGACTCGCACACCAGCACACACGGCGCGTTCGGCGCGTTGGCGCACGGCATCGGCACCAGCGAGGTCGAGCATGTGCTGGCCACGCAGACGCTGCTGGCCAAGAAGGCGAAGAACCTGCTGGTCAAGGTCGACGGCGCTCTGCCCAAGGGCTGCAGCGCCAAGGACATCGTGCTGGCGATCATCGGCAGGATCGGCACCGCCGGCGGCACCGGCTACACGATCGAGTTCGGCGGCAGCGCGATCCGCGCGCTCAGCATGGAAGGCCGCATGACGGTGTGCAACATGGCCATCGAGGCCGGCGCGCGCGCCGGTCTGGTGGCGGTGGACGACACGACGATCCAGTACGTCAAGGGTCGGCCGTTCACGCCCACGGGCGTCGAGTTCGACCAGGCCGTTGCCTTCTGGCGCACGCTGCACAGCGACCCGGGCGCCCGGTTCGACAAGGTGGTCGAGTTCGACGCGGCGCAGATCAGGCCGCAGGTCACCTGGGGCACGAGCCCGGAGATGGTGCTCGGCATCGACGAGCGCGTGCCCGACCCCGAGCGCGAGAAGGATGCGACCAAGCGCGACGCGATCGAGCGTGCGCTGGTCTACATGGGCCTCACGCCGAACAAGCCGCTGGCCGACATCCGCATCGACAAGGTGTTCATCGGCTCGTGCACCAACAGCCGCATCGAAGACCTGCGCGAGGCCGCCGCGGTGGTGCGTCGCATCGGCGGCCGCGTGGCGGGCAACGTGCGGCTGGCGCTGGTGGTACCCGGCTCGGGCCAGGTGAAGCTGCAGGCCGAGAAGGAAGGGCTGCACGAGGTGTTCAAGGCCGCCGGATTCGAGTGGCGCGAACCGGGCTGCAGCATGTGCCTGGCGATGAACGCCGACCGGCTGGAGCCGGGCGAGCGCTGCGCCTCCACCAGCAACCGCAACTTCGAGGGTCGGCAGGGTGCCGGCGGCCGCACGCACCTGGTGAGTCCCGCGATGGCGGCCGCTGCGGCGCTGAACGGCCATTTCGTCGACGTGCGTCGCATCAGCTGAGGATTCCCGTCATGCAAGCCTTCACCGTACACAAGGGCCTGGTCGCGCCGATGGACCGGGCCAACGTCGACACCGACGCCATCATCCCGAAGCAGTTCCTCAAGAGCATCCAGCGTTCGGGCTTCGGACCGAACCTGTTCGACGCCTGGCGCTACCTCGACGCCGGCGAGCCGGGCCAGGACCCCGCCCGGCGCAAGCCGAACCCCGACTTCGTGCTGAACCAGCCGCGCTACAAGGGCGCCTCGGTGCTGCTGGCGCGCGAGAACTTCGGCTGCGGCTCCAGCCGCGAGCACGCGCCGTGGGCGCTCGACCAGTATGGTTTTCGCGCACTGATCGCGCCGAGCTTCGCCGACATCTTCTTCAACAACTGCTTCAAGAACGGGCTGCTGCCGATCCAGCTGCCGGCCGCGCAGGTGGCACGCCTGTTCGACGAGGTGGCCGGCTTCGTCGGCTACCAGCTGACGATCGACCTGCCGCGGCAGGTCATCGTCAAGCCCGACGGCACCGAACTTCCGTTCGACGTGCAGCCGTTTCGCAAGTACTGCCTGGTCAACGGCTTCGACGACATCGGCCTCACGCTGCGCCACGCCGACAAGATCCGCGCCTTCGAGGCCGAGCGGCTGGCGAAGATGCCATGGCTGGCGCACAAGCCGCTGTAGCGGGCCCGCGATCGGCCCGCCTGCCGGCTTGGTTCCAGCGCGCGGTGCTTTCGCGGCGCTGGGTCACGTTCATCGTGATGGGGCTGGCCTTCTTCGTTTTCGGCGCGAGTTCGGTGAACCTGTTCTTTCTGCTCAAGGCCAACACACAATTCCTGGCCGAGCATGGCTGGATGGCGGCCATGGACGGCGGGTTGCGGCAGCTGGTCGAGCTGCTGGCCACCGGCTACCTCAGCGTGGCCGCCTACGTGATGTTCAAGGCGTGCGAACATGCGCTCGTACACCATCTGTGCGACGCGCCAGCGCCGCACCCGACCCCTGACAAGACCCCATGAATATCGCAGTTCTCCCCGGTGACGGCATCGGTACCGAAATCGTCGCGCAGGCCGTGCGCGTGATGCGCGCGCTCGAGCTCAAATTCGAGCTCGAGGAGGCGCTGGTCGGCGGCGCGGCCTACGAGGCGCATGGCCATCCACTGCCGGAATCCACGCTCAGGCTGGCCCAGGCCGCCGACGCCGTGCTGTTCGGCGCTGTGGGCGACTGGAAGTACGACAAGCTGGAGCGCCAGTTCCGCCCCGAGCAGGCGATCCTGGGGCTGCGCAAGCACCTCGGGCTGTTCGCCAACTTCCGCCCGGCCATCTGCTACGAGCAGCTCACGCATGCGTCGAGCCTGAAGCCCGAGCTGGTGTCGGGCCTGGACATCCTGATCATCCGCGAGCTGACCGGCGACATCTACTTCGGCCAGCCGCGCGGGCGGCGCAAGGCAGTGGACGGGCATTTCCCCGGTGCCGACGAGGCTTTCGACACCATGCGCTACAGCCGCCCGGAGATCGAGCGCATCGCCCGCGTGGCGTTCGAGGCGGCCCGCAAGCGCGACAAGAAGGTGACAAGCGTCGACAAGGCCAACGTGCTGGAGACCTTCCAGTTCTGGAAGGACGTGGTCACCGAGGTGCACAAGGACTACCCCGACGTGCGGCTCGACCACATGTACGTCGACAACGCGGCGATGCAGCTGGTAAAGGCGCCGAAGAGTTTCGACGTCATCGTTACCGGCAACATGTTCGGCGACATCCTGTCCGACGAGGCCGCCATGCTGACCGGCTCGATCGGCATGCTGCCGTCTGCCTCGCTGAACGCCGTGAACAAAGGCCTGTACGAGCCCAGCCATGGCAGCGCGCCCGACATCGCCGGTAAGGATCTTGCAAACCCGTTGGCTACAATCCTGTCCATGGCCATGATGCTGCGCTTCACGCTGAACCAGCCGGAGTCCGCCGACCGGGTGGAAGCCGCGGTGCGCCACGTGCTGCAGCAGGGCCTGCGCACGGCCGACATCTGGAGCGAGGGCACGCGCAAGGTCGGCACCCGCGCGATGGGCGACGCCGTCGTCGCCGCGATCACCAAAACCACCACCAAGAGCTAGCTAGCTCCGGTTCGTGCTGCCCGCGTTTCCCGCACCCGGCACACGAGCCGGGATGCAGCGGAAACATCGACTCAAGAAAGGGCACATGACATGGCACTCGTAGGAATCGTCGGATGGCGCGGCATGGTCGGCTCCGTGCTGATGGACCGCATGGAGGCGGAGGGCGACTTCGCGCACTTCGAGCCGCTGTTCTTCTCCACCAGCAATGCCGGCGGCGCCGCGCCCGCGCAGGCCAAGAACGAGCGCCAGCTGGTCGACGCCAGCGACCTCAAGGCGCTGTCGCGTTGCGACATCGTGGTCACGGCCCAGGGCGGCGACTACACCAACGAGATCTTCCCGAAGCTGCGCGCCGCCGGCTGGAAGGGCCACTGGATCGACGCCGCATCGGCGCTGCGCATGAAGGACGACGCCATCATCATTCTCGACCCGGTGAATCTGCCGGTGATCAAGAACGCGCTGGCCAAGGGCAACCGCAACTGGATCGGCGGCAACTGCACCGTGAGCTGCATGCTGATGGGCGTGGGAGCGCTGTTCAAGGCCGGGCTCGTCGAGTGGATGAGCACCATGACCTACCAGGCGGCTTCGGGCGGCGGCGCGCAGCACATGCGCGAGCTGCTCACGCAGTTCGGCACGCTCAACGCCGAGGTGCGGGCGCTGCTCGACGACCCGAAGAGCGCGATCCTCGAGATCGACCGCAAGCTGCTGGCCAGCCAGCAGGCGCTGTCGGGTGACGCGATCGCGCATTTCGGTGTGCCGCTGGGCGGCTCGCTGATTCCCTGGATCGACAAGGACATGGGCAACGGCGTGTCGCGCGAAGAGTGGAAGGGCATGGCCGAGACCAACAAGATCCTCGGCCGCGGCGACGGTTTCGGCAGCCCCGCGGTGCCGGTGGACGGCGTGTGCGTGCGGGTGGGCACCATGCGCTGCCACAGCCAGGCGCTGCACTTCAAGCTCACCAAGGACGTGCCGGTGGCCGACATCGAGGCGATGATCGCGGCCGACAGCCCGTGGGCGAAGGTAGTGCCCAATCAGCGCGAGGCGACGATGCGCGACCTCACCCCGGTGGCGGTGTCGGGCACGATGAACATTCCGGTCGGTCGCATCCGCAAGCTGGCGATGGGGCCGCAGCACGTGGCTGCGTTCACCATCGGTGACCAGTTGCTGTGGGGCGCGGCGGAGCCGCTTCGTAGAATGCTCAGGCTCCTGCTCGACGCGTGATTCAAACCGCTCGTACCAAGGCGTTGTCCACCGGCAACAGTTGGCAACTCGTCGCTCGCGGCGGGAGATTTGACACAGACATCAGCCAATGCATGAGCTTGTCAGCCTATATGCTTGATGTTATTGTGGTTTCGTCGATTTTCCTGTGACCGTCGGAGATCCGGTTCGGCCGCAAGACATGTGAAATGGCGGCGCGCCGTGGTCCGGTGCGCCGGTTGCATTTGGGAGATGCCTTGAAAAACCGCTCTGGAACCGCTGGGCGCGCCGCGCTGACCACCGTCGCGTTGGCTGCAATGTGTGTGGCCTCGGGCAGCGCCTGGGCTCTGGGCCTCGGCAGGCTCAACGTGCAGTCGGCGCTCGGCGAGACGCTGAAGGCGGAGATCGACATCACCAGTCTGTCGGCCGAGGAAGACGGCTCGCTCAAGGTGCGGGTCGCACCGCCCGAGGCCTACCGCGCCGCCGGCATCGACTACAACGCCGTGCTGCCTTCCACGCAGGCCACGCTGGCGCGCCGCGCCGATGGCCGGCCCTATCTGCGCATCAGCAGCGACCGGGCGGTGCAGGAGCCGTTCGTCGACGTGATCCTCGAACTCACCTGGTCCAGCGGCCGACTGGTGCGCGAATACACGCTGCTGCTCGACCCGCCGCAGTCGCGCGTCGCGCCGCCGGTGCAGGCCACCGCACCGGCTGCGCCGGCGTTGTCGGCCGCGCCGCCGGCTGCCGCCATGCCCGCACCAGCGGCTCCCGCCGTCGCCGCGACGCCCATCGCCCCGCAGGCGCCTGCGCCCGCTGCCGCGCCGCGACCCGCCGCACCCGAGCGGCCGGCACCGCGCACGGCGGCTGCGCCGAAGGCCGCCGCGCCAGCGCCGGCCGGTGGCGACGAATACAAGGTGCGTGAAGGCGACACGCTCTACAAGGTGGCGCAACGCACGCAGCGCCAGGGTGTCTCGCTCGACCAGATGCTGGTGTCGCTGTTCCGCGGCAACCCGAACGCGTTCATCGGCGACAACATGAACCGGATGAAGGCCGGTGCCGTGCTCAACGTGCCGTCGGCCGAGGAGGCCCGTGCCATCGCCGCCGGCGAGGCGCGCGACGTCATCAAGACGCAGAGCGCCGACTTCAGCGCCTACCGCCAGCGCCTGGCCGGCAACGTGCCGACCACCAAGGCCGACGAGAGCGGCCGCCAGGCCAAGGGCAAGGTGCAGGCCGCGGTCGACGATCGCAAGCAGGCCGCCGCCGCGTCGCCCGACAAGCTCACGCTCTCGCAGGGCGCAGCCAAGCCGGGCGGCACCGAATCCAAGGTTTCGCAGGCAACCGAGAAGAAGGATGCCGCGGCCCGTGTGGCCGAGCTGACGCGTAACGTCGAGGAACTCAAGAAACTGCAGCAGGGCACCAGCAGCAGCGCCAAGGTCGCCACGGCCCCGGCCGCGCCGGCACCGGCCGCCGCGCCCGTCGCGCCGCCCGCACCGGCCCCGGCTGCCGAGGTGAAGCCGCCGCCCGCGCCGACTCCGGCGCCTGAAGCCAAGCCGGCGCCAGCGGCTCCGGCGCCGGCACCGGCCACGGTAGTGGCTGCGGCGCCCGCGCCTGCGCCCGCTGAAACGCCTGCGCCGAGCGCTGCCCCCGCGATGCCCGCGCCGCCCGTCGTCGCGAGCGCGCCGGCGCCGACGCCGCCGGCTGCGCCCAAGCCGGCGACACCACCGACCCAGACCGCCGAAGAGCCCGGCCTGCTGTCGTCGCTGATGGAGCATCCGATGGCGATGCCCGGCGCGATCGGCCTGGTCGCATTGCTCGCGGGTCTGGGTCTGTACCGCCTGCGCGGACGCTTCCGCAAGGACAACGGCGAAACCTCGTTCCTCGAGAGCCGCCTGCAGCCCGACTCGTTCTTCGGCGCCAGCGGCGGTCAGCGCGTCGACACGCGTGACGCCAGCGGCGTGTCGTCGTCGATGAGCTACTCGCTGAGCCAGCTCGACGCGATCGGCGACGTCGATCCGGTCGCCGAAGCCGACGTCTACCTGGCCTATGGCCGCGACCTGCAGGCCGAGGAGATCCTCAAGGAAGCCATGCGCGGCAACCCGGATCGCCTGGCGATCCGCACCAAGCTGCTCGAGGTGTATGCCAAGCGACGTGACACCAAGGGCTTCGAGATGCTGGCCACGCAGCTGTACTCGCTGACCAAGGGCGAGGGCGAGGACTGGACCAAGACGCAGGAACTCGGCCGCCAGATCGACCCCGAGAATCCGATGTACCAGCCGGGCGGCGCGCCCAAGGTCACCACCGTCGGCGACAGCGGCCGCATGATCGAGCCCCTGGGCGCGAGCACGATGCCGCAGTCGGTGATGCCGTCGACCTCGGGCTTCCCGCCGTCGGCGATCGACACGTCGTCGCCCTTGAGCGTGCCGGCCTCCGATGTCGACCTCGACCTCGACCTCGGCACCTTCTCCGGTGGCGCCGCCACACCCGAACCCGAACCGTTGACCACGCTGCCGCCGTCGCGTTCGGGCGGCGCCGTGACGCGCGAACAGACGGTGGCGGCTGCGCCGAAGGTCAGCCTCGACGCGATCTCGCTCGACCTGAACCCGCCGAGCGCGAAGATGCCGCTGACCTCGGCCGACGGCAAGGTCGACAAGCCGGCGCTCGACTTCGGCGACTTCACGTTGCCGGCGCAGCCGAGCGTGCATGGCGGTCTCGACGACAACGACCCGCTGGCGCGCAAGCTCGAGCTGGCCGAGGAGTTCCGCCAGATCGGTGATACCGAAGGCGCGCGCGACCTGCTCGAGGAAGTGGTCGCCAAGGCCGGTGGTGCGCTGAAGAACAAGGCGCAGGGCATGCTCGACAGCCTGGCGTGACCAACCCACCCCCGAAGCGGCCTGGCGGCCGCCTCCCCCTCTAGGGGGCGCCGCCGGCGGACCGGCGGAGCCGGATCCGCGGCGGCCACTTGGAAGTCATCGAACGGCTTGCGCTGGGGTTGAGCTACCGCGGCACGCGGTATCACGGCTGGCAGAGCCAGCCCGACGGCCTGACGGTGCAGGACCATCTGGAGAGAGCGCTGGCGCAGTTCGCGGCGCAGCCCGTGCGCACCGTCTGCGCCGGGCGGACGGACACCGGCGTGCATGCGATCAACCAGGTCGTGCACCTCGACGCGCCGGTGCAGCGTGATCCGTTCTCCTGGGTGCGCGGCACCAACCGCTATCTTCCCGACGACATCGCGTTGCAGTGGTGCCGGGCCATGGCGCCCGACTTCCATGCGCGCAACCACGCGCGCGGCCGGCGCTACCGCTACCTGCTGCTGCGCTCGCCGGTGCGGCCCGCGCTGGAGACCGGCCTGGTCGGCTGGGTGTTCGACGCGCTCGACGGCGACGCGATGCGTGCTGCGGCGGCGCACCTGCTCGGCGAACACGACTTCACGTCGTTCCGTGCGGCGGAGTGCCAGGCCGCGACGCCGGTGAAGACGCTGCGCGCGCTCGACATCGTGCAGCGCGGCGACTACTGGCGCTTCGACTTCGATGCCAGTGCATTCCTGCACCACATGGTGCGCAACATCATGGGCTGTCTGCTCGCGGTCGGGCGTGGCCAGCAGGCGCCAGGCTGGATGGCCGAGGTGCTGGCCGCCCGCGATCGCGACGCGGCGGCGCCGACCTTTGCGCCGGATGGGCTCTACTTCGCCGGGCCGTACTACGATCCGGCCCTTGGTCTGCCGGATCATGTGCCGGCGCACGACTGGTTGCCCTAGGCTGGTTCATTCTTCATGCTCGAACGCACCCGCATCAAGATCTGCGGCATGACCCGCGAGGCCGACGTGCAGGCCGCTGTGGATGCCGGCGCAGATGCCGTCGGCTTCGTGTTGTGGCCGCACAGTTCGCGCGCGGTGACGGTCGAGCGCGCGCAGGCGCTGGCGCGCGCGCTGCCGCCGTTCGTGACGCCGGTGTGCGTGCTCGTCAATGCCGAGGTCGCGCTGATCAGACGGGTGACGCAGGCGCTGCCGCACGCGCTGCTGCAGTTCCACGGCGACGAAACGCCGGCCGACTGCGAGGCGGCAGGCCGGCCCTACCTGCGGGCCGTGCGCATGAGCGAGGGCGTGTCTTTGCTAGACTTTGCCTCTCGCCATGCGAGCGCCGCCGGGCTGCTGCTGGACGCCGACGTCCAGGGCTACGGCGGCGGTGGAAAGGCTTTCGATTGGTCGCTCATTCCGTCCGACGTGCCCCGTCCGGTCGTTTTGTCTGGTGGGTTGAATCCTGCAAATGTGACCGATGGGGTGCTGCACGTCCGGCCCTGGGCCGTTGACGTGAGCTCGGGCGTCGAGGCCGCCAAAGGCCTCAAGGACGCCCGCCTGATCCGCGAGTTCTGCGAGGCGGTGCGTGAGGCCGATGCCCGGCGCGCCGATTCCACCGGCTGACGACGCGGCGCATCGGACGGCTCACGCAGCGGTTCAATCGAGAAGGTGCCGAACTTCATGACGCCGTGGCCCTGGCGGCCCGGCGGTCCTGTCGACCCCGAATGCGAGACCACCACCGATGCTTGACTACCAGCAACCCGACGCCCGCGGCCACTTCGGCCCCTATGGCGGCACCTTCGTCGCCGAGACGCTGGTGCATGCGCTCGACGAACTGAAGGCCGTCTACGAGCGCTACCAGCACGACGCCGACTTCCAGGCCGAGTTCCGCAGCGAACTCAAGCACTTCGTCGGCCGGCCGAGCCCGGTCTACCACGCCGCGCGTCTGTCGCGCGAGATCGGCGGCGCGCAGATCCACCTGAAGCGCGAGGACCTCAACCACACCGGCGCGCACAAGGTCAACAACACGGTCGGTCAGGCACTGCTCGCGCGGCGCATGGGCAAGCCGCGCGTCATCGCCGAGACGGGCGCCGGCCAGCATGGCGTGGCCACCGCAACCGTGTGCGCGCGCTACGGCATGGAGTGCGTGGTCTACATGGGTCGCGAGGACGTCAAGCGGCAGTCGCCCAACGTGTACCGCATGCACCTGCTCGGCGCCAAGGTGGTGCCGGTGGAGTCGGGCAGCCGCACGCTGAAGGACGCGCTCAACGAGGCGCTGCGCGACTGGGTCACACACGTCGAGGACACCTTCTACATCATCGGCACCGTGGCCGGCCCGCACCCGTATCCGACGATGGTGCGCGACTTCCAGCGCGTGATCGGCGACGAGTGCCTTTGGCAGATGCCTGAACTGATCGCCGAGCTCGGCGGACCGGCGGGGCGGCAGCCCGACGCCGTGATCGCCTGCGTCGGCGGCGGCAGCAATGCGATGGGGATCTTCTATCCGTACATCGCGCACGAAGGCGTACGCCTGATCGGCGTCGAAGCGGCCGGGCTGGGCCTGGCCAGCGGCAAGCACGCTGCGAGCCTGAGCGCCGGCTCGCCCGGCGTGCTGCACGGCAACCGCACCTATCTGCTGCAGGATGCCAACGGCCAGATCACCGAGACGCATTCCATCTCGGCCGGGCTCGACTATCCCGGCGTCGGCCCCGAGCATGCGTACCTCAAGGACATCGGGCGCGCCGAGTACGTGGGCATCACCGATGACGAGGCCCTTGCCGCGTTCCATCGACTGTGCCGCACCGAGGGCATCATCCCGGCGCTCGAGTCGAGCCACGCGGTGGCCTACGCGATGCAACTCGCCGCGACGATGCGTGCCGACCAGCATCTGCTGGTCAACCTGTCGGGCCGCGGCGACAAGGACATCGGCACCGTGGCCGACCTGTCGGGCGCCGACTTCTACTGCCGGCCGTCGTGCCGGGGGCAGATGGTCAAGGGCGGAGTCGGGTCATGAGCCGCATCGATGCCACATTGCAGCGGTTGCAGCGCGAAGGGCGCAAGGCGCTGATCCCCTACATCACCGCGGGCGATCCGTTCGCCGACGCCACCGCCGACATCCTGCACGGCCTGGTGCAGGGCGGGGCCGACGTGATCGAGCTCGGTGTGCCGTTCTCCGACCCGATGGCCGATGGCCCGGTGATCCAGAAGGCGTCCGAGCGCGCGCTGGCACGCGGCATCGGCCTGGCCGAGGTGTTCGCGATGGTGCGTGGCTTCCGCGAACGCGACACCCGCACGCCGATCGTGCTGATGGGATATGCCAATCCGATCGAGCGCTTCGACCAGCGCCACGGCGCCGGCGCCTTCGTGGCGCAGGCGGCGAAAGCCGGCGTCGACGGCGTGCTGGTGGTCGACTATCCGCCCGAGGAATGCGCCGACTTCGCCGCGGCGCTCAAGGCCGCCGGGCTCGACCTGATCTTCCTGCTGGCACCGACCTCCACCGAGGCCCGCATCCGCGAGGTCGCGCGCCTGGCCAGCGGCTACGTGTACTACGTGTCGCTGAAGGGCGTGACCGGTGCCGGACACCTGGATGTCTCCTCAGTGGCTGCGGCGATCCCGCGCATCAAGGCGCACGTCCGGCTGCCGGTCGGCGTGGGCTTCGGCATCCGCGATGCGGCCACCGCGCGCGCGGTGTCGCGTGTGGCCGACGCCGTCGTGATCGGCAGCGCCCTGGTGCAGATCCTGGAGACCGAATCCCGCGACAAGGTTGCTGCCGCCGGGCGACAATTCATCGCGGGCATACGCACGGCCCTGGACCAACCCGACGAAGGAACGCACGCATGAGCTGGTTGGAGAAACTGCTGCCGCCGAAGATCCAGCAGACCGATCCGTCCGAGCGGCGCTCGGTGCCTGAAGGGCTGTGGATCAAGTGCCCGGCCTGCGAGACGGTGCTCTACAACACCGACCTCGAGCAGAACCTCAACGTCTGTCCCAAGTGCGACCACCACCATCGCATCGGCGCGCGTGCGCGGCTGGACTCGTTCCTCGATGCCGAGGGGCGTTTCGAGATCGGCCAGGAGGTGATGCCGGTCGATGCGCTGAAGTTCAAGGACAGCAAGAAGTACCCCGAGCGCTTGAAGGCCGCGCTCGAGTCCACCGGCGAGACCGATGCGTTGGTGGTGATGGGCGGCTCGGTGCTCAGCGTGCCGCTGGTGGCGGCGTGCTTCGAGTTCGACTTCATGGGCGGCTCGATGGGCAGCGTGGTCGGCGAGCGCTTCGTGCGCGGCGTCGAGACGGCGGTCGAGCAGAAGATGCCGTTCGTCTGCTTCACCGCCACCGGCGGCGCGCGCATGCAGGAAGGCCTGCTCAGCCTGATGCAGATGGCCAAGACCAACGCGTCGCTGACCAAGCTGGCCAAGGCCCGGTTGCCCTACATCAGCGTGCTCACCGACCCCACGATGGGCGGCGTGTCGGCGAGCTTTGCCTTCGTCGGCGACATCGTGATCGCCGAGCCGAAGGCGCTGATCGGCTTCGCCGGCCCGCGCGTGATCGAGAACACCGTGCGCGAGAAGCTGCCCGAGGGCTTCCAGCGCGCCGAGTTCCTGCTCGGTACCGGCGCGCTCGACATGATCCTCGACCGGCGGCAGTTGCGGCCGGCTATTCCGCGTCTGCTGGCGATGCTGATGCGCCAGAGCGCCGACGCGGTGGCCTGAAGCCCCGGTTTCCCGCGCGCAGGATGTGGCGCGCGCCTTGCCCGCAGGCGATATGACGAGCTCGATGCGGACACTCGACGACTGGCTGGCGCATTGCGAGCGCCTGCATCCGAAGACGATGGACTTCACGCTCGAGCGCGTGAGGACCGTGCGCGACCGGCTGGCGTTGCGCTTCGAGGTGCCGGTGATCACCGTGGCCGGCACCAACGGCAAGGGTTCCACCTGCGCGATGATCGAATCGATCGCGCGGCAGGCCGGCTACCGCACCGGCCTGCACATCAAGCCGCACCTGGTGCACTTCGAGGAGCGCTGCTGCATCAACGGTGCGATGGCGCGCGCCGAGACGCTGGTGCCGCACTTCGCCGCGGTGGAGGCCGCGCGCGGCGACATCACGCTGACGTACTTCGAGTTCACCATGCTCGCGATCCTGCGCGCGTTCACGCACACGCCGCTCGATCTGGTGATCCTCGAGGTCGGCCTCGGCGGCCGGCTCGATGCGGTGAATATCGTCGACACCGACTGCGCGGTGATCACGAGCGTCGCGCTCGACCACACCGAACTGCTCGGGCCCGACCGCGAGTCGATCGGCCGCGAGAAGGCCGGCATCCTGCGCGCGGGCAAGCCGGCGATCATCAGCGATCCACAGCCGCCGCAAAGCGTGATCGACGTCGCCCATGCGGTCGGCGCCGACCTGTGGCTGCTCGGCCGCGACTTCAACGTGCAGGGCGATCGCCAGCAATGGGCCTGGGCCGGCCGCGGCCGGCGTCATCACGCGCTGGCCTATCCGGCATTGCGCGGCGCGAACCAGTTGCTCAACGCGGCCGGCGCGCTGGCTGCGCTGGAGGCCCTGCGCGATCGCCTGCCGATCAACGCACAGGCGGTGCGCAACGGCTTCGCGATGGTCGAGTTGCCGGGCCGTTTCCAGATCGTGCCGGGCCAGCCGGCGCTGGTGCTCGATGTGGCGCACAACCCGCAGTCGGTGGCCGCGCTGGCGGCGAACCTCGACCAGATGGGCTACTTCCCGCGCACGCACGCCGTCTTCGGCGTGATGGCCGACAAGGACATCGATGCGGTGCTACACCTGATGGCCCCGCTGGTCGACGCCTGGTACCTGTGCGACCTGCCGCTGCCGCGTGCCGCCACCGCGCAGGCGCTGTCCGCGAGCGTGCCGCGGATCCATGGGGCGCGCCAGATCACCGTCAGCACGCACGACGCGCCCGCTGCCGCGCTGCGTGCCGCCCTCGAGCAGGCGGACCCCGCTGATAGAATCGTCGTCTTCGGCTCCTTCTACACCGTGGGCGGCGTGCTGAAGGACGGCCTGCCGCGGACTGCGGCCAGGCACCTGGGCTGATCCGCATCGCGCCCAGGCTGCCCGCAGCGTCGCACCGTCCCTCTCACACGTGTCCGGCCGCGCCTGGCGCAGTGCATGGGTCTGTTTTCATCTCGCAAGAGTGCTGAACCGTCGGCTGCCGAGCGCGCCGGCACCGTGGCGGTCGACCCGGTGCAGGCCGCGCGGGCGCAGGCACGCCGCCGCCTGATCGGCGCCGCGGTGCTGCTCGGTGTGGGCGTGATCGGATTCCCGATCCTCTTCGAGACGCAGCCGCGTCCGGTCCCGATCGACCTGCCGATCGACATCCCGCGCAAGGACAACGCACCGTCGCTGCCGCTGCCGCCGCCGCGCGTGCCGTCGACCGGCGCCGTGGCGACGCCGCGGGTCAGCAGTGGTGTCATCGCCGATGCGCGGCGCGACGCACCGGTCACGACGCCGGCGCCGGCCGCCAAGCCCGCTGATGCGGCCCCTTCGCCGGCCGCCACGCCTGCACCTTCACCCGCACCTGCAGCGACCCCGCCCGCGCCGCCCAAGCCGACGCCCAACACCGCCGCCGCCAAGCCCGCGCCAGCGCCCAAGCCGCCAGTCGCGTCGGCACCGGCCGACGACGGCCAGCGTGCCAAGGCCCTGCTCGAGGGTAAACCGGTGGAGCCCAAGCCGCCGGCCGCGCAGGTGGCCGAGGCCAAGCCCGCCAAGCCGCCGACCGATTCGGCCACAGCCACCAAGTCGAACGGTGACGACAAGGCCGACGCCGCGGGCGGCCGCTTCGTGGTGCAGGTGGCGGCCTACAGCGAGGCCGGTTCGGCACGCGACATGCGCCAGCGCGTCGAGAAGCTCGGCCTGAAGAGCTACACGCAGGTGGTCGAGGTCGACGGCGCCAAGCGCATCCGTGTGCGCGTCGGCCCGTTCCCGGCGCGCGACGATGCCGAGAAGGCCGCCGCGACGCTCAAGGCGGCCGGACTGCCGGCCTCGGTGCTCACGCTGTGACGACCATGGCGCACATCGGCTGGGTCGACTGGACGCTGCTGGCGCTGACGGGGGTTTCCATCGTCGTCGGGCTGGTGCGCGGCCTGGTGTTCGAGGTGCTGTCGCTGCTCGGCTGGGTGGCGGCCTACGTGGCGGCGCAGGCCGGCTCGCCGTGGCTGGCGCCGCATCTGCCGATCGGCGCGCCGGGCTCGGCGCTGAACTTCGGTGCCTCGTTCGCCATCGTCTTCATCGTCGCGCTGATCGTCTGGACGCTGCTGGCGCGGCTGATCCGGCTGCTGATCCACGCCACGCCGCTGACGTTGGTGGACCGCGCGCTCGGCGGTGTGTTCGGCCTGGCACGCAGCGTGGTGCTGCTGCTGGCGGTGGCCACCATCGTCTCGTTTACGCCGGCCGCCAAGGCGAGCGCCTGGCAGTCGTCGCACGGCGCGGCCTGGCTCGGCGTGCTGCTGGCCGGCATCAAGCCGCTGCTGCCGGTCGACGTGGCCCGACACTTGCGAGCCTAGAGCGCGCCAACCGAGGAACCAACACCATGTGCGGCATCGTCGGCGTGATCTCCCAGGCTCCGGTCAACCAGCTGATCTACGACGCGCTGCTGCTGCTGCAGCATCGCGGCCAGGACGCGGCGGGCATCGTCACGATGCAGGGCACCAAGTGTTTCATGCACAAGGCACGCGGCATGGTGCGCGACGTCTTCCGCACGCGCAACATGCGCGCGCTGCCCGGCACCGTGGGCCTGGGCCAGGTGCGTTATCCGACCGCCGGCAACGCCTACAGCGAAGAGGAGGCGCAGCCGTTCTACGTCAACGCGCCGTACGGCATCGTGCTGGTGCACAACGGCAACCTCACCAACGCGGCCGCGCTGAAGCAGGAACTGTTCGACGTCGATCGCCGCCACATCAACACCGGCAGCGACACCGAGGTGCTGATCAACGTGCTGGCCCACGAGATCGAGCGCGCCGGCCGCGACAAGACGCTGACGCCCGACCTGATCTTCGCCGCGGTGTCGGCGGTGCACCGGCGGCTGCAGGGTTCGTACGCGGTGGTCGCGCTGATCGCCGGCCACGGCCTGCTGGCGTTTCGCGATCCGTTCGGCATCCGCCCGCTGGTGTTCGGCCGCGGGCAGACGAGCGCGGGGCCCGAGATCGTGGTCGCCAGCGAGTCGGTCGCGCTCGAAGGCACCGGCCACCACGCCGAGCGCGACGTCGCGCCGGGCGAGGCGATCTTCATCGACCTGCAGGGCAACGTGCACACGCGCCAATGCGCCGAGCATCCGACGCTCAACCCCTGCATGTTCGAGTACGTGTATCTGGCGCGCCCCGACTCGGTGATCGACGGCATCTCGGTCTATCAGGCCCGGCTCAACCTTGGCGAGACGCTGGCGCAGCGGCTGATCTCGACCATGCCGCCGTCGGAGATCGACGTCGTGATCCCGATTCCCGAGTCGAGCCGCCCGAGCGCGATGCAGCTGGCGCAGAAGATCGGCAAGCCGTACCGCGAGGGCTTCGTGAAGAACCGCTACGTCGGCCGCACGTTCATCATGCCGGGACAGGCCGTGCGCCGCCGCTCGGTGCGGCAGAAGCTCAACGCCATCGTGCAGGAGTTCCGCGGCCGCAACGTGCTGCTGGTCGACGACTCGATCGTACGCGGCACGACGAGCAAGGAGATCGTGCAGATGGCCCGCGAGGCCGGCGCGCGCAAGGTCTACATGGCGTCGGCCGCGCCGCCGGTGCGCTTTCCGAATGTCTACGGCATCGACATGCCGACCAAGGAAGAGCTGATCGCCCACGACCGCAGCATCGAGCAGATCCGTGAGTTCATCGGTGCCGATGCGCTGATCTACCAGGACGTCGACGCGATGAAGCGCGTGGTCGGTGCGCTGAACCCCAAGCTCAACGGCTTCGAGGCCTCGTGCTTCGACGGCCACTACATCGCCGGCGGTGCCGACGGCGCCGATGCGGTGCGCGGTGCCGGCGGCGACGACGACGAAGAGCAGCAACGCAGCCGCCTCGCGCTGCACAGCGCGGCGGAGGCGTCGTGATTCCGCGCGTACCGCTGCCGCCCGATGCGCGGCTCGACACGCTGGCCGTGCGCGAGGGCCTGCCGCCAGGCCCGTGGGGCGAGAACTCCGAGGCGCTGTTCCTCACCAGCTGCTTCGTGCATCCGGATGCCGAGACTGCCGCACGCCGCTTCGCCAACGAGGAAGACGCCTTCGTCTACAGCCGCTTCTCGAACCCGAACGTCACGATCATGGAGCGGCGCCTCGCCGCGCTCGAGGGCACCACCGGCTGCATCGGCACCGGCAGCGGCATGGGTGCGATCGTGCTGATGGTGATGGGCCTGCTGAAGGCGGGCGACCACGTGATCTGCTCGCAGAGCGTGTTCGGCTCGACCATCAAGCTGCTGCAGGGCGAGTTCGGCAAGTTCGGCCTCGAGAGCAGCTTCGTCAGCCAGACTGAACCGCGCGAGTGGAAGGCCGCGATGCGGCCGAACACCAAGCTGCTGTTCGCCGAGACGCCGACCAACCCGATGACCGAGGTGTGCGACATCCAGGCGCTGGCCGACATCGCGCACAACGGCGGCGCGCTGCTCGCGGTCGACAACTGCCTGTGCTCGCCCGCGCTGCAGCAGCCGGTGAAGTTCGGCGCCGACATCGTGATGCACTCGGGCACCAAGTTTCTCGACGGGCAGGGCCGCGTCAACGCCGGCGCGTTGTGCGCGCCGGTCGAGATGGTCGAGTCGAAGTTCGTGCCGGTGATGCGCAGCGCCGGCATGAGCCTGTCGCCGTTCAACGCCTGGGTCGTGGCCAAGGGGCTCGAGACGCTCTCGATCCGCGTGCTGGCGCAGAGCGAACGCACCCTCGCATTGGCGCGCTGGCTCGAGACGCACCCCGCCGTCGAACGTGTCTACCATCCCGGCCTGCCGTCGCACCCGCAGCACGAGCTCGCGATGCGCCAGCAGAACGGGCAGGGCGGTGCCGTGCTCGCGTTCAACATCAAAGGGGGCCGCGAGCAGGCGTTCGCGGTGGTCGACGCGACGCGCATCTGCAGCATCGCCGCCAACTTCGGCGACACGCGCACTATCATCACGCATCCGGCCAGCACCACGCACGGCCGCCTCACCGAGGCGCAGCGCCAGGCCGCCGGCATCGGCCAGAACATGATCCGCCTCGGCGTCGGGCTGGAGGACGTCGAAGACCTCAAGGCCGACCTCGCGCGCGGTCTCGACGCGATCGCCGCATGAAGACCGAACGCGCGCCGGTGCGCACGCGAATCGCACCGTCGCCCACCGGCTTCCTGCACCTGGGCACGGCGCGCACGGCGCTGTACTCGTGGGCCTATGCGCGCCATCACGGCGGGCAGTTCGTGCTGCGCATCGAGGACACCGACGTCGCGCGCTCGACGCAGGACTCGGTCGAACAGATCCTGGTCGCGATGCGCTGGCTCGGCCTCGACTACGACGAGGGCCCGATCTACCAGATGCAGCGGCTCGAGCGCTACCACGCGGTGGTCGAGCAGATGCTCGCCGCCGGCACCGCCTACCGCTGCTACTGCACGCCCGAGGAACTGGAGGCGATGCGCGAGGCGCAGCGCGCGCGCGGCCAGAAGACACACTACGACGGTCGCTGGCGGCCGCGCCCCGGCAAGACGCTGCCGCCGCCGCCACCCGGCGTGCAGCCGGTGGTGCGCTTCGCCAATCCGCCCGACGGCCACGTGCACTGGGACGATCTGGTCAAGGGCCCGATCAGCATCAGCAACGAGGAGATCGACGATCTCATCATCCTTCGGCCGCCCGCCGACGGCGCAGGTGCCGGCGCACTGGGCGTGCCGACCTACAACTTCGCCGTCGTCGTCGACGACTGGGACATGGCGATCACGCATGTCTTCCGCGGCGACGAGCACATCAACAACACGCCGTGGCAGATCAACATCTTCCGCGCGCTGAAGGCGCCGTTGCCGCTGTTCGGCCACTGCCCGATCATCCTCGGCGAGGACGGGCTCAAGCTCAGCAAGCGCCGCGGCGCGGTCAGCGTCACCGCCTACCAGGAGGCCGGCTACCTGCCCGAGGCGATGCTCAACTACCTGGCGCGCCTGGGCTGGAGCCACGGCGACGAGGAGCTCTTCACGCGCGAGCAGATGGTGCAGTGGTTCGACGGCAGCCACCTGGCCAAGAGCCCCGCGCAGTGGGACCCGGCCAAGCTCGCCTGGGTCAATGCCCACTACATCAAGGCCGCGTCCGACGATCGGCTGGCCGCGCTGGTGGTGCCGTTCCTGCAGCAGCGCGGCGTCACGGCCGAGGCGGCCGATGCGCGCCTCGTGGCCCGCTGCGCGCTGTTCAAGGACCGCTGCAACACACTGGTCGAGCTGGCCGACTGGCTGGCGATGTTCGATCTGCCGCCGGCACCGAGCGATGCCGATCGCGCCGCGCACCTCACCGATGCCGTGCGCCCCGCGCTGGCATCGCTGCGCTCGCGGCTGGCCAGCGTGGCCTGGGACAAGGCCTCGATCGCGCAGGCGATGAAGGACACGCTGGCCGAGCACAAGCTCAAGATGCCGCAACTGGCGCCGCCGGTGCGCGTGGCGGTGTGCGGCCGCAGCCAGACGCCGGCCATCGACGCGGTGCTGGCGTTGTACGACCGCGATACCGTACTGCACCGGCTCGCAGTCGAGGTGGATTGACCCGCTATAATCCCGGACTCGCTTGATGCGCGGCGAGTTGTGCCCGTACCGGGGGTATAGCTCAGCTGGGAGAGCGCTTGCATGGCATGCAAGAGGTCAGCGGTTCGATCCCGCTTACCTCCACCAACTCGGCGCGCAGCAAGTCGACGAAGTCTTTTGACCCCTTCGTCTAGAGGCCTAGGACACGACCCTTTCACGGTTGTAACAGGGGTTCGAATCCCCTAGGGGTCGCCAACAACAACAGCAAGAACGGCACGCAACGGCACCGCAAGGTGCCGTTGTCGTCTGTGCCACGGCACCGCTCGAGGTGCCGTTGTCGTTTGTGCGGCGGCGCAATCACGCCGGCGCGCATCCGGCGACGATATCGAGGGCGCATGCCTTCGTCACGAAGATCTCCAACGCACATGACGTCTCTGCGATCACTGGGCATCGCCTGGCTCGCGCTGGTGGTCGCTGGCTGCGCAGCGCTGCCCGAGCCGCGGCCGCGGCCGCCGCAAAGCGCGCTGCCGTATGCGGCCGGCTCGCCGCTGGCTCGCCTGGCGGTGGCCGCTGGGCCGGCGCGTGAGCGGCCCGAGCTCTCCGGCTTTCGCCTGCTGTTCGCCGGCGAGACGGCCTTCAACACCCGCGTTGCACTCGCCCGCCGCGCCGCGCGGTCGATCGATGCCCAGTACTACGTGATTGCCGGCGACGCCACCGGGCGCGGACTGCTGCGCGAACTGCGCGATGCCGCTGCACGTGGCGTGCGCGTGCGCCTGCTGGTCGACGACCTGTATGCCGCGGCCGACGACGATCTGCTCATCGGCCTGGCCGCACACCCGAACGTGCAGGTACGGCTGTTCAATCCGCTGCCGGTGCGCATCGGGGCGCTGGGTGTGCGGCTGCTGCTGTCGGCGCATCACTTCAGTCGCGTCAACCAGCGCATGCACAACAAGCTGTTCATTGCCGACAACGCATTGGCCGTGTCCGGCGGGCGCAACATCGCCGACGAGTACTTCATGAACAACGCCGAGGCCAACTTCGTCGACCTCGACGTGCTGGCCGCAGGGCCCGTGGTACGCGACTTGTCATCGGTGTTCGACGGCTACTGGAACAGCCGGCGCGTCTACCCGATCGAGGAGCTGATCGGTCGTCGGCCCGACGCGCAGGACCGCGAGCACTTCGCGCGCCTCACCGAAGGTGCCACGCAGCGCCTGGGCGAACGGCAGCGCGATCCGCTCGGGCACCCGAGCGCGTGGTGGCAGATCGAGCAGGGCGTGCTGAGCCTGTTTCCGGCAGCGGCTCGCGTGGTGTCCGATCCGCCCGACAAGGCCGTCGACGCCGCCGGCGACGCGGCGCCGGCCCCGACCGTGGCGCAGCAGACGCTCGCGCTGATCGCCGGCGCGCGCGAGTCGGTGCTGATCATGTCCCCCTACGTGATCCCGGGCGAGGAGGGCATGCGCATCCTGCGCAGCCTGGGCACTGCTCCCGCGCGTGCTCGCGTCACCTTGCTGACGAACTCGATCGGCGCCACCGACGAGCCGCTCGCTTATGCGGCCTACGCGCGGTATCGGCTCGGCCTGCTGCAGGCCGGTGTGCAGGTCTACGAACTGAGTCCGACGCTGGCGCGCGACTCGGGTCGCGTCGGCGACTTCGGCAGCACCACAGGGCGCCTGCACAGCAAGACGCTGCTGATCGACCGCCGCTGGGTGTTCGTCGGCTCGATGAACCTCGATCCGCGTTCGGCCCGTGCCAATACCGAGGCCGGCCTGGTGATTGACAGCCCGGTGCTTGCGCAACAGGTGCAGACGGTGTTCGAGCGCGGCACGGCGCTTGGCACCTATCGGCTGCGGCTGGCCGCCGGCGACCGCATCGAGTGGCTCGAGACCGACTGGCAGGGCCTGCAGACGGTGCATGCCGAGGAGCCGAACATCGGCACCTGGCTGCGTCTGCGGCTGTGGTTGCTCGGCCTTTTCGTCGCGGAAGACCTGCTCTGACACTCGGCTGCCGCTAACGCACGATGCGGATCAGCCGGCGGCGTTCGGCCGTGTAGGTGAAGACGCCCAGCGCGGGCTGGCGCAGGTCGCCCTTGTCGTCGAAGCTGATGCGGCCGCTGGCGCCGGCATGGTCGCGCGTCGACGCCAGCGCCGGCAGGAACGCGGCGGTTTCGATCGATCCGGCGCGGACCATCGCATCGGCGACCAGCATCACGCCGTCGTAGGCATGCGGCCCGTAGTACGCCGGCTCGGCGCCATAGCGGCGCGCGTAGTCGGCGGCGAAGCGCGCCGTCGCCGGATCACCCACCGCAGGCATGCCGCCCGGCAGCACGCAGACAACCTGGTCGTCGAAGGCCTCGCCGCGCGCGTAGTACGACACCAGGTCGGGCGTGCACACGCCGTCGCCGGCCAGCACCTTGATCGCGAGACCGAGCTGCTTCATCTGTCGCACCATGCGCCCGGCCGGCGGCTCGAAGCCGCCGAAGAACACGGCGTCGGCCCGCTCGGCCCTTGCTGCGCCCAGGAACTCGGCGAAGTCGGTCGCGTCCTCGCTGGTCTGTTGCCGGACGACGACGCGCCCGCCGGCCGCCACCACGGCCTCGGTAAAGGCCTCGGCTGCGCCGCGCCCGTAAACGCTGCGGTCGTCGACGACGGCGAAACGCTGCAGTTTCAGCTCGTCGACGGCAAAGCGCCCCAGCAGCAGCGCGACGGTGCCCTCGTCCGCAACCAGTCGGAATGCCGACTTGATGCCCATCCGGGTGAACGTCGGATGGGTCGCCGCTGGCGCGAGCTGCGTGATGCCGGCCTCGGCGTAGATGCGCGCCGCGGCGATCGTTGCACCCGAGGTCAGGTGGCCCACCACGGCGCGCACCTGCGCGGCTACCAGCGCCTGCGCCGCGGCGCGCGCCCGCTCCGCCGTGCCAAGGTCATCCGCGGTGACGAGTTCGAAGGTGGCGGTCCGCCCGCCGATGCGCACGTTGCGGGCGTTCAGCGCCTCGATGGCCAGACGCGCGGCGTTCTCGCTCTCGATGCCGACGATCGACATCCAGCCGCTGGTCGGCGCGACGTGGCCGATCTTCACCACCAGCTCTTGCGCGCAGGCCCAGCCGGGCCCGGCTGCGATCGCGGCCCATAGCCCCCAGCGAACGATTCGTCGTGCGTGCGTCATGACACCGGAGCGCACTGTCGCGCCGTCGGCGGCGGCGCGCCATGCGCCCGATCATGAGCGGCGCGTATTACGCCAGACCGAGTAGCCGCTTCGCGTTCTCCTTCAGGATCAGCGGCTTCACCTTGTCCTTGAAGCCCGCATCCTCGAAGTCGGCCATCCAGCGTTCGGGCGTGATCAGCGGGTAGTCGCTGCCGAACAGCATGCGGTCCTTCAGCAGCGTGTTGGCGTACTGCACCAGCTGCGGCGGAAAGTACTTCGGGCTCCAGCCCGACAGATCGATCCAGACGTTGGGCTTGTGCAGCGCGAGGCTCAGCGCCTCGTCCTGCCACGGCCAGCTCGGGTGCGCGACGACGATCTGGATGTCGGGGAACGCGATCGCCACGTCCTCCAGCAGCATCGGGTTGCTGTTCTGCAGGCGCAGGCCGCCGCCGCAGCGCATGCCGCTGCCGATGCCGGAGTGGCCCGAATGGAAGATCGCCGGCAGCTTGTGCTCGGCGATCACCTCGTAGATCGGCCAGGCCATCTTGTCGAACGGCATGAAGCCCTGCACCGTGGGATGGAACTTGAAGCCCTTGACGCCGTGCTCCTCGATCAGCCGGCGTGCCTCGCGCGCGCCCATCTTCCCCTTGTGCGGGTCGATGCTGGCGAAGGCGATCATCATGTCGGCGTTCTTCTTCGCCGCGTCGGCGATCTCCTCGTTCGGAATGCGGCGGCGGCCAAGCTGGCTCTCGCTGTCGACCGTGAACATCACGAGGCCGATCTTCTTCTCGCGGTAATGCGCGATCGTTTCCTCGATCGTCGGCCGACGATTGCTGCCGAAGTACTTGTCGGCCGCGCGGTCGTACTCCTCGCCGTAGTTGTCGAACGGATTCCAGCACGACTGCTCGGCGTGGGTGTGGGTGTCGATCGCGATCAGCGCGTCGGTGTTCATCGTCGCCCTCGGCTGTGGATGGTGGGGTCGTCGCCATTTTAAGTTCATGTGTTGAACTACATGAGGGGCAACCCTGTGGGCAGGATTGTCGGTCCATGCAGAGTCATTGCCCGATGATCTTCGGGTTTGCCCTAGTTATTTGATTAACGCCATGAACTATCTTTGCCGGCCATGACCACATCCTTCTCACCCGTCGGCGGGCTGCTCGGTTCGCTCGACCTGCTGCAGGTGCAAGCCGCCGGCGCACTGCTGCACGTGCGGCTCAACCGGCCGGCCAAGCGCAACGCGATCAGCGACACGCTGGTGCAGCAGCTGCACACCTGCTTCGTCAACCTGCCCGAGGGCACGCGCGCGGTGGTGCTCAGCGGCGAGGGTGACCACTTCTGCGCCGGGCTCGACCTGTCGGAGCTGGTCGAGCGCGACATCGGCAGCGCCGTCTGGCATTCGCGCATGTGGCACGCGGCGTTCGATGCGGTCCAGTTCGGCCGCGTGCCGGTGGTGGCCGTGCTGCACGGCGCCGTGGTCGGCGGCGGCCTGGAGCTCGCCGCGTCGTGCCACATCCGTGTCGCCGAGGCGTCGGCCTACTATGGCCTGCCCGAGGGCCAGCGCGGCATCTTCGTCGGCGGCGGCGGCTCGGCGCGCATCCCGCGCCTGATCGGCGTCGCGCGCATGACCGACCTGATGATGACCGGCCGCGTCTACGACGCCGACGAAGGTCAGCGCGTCGGCCTGTCGCACTACGTGTCGGCCGACGGGCAGGGCATGGCCAAGGCGGTGGAACTCGCCACGCGCATCGCCGGCAATGCGCCGATGTCCAACTTCGCCGTCATGCATGCGCTGCCGCGCATCGCCGACCAGTCGCAGAGCGAGGGTCTGTTCACCGAGTCGCTGATGGCGGCCGTGGCCGAGAGCACGCCCGACGCGCAGGACCGCCTGCGCGCCTTCCTCGAAGGGCGCGCCGGCAAGGTGGTCAAGCAGTGAAGGTGCGCGCCGCCAGCGTCGGCGGCTGCCTGCAGGCGGCTGTGGAGTCGCGTGCCGACGGCACGGCGGTGCTGCGCTCGGCCGAAGCGCTGGGTTGGTATCCGGCACGGCTCACCGACAGCCTGGAGCAGTGGGCGCGCGAGGCGCCCGATCGCACGCTGGTCGCGCGCCGCGGCGCCGACGGGCAGTGGGTGCGCGTCAGCTACGCGCAGATGCTCGAGCGCGCGCGCCGCGTCGGCCAGGCGCTGGTCGAGCTCGGCCTGTCGGTCGAGCGTCCGCTGGCGATCCTGTCCGACAACGACATCGAGCACCTCACGCTGGCGCTCGGCGCCATGTGGGTCGGCGTGCCGTACGCGCCGATCTCGGCCGCGTACTCGCTGGTCTCGCAGGACTTCGGCAAGCTGCGCCACATCGTGGGCACGCTGACGCCGGGCCTGGTGTTCGCCGCCGGCCCGGCCTACGGCAAGGCGATCCAGAGCGTGGTGCCGGCCGACGTGCCGGTGGTGCTCACCGACGGCGTGCTCGAAGGCCGCGCAGTGCGCCCGTTCGCGAGCCTGCTCGACGCGGTGCCCGACGAGCGCGGCGAGCAGGCGCATGCCGCGGTGGGCGTCGATACCATCGCCAAGTTCCTCTTCACCTCGGGCTCGACCAAGGCGCCCAAGGGCGTGATCAACACGCAGCGCATGTTGTGCGCCAACCAGCAAATGCTGCGCCAGTGCATGCGCTTCCTGGCCGAGGAGCCACCGGTGCTGGTCGACTGGCTGCCGTGGAACCACACCTTCGGCGGCAACCACAACACCGGCATCGTGATCTACAACGGCGGCACGCTGTACATCGACGACGGCAAGCCCACGCCGGCCGGCATCGCCGCCACGCTGCGCAACCTGCGCGAGATCTCGCCCACGGTGTACTTCAACGTGCCCAAGGGCTTCGAGGAGATCGCGCTCGCGATGGACCACGACGCGGCGCTGCGCGAACGCCTGTTCAAGCGCGTCAAGGCCTTCATGTTCGCCGGCGCCGGGCTGTCGCAGCCGGTGTGGGACAAGCTCGACGCGCACGGCGTTGCCGCCGCCGGCGAGCGCGTGCGCATCATCACGGGCCTGGGCATGACCGAGACCGCGCCGTCGTGCACCTTCGCCGTCGGCGAAGAGGTGCGCTCGGGCTGGATCGGCCTGCCGGTGCCCGGTGTCGAGGTCAAGCTGGTGCCCATGGGCGACAAGACCGAGATCCGCTTTCGCGGACCCAACGTGATGCCGGGTTACTGGCGCGCGCCCGAGCAGACGGTCGAGGCCTTCGACGACGAAGGCTTCTACCGCACGGGTGACGCGGTCAAGTGGGTCGACGCAGCGCACCCCGAACTCGGCCTCGCCTTCGACGGCCGCATCGCCGAGGATTTCAAGCTCTCCACCGGCACCTTCGTCAGCGTCGGCCCGCTGCGCGCGCGCATCACGCAGCTCGGCGACCCCTGCGTGCAGGACGCCGTGATCACCGGCCTCAACCGCGACGAGGTCGGCGCGCTGATCGTGCCGCGCGTCGACGCCGTGCGCCGGCTGGCCGGCCTGGCGGCCGACGCCTCGTTGCCCGAGGTGCTGCACCACGCGTCGGTGCGTGCCTTCTTCCAGGCGCTGGCCGACCGGTTGTGGCACGAGGCCACCGGCAGCGCCAACCGGGTGTCGCGGCTGCACGTGCTGGCCGAGCCACCGTCGATCGACAAGGGCGAAGTCACCGACAAGGGCTCGATCAACCAGCGCGCCGTGCTGACGCATCGTGCGGCCCTGGTGGAAGCCCTGTATGAAGGTGGCACCGCCGATCCGTTTGTGATCCTGCCTGCCAGCGCCCGCACGCGGGCCTGAACCCTCAACCCACACGTTTTCCCGTCGACACCACCAGGAGACCTTCGATGAAACTGCTCAAGTCCCTGATCGCCACGGCGATCGTCGCTGCAACCGGCACCGCCGTGGCCGACGTCAACATCGGCGTCACGCTGTCGCTCACCGGCCCGGCCTCGGGCCTGGGAATTCCGGTGGGCAACCAGTTCAAGCTGTGGCCGCAGACCATTGCCGGCGAGAAGGTCAATCTGATCATCCTCGACGACGCGTCCGACCCGAGCAAGGGCGCCAGCAACGCGCGCCGCTTCGTCACCGACGACAAGGTCGACATGATCTTCGGCGGCTCGATCACCACGGTATCCGTGGCGATCGCGCCGATCGCCACCGAGGCCAAGACGACGCAGATCGCGATCTCGCCGGTCGGCGTGCCGCCCGAGCAGGAGAAGTGGCTGTTCCGCCTGCCGCAGGGCTTCGCGGTGATGGCGCATCCGATCATCGAACACATGAAGAAGAACGGCGTCAAGACCGTCGGCTTCCTCGGCTACACCGACGCCTACGGCGAACTGTGGCTGAAGGAGTTCACCAAGCAGGGCGAAGCGGCCGGCATCAAGGTGGTGGCGGCCGAGCGTTTCGCGCGCAGCGACACCAGTGTCACGCCGCAGGCGCTCAAGCTGGTCTCGGCCAATCCTGACGCGATGCTCGTCGTGGCCTCGGGCTCGGGTGCCGCGATGCCGCACAAGGCGATCATCGAGCGCGGCTTCAAGGGCAAGGTCTACCAGACGCACGCCGCCGCCACGCCCGACCTGGTGCGCATCGGCGGCAAGGACGTCGAAGGTTCCTACGTCGTCAGCGGCCCGGCCGTCGTGGCCGAGCAGTTGCCCGACAACCACCCGTCGAAGGCCGTCGCGGTCGACTTCGTCACCAACTACGAAAAGGCCTACGGGCCCGGCTCGCGCAACCAGTTCGCCGGCCATTCGTACGACGCCAAGATCGTGCTCGAGAAGATCCTGCCGGTCGCGCTCAAGAAGGCCAAGCCCGGCACGCCCGAGTTCCGCGCCGCGCTGCGTGACGCCACCGAGACCATGGGCCGCACGATCTTCTCGCACGGCGTGATGAACTGGACGCCGAGCGACCACAACGGCTACACCAACGAGACCGGTGTGATGCTGAAGGTCGTCGACGGCAAGTTTGTTGTAGAGAAATAAGCGCCGCCCATGGACGCGACGATCGCCGGCATCCTGGCGCTCGATGGCCTGACCAACGGCGCGATCTATGCGCTGCTGGCGCTGGCCACGGTGCTGGTGTTCGCCGTCACGCGGGTGATCTTCATCCCGCAGGGCGAGTTCGTCGCGTTCGGTGCGCTCACGCTGGCGCTGCTGCAGGCCGGCAAGGTGCCGGGCACCGTATGGTTCCTGCTCGTGCTGGCCGCGGCCGTCACGCTGCAGGACCTGGTCAACGGCCTGCGCCGCGGCCTGGCCCCACAGCGCCTGGCCGGGCAGGCGCTGCGCACGCTGGCGTGGCCGGTGGTCGTGTCGGCCTTCGCCATATGGGCGGCGCCCAAGGGTCTGCCGATGCTGGCGCAGGCGGCGCTCACGGTGGCGCTGGTCACGCCCTTCGGCAGCCTGATCTACCGCCTGGCCTACGAGTCGCTGGCCGATGCCAGCGTGCTGGTGCTGCTGATCGTCTCGGTCGGCGTGCACTTCGCGCTGGTCGGACTCGGCCTGTACTTCTTCGGCGCCGAGGGCTTCCGCAACCCGAGCTTCTGGGACCAGCGCTTCGCGGTCGGCGGCATTGCGTTGTCGGGCCAGGCGCTGATCATCTTCGCCGCGTCGCTGGTGCTCATTGCCGGCCTGTGGCTGTTCTTCGAGCGCTCGCTCGCCGGCAAGGCGCTGCGCGCCACCGCGGTGAACCGGCTCGGCGCCCGGCTGATGGGCATCTCGAGCAACGGCGCCGGGCGCCTCTCGTTCGCGATGGCCGCCTTCATCGGCGCGCTGTCGGGCCTGCTGATCGGGCCGACCACCACGGTGTTCTACGACAGCGGCTTTCTCATCGGGCTGAAGGGTTTCGTGGCCGCGGTGTTCGCCGGCCTGTCGAGTTATCCGCTCGCGCTGGTCGGCGCGCTGGCGGTCGGGCTGCTCGAGAGCTTCGGCAGCTTCTGGGCCAGTGCATACAAGGAAGTGATCGTCTTCTCGACGATCCTGCCCGTGCTGCTGTGGCGCTCGCTGCGCGATCCGCATCACGAGGACCATTGACCATGCAGAAGTGGGCCTTCCCCGCCTTTGCGGCGGTCATGCTGCTGCTGCCCGCGCTGCCGGTGCCGGATTTCTGGATCACGCAGAGCATCTACATCGGCCTGTACGCGATCGTCGCGCTCGGCCTCGTGCTGCTCACCGGCGTGTCGGGCCTCACGTCGTTCGGCCAGGCCGCGTTCGTCGGCGTCGGTGCGTACACAGCGGCCTTCCTTGCCGTGAAGATCGGCGTGTCGCCCTGGCTCACGCTGCTCGTGGGCGTGGCGCTCGCCGTGGCGGCGGCGCTGGTGCTGGGTGCGATCACGCTGCGCATGTCGGGCCACTACCTGCCGCTGGCGACCATCGCCTGGGGGCTGGCGCTGAACTACACCATGGCCAACATGGAATGGCTCGGCAAGTACGACGGCATCCTGGGCATCCCGCCGCTGTCGTTGTTCGGCTGGAGCCTGGGCACCGGGCGCGGCCTGCACCCGCTGGTGTGGGCCGTCGCGCTGCTGGCGGCGCTGGCCTCGATGCGCCTGCTCGACTCGCGCCCGGGCCGCGCCATCCGGTCGCTCAAGAGCGGCTCCACGATGGCCGAGGCGATGGGCATCTCGACCTTCCGCTACAAGCTCATCGTGTTCGTCATCGCAGCCTTCCTGGCTGCCGTGTCGGGTTGGCTGTTCGCGCACTTCCAGCGCAGCGTGAGCCCGTCGCCGTTCGGCATCAACAAGGGCATCGAATACCTCTTCATGGCGGTGCTCGGCGGCGTCGGCCACGTGTGGGGCGCCTTCCTCGGCGCCGGCGTGGTGCGGCTGGTGGAAGACCATCTCCAGGTGCTGCTGCCCAAACTCATCGGCACCAGCGGCAACTTCGAGACCATCGTCTTCGGCATCGTGCTGGTGGTGGTGCTCAAGTACGCGCCCGACGGGCTGTGGACCTTCGTCGGCCGCTGGCTGCCGGCGCCACGGCGCGAGCGCGACTGGGACGGCGCCGCGCCGCTGCCCGCGCGCGACAAGCCGGCCCGCGGCGAGCCGCTGCTGGAAGTGGACAAGGTGCGCAAGGAGTTCGGCGGCCTGGTGGCGGTGAACGACGTCAGCTTCCAGATCCAGGGCGGCGACATCGTCGGCCTCATCGGCCCCAATGGCGCCGGCAAGTCGACCACCTTCAATCTCGTCACCGGCGTGCTGCCGCTCACACGCGGCGAGGTGAGCTTTCGCGGCGCACGCATCTCGGGGCTTCCGTCGCGCGAGATCGCGCGGCGTGGCATGTCGCGCACCTTCCAGCACGTGAAGATGATCCCGGAGATGACGGTGCTGGAGAACGTGGCGCTCGGCGGCTACCTGCGCTCGCGCGCCGGCTCGGTGCGCGCGATGCTGCGGCTCGACCGGCCCGAGGAGCGCCAGCTCTTCGCCGAGGCCGAGAAGCAGCTGCAGCGCATCGGCATGGCCGACCAGATGCACGAGCTCGCCGGCAACCTGGCGCTGGGCCCGCAGCGGCTGATGGAGATCGCCCGCGCGCTCGCGACCGACCCGGCGCTGCTGCTGCTCGACGAACCGGCGGCGGGGCTGCGCCACAAGGAGAAGCAGGCGCTGGCCGAGGTGCTGCGCCAGCTCAAGCGCGAGGGCCTGTCGATCCTGCTGGTCGAGCACGACATGGACTTCGTGATGGGTCTCACCGACCGCATCGTCGTCATGGAGTTCGGCACGCGGCTGCTCGAAGGCACGCCGGAAGAGGTGCAGGCCAGCCCCGCGGTGCGCGCCGCCTACCTGGGTACGGAACACTGAGATGTCGAAGTACCTGCTCCAGGTGACCGACCTGCACGCCGGCTACGGCCGCGCCGAGGTGCTGAGCGGGCTGAACCTGCGCCTCGCGCAAGGCCAGGTGGTCAGCGTGATCGGGCCTAACGGCGCCGGCAAGTCGACCACGCTGAACGCGCTGATGGGTGTGCTGCCGGCCAGGGGCCAGATCGTCTTCGACGGTACCGACCTGGCCGACGTGTCGCTCGAGGAGCGCGTGATGCTGGGCCTCGCGCTGGTGCCCGAGAAGCGCGAGCTGTTCGGCACCATGCCGGTGGAAGACAACTTGGTGCTCGGCGGCTATCGCTCGATGCGCCAGCGCGTGCCGCTGTGGCGCCACGAGATCGAACGCGTCTATACGCTGTTTCCGCGGCTGAAGGAGCGGCGCGCGCAGCTGGCCGGCACCTTGTCGGGCGGCGAGCGCCAGATGCTGGCGGTGGGGCGTGCGCTGATGTCGCGGCCCAAGCTGCTGATGCTCGACGAGCCGAGCCTCGGCCTCGCGCCGCTGGTGGTGAAGGAGGTGTTCCGCACCATCGAGAGCCTGCGCCAAGCCGGCGTGACGATCCTGCTGATCGAGCAGAACGCGCGCGCGGCGCTCGAGGTGTCGGAGTACGCCTATGTGCTGGAGACCGGCGCCATCGCGCTCGAAGGCCCGGCGCGCCAGCTGGCCGGCGACGCGCGCGTAATCGACACCTATCTCGGGGCGCGCAAGGATGGCTGACGCCGGCGTCGAACCGCGTGCCACGCGCGAGCGCGACCCGGACCTGTCGTTCGGCGTGCTGCAGGAGGTGCTGGGCTTCCACGTCACGCTGGCGTCGATCGTCACGCTTGGCCTGTTCGAGCGCCACGTCGGCGAACCGATGGGCCTGCGCAAGGCCGAGTACTCGCTGCTGATGCTGCTGCTGGCCAACGGGCCGGTGCCGGCCAAGCGGCTGGCGCAGACGCTGCGCCTGTCGGCACCGCAGCTGACGATGATGATCGACCGCCTGCAGGACGCGCACTGGCTGCGCCGCGAGCGCAACCCGGCCGACCGCCGCTCGCAGTTCGTCGTGCTCACACGCGAGGGCGAGGCGCTGGCGCGGCGTGCGGCCACGGTGTCGAAGACCATGGAGCAGGAGCTGCTGCAGTGCCTGAGCCCGGCCGAGCGCGCGATGCTGATCGAGCTGCTGATGAAGGTGGCCGCCTACCGCCAGCCGCAGCCTGTGGACGCCGAGGCGGGCTGACGCCCGGCCGCGCACGCTCGCGCTGCTATACTGCCGAGCTCGCTTTTGCGAGCATGGAGTGGTAGTTCAGTTGGTTAGAATACCGGCCTGTCACGCCGGGGGTCGCGGGTTCGAGTCCCGTCCACTCCGCCAACCATCTAGGAAAAACGGGCCTCTCGGGCCTGTTTCTCTTTCCAAAGTACGCGGCGCTTGCCGCATACCGGACATCACCCTCGACACCGCCCCTCGTCGGATGCGAGGGTGCGATCAAGGCACGCCGTAGAGCACGAACCCCGCCCAGTGCAGCGGATGCGCGTACCGCGCCTGTCGCGCCAGCTCGCGCTTGGACTGCGCCAGCGCCTCGGCCGGCGGCACACCACGGCGCACATGGCTGAACAGTCGCGTGACGAGTTCACTCGTGCCCTGGTCCGGCACGCTCCACAGCGACACCACCGCATGGCGGTTGCCGGCCGCCATCAGCGCCAGCGGCAGGCCCATCACACCGCTGCCCGAGCGCACCGGGCCGACGCCGGTTTCGCAGGCCGCGAGCACGACGAGCTGGCTGTCCATGCGATACAGCGGCAGCTCCGCGGCCGTGAGGTAGCCATCGTGGCGCTCACTGCCCGGCTGGCGCAACACGATGGCCGACAGCTGCGGGTGGGTGTAGGAGAGGTAGCCGTGGGCCGAGAACAGCAGCAACCGGTAGCGCGCCAGCTCACCTCGATCGTTCAATTCGGCCAGCCGTTCCTCGCTGGCCTCGTCGCCCGTCAATACCTTGGCGCCCTTGAACAGGCGGCCCACGCTGCGCAACTCTCGCTCCGCGCCCGGCAGTGGGGGCCAGCGCTTGCCCATCGCATCAAAGGCCCTGCGCGCGGCCTGCGGGTCGGTGGTGAGCGTTGCCGCGGCGCGGGTCTGCGCGGCGGCACGCATGGCGTTCGGTGGCAGCTCTTCGTCGGCACCCAGCGGGGCCGCGGCATAGCTTGGCGCACCGATGCCCAGCAGGGCACGGTCTCCACGCGACGCACCACGCCGTTGCAGCAGCGACAGCACGGAGAACGACTGCACGTAGCCGATCGCGTAGCGGTCCGCGAGGCGCCGGCCGGCCACCACCAGCGGCTCCAGCGGCAGCAGCGCCAGCGCACCGTCGGGCGAGATCGCGAGCCGGGTCGTGTGCGCCGGGCAGTCACCCAGGGCGGGTGCAAGCAGGCCCGCCATCTCGGCGGCGGCAGCGGCTTCGGCCGGTGTGCCTGCGGCGCCCGACCCCCACGCGTCACGCAGCCGCACCACCAGAGACTCGATTACCTTGGGTGCCGGCAGCGCCCGCCAGCGGATCGGCTGCGCGCGCGCCAGCACGAACACGCCGGCATGTTCGGCAGCAGTGACGAAGCTGAGCATGCAGGTGCCGGCCGCAAGCACCCCACCGACATCGCGGCTGCCGAGGACCGGCGCCTCCGACACCGCCGCAAAGCGTGGGTGCTCACGGCGCGCGCGCTCGCGCCGCGCCACGTAAGCACGCGCCGCCTCCTCGCGGCGCTCGCCGGCAGCCACCTTGGCCAGTGGCTCTGTGGCGGCGGCAAAGGCGGCTTCGGCGTCACGCACACGCTGCCGCGCGGCGGCGAGCTCAGAGCGCGTTGACGCCGGCAAGGTCGGGCTCGCATCACCGGCAATCTGCCCCAGCGTGGCGAGTAGCACACGGCCCTTGAAGCGCTCGCTGAGGTCAAACGCCGCATCGACCTCACCCCGTTGTGCACGCAGCACCGTCCAGCGCAGGTGCGGGCCACCGCGGAACTCGTGCACCCACGAGGCGATGTCTTCGGACAGGCCGTTTCGGTCGGTGCGTTCGGCCAGGCTGACGAAGCGTTCGAGCAGCGCCTCATGCCGCACCGCGTCGCCGGTTCGCTCGGCCGTGCGCGCCGCCAGATCCAGCAAGGCAAGCGCGCGGCGCTGGTCGTCGATGCGCTCGATGCGCTCGGCCGCCACCGCCAGCAGTTCCAGAGCGCGCGCCGTGTTGCCGGCGCCCGCCTGCGCACCGGCCAGCAAGGCGTAGGCGACGATGCTCAGTTCACCGTCGGCGCCGAAGCGCCGCTCGGTCGGGCCGAGCACCGCCTCGCCCACCGCTGCGGCCTCGGCGTGGCGGCCGATCAGGTCGAGCAGTTCGATGAGATGAATGCGGGTGTTCAGGAGCTGCGGGTGGTCGGCCGCCAGCAACGTGGCGGCGACCTCCACCTGCGGCTGCACGACGGCCAGCGCTTCGGCCGGGCGTTGCAGTTCACCGAGTTGCAGCGACACGTTGCGCGCGCTCATCAGCGCGTTGGCATGGCCATCGCCGTACAAGCGCCGGTAGCCCTCGAAGGCCTGCTGCGCAAACGGCAGCGCGGCCTCGACGTCGCCTAGCTGGCGCAGGTTGTCGGCGTGGTTGTTGGCAGCGCGCAGCGCATCGGGGTGGGCAGCCGAGACAAGGTCAAAGGTGATGCGGTATGCGCGCTGTGAAGCGAGCAGGCCCTCGGAGAGCCGGCCGGCGCGCAGGTAGCCGGTGGAGAGCCGGTCCTGCACCAGTGCCGCGCGGCGCGAAGGCTCCGCGCCGAGCTGGGTCGCCAGCGCCTCCAGTACGCCCAGCGCTTCGGCCCGACGGCCCGCCGCGAGCAGCACGCGGGCCGAGACCAGCTCGGCGTCCATGCGCAAGGGGTCGCGCTGCGGCAGCGCCTGCCGGGCGTCACGCAGCAGGGCAGACGCATCGTCCGTGGCGCCAGCCGCACCAAGGCTTGAGGCACGCAGGCGCAGGCGCAGTGCGGCCAGCCGCAGGCGCTGCCGGTTCCGCGGCGGCAGTGCCTCGGCAAGGGCCGCCCACACGGACTCGAGCAAGGTGCGCCCAGGGCCGTATCGCTCGAGCATTTCCAGTGTCCACAGCAGCTCGGTGAGCGCTTCCACGCTGGCATGAGTACTCGGACCCTGCAGGGCCGACAGGGCCTGCCAGCGCCGCTCCTGCGAGGCCACGTCGGAGACCCTCTTGCCGGCGTCGGCGTCGGCCATCAGCGCCAGCGCGTCCAGTCGTTCGAGCACGGCCTGACCCATCGCATCGGCGTCGGTCCACACGCTGCGCAGCCGGGCTATCGCCAGGCGCCAGTGCTCGCCACGGCCTTCCATGCCACCCGGGCGGCGCGCGGCCCGTTCGTGGTCGTCGGCCAAGCCCACGGCGTCGACGAGGACTGCGGCCACTTCGTCGGGCGGGGCCCATCGCAACGCAGGCTGCGGCAGCACTGGCGAGGAGCAGTCGGCCTCGGGCCAGGGCTGCGTGAGGCGGGCGCCGGCCGTTGCATCACGCGTGATCGGCAGCACGCGTCCATCATCGATCACGAGCACCCCCCGTTGCGTGTCGGCTGGATGCCAGACCCAGGCACTGCGTTGCGCGGCACCGATGAGCCGCGCGCAATCGGGGCCGTCGCCCTGAACCGTGGCCGCAAGGACCGCAGCTGGGGTCGCCAGCGCGACGACCAAACCGGTCAGCACGATCGAACGCGTCACCCGCTTCATCGCCACCGGCGCGATTGTGCGCTTGCGCAGCGTCACCAGGACCTCCGCGCGATTCGGCCGCTGCGACTCGACCCGGCAGGCCGGCGGCGTGGCCCGACTCGCTGGCTAACGAATGGCGGCCAGCGCTCCGGCGAGGTGGGCGTGCCGGTCCAGCGGGCCCTGATCGGTCGGCTGGCTGAGCGTCAGGAAGCTGGCACAGGCCACGGCCGAGGCGCAGAGCATCCAGAACTTCGTGCGGTGCATGGCGGACTCCTGTGGTCACCCTGAGATAGGGGGGCGTCTGCACTGGGTTGCAGAACCGATTGCCAAGGTTCAATCGAACGCCGCGACGCGGACACACCGTGACACATTCCGGGGCCCCTTGCTTGCGGGATCGAGGCCCCGCGCGCTTGCAGCCGTGTGGCACTCTCGTGAACAACCACTCGACGTGTGGGCGACGTGATGTCGCAACGGCACGTTCAGCGGATCGGCTCACGACAAGGCGCCCACATGAATCTCACGACCACTCGCCCGCATACCTCACCGAGCGCAGCCGCTCTTTCGCCGCGACGCACGCCGCCGATCGGCTGGGTCATGGCGGCGATCGCCACTGCCGCACTGGCGGCCTGCGGTGGCGGCGGCGGCTCGGACGGGCCCACCACGCCGGCCAACCAGGCGCCGAGCGTCACGCTCGACGCGCCGGCGGCCAACACCAACTACCTGTCGACCGACACGGTGAACATCACCGCGACAGCCGCCGACGCCGACGGCACCGTCGCCAAGGTGGAGTTCCTCAGCGACGGCGTGAAGATCGGCGAGGACACCAGCGCGCCGTTCACGTTCGACTGGGTCAACCCGCCCGTCGGCCCGCACACGCTCACGGTGCGCGCGATCGACAACGCTGGCGCCGCCACGGTGTCGGCGTCGCGGCAGATCTCGTCGGCACTGAACCAGGCACCCACGGTGGCTATGTCGGCACCGGCCAACAACTTCAAGGCCAACGCGCCGACGGCGGTGCTGCTCAGCGCCAACGCGAGCGACACCGACGGCACGGTCGCCAAGGTCGAATTCTTCAAGATCAACCCGGCCGCGCCGGTATTCGACGCGAACACGCTGGTCGGCCAGGCCACCGCCGTGGGCACGCCGCCGTCGTACCAGCTGACGACCACGCCGCTGGCCGCCGGCACCTACAACTTCGTCGCCCGCGCCACCGACAACAAGGGTGACACCGCCACATCGGGCTCGGTGCAGGTGATCATGAACGCGCTGCCGGTGGTGGCCATCACCGCGCCGACCGCCGGCGCCGCCATCGTGCCCGGCACGAACTACACGCTCCGCGCCACGGCCACCGATGCCGACGGCACCATCAGCAAGGTGGAGTTCTTCCTCAACGGCAGCGCCACTGCGCTCGGCCAGGCCACGCGCGTGGGCGCCACCAGCGAATACACGCTGGCGTGGACCACCACGCTGCAGGGCGCTTACTCGTTCACCGCGCGTGCGACCGACAACGACAACGCGACGACCACCACCGGCTCGGTGGCGGTCAACGTGCCGGCCAACGTGCTGCCGACCGTGACGCTCGACGACCCGGTTGCCGGTACCAACGCGCCGACGACGCTCAACCTCTCCGCCTCGGCGGCCGATGGCGACGGCAGCGTCGCCGGCGTCGAGTTCTCCTACGCTCTCAACGGCGGCGCCGCCACCAAGGCCAACGGCACGCTCGCGGCCGGCAAGTGGACGCTCGCGGTGCCGGTGGGCGCCGCGCAGTTCGGCACCTACGCGATCACCGCAACGGTCACCGACAACCTGGGTGGCAAGTTCACCTCGCCGTCGAAGAGCAAGACGATCGCGGCCAACGTGCCGCCGGCGGTGGACATCACGTCGTCGGCCGCTGTCACGCTGGATGCCGGCAACGCGCCCAAGAACATCACGCTGGTCGCGACCGCCTCCGACACCGACGGCATCGCCAAGGTCGAGTTCTTCAATGGCGCCACCAAGCTCGGCGAAGACTTGACGTCGCCGTACCAGTACGGCTGGACCGGTGTCGCGGCAGGCAGCTATACGATCACCGCCAAGGCCACCGACACCGTGGGCAGCACCACCACGTCGGCGGTGCAGACACTGGTGGTGACGCAGAATCTCCTCGGCCCGTGGAGCACGCTGAGCACGGCGCAGAAGGCCGGCATCACACTGACACCCGATCGCGCCTTTGGTGACCCGGGCCTTGAAGCCGGCGCCGTGATGACCGCGATCGGCGTGAACACCGAAGCGCCGAAGTATGTGGCGGCCATGGCACAGGGTCTGCGCAAGCTGGCCGACCTGCCGCTGGCCGTCACCGGTACGACGATGGGCGAGGCTGTCGATTGTCCCGAAGGCGGCAAGATCGCTGTCTTCGCACTCCCGGGCAACGAGCGCGCGATCGACCTCATCAACTGCAAGGTCGGCGGATTCAGCTTCTTCGGTGGCGGCGACTTCCCGATCGACCAGCCGTACACCACCACTGCGCCGGACAACCAGTGCGCCTCCAACGGCAACCTGCCGCCGACCGTGCCGCCGGCGCCGCCGCGGGTCTGCACCTGGTCGTCTGAGGTCAAGTTCACAGGGGACGCGAACAACTTCCTCATCGCTGTGAAGACCTTGCAGGTGTCGGGTAACGGCACGCCGGAAGCGTTGGGTGCCCCGTTCCCGCACAACGCGTACGGCTACGGATGGGTGCGATGCACCGTGACCAGCGGCGTGAAGAGCTGCATCACGAGCCACGAGAACTCTTTCGTATGGAGCAACGACCTTGCGTGGACAAACTGGTCGGACAACGGCACGACTGCGATCAGCACGCCGCTAAACCTGTACGCGACGAACGACCGCTACACGCTGAACGGCACGTTGCGGCCGTGCCAGGCCGATCCGCAGCCGGAGAACCAGAGCCCCACGTTCTGCCAAGACACCCCGCCGGCCGCCTTCCATATCAAGTTCGACGGCATGACGGTCGATGGTCTGCAGCCTACGCCTACCGGCAGTGGCCGTGCGATCGTCTACGGCAGCAGTGATCGCTGGTCGGTCGTGACGCGCCAGCCGCAAGAAGCCGCGCTCATCGAGCGTGTCACCGTGCAGCAGTTCTCTGTCGTCGGAGGTGTAGCGGTGCCGGCGACGGCCAACCCGCTGCCGTATCGTTGCACGGTCGACGGAAATGGCTTCTACCAGTGCGCTCTGGTGCCGTAGCGCATCCGCAATAGCGCTCCTCAACCCATCTGCTGCCGGCTCCGCCGGCAGCAGCCGTTTCAGCAGCCGGTCCAGTCTGTGTTCCAGTCGATCGGATGGCAGAAGTGGCGCCCGGGGCCCCGTCCTTCGGCTTTGGCACAATCGCCCGCATGGACCGGAACGGCGATCGGCCAGCCCCCGTGACGCTGCGGCTCGCGCAGCGCAGCGACGCGATCGCGCTGGCCGAGATGTCGCGCGACTGGATCGAGACCGGTCTGGGCTGGACCTACCGCCCCGAGCGCGTGCGGCGGCTCATCACGCACCGCGAAACGCAGACGCTGGTGGCGCTCGACGCGTCGGCCGGCATCGTCGGTTTCGCGGTCATGCAGTTCGGCGAGGAGCGTGCCCATCTGGTGCTGATGGCGGTGGCGCCGACGGCGCGGCGCAAGGGCATCGGCCAGGCGCTGCTGCAGTGGCTGCTCGAGTCGGCGGTGGCCGCCGGCATGGCCTCGGTGCACCTGGAGCTGCGCGCCGGCAACGGCGACGCGATGGCCTTTTACGGCCAGCAGGGCTTCGCGCAGACGCTGATGCTGAGCGGCTACTACCAGGGCCGCGAACACGCGGTGCGCATGGTGCGCGTGCTGCGCCCGCCGCAGCAGCAGCCGGCGCTCGACGACGACTGGTGGTCGGCGCTGCGGCGCTGACCTCGGCGCCCACTTCCGCGCGGACTCTGCGCGGACTCTCCGCGGCCCTTCGCCGCCGCGCGCGATGCTGATCTGCATCAACGACCGGCTCGCAGTGGCGCCTTATTCTGGTATCGCGATACCAAAATTGGAGCCGCCATGGCCTTCCACCGCCAGGTCAGCCGCCTGCTCGACGACGATCACCGCGCCCATCTCGATCTGCTGGGCCGCGCCGAACAGGCGCTGACGGCGCGCGGCGCCAGCACGTCGGACGCACTGGCGCCGTTGCTGCGCCAGCTCGACCAGCAGATCGCGCACGACATCGGCCGCCACTTCGACTTCGAGGAGAGCGCGCTGTTCCCGCGCCTGGTGGATGCCGGCGACGGCGGCATGGCCGAGCTGCTGAGCGAGGAGCATGCGGCGATCCGCGAGGTCGCCGCCGAGCTGCTGCCGCTGTGCCGTGCGGCCGGCAACGGCACGCTCGACGCCGCCGGCGGGCGCGCGCTGTCGCAGGGCCTGCTCGAGCTGGTCGAGCGCCAGGTGGCGCACATCCAGAAGGAGACGATGGCGCTGCTGCCGCTGCTGGACGACCTGCTCGACGACGACGCCGACCAGCAGCTCGCGCTGGCCTTCGCCGAGGCCTGAGCAGCGGCCACCCCGATATCGAAGGACCCGAGGAGACAACGAACATGACGACCGCCACCGCTGCCCCCGACACCCTGACCCTGCGCGCGCTGCGCCCCGACGACCTGGCCGCCGTGGTGGCGATCGACGCCGCCATCGAGGGCCGGCCGCGCCGCGGCTACATCGAACGCCGGCTGCAGGCCGCGCTGCGCGAGCCGACGCTGCACGCGCAGCTGGCGGTGACCGATTCGCGCGGCGTGGCCGGCTACATGCTGGCGCGTGTGCTCGAGGGCGAGTTCGGCCGCAGCCAGACCGGCCTGCGCCTGGAGATGCTGGGCGTGCGCGCCGACATGCGCGGCCGCCGTGTCGGCCGCCAGCTGCTCGACGCGATCGTCGCCTGGGGCCAGCGCCACGGCGTGCGAGAGCTGCGCAGCGCCGAGAGCTGGCGCAACACGCGCATGCTGCGCTGGTTCGATGCCATGGGTTTCGAGCTGGCGCCGATCCAGATCGTCGACCGTGCGGTGGCGGGCGGCGCCGAGCCGCCGGCGCGTGACGACGACGTGTCGCTGCCCGAGGGCCGAGGCCCCGGCCACGAGATCGACTTCGGCCGCGGCGAGGGCAACGACTTCGAACGCCTGGCGCGCGACAGCGCCGACGTGCGCTCGATGACAGCGGCCGACCTGGCCGACATCGTGCGCATCGACCGCGGCATCACCGGCCGCGACCGCAGCCGCTACATGTCGCGCCGGCTGGCCGAGACGCTCGACGATTCGTCGATCCGCGTCTCGCTGACCGGGCGCGTCGACGACACCATCGTCGGCTACCTGATGGCGCGTGCCGACATCGGCGACTTCGGCCGCACCGACCCGGTGGCCATCATCGACACCATCGGCGTCGACCCCGAGTACGCGAGCCGCGGCGTCGGCCACGCGCTGATGTCGCAGCTGTTCGCCAACCTGGGCGCGCTGCGCGTCGAGCGCGTCGAGACGGTGGTGTCGCACCACGAGGGCGCGCTCGGCGCGTTCTTCACCGGCCTGGGCTTCGAGCCGTCGCAGCGGCTACCGTTCGTGCGCCGCATCGGCTGACGACGGCCGTTCAACGCGGCGGCGGCTCGGCTGCCGTCGCGCCCATCCATCGCCGCACCGGCCGATCCAGCGCCCAGGCGACCAGGCCGACCACCAGCGCGGCCATCAGCCAGCGCAGCAACGAGGCGAGGGTGGCCGCGTCGAGCGTCGGCCACGGAAACTTCGCCAGCTCACTACCGCGCTCGACCATCCAGTGCCAGCCGGTGTGCGCGACCAGCGCACTCAGCACGATCACGCCCGCGCGCTCGGGCACCACGCGCAGCAGCGCGGCCAGCAGCGGCACGCCGACCAGCAGCACCGCCACCTGGCCGATCTCCACGCCCAGGTTGAACGCGAACAGCGCCGTCACCAGGTGCGAGCCGGCGAACTGCAGCGTCTCGCGCAGCGCGAACGCAAAGCCGAAGCCGTGCACCAGCCCGAAGGCAAACGCGGCCAGCCAGCGTCGGCGCGCCGACGTGCCGAGCATGTTCTCCAGCGCCATCGCCACGATCGAGGCGGCGATCAGCGTCTCCACCAGCGGCGCGAACCACAACGCGTCGGGCGCCAGGCCGTAGGCCGCGGCGGCCAGCGTGAGCGAGTGCGCCAGCGTGAAGGCGGTGGCCACCACCAGCAGCGGCCGCAGGCGACGCAGCGGAATCACCAGCGCAGCCAGGAACAGCAGGTGGTCGGTGCCGTCGAGGATGTGCTCGATGCCAAGCACCACGAAGCGCCACGCCGCTTCGTGCCAGCGCGGATCGAGCGCCACCAGCCCGGGGTCGCCGTGGAACTCGAATGCGCGCGCCTCGCCGCCCGGCGGCAGGAAGACGAGACTCGTCGTCACCTTGAGGCCCAGCCGCGCCAGCCGCGGCGCGATGGCGAAGAGCGAACGCTCGGATTCGATCGCGTAGTCGAGCAGCAGATCGAAGTGCTGCTGCTTCCAGTAGAGCTCGGTCGTCGCCGGCACCGGCGGCGAGCGCAGCAGGGCCATCGCAGAGTCCCAGCTGGAAAACGATCGGTCCGACGCGAGCGACACGCGGGTGGCCACGATGGCCGGCTTGCCGAGCACGCGACCCTGTTCCTGCAGCACCAGGTTGTCGGCGAACCACAGCTCGGCCGCCACGCGCAGCGCGGCGTCGGCGCGCGCGAGGTCCAGGTAGCCGGGGCCGCGCAGCGGCAGGTCCACCTCGTTCATCGCGCCCAGCGGCACGCGGATCAGCAGATACAGGTGCTGGCCCTGCGGCTTGACGAAGGCCTGCACGTGCACATCGGTCGGGATGTCGTGGCCCGCGGCGGAGCACGCCATCAACGAGAGCAGGGCACAGGCCAGGAAGCGGCGCAACAGGTTCGACAAGTGCAGGGAGGGTGAAAGCCCGCAGATGACCGGCGGGCGACGGACACCCACAATGTCCTTCGGTTTGGAGGAGACACGCATGAGGACGATCCCGGGTCGGCGCACCGTGCTGGTGGCCGCATTGGTGGCATTCGTGACGCTGGCGGCCGGGCAGTTCTGGCTGCAGGGCGAGGCGCAGGCCCAACAGCGCACCGTGGAAGCGCCGAAGTTCGAGGTCGATCCGCTGTGGCCCAAGCCGCTGCCCAACCACTGGGTGCTGGGCATGGCGATCGGCATCTGGGTCGACGACCAGGACCACGTGTGGATCATCCACCGCGGCGCCGCCACACTGCACGCCAACGAGCGCGCGCTCGAGCTCAAGGTGGGCGAGTGCTGTGCCGCGGCGCCGCCGGTGCTGGTGTTCGACCCGGCGGGCAACCTGGTGCGCGCCTGGGGCGGCCCCGGCGAAGGCTACGAGTGGCCGCAGAGCAACCACGGCGTGCACGTGGACCACAAGGGCAACGTGTGGATCGGCGGCAACGGCGAGAAGGACGCGCACGTCCTCAAGTTCACCAAGGACGGCAAGTTCCTGCTGCAGATGGGCAAGCTCGGCAACCAGAAGGGCAGCAACGACCCCGACAACTTCGGCCGTGTGGCCAAGATCTGGGTCGACCCCAAGACCAACGAGGCCTACGTGGCCGACGGCTACAAGAACAAGCGCGTGGCCGTGCTCGACGCCGACACCGGCAAGATGAAGCGCTACTGGGGCGCCTACGGCAACAAGCCCGACGACGCCGACCTCGGCAAGTACGACCCCGCCGCGCCGCTGCCCAAGCAGTTTCGCAACCCGGTGCACTGCGTGGAGCGCTCCAACGACGGCCTCGTCTACGTGTGCGACCGCCAGGCCAATCGCATCCAGGTCTTCAACCCCGACGGCACCTTCGTCAAGGAAGCGCAGTTCGCGAAGAACACGCTCGGCTCGGGCGCGGCGTGGGACCTTGCGTTCTCCAAGGACGCGCAACAGAAGTACATCTACCTGGCCGACGGCACCAACGAGGTGGTGCGCATCGTGCTGCGCGACAGCCTGCAGGAGATCACCAACTTCGGCGACGGTGGCCGCCAGCCCGGGCAGTTCTATGGCGTGCACAGCATCGCCACCGACTCCAAGGGCAACATCTACACGACCGAGACCTACGAAGGCAAACGCCTGCAGAAGTTCGCCTTCAAGGGCGTGCAGCAAGTGGCGGGCGGCAACCAGGGCACCGTCTGGCCGGCGCGATAACACGCGCTCGAAGTACGCCCTGCGTGAGGCCGGGCGGCTAACCGCCTGCCGGGATGCGTCGTACGCGCCTGCCTAGTGCAGTCCCTCGTACTTCGCCGCCAGTTCCTCCGGCGACTCCACGAAATCCGGGTTCTGCACGATGCAGTCGGCCGGGCACACCAGCTTGCACTGCGGCTCGTCTTCGGCGCCCACGCACTCGGTGCAGCGCAGCGCGTCGATCACGTACACCAACTCGCCGACGCTGATGGCCTCGTTGGGGCACACGGGCTTGCAGGCGTCGCACGCGGTGCAGTTGTCGTTGATGAGCAGGGCCATGATGAAGTCTTCTCCTGGAGATGCGGTGTCGGTGTGATCAGGCCGCGGCGCGCTCTTCGAGCTCCTGCAGCTTGCGGTGGCGGTAGCCGCCCCACAGCGCTGCGCCGATTGCGCCAGCATAGATCGAGTCGGGGTGGCTGTTGGCGGTGACGGTGACCTTCTCGTTCACCATCTCCTCGCTGATCGCGGCCATCAGACCGGCGTCGAGCGCCAGACCGCCGGTGACCAGCGCGGTGCCGGTCTTGATGCCGGTGACCTTGAGTAGCTTGACGATGCGCGAGGCCATCGACAGGTGGATGCCTTTCAGGATGTCGGGCGTGGCGATGCCGCGGCTCACCATGTTGATCACGTCGGTCTCGGCCAGCACCGCGCAGATCGAGCTCACCTTCTCGGGGTTGGTCGAGCTCTTCGAGAGTTCGCCGATCTCCTCGACCGCCACGCCGAGGTAACGCGCGATGTTCTCGAGGAACTGCCCCGAGCCCGACGCGCACTGGCTGGTCATCTTGTAGCTCAGCACCTTGCCGCGTTCGTCGACGTAGATCGCGCGGCCGTTCAGCGCGCCCACGTCGACCACCGCGCTGATGCCCGGCTGCAGGAAGACGCCGCCGCGCGCATGCGTGGTCATCGAGTAGAAGTGCCCGGTGGCGAACTTGACGTTCTCGCCCTCGCCGGTGGTCGCCGTGTAGTCCACGTCGTTGGCGGCCAGGCCGGCCTCGGCCATCACCGCGTCGTAGCCTTCGCGCGCCAGCGTCATCGGGTCGCGGCGGCGGATGCGCTCGCAGCGCTTGGCCAGCCACTGCGGCGGCTTGTCGTCCTCGAGGCGGAAGAGGGTGCTCTTCACCGCACCCGAGCCGATGTCGATGCCGATCGTATGGATGGTGGTCATTGCCGTGCCTCCGCGGTCTTGCCTTCTTCCACCACGGCGCGCCACGCGAACGTGGCACCGCCGAGCGCGCCGGTGTAGATCGAATCCGGGTTGATGTTGAGCGTGAGTTCACCGTAGTTCTCGGCGATCAGCTCCTTCAGCGACTTCACCGCGGCCTCGTTCTTGGCCACGCCGCCGGTAAAGGTGAACTGGTCGCGGATGCCGCCCGAGCGCGCCAGGATGCTCATCGCGCGCAGGATGATCGCGCGGTGCAGCCCGGCCATGATGTCCTCGCGCTTGTCGCCGAGCGCGAGCCGGTCGCGCAGCTCGGCGCCGGCAAACACCGTGCAGGTGCTGTTGATGCGGATCGTCTTGGTGCTCTGCATCGCCAGCGGGCCGAGCTCGTGCAGGCCCATGTTCATCTCGTCGGCGATGTAGCCGAGGTAGCGTCCGCAGCCGGCGGCGCAGCGGTCGTTCATCTGGAAGCTCTCGACGATGCCGCTCGGGTCGACCTGGATCGCCTTGGTGTCCTGGCCGCCGATGTCGAGCACGGTCGCGGTGCCCGGGTACATCACGTGCGCGCCCAGCCCGTGGCAGAGGATCTCGCTGCGGATGTGCTCCTTGCTGAACGGCAGCCGCGCACGGCCGTAGCCGGTGCCCACGGTGTAGGTCTCTTCCATCTCGGTGTCGAGGATGCCCTTGATGGGCGCCTCCACCTGCGCGCGGCGCGACGCCGTCTCGGGCAGCGCGACGAACGCGCGCTCCAGCGCCGCCAGCAGGTGGCGCTTGATCGAGTCGCCGTAGACGCGGTTCTCCACCTCGATGATCGAGCGGTCGAACAGATTCAGCAGGAAGTCGTAGCGGATGCCGGCTTCCTTGGCCACCGCCTCGCCGGCGGCCAGGTACTGGCTGCCCGCGATGTCGCGAAAGAAGTCGCTCTTGCGCTTGGCCCCGGGCGCGAACTGCGCCGGCGCGTCGGCCTGCAGGCGGCGGAACACCTCGTCGAGCGCCTCGCCGACGGCCTTGGTGGCCTCGCCGAAGTGCGCGGTGGCCAGGCTGCGGCGGCAGGTGTCGCCCAGGTCGACCAGCTGCTCGGCGTATTGCTCGGCGCGAAAGTCGCGCTCCAGCTGGCCGAGAAAACCGTCGAGCGCGCCGTTCAGCGCGTTGGTGCTGCCGAGCGCCTGGCGGAACAGGAAGAAGCGGCTGTTCACCAGCGCCTCCTGCTTGGCGATGGCTGCGGCGGTGTCGTAGTTCGACCGCGAGTTGGTGATGCCGCGGCCGAGGATGTTCTGGTTCTCGTCGATCACCACCGCCTTGGTGGTGGTGGAGCCGAGGTCGATGCCGATGAAGCAGCGCATGGTGTATGTCCTCCGCTTCAGTGGGCTGCGATCGGGATGATCGGCGCGCCGCCGGGGCCGGTGGGCAGCACGTGGCCGTACGTGCGCTTCTGCTTGACCATCTGGAAGTAGCTCTCCAGCCGGTTCTTCACGTTGGCCGCCGAGAAGTAGCGCGGGTCCACCAGATCCGTCTCGATGAAAGCGGCCGGCTTGCCGGTGCGCTTTTCCACCTCGCGCAGGATCAGCAGCTGCCCGGCCGAGAAGCTGTTGCAGCTCTTGATCGAGTTGATCAGCAGCCCGTCGGCCTGGTACTCGTCGATGTACTTGCAGATCATGTCCACGCGCGAGGGCAGGTTCAGGTTGGTGTAGCAGCCCAGGCAGTAGTCCGCCAGCGACTCCAGCGGATGGTCCGGGTCGTGGCGGAAGCCGAAGTCGTAGAGGCCGCCCACCTTGGCGTAGGTGGACGACACCACCACCGCGCCTTCTTCGTAGAACATCTTCCAGAAGTCGCGAAAGCTCGTCCAGTTGGGCGGGCCCTCGACGACCAGGCGGTACTTCTCTTCGCCCATCTCGCCCTCGGGCGTGACCGGGCCCTTGCCGAGCCGCACGCGCTCCTCGATCTCCTGGCGCAGCACGCTGTAGTACTTGGTCGCCTCCGGCGTGCCGCGAAACGCGGTGAAGATCGGCCCGATGTAGTACACCGCGCCGAAGTAGCCGTCGATCGGGCTCGGCCGGTTCTTCGCCGAATGCAGCACCTTCACCAGGTCTTCCTCGGCCTTCACCGACTCCTTCATGTACTGGCGCAGGCGGTCGATGTCGAACTTGACGCCCGAGATGCGCTCGAGCGTGGGGATCACCGTGTCCTTGAGCTGGCGCACCACGTACTCGCGCATGTTCGGCGCGATATGGCCCTCGCCCTGGTAGGGCACGTGCAGCATCACCGTCTCGCAGCCGTACTTGTGGCGGATCAGCTCGAACCACTTCATGAAGGTAAAGCAGCCGGTGTAGCTGAGCAGCAGCACGTCGGGCCGCGGCAGCGGGTCACCCGTGGGGCCGATCTCGCCGCCCATCATCATGCCGAGGTCGGCCTTCACGTAGGTGCACACGTCCTCGCTGTGGCCGTCGCGCTCGGCGTCCATGATCATCTTGCCGCTCTTCTTGCGCATGCCGTTCTGCAGTGCATTGGTCTCCGGCAGGCTGCGCGCGAAGTCGAAGCACATCAGCAGCTCGTTCAGGTTGCCCGGCACGAACGTGGCCGACACCTTGCGGTTGTTGGCGCGTGCGGTGGCGAGCTCCATGTAGTTCTGATTGATGAGCTCCTTCTGCAGGTTCATCGCGTCGTCCTTCTGGACGGGCGCGGGCGGCTTGCGGCTGCCGGCAGACGGGACGATCTGGATCGGTGTGTTCATGCGGCGCTCCACAATTTGATGGAATCGGCGAAAGTGCCCGCTTGTTCGCGGATGGGAGCCATCTGCCCCGTGTTCTCGGCGTACTTGAATGCCGTGTAAGGCACCTTGTGCTTGGCCATCACGTCCTGCAGCATCGGCCGCTCCAGCAGCGCCGGGTCGCAGAACGACGGCGCGGCGAACACCACGCCCTCGGCACCGCGTGTCTTCACCTGCTTGAGCAGGAACATGCCTTTTTCTTCGCGCGTGGCGTCGTACTTGGCGGCCGAGGTGGCGCTGCGGTGCAGGAAGGCCTTGCTCAGCTCGTCCAGCGGGCTGCGGTCGGCCGGTACGTCGTCGAGCAGCCAGCGCGTCACCAGCATGAAGTCGTCGTCGACGATGTAGCAGCCCGACATCTCGATCGACTTGATCAGCGCCAGCGGCGGCTGCTCGCAGAACGAGCCGTTGATCACCACGCGGGCGTTGTCGCGCTTGGTGCGCGGCACTGTCTCGGTGGCGGCCAGATACTCGCGGATCAGCGCGGTGTGGTCCTCGGGCGGCAGCACCATGCCGGCGCGCAGCAGCAGGTAGACCTCGGAGGTCGGCGCCTGCCAAGGCTTGCTGGCGCGGTAGGTGTAGAGCGCGCGGATGGCAGCTCGGTTGTCGTTGTAGACCGCGATGCTGGCGTTCAGCTCGGCGTCGGTGATCGGCGCGCCGCGCAGCTTGGCCAGGTCTTCGCGCAGGATCTGCATCTCCTGCGTGTAGAAGCGCCCGCCGATCGCGTCTTCGTAGTTCTGCGGCACGTCGATGTAGCGGACGTACTTGTCCTTGAACAGCATCTGCCACATGCCCGACAGGTTGCGGATCACGTCGCAGATGCTCGGGAACAGCATGCCGTCCAGGCAATCCAGCCGGCCGGTGAGGCCGAGCTCGATGGTCGAGCGCGGGATGCGGCAGATGTAGCTCTGGTAGTAGGCGTCGCCCTGGATCACCTCGAGCGCGTCACCGCCGCCGAGGATGCCCACCGGCAGCATGCCGGCGGCGTGGATCAGCTCGCGCGGCACGTACACCGGCATGTAGCCGATCGCCTTGCGGCCCGGCACCGCAGCCTTCCACTGCTTGACGGCGTTGAAGTCGAGGTCCTCGAACAAGGCCTCGCAGCGCGCGATGATCGGCGCCACAGGATTGATGGGGTTGATCGTGGCGGTGTTCATCAGCGGTGCTCCCACTGCGGTTTGCGTTTGGCCATGAAGGCGACCAGCCCCTCGTTGGCATCCCGGGTCTTCATCAGGCGGTCGAGGTACAGCGCTTCCACGTCGGCCAGGCGCTGGCGCACGTCGCGCCGCATCGGTGCGCGCGCCGCGGTCATCGCACAAGCCAGCGACGCGGCGCTCTTGTCGGCCAGGTGCGACTGGAAGTACGCGAGCGCCGCGATCTCGGGATCGTCGGCCATCGTGTGCACCAGGCCGATCGCCAGCGCCGCCGGCGCCGCGATCGAGCGGCCCGAGAACAGCAGGTCTTCGGCCGCCGGTTGATTCACGCGGTAGGGCAGCAGCACCGACGCCGCCGGCGCAAAGACGCCGAGCTTCATCTCCGGCTGCGCGAACTGGGCGTCGGGCGCGGCAAAGATCGGCCCACCGGCCAGCGCCACCTCGAGCCCGCCGCCGAGGCACTGCCCGCGCACGGCCGTGAGGATCGGCACCGGGAACTCCACCATCGCGACGATCAGCGCGTGCAGCGAGGCGAGCATCTGCGCGCAGCTGGCGGGCAGGTGCTCCTCGACGCTTGCGCCGAAGCTGAAATGCGGGCCCTCGTGGTCGAGCAGCACGCCGCGCAGCGTGGGCTGCGATGCATAGGCCACCAGCGCGCCGTGCAGCGCGGCGATCATCTCGGCATCGACGATGTTGGCCTTGGGCCGCGCCAGGCGCAGCCGCAGCAGCGAGCCGTCGAGCTCGACCCAGTCCTTGAGCGGAGCCATCGCCGGCTCAGCCCTTGGCCTTGCCGGGTTGGATCTCGTCGTGCAGTGAGCCGACCCAGCTCTGCCCCGCGGCCAGCTTCTGGCGCAGCAGCACGAAGTCGACTTCGCGGTCGTCCTTCGGGCCTTCGTTGAACGCGGTGAAGCCCGAGCGCGCCTCGGTCATCATGTTCAGCGCCAGCCAGGCGCGCGAGTTTTCCTTGTTGCGGTTCCAGGCGTCGAGCTTGGGCTTGCGCAGCTCTTCGAGCGTCTTGGTCGTGCAGTCGGGGAAGGTCAGCAGGATCTTGGCGCACAGCTCCTCGACGCGCGCGTCGAGCATCGACAGGTCAACCGTGCCGCGCTTCATCAGCGCCTTGCCTTCCTCGAGCGCGCTTCCGGTCTTCGGCTCGCCATAGGCGTTGCGGCCGTACTCGTCGAACTGGCGCTGCGTTTCCACCAGCGGGTTGGCGACGAACTTGCCGTCGACCTTGAGCGCGGGCACCACGTCGGTCAGGATGCCCATCTGGTAGGCCTTGTGCGCGCTGAACGGCTCGCACAACACGCACGCCGCCATCGCGCGCTCGGCACCCACGGCCACCGGCAGAAAGTCGGTCGCGCCGCCGATCGGTGCGCTGCCGTGCTTGGGGCCGGCCTGGCCGTAGCGCGCCAGGTCGCTCGACACCGAGAAGTCGCAGGCCATGCCGATCTCCTGCCCGCCGCCGATGCGAATGCCGTTGACGCGGCAGATCACCGGCTTGTCGCAGGCCAGGATGGCGCTCACCATGTCGTTGAACAGGCGCATGTACTGGCGGTACTCCTGCGGGTGGCCGGCGTAGTACTCGGCATACTCCTTGGTGTTGCCGCCGGTGCAGAAGGCCTTGTCGCCGGCGCCGGTGAAGACCACGCAGTTGACGGCGCGGTCGTTGCTCGCCGCGCGCATGGCCAGGATCACGCCCTTGACCATGTCGGTGGTGTAGCTGTTGAA
>JBGAMU010000093.1:0-24032 GCA_044222685.1 Burkholderiaceae bacterium
CAAGCGCTCGCTCGGTGCAGGCTCGCCCCCCTGGGGGCGTCAAACCCTCGCGAAGTGCACCGGCAGGCCCGGCACGTCGACGCGATAACGCAGCACCGCGCCGGCATCGGGCTGGCGGGCGCGCTCGGCGGCGGGCCGGTTGTGGCAGGCGGTGGTGACGAACAGCGTGCGCAGGTCGGCGCCGCCGAAGCACGGCATCGTCGGGCAACGCACCGGCAGCGGCAGCTCGTCGACGATCGCGCCCTGCGGATCGAGCCGCAGCAGCCGTGCGCCTTCGTACATCGCGATCCACAGACAGCCCTCGGCGTCAACCGCGGCGCCGTCGGGCCGGCCGCCATAGCCGTCGAGCGGCTGCTCCGGGGCACGCGGCGCAAAGCGCGCGAAGACCCGCCGCTGCGCGACCTGACCTGCAGCGACGTCGAAGTCGAATGCATAGACGGTGTGGGCCGGCGTGTCGCTCCAATACAGCGTGCGCGCGTCCGGGCTGAAGGCCAGCCCGTTGGCCGTGGTCACGCCACCGGCGACGGCGTCGAGCCGGCCGGCCGCGTAGCGGTACAGATGCGCCGCCGGCCGGTCGCGCGGCTCGTGGATGGTGCCGATCCACAGCCGCCCCAGCGGGTCGGCCTTGCCGTCGTTGAAGCGCTGCTGCGCGGTGTCGTAAGGCGCCTCGGCGAGGCGGCGCCGCTGGCCGGTGGTGGGGTCGAAGCGCCACAGCCCGTCGCGCAACGCCAGCACCAGGCCGCCGCCGAGCAGCGGCATGCAGCAGCCCGGTTCGGTGCCGAGCGGCCAGCCCTCGCGGCGATCGTCCGCGGCGTGCCAGCATTCGAGCCGGCGGCCCGGGATGTCGCACCAGTACAGCGCGTTGTCGATCGGATGCCAGAACGGCGACTCGCCGAGCAGCGACGGCGGACCCGGCAGCGGCGCGAGCGCGGCCGCCGACATGATCAGGCGCGAGCGATCTGCAGCTGCATCCACGCGCTCATCGACTGCGTCGGCTCCAGCGCGCGCAGGCCGTGTGCGGCAGGCTCGGCCATGTGGATCGCGTTGTTGACGTGGCTGACCGGCTCGACGCAGAAGTACGGCTTGTCCCGCGGCGTGTAGACCACCGCGCGATCGAGCGACGAGGCCAGCCGCAGCGACAGCCGTTCGTCGCGCAGCCGCGCCGGGCCATGCCAGCCGTCGAAGCAGTTGTCGAAGTCGAGCGCGCCGACGTCGGCGTCCAGGCCGCTCTGCGTGACGCGGCGCACCGGCAGCTTCTGCGCGTCGGCCTCCCAGCGGTCGCTCACCTCCAGGTGCAGCCGGCTGCGCTGGCGACGCGGGAAATACGGATGCCAGCCCAGCCCCAGCGGGGCCGTGCGGGCGTCGATGTTGGTGGCCGTCAGCGTGACGCGCAGGCCGTCGGGTGTCAGCTCGAACACCTGCTCGGCAAGGAAGGCGAACGGCCAGTCGGCATCACTCGTATGCGTGAGCTCGAGCACGGCGCGGTCGGCGGCGCTGGTCGTGACCTGCCAGGCCCGTTGCCAGCCGACGCCGTGCAGCGAGTGCGGCTCGCCGTCGAAGTTGGCCCGCGTCTCGTAGCTGCGGCCCTTCCAGCTGAAGCGCCGATAGCCGAGCCTGTTGGAGTACGGCACCAGCGGATAGCAGCCGCTGTCGCGCGACGCGGCGAGCGCGTCGGCCTCGGTGCTGCGCCGCACCGGCACGGCGGCGAGCCAGAGGGCGGCGATTGCGCCGCCGAGATCAGGGCGCAGGGCCAGGCGCAACGCGCCCGCCTGCAGGGTCGGCCAGGGGGAGTTTGTGGTCATCGTCTGGGCATTGTGCGGCCGGCTTGCTGGCAGCCGGTCGGCGTTCAGGGCAGGGCCTCGGTGCGCGTGCCGGTGGTCAGGTTGTGCACGTGGTGCGTGCCCTCCTGCGTACGCAGCGACTGCAGGCAGGAGCCGGCGCCGCGCATCAGCAGGCCGAGATCGGACGACACCGCGAGGAAGTTGAAGCCCATCGCGCGGTAGTGCACCACCTGGTCGGGCGTCGCGCCGAGCGTACCGATCGGCTTGCCGATGGCCCGGCAGCGCTGCACCGCCTGCGTGGTGAGCGCCACCACGTCGGGGTGCAGCGGCTGGCCGGTGTGGCCCATGCTGCCGGCCAGGTCGGCCGGGCCGATGAGGATGGCGTCGATGCCGTCGACCGCGGCAATGCTGTCGACGGCGCGCACGGCGGCCTCGGTCTCGAGCTGCACCACCACGCCCATGTTCTGGTCGGCGTTCTTGAAGTAGTTCGGCGTGGTGCCGTACTTGGAGGCCCGGCTCATGCCGGCGATGCCGCGGATGCCGGCCGGCGGATAACGCGTCGCCGCGACCGCGTGCCGCGCCTCGTCGGCGTTCTGCACGAACGGCACCAGCAGCGTGGTGGCGCCGGCGTCGAGCACCCGCTTGACGGTGACCGCGTCGTTCCACGGCACCCGCACCAGCGGCACCATGCGTGTGTTGCCCACCGCCTGCAGCAGGTGCACGACGCCCATCATGTCGAGCGGCGTGTGCTCCATGTCGATCACGCCCCACTCGAAGCCGGCGTGCCCCATCGCCTCGGCGACGATCGGGCTGGCCGAGAGGATCCAGGTGCCGAGCGTCGGCTGGCTGCCGGCCGACTTGAGCAACAGGCGAAACGGGTTCATGGTGGGTCCTTGGCGCCTGCCCTGGCGCCCGTCAAGCCTAGCAGGGCGCGCCATGGCGGCATCATTTCAGCTGCGCCTTCAGGTAATGGGCGCCGGGGATCGGGTTGTAGTAGTACGGCGGGATCTCCTCGAAGCCGAGCGAGGTGTACAGGCCGCGCGCCGCCTCCATGGTGTCGAGCGTGTCGAGCAGCATGGCCGAATAGCCTGCGCTCACGGCGGCGTCGACCAGCGCCTGTGCCAGCAGGCGGCCCAGGCCCAGCGTGCGATAGGCCGGCCGCACGTAGAGCCGCTTCATCTCGCAGGCGTTGGCGTAGTCCACGTCGGCCAGCGGCCGCATGGCGCCGCAGCCGGCCACCGCGCCGTCGACGCGGGCCAGCAGCAAGGCGCCGCGCGGCGCGGCGTAGTCGCCGGGCAAGGCCGCCAGTTCGCCCTCGAAGTTCTGGAAGCACAGGTCGATGCCGAGGCCCTGCGCATACTCGCGGAAGATCACGCGGGTCTCGTCGAGCTGCGCCGCGGTCGACGGCGTGTCCAGCGTGATGGTGGGCGCCGCCACGGCGGCCTGCTGCCGGCCCTTTGCTTTCGGCAAGCGGCTCACCCCCCGAGCTTGACGACCGACGCCACCAGGCCCGCCCAGATGACGATCAGCGCCAGTGCGCGCAGCCGTGCCAGGCGCGTGTCGTCGCTTGCCGGCACGTCGGCGGCGAGATGCTTGTCGCCGGTGACCATCGCGCGCACCAGGTGCTGCTGCTTGCGATAGCGGTACCACGCGATCGCCGCCACGTGCAACACGACCAGCGTGATGATCAGGCCCTGGCCGGCGCCCTTGTGCCAGGCCGTCGCGCTGCTGGCCGTCGCGCTCGACACGTACTTGTTGAGCGGCCCGACGCTGGCGATCTCGTCGTCGGCGACGAGCCCGGTGCCGACCTGCACGACCAGCAGCGCCAGCATCGCCAGCACCGAACCGGTGCCCAGCGGGTTGTGGCCGACGTGGAAGTGATCGTCGGGCCGATGCTCGCCGCGCAGATAACGCCACACGGTGGCCGGACCGCGCACGAAACTCGAGAAACGCGACCAGTGCCCGCCGATCAGGCCCCACACCAGCCGGAAACCGAGCAGCGCGAACACGCAGTAGCCGATGCGGAAGTGCCAGTCCATCGCACCCCCGCCGATCTTGCCGGTGATCACCTGCGCCAGCACCGCGGTCGCCAGCAACCAGTGGAACAGCCGCGTCGGCAGGTCCCACACGCGCACCGGGCGGGTGACGGGCAGTGCGGGCTCGTCGGTCGTCGCGGCGGCCGGATCGCTCATGGCAGCAGTGGCCTTCTCGAAGGGGCGGGACCGCAACGATAGCGGAAGCGCGGCGTGCCGACACGCGCACGCTCGCTCGCCGACTCGGTAGAAGCACTGAGAAGGCCCTGCGATGGAATAGCCGGACCTACCCGCCCGTACACTGCGCGACGCCCAGGCTGCCGGCACGGCTGCACGGCGGTCATCATCCGCAAACCCACAGCTGGAGGAATCGCATGAAGAGACTGATCGTGGCCACGGTTGCCACCCTCGCCACGCTGGTCAGCCTGCCCGCGGCAGCGCAGTTCCAGAAGCCCGAAGACGCCATCAAGTACCGGCAGAGCGCCTTCACGGTGATGGCCAATCACCTGGGCCGCGTCGGCGCGATGGCCAACGGCCGTGCCCCGTTCGACGCCAAGGCGGCGGCCGACAACGCGGCGATCGTCGTGACGATGTCCAAGCTGCCGTGGGTGGCATTCGGCGAGGGCACCGACAAGGGCCTGCCGACGCGCGCCAAGGCCGAGATCTGGAAGGACTCGGCCAAGGTGAAGGACCTCGCCGGCAAGATGATGGCCGAAGCCGAGAAGTTCGAGGCTGCCGCCAAGACCGGCAACCTCGACACCATCAAGGCCGCCCTCGGCCCGCTGGGCGCCGCCTGCAAGGCCTGCCACGACGACTACCGCGCCGAGAAGTACAGCAGCAACTGATCCGCTGCTCTCGTCAGCACCGAAAGGGACGCCTCGTGCGTCCCTTTTTCTTTGTCCTTGCCGGGGGCTCGCGTTCGATCAAGGCGTTTGAACGGACTCAACAGCGCGATCGAAGGAGCGACGCGACCTGCCCCGCGATGATGCGCGGCGCCCAGACGGCTTAGCCACGCGTGGCCGCGCCGCCTGACCCCGACATCCTCAAGGACCACCCGAAGCGAACGCGATGCAGGCATGGCTCGATCACCCGATGGTCCAGGCGGGCGTGGCGCCGCTGGTCGTCGCGCTGCTGGTGGCCGGTGTGCTGTGGCGCACGCGCCTGGCCTGGCTGGCGGTGGTGGCAGGCTATGCGACCGCCGCGTCGCTGTCGGCCGGCATCACGTTCTCACCGCTGACGGCCGGCCGCAAGGTGACGCTGCTGGTGCTGCTGTCGCCGCTGGTCGGCCTGGCACTCGACCGCCTGGGCGAACGTGCGCCGCGCGTGCTGCCATGGCTCGTCGGCGCGGTCGGCGGCTTGTCGACGCTCTGGGTCTTCGCCAGCCTGCTCGGCCAGCGTGAAGGCACGGCCCTCGTCACCGCGGCGGCCGGGCTGGTCGTATTCGTCGGCGTGCACACGGCCTTGACACTGCGCCTGCGCGAAGACGGCGGCGCCGGCGGCGCGGTCGGCGTCGCGAGCGGTCTCGGGGTGGGTGTCGCCGCGCTGCTGTCGGCTTCGATCGGGTACCTGACCGGCGGCGTCGGCATGGCCGCGGCCGCTGGGGCGTTGCTGCTGCTGCAGTTCGTCTTCAGCCAGGCGCGCGCGCCCGGATACGCCGGGTTGCTGCCGATCGGCTACGGACTGGCCTTGTTCGCCGCCGCGACCGCCCTGCTGGCGCAGCTGCCGGGGTATGCGCTGCCGTTGCTGTGGGCGGTGCCGCTGCTGGCGTCGTGGCGCCTGGCTGGCGGCACGGCCTGGCGTGCGCGCCTGGCGCTGTCGACCGCGCTGGCGGTGGCGGGCGCGCTGCCGTTCGTGCTGGCCGCGTGGTTCGCTGCGCGCGCCGGCTCTTCCATGGTCAGTTGACCTTTTCACTCTCGATGACAACAGGAGCCTTTCCGATGATGAAGACCCCGCTGGCCGCGCTGGCCCTTGCCCTTCCGCTGGTGGCCCATGCCGCCGTCGACAGCTACACGATCGATTCGCTGCACGCGTATCCCAACTTCTGGATCGAGCACTTCGGCCTGTCGCAGATGCACGGCCGCTTCGACAAGATGACCGGCAAGTTCTCGATCGACCGCGCCGCCAAGACCGGCGCCGTCGACCTGACGATCGCCACCGCGTCGATCAACACCGGCGACAACGTCAAGGGCAGCCGCCCGCAGGCACGCGACGACCACCTCAAGGCCGGCGACTTCTTCAACGTGGCCGAGTTCCCCAACATGACCTTCAAGTCGACCAAGGTCAACTTCACCGGTGACCTGCCAGCTTCGGTGGACGGCACCTTCACGATGATGGGCGTCAGCAAGCCGGTGTCGTTGACCTTCGAACGCTTCAAGTGCGGCCAGCACCCCTTCACCAAGAAGGACCGCTGCGGCGGCAATGCAGTGGGCAAGATCAAGCGCAGCGACTTCGGCATGAAGTACGGCATCCCGGCGATGGGCGACGAGATCGCGCTGAACATCAGCTTCGAAGGGGATAAGGATTGACCCCCCCGTAGCGGCCTGACGGCCGCTTCCCCCCAGGGGGCCACACCGGCGGACCGGCGGAGCCGGATCCGCGGTGTGCGCTCGAAGGGCGCGCGCGCTACGCGGCGCGGCGCCGGAAGGTCGGCGTCAGCCTTCGGCCGGCTCGACGAAGGCCAGCACGACGCGGCGGGTCTTCGCGCTCTTCTTTTCGATCTTCGTCACGACCACGGTGCCGATCTCGGCGGTGTTGGCCACGTGAGTGCCGCCGCAGGGCTGCAGGTCGACGCCGGCGATCTCCATCACGCGCACGCGGCCGAGGCCGCGCGGCGGCTGAACGCTCATGCTGCGCACGAGGCCGGGGTTGGCGTCGAGCTCGGCCTCGCTGATCCAGCGCTGTGTCACGGCATGCGAGCCTGCCACCAGACGGCTCAGCCCCTGGGTGATCGTCTCCTTGTCGAGCGGCTCTGTCATGTGGAAGTCGAGCCGCGCGTAGTCGGCGGTGATCGAGCAGCCGTCCACCGGGTGTGGGATCAGCGCGCACAGCAGGTGCGTCGCGGTGTGGAACCGCATGTGGCGATGACGGCGCGCCCAATCGATCCGCGCGGTCACCGCCGTGCCCACTGCCAGCGCCGACAGGTCGGCGCCCGGTGCCGGCACGTGCACGATCTCGCCCGGTTCGGCGCCCTTCCTGGTATCGACGATCGCCACCTCGCGACCGTCGGCCAGGCGCAGCACGCCGGCATCGCCGGCCTGGCCACCGCCATGCGGATAGAACACGGTGCGATCGAGCCGGATGCCGCGCTCGTCGAGCGCCGTGACCCGGGCCTCGCACTGCGTCAGGCGCGGGTCTTCGCGGAACAGCTCTTCGGTGTTGGTCATGTCGGGGCGGTGGTGGCAGCTTGCTCGGCGGTCCAGGATGACAACGTGACCTCGCCGAGCGGCGTACGCAGGCGCGCCTGCAGCGGTGGCCCGTCGGTGCGTTCGGTGTCCACGCCGGCCAGGCGCAGCACGGCGCGCGCTGCCGGCGGAATGCCGCGCAGCGACAACGCCGTCAACGCGACCGGCGACGCCGGCATCGCATCGCACGGATGCGGACCCTGCCACTCGATCAGCGTCGGCAGCGCGCCGCCGCACTCGAGCCGGCCATCGTCGCGCACGGTGATGCGCCAGCTCAGGCGGCCCGCCGGCGTGTCGCGGTGCGCGGCCAGCAGCGTGCCGGGGTCGAGCCGGCAGTTGACGAGTCCCCAGCGCAACATCTCCACGTTGGTAGTGCGTGCGACCGCGTGCACGAAGCGTGGCTCACTGCGCACGGCCGCGCGCAGCGCGGGATCGTCCAGGCCGAACCAGCGCGGCCGCCCGGGCGCGGCGGCCCGCGGATCGATCGCGATGATCTCGAGATAACAACGCTCGAACCCGGCCCCGCCCAGCGCCAGCAGCCGGTTGTGCGTGCCCATCAGCGGATGCTGCCCGCCCGGCCCCGGCGCGACGCCCAGCGTGGCCTCGCACCAGGCGGCGCCCTGTTCCAGCGAGTCGGCAGCGATGACCAGATGGTCGATGAAGGCGTTCACAGCGCCACTCTACCGGCCACGATCGGACAGACGTCGCCGCCGATCCAGGTGTCGGCACCGTGCCGCTGCACATGCACGCGCCCGGCGCGGCCGAGCGCGGTGCCCTGGCTGGCCACGTAGGCGGGCGGCGCCAGCCCGGCGTCGATCAGCCAGAGCGCGAGGCCCGCGTTGAGGCTGCCGGTGACGGGATCTTCCGGCACCGACAGCCCGGGCACGAAGGCGCGGACTTCGTAGCGGCACTCGCTGCCCTCGGGATACGGGCCGACCGCACCGACCTTCAGCGCGCCCATCGCACCGAAGTCCGGCTTCAATGCGAGCACCGCGGCCGCATCGGGCAGCAACGCCGCGACCCAGCCCGGGCCGTTGTCGACCCACTGCACCGCCCGCAACGACGACTCGGGCAGGCGCAGGCAGCGCGCCAATTGCGTTCGCACCGCGGCATCGGCCGCGCCGCTGCGCCGCAGCGGCGGCGCCGCGAAGGCCAGGCGCGTGCCGTCGCGGCGGATGCGCACGAGGCCGACTTCGCACTGCTGCACCACCTGGCCTTCGCCGGCCGGCCGGCCGCCCGCCGACCACCAGGCGTGGCAGCTGCCGAGCGTGGGGTGCCCGGCTCGGCGGCCGCATCGGTCGGCGGCAGCAGGAAGGTGGTCTCCGACAGGTTGGTCCAGCGCGCGAACTCCGCCATTTGTGCGTCGCTCAAGCCGGCGGCGTCGTGCACCACGGCGAGCGGATTGCCGCGCAGCGGCCGGTCGGTGAACACGTCGAGCTGGGAAAAGCGTCGCTGCATGGTGCTGCTCCTGTTCAAGCCGGCGCCAGGATGCGCGCATAGACATCCCGATCGATGTTGCCGCCGCTGCATACGGCGGCCACCCGGCGGCCCTGCAGCCGCGCGCGCTCCTGGCAGGCGGCCGCCAGCGCCGCCGCGCCGGCGCCCTCGACGACCTGGTGCGTGGCCTCGAACAACGTGCGCATCGCCTGCGCGATCGACTCGTCGTCGACCGACACCACACGCGCCAGGCCGCGGCCAAGGATGGCGAGCGCCTGCGGCTCGGGCACGCGGCAGGCCATGCCGTCGGCCAGCTGCGTGGTCACGTCGTGCGGCACCGGCCGGCCGGCGGCCAGCGACAGCGCGTAGGTCGGTGCGCCGGTGGAGACGACGCCGACGATCTCGGTGGCCAGCCCGAGCGCGTCGCGCGCGGCGATCAATCCGCAGGCGCCGGAGCCGAGGCCGATCGGCACGTACACCGTGTCGAGCTCGCCGACCGCATCGAACAACTCGAGCGCATAACTCGCGACACCGGCGACCAGATCGCGGTGGAACGACGGCACCATGTGCCAGCCCTGTTGATCGGCGAACGCCTGCGCCCGCTCACGCGCGGCCTGGAAGTCGTTGCCGTGCTCGACCAGCTCGGCACCGAACGCACGCATCGCGGCGTTCTTCTCGCGGCTGTTGCCGTGCGGCACGAAGATCGTCACCGGCGCGCCATGCTCACGCGCCGCGCGGGCGATCGACTGGCCGTGGTTGCCGCGCGTCGCGCTGACCAGCCCCTTCGGCCGTGCGCCATCGGCGAGCAGCCGCTCGACATAGACGATGCCGCCGCGCACCTTGAAGGCACCGGCCGGCGTGTGGTTCTCGTGCTTGAGCCACAGGCGCGCGCCGGCCAGCCCCTGCAGCAGCGGCCAGTCGTACTGCGGCGTCGGCGGCATGCGCGCGTGCACGAGCTGCGCCGCCGCGCGCAACTCGGCGAGCGACAAGCCGGCCGCGCCGGTCATGGCGCCACCTGCGCCTGCAACTCGAGCGCCTCGTGCAGCACGCGGCCGAGCAGGGCGATGCCGTCGGCGATGTCCTGCGGCGTCAACGTCACGAAGCTCAGGCGCAGCGTGCCGGCGTCGCGCGACTGCGCATAGAACGGCGCGCCGGGCACATAGGCCATGCCCGCCTCGACCGCGCGCGGCAGCAGCGCCAGCGCGTCGAGCCCGTCGGGCAGGCGCAGCCAGAAGAACATGCCGCCCTGCGGGGCGCTCCAGCGCGTGCCGGGCGGCATGTGGCGCTGCAGCGCCTGCGCCATCGCGTCGCGCTGCGCGCGATAACGCGCGCGGATGCCCGGCACGTGCTGGTCGAGGAAACCGTCGCGCACCACCTCGTAGACGACGCGCTGGTTGAAACCCGGCGTGTGCAGGTCGCTCGCCTGCTTGGCCTGCAGCAGCTTGGGAAACAGCTCGCGTGGCGCCACCAGGTAGCCGAGCCGGAAGCCCGGCGCCAGCACCTTGGAGAACGAGCCCAGGTACAGGCAACCCTCGGGCCACAGCGACGCCAGCGACGGCGGCGGCGGCTCGTCGAACCACAGGTCGCCGTATGGGTTGTCCTCGAGCAGCGGCACACGCGCCGCCTGCGCGGCGCGCACGATGTCGGCGCGGCGCTGGCGCGGGATCACGCGGCCGGTGGGGTTCTGGAAGTTCGGCAGGAGATACGCGAAACGCGTGCCCGGCGCGTCGTGGGGCAACGATTCAAAGGCAGCCGGCAGCGGCCCGTCGTCGTCGCCGGCCAGGTTGATGAAGATCGGCTCGAACGGGTTGAACGCCATCAAGGCGCCAAGGTAGGTCGGCGACTCCACCGCCACCGGGGCGCCGCCGTCGATCAGCACCTTGCCGGCGAGGTCGAGCCCCTGCTGCGAGCCGGTGGTGATCAGCACCTGGTCGGCGCTGACGTGTATGCCCTGGCGCTCGAGGTGATGCGCGACCCACTCGCGCAGCGGCGCGAAGCCCTCGCTGGCGGCGTACTGCAGCGCCTCGCGCGGCGCCTCGCGCAGCACCTTGTCGCAGGCGGCGCGGATCGGCTCGACCGGAAAGCTGTCGGGCGACGGCAACCCGCCGGCCATCGACAGCACGCCGGCCTTCTCGGTGAGCTTGAGGATCTCGCGGATCATCGAGGGGTTCATGCGCGCGGCGCGGCGCGCCTGGGTCCATGTCGTCATCACGAGTTTCCTTGTCTTGCCGTCGTGTGCGCGAGCCGGCGCGACACGAACACCACCACCATCACCGCCAGCAGGAACAGCAGCGTCGCCGCGTCGAGCCGCTCGCCGAGGATCGGCACCGCGGCCAGCACCGACAGGAACGGCTGCAGCAGCTGCACCTGGCTGACCCGCACCGTACCACCGAGCGCGAGCCCGCGGTACCAGGCGAAGAAGCCCAGCCACATCGAGAACAGGGCGACGTAGGCAAAGCCGAGCCATGAGACGGCCTGCACCGGCTGCGCCGGCCAGCTGAGCAACGCAATGGGCAGCGTGACCGGGAGCGCCAGCACGAGCACCCACGACACCACGTGCTCGGGCGCCATCGTCGCCGACAGGCGCGCGCCGCACACGTAGCCGTGGGCGCCGAGAACCAGGGCGAGCAACAGCAAGGCGTCGGCGAGTTGCAGCGCAGCGCCGCCACGCCACCAGGCGAAGGCCACTACCAGCATGGCGCCCAGGCCGGCGCACAACCAGAACGGCGCGCGCTGCGGCTGGCGCAGCAGCCACGCCGCCATCGCCGCGGTCACCAGCGGCAGGATGCCGGTGACGACCGAGGCGTGCACCGCATCGACGTGCAGCACGGCCAGCCCCATGAACAACGGAAAGCCGAACACGATGCCAATCGCGGTGAGTGCGAGCTGATGCCATTGCGCGCGGGTCGGCCGCGCGGCACGTGTCCACGCCAGGTACAGCACGGCCAGCAGCCCCGCGACCGCCGCACGGCCGATGGCGACGAACACGGCCGACAGCTGCGGCGCCTCGGCCGGGCCGCTGGCCAGCCGCGTCATCGGGATCGTCAGCGCGAAGGCCGCCACACCGAGCAGCCCATAGACGAAGCCGCGGCGCAGCCGGCGGCTGGCCTCGTGATCGATGGCGAGCGCGGCGTCCGCCGACAGGGCTCGGGAGGTGGGCATGGCCTCAGTCTAGGACTGCTCGACAGTACAGATTCAGTACACTTGTCGGTACAGGCAGAACATCTGTACCGGTGCAAACACCCGCACACATGGCGATCGGCGTCCCCTCTTCCGTCGGCGATGCGGCCGGCGCCACGCTCGGCGAGCAGCTGGCGCGGCACTACGCGCAGCGCATTGGCCAGCGTGCGCTGCAGCCGGGCGCACGGCTGCCGTCGGTGCGCGAGTGTGCGCGCTCGCACGGCGTCAGCCCGAGCACGGTGGTCGCCGCCTACGACCGCCTGCAGGCCCAGGGGCTGGTCGAGGCGCGCCGCCAGCGTGGCTTCTTCGTACGCGGGGCGAGCGCGGCGCCGCTGCTCAGCGCGCCGCGCAGCGAGCCCACGCTCGCACTGCCCGCGCCGCAGGACGCAGCCGCACTGATCCGCGGCATGTTTCGCAACCGCAGCTCGCTGCCCGGGCCGGGCCAGGGCACGCTGCCCGAGACCTGGCTCGACGCGCCGCTGCTGCAGCGCGCGCTGCGCCGCGCGATGAGCGACGTGAACGACGCGCTGCGCTACGGCGAGCCGGCCGGCGACGCGTCGCTGCGCTCGGCGCTGGCGCGGCGGCTGACGAACGAGCTCGGCATCGCGTGCACGGCGGAGCAGCTGGTCACCTCGGTCGGTGCGACGCATGCGCTCGACATCGTCGCGCGCACACTGCTGACGCCGGGCGACGCGGTGCTGGTCGACGAACCCGGCTGGGTGGTCGAGCATGCACGGCTGACGCGCCTGGGCATGCGGCTGCTGCCGGTGCCACGCGGCCCGCTCGGGCCCGACATGGCCGTGATGCGGGCGCTGGTCGCCGAGCACCGGCCGCGCCTGTACGTCACGGTGTCGGTGCTGCACAACCCGACCGGTGCCTCGCTGTCGCTGGCCGCCGCGCACCAGGTGCTGCAACTGGCCGAGGCAGCCGACCTGATCCTCGTCGAGGACGACACCTATGCCTGGCTGGCACCGGCGCATGCGCCGCGGCTGGCCGCGCTCGACGGCCTGCAGCGCACCGTCTACGTGACGGGCTTCTCCAAGATCCTGGCGCCCAACTGGCGCGTCGGCGCGCTGGCGGCGCCAAGGGCGCTGGTCGACCGCTTCATCGACACCAAGCTGCTGAGTTCGCTCACCACGCCGGCGATCCTGGAACGTGCCGTGGCCTGGTGTCTCGACCAGGGCCTGCTGCGCCGCCATGCCGAACGCGTGGCCGGCCGCCTGGCCGCGTCGCGCACCCGCGTGATTCGCCTCGCGCAGGACGCGGGCTGCCGTTTCGTCGCCGAGCCGCAGGGTCTGTTCGGTTGGGTCGAGACCGGCGTCGATACCGAGGCGCTGGCCGAACGACTGGCCGCCGAGGGCTGGCTGATCGCCCCCGGTCACCTGTTCTTTGCACGACCGCTGCCCGGCACGCTGATGCGGGTGAACTTCGCCAGTGCGCAGGACGCGCGCTTCTGGCGCGCCTTCGAGCGCGCGCGAGAAGCGCTGCGGCAACCGCTCAATTCGAGCGCTCGCGCTGGCGCGGCCGCGATACGCTAGTAACATTCGGATTCAAAGCGGCCCGATGTTCCCTTCCACCCTGCCCTTCGGCGAACCCGACCTGATGCGAGTGAGCGCCTTCCAGCGCTACCTCGACGATCTGGTGCGCGTGGGCAGTGTGGAGTCGGGTTCGACGCGGCTGTCGTCGCTGAGCCCGTCGCTGCTGCAGGACCTGGAGCGCTTCGAGCGCCACGGCCAGCAGAGCGAGGTGCTCGATGTGCTGGCCGCCTGCCTGCGCCATGCGCGACCGCTGACGGTGAATCTGCAGTGGGCCGACCGCGTGGTGCCGCTGACGCTGTTTCCGGCCGAACGGCTGGTGCACTGCGCGGTGCCGATGCCGCAGTTCCTGGCCAGCCGGCTCAACGAGCTGCAGGTGCTGCAGGTCGAGCCGGCGCTGCTGCGCACGCCGGGCCATCGCGAGCGGGCCCTCGTGGGCGAGCTCGAACACTACTCGCCGCTGTCGCCGCTGATGTGGGAGATGGCGCTGCGCGGCGCGCGCGAATCGCTGCTGCCCGAGATCGCGGGTGTCGCGGCCTATCGCGTGGCACCCGGGGTCAACCTGCGCGGGCTGGACATGCCGGGCATCCTGACGGTGTCGATCGAGCGGCTGCGCCGGCGCACGCGCAATCTGCGCGAGATGTCGGAATGGCCGGGCCTGGACCGCGGCCGCGCGATGCGGCTGCTCAATGCGCTGTACCTGCAGGGCGGCTTGATCGTCAGCCGCACGCATCCGGCGGCCTCGACCACCGAGGGCTGGCTGCGCAGCCGCTGGTGAACGGCCGGCGCGCGCCGGCTCAGCTTGCCTTGGCGGCGTCGGCCGTTGTGGCCGGGCTTGCCGGCTTCAACATCACCAGCGACAGCGCGCCGACGCAGCACACCATTGCGAGCCACTGCACCGGCCCCAGCGGCTCGCCGTGCAACAGAGCGCCTGAGATCATCGCCACCACCGGCACCATGATCGACGACAGCCCCGCCACGTTGGCCGGCAGGATGCCGACGATGGAAAACCAGCACAGGTTGCCGATGCACATCGGCACCAATGCGATGTAGCCGATCACCGCGATCGACGGCCACGACGGCATGAACCACTGGTGGTCACCGAGCACGAGCGCGCCCAGCGTGGTGGGCACCGCGGTGATCAGCAGCTGCCAGCCGGTGAGCACCGTGGCCGGCACGTCAACCACGCGGCCACGCTGCAGGATCAGCGTGCCGATCGCCCAGCCGAGCCCGGCGCCGAGGCCGAGCACGAGACCGAGCGGCGCCTGCGCACAGGCGCCGAAGCTGCGCGACATCAGCAGCGCGACGCTGGCGCCGCCGAGCAGCACGGCGAGCACCAGCCGGCCGCTCAGACGCTGGCCGAGCACGGCCCACGAGATCAGCGCCGACCACAGCGGCATCGTGAAGCCGAGCACCGCCGACTGGCCCGACGGGATCAGCAGCGCCGAGTAGGTGCTCGCGATGTTCCAGATCACCAGGTAGAAGAAGGTCGCGGTGCCGACCGTGCGCCAGTGGCGGCGCGGGATCACCAGCGACTGGCCGCGCAGGCGGGCCACGATCAGCAACGCGGCGCCGGCGATGAACACCGCCACCGCGCGGAAGGTCCACACCGACACCTCGCGCACCGCCAGCGGGAACAACGGCCAGTTGGTGCCCCACAGCAGCGTCAGGATCACCAGCAGCACCAGCGCGCGCGGCGGAATGGCGTGCGTCATGGTTTGGCGCGCGCGTCGAGCGCCTCCCAGCGCGTGAGCGCCTCGGTCAGTGCATCGTCGATCTGCTCGTAGCGCGCCTGCAGCTCGCCCACGCGCTGCGGCTCGTCGGTGTAGAGCTCGGTGCTGGCCAGCCGCTCGCCGATGGCCTTCTGCTCGGCCTCGAGCGCGGCGATCTGCCCCGGCAGGCCGTCGAGTTCGCGCTGCTCCTTGAAGCTCAGCTTGGCGCGCGGCTTCGCCGGTGCCACGGCGTTCCTGGCCGCGGAGGCCGACGGCGCCGTCGCGGCCGGTCCGGGCGCAACCATCGACGTCGACGCCGAGGCGGCGCGCGAGCGATCGCGCTGCACCCGCCAGTCGGCGTAGCCGCCGGGGTATTCGCGCCACAGCCCTGGCGTGCCCGCGTCACCCTCCCAGGCCAGTGTGCTGGTCACCACCGCATCGAGGAAGCGTCGGTCGTGGCTGACCAGGAACACGGTACCGTCGTAAGCCTGCAGCAGCTCCTCGAGCAGTTCGAGCGTCTCGATGTCGAGGTCGTTGGTCGGCTCGTCGAGCACCAGCACGTTGGCTGGCAGCGCGAACAGGCGCGCCAGCAGCAGCCGGTTGCGCTCGCCGCCCGACAGGGTGCTCACCAGCGCCTGCGCGCGCGCCGGCGCGAACAGGAAGTCGCCGAGGTAGCTCATCACGTGGCGCCGCGAGCGGCCGATCTCGACCCATTCGCTGCCCGGGCTGATGGTGTCGGCCAGCGTGGCGTCGAGCTTCAGCGCGCTGCGCATCTGGTCGAAATAGGCCACGCTCAGGTTCGTGCCACGGCGCACGCGTCCGCGATCCGGCGCCAGCTCGCCGAGCAACAGCTTGAGCATCGTCGTCTTGCCGACGCCGTTGGGCCCGATCAGGCCGACCTTGTCGCCGCGCAGGAAGGTGCCGCTGAAACGGTCGATCAGCAAACGGCCGCCGAGGCTGACCGACACGTCGTCGAGTTCGGCGACCAGGCGGCCCGACACACGGCCCGCACTAAGCTCGAGCCGCACGTGGGCCAGGCTGTCGCGCCGCGCGGCACGCTGGGCCCGCAGTGCCTCCAGCCGGGCGACGCGGCCGACACTGCGGGTGCGCCGTGCCTCGACGCCCTGGCGCACCCAGACCTCCTCGGCCGCGAGCAGCTTGTCGGCGCGGGCCGTCGCCAGTGCCTCGGCCTCCAGCTCGCGCTGCTTGGTCGCCTCGTAGGCGGCAAAGCGCCCGGGGTACGACCGCAGCGTGCCGCGGTCGAGCTCGACGATGCGGGTGGCCACCGCGTCGATGAACGCGCGGTCGTGCGACACCACGACCAGCGCACCGCGCCACGCCGCCAGCAGCGACTGCAGCCACTCGATCGCGTCGATGTCCAAGTGGTTGGTCGGCTCGTCGAGCAGCAGCACGTCGGGCCGCTCGACCAGCGCGCGTGCCAGCGCCACCCGCTTGGCGGTGCCGCCCGACAAGGTGGCCACCGCCGCGTCGCGCGGCAGGCGCAGCCGCTCGATCGCCTCCTCGACGCGCTGCTCCCACGTCCAGCCGTCCAACGCGTCCAGGCGGGCGTGCACCGTGTCGATGTCGTCGCCGCTGACGTGCTGCTCGACGCGTTCGCGCAGCGCGCGTGCCTCCTGCACGCCCTGGGCGACGGCATCGAACACAGTGAGCGCGTCGTCGAAGTGCGGCTCCTGCGCCACGACGGCGCGGCGCAGCCCCTGCTGCACGTTGAGCAGCCCGGCGTCCGGCGCCTCGGTACCGGCCAGCAAGCGCAGCAGCGACGACTTGCCGCTGCCGTTGCGCCCGATCAGCGCGATGCGCTCGCCCTCGTCGAGCGAGAACGCGGCGTCGCTGAGCAGCGGCACATGGCCATAGGCCAGGTGCGCGCCGGTGAGATGAAGAAGCGCCACTACGGTGGCGTCAGTCGCGCGCCGGCGTCGCGGCGAGCGCGCGCTCGAGCGCGTCGACGAACATGCGCGGCACGTCGAAGCCGGTCTGGTCGGTGATCTCGCGAAAGCAGGTCGGGCTGGTGACGTTGATCTCGGTGAGGCACTCGCCGATGATGTCCAGCCCCACCAGCAGCAGCCCGCGCGTGGCGAGCGTGGCGCCGATCGCCGCGGCGATCTCGTGGTCGCGCGCCGACAGCGGCCGCGCCACGCCCTTGCCGCCGACCGCCAGGTTGCCGCGTATCTCGCTGCCCTGCGGAATGCGCGCCAGGCAATGCGGCACCGGCTCGCCGCCGATCACCAGCACGCGCTTGTCGCCCTGCGCGATCTCGCTCAGGTACTTCTGCGCCATCACTGTGGTGGTGCCGTGGCGATTGAGCGTCTCGATGATCGAGCCGAGATTCAGCCCGTCGGCAGCGACGCGGAAGATACCCATGCCGCCCATGCCGTCGAGCGGCTTCAGGATGATGTCGCCGTGCTCGGCGTGGAACGCACGCACCGCCTCGGGCCGGCGCGCCACCAGCGTCGGCGCGATGTACTGCGGGAACTCCAGGATCGCCAGCTTCTCCGGATGGTCGCGCAGCGACGCCGGCTTGTTGAAGACCCGCGCGCCCTCGCGTTCGGCCTGCTGCAGCAGGTGCGTGGCATAGAAGTACTCGCTGTCGAACGGCGGGTCCTGCCGCATCAGCACGGCATGCACGTCGGCCAGTGCCAGCTCGGCCCGCGTCAGCTCGTCGAACCAGGGATCGTCTTCGCGGCCGGTGAGCGCCACCGCGCGCGCGTCACGCGCCACCACGCGCGCGCCGCGGCGCCAGACCAGGTCGCCGGCCTGGCAGGCCCACAGCTCGTGGCCGCGGCGCGCCGCCTCGCGCATCATCGTGAAGGTGGTGTCCTTGTAGGTCTTGAACGACTCCAGCGGATCGGCGACGAACAGCAGCTTCATGGGATGCGACGAGGGCGGGGCTAGCGGCGGGCCCGCCAGTGTTGCACAGCCATCGCGATCACGCCGGCGAGCACGCCCCAGAAGGCCGAGCCGATGCCGGCGAACTGCAGGCCCGACAGCGTGACGATGAAGGTCAGCAGCGCAGCCTCGCGCTGCGATGCGTCGTGCATCGCCTGCGCCAGCGCGGCGCCGATGGTCGACAGCAGCGCGAGGCCGGCGACGGCCAGCACCAGCTCGCGCGGAAAGGCTGCCAGCAGCGACACCACGGCACCGGCGCCGAGCCCGAGCACGACGTAGAACGCGCCGGCCATCATCGCGGCGACGTAGCGCCGCGCCGGGTCTGCGTGGGCCTCCCGGCCCATGCAGATGGCAGCGGTGATGGCAGCCAGGTTGAGCGCATAGCCGCCGAACGGCGCCAGCAGCAGCGAGGCCGCGCCGGTGACGGCCCCCGGCGGCGACACCGGCGTGTCGTATCCGCTGGCGCGTTGCGCCGCCACGCCCGGCAGGTTCTGCGACGCCATCGTGACGACGAACAGCGGCAGCGCGAGGCCCAGCAGCACCGGCCACTCGAACTGCGGTGGAGTCCAGATCGGTGTCGCCCACGCCCACTCCACACCGGATGTCGACGACGTGCCCCCGCCTGCGGCAGCGCGCTGCGCGAGTGCACACGCCATGCCGGCGGCCAGCACGCCGGGCACCGCGTAGCGCGGCCACCAGCGCCGGCCGAGCAGATAGGCGGCGGCCATCACGCCGACCAGCAGCGGCGCGCTGCGGGCCGCCAGCGCCGCGTCGAGCGCAAAGCGCGCCAGCACGCCAGCCAGCAGCGCCGCGGCCAGTGACAGCGGGATGCGGTTCATCAGCCGTTCGAAGATGCGCGTCGCGCCGGCGAGCAACAACAACACCGCGCAGACGACGAAGGCCCCGGTGGCCTGCGCCAGCGTGACCCCGCTGGTGGCGGCGATCAGTGCTGCGCCGGGCGTCGACCAGGCCGTGAGCACCGGTTGCCGGTACCACCACGACAGCGCGAAGCTGGTCAGGCCCATGCCCAGACCGAGCGCCCACAACCACGACACGGTGTGCGCCGGCGACGCACCGACCGCCTGCGCAGCCTGGAAGATCAGCGCCACCGAACTGCTGTAGCCGACCAGCACCGCCACGAAGCCGGCGACGACGGCGCTGAACGAGAAGTCGGACCGCAGGGAACGCATCGCCGCAGGATAGCCGGGCGGCGCCGACTGTCCGGTGGCAGCGCGGCTCGAAGCGTCGGCGGCCGTCAGCGGCGCGCGACGCTCAGATCTCGACCTTGGCACCGAGCTCGACGATGCGGTTGCTCGGCAGGTTCAGGAAGTCGGCGGCCGCGGCGGCGTTGCGGTGCATGTTGGCGAACAGCTTCTCGCGCCACAGCGACATGCCCTTGCCGAGCGACGGCATCACGATGTCGCGGCTCAGGAAGTAGCTGGTGTCCATCTCGGGCAGCGGGATGCCGCGGCTCTCGAGCAACTTGAGCGCCTCGGGCACGTCGGGGTCGTTCTTGAAGCCGAAGTTCAGCGTGACCTGCCAGCAGTCGTGGCCGAGCGGCTCGACGCTGAGCCGCTTGTCGAAGCCGATCCACGGCACCTCGTGGTGGCGCACGTTGACGAACAGGTTGTGCGCGTGCAGCACCTTGTTGTGCTTGAGGTTGTGCATCAACGCGTTGGGTGTCAGCCCGGGCTCGGCGACCAGGAACACCGCGGTGCCCTCCACGCGCGTGGGCGGGCTGACGAACACCGCGTCGAGAAACCCCTTCAGGTCGATCGCGTCGTCGCGCAGGCGGTCGCTCATCAGCTTGCGGCCCTGCTTCCAGGTCAGCATCAGCATGAACATGCCGCTGCCGATCAGGATCGGGAACCAGCCGCCGGACATCAGCTTGAGCATGTTCGACAGGAAGAACGCGAGGTCGACAACGAAGAAGAAGCCGGTCGCCGCGACGCACAACGCCAGCGGGTACTTCCAGCCGTAGCGGATGACGAAGAAGGTCATCACGGTGGTGATCGTCATGTCCAGCGTCACCGCGATGCCGTAGGCGGTGGCCAGGTTGGACGAGGTGCGGAACAGCAGCACCGCCAGCACGATGAACACGTACAGGCTCCAGTTGATGAACGGCACGTAGATCTGGCCGGTCTCGCGCACCGACGTGTGCTGGATGTTCATGCGCGGCAGCAGGCCGAGCTGGATCGCCTGCTTGGTGACCGAGAACGCCGCGGTGATCAGCGCCTGCGACGCGATCACCGTCGCCGCCGTGGCCAGACCCACCAGCGGCAGCTGCGCCCAGGCCGGCGCCATCAGGTAAAACGGGTTGGCGATCGCGGTCGGGTTGTCGAGCAGCATCGCGCCCTGGCCGAAGTAGTTGATCACCAGCGCCGGCATCACCAGGCCGTACCAGGCGATGCGGATCGGCAGCTTGCCGAAGTGGCCGAGGTCGGCGTACAGCGCCTCGCCGCCGGTGACCACCAGCACCACCGCACCGAGCGCGATGAACGACACCAGCGGCTGCGCGTAGAAGAAGCCCAGCGCATACGTCGGATTGAGCGCGACCAGCACGCCGGGCTGCTCGGCGATGTGCGGCACGCCGAGCGCGATCAGTGCGAAGAACCAGATCAGCGTGATCGGTCCGAAGGTCTTGCCGATGCCGCCGGTGCCGTAGCGCTGCACCGCGAACAAAGCCGTCAACACCAGCAAGGTCACCGGCACCACCCAGCCGGTCAGCGCCGGCGCGGCGACGCCCAGGCCCTCGACCGCCGACAGCACCGAGATCGCCGGCGTGATGACACCGTCACCATAGAAGATCGCGGTGCCGAACAGGCCCACCACCATCAGCAGCCGGCGCAGCGGCGGCCGGTCCTTCACCGCCGTGGTGGCAAGCGCCAACATCGCGATCAGGCCGCCCTCGCCGTTGTTGTCGGCGCGCAGGATCAGCAGCACGTACTTCAACGAGACGACCACGGTGATCGTCCAGAAGATCAGCGACAGCACGCCGAGCACGTTCTCGTGGCTCAGCGGCACGTGGCCGGCGTGGAAGACCTCCTTCAGCGCATAGAGCGGGCTGGTGCCGATGTCGCCATAGACGACGCCCAGGGCACCGAGGGTCAGGGCGGCGACGACGCCTGGAGATTGGGAAGCCTTGCTCACGCAGCGCGGCCTGTTTCGAATGCAGGCCTTCGAAGCAAAACCCTGATTGTGCGCCTGTGACCGGCCACCTGCGCCGCCACCAGTGTCGGCTGACTACTCGTAGGTTTCGGCGTTCGGGTCGGTCGCCTCGAGCTCGTAGCTGGCGGCCAGCATCGCCAGGCGTCCGATCACGCCGTACATGTAGAACCGGTTGGGTGCGCTGACGCCGGGCTTCTCGCCCAGCCGCGGCAGGTGGTGGCTCTCGGCAAAGGCCAGCGGCACGAAGCTCGAGCCCGGCGCGTTGAGGTTCTCGTCGATGCCGCGCTCGGCATGCACCCGGTAGAAGCCGCCGACGACGTAGCGGTCGATCATGTAGACCACCGGCTCGGCCACGGCGTCGTTCATGCGCTCGTAGGTCGGCACGCCTTCCTGGATGATCACCTCGTCGACATGCTGGCCGTCCTTGACGACGCTCATCTTGTTGCGGGTGCGCCGGCTCACGTCGTCGAGATCCTTCACGTCGCGCACGGTCATGATGCCCATGCCGTAGGTGCCGTTGTCGGCCTTGACGACGACGAAGGGCTTCTCGTTGATGCCGTATTCCTTGTACTTGCGGCGCACCTTGGTCAGCAGCGCCTCGGCATTGCCGCGCACGCAGTCCAGGCCCTCGCTGCTGTCGAAGTCGACCTTGCCGCAGTGCGCGGCCATCGGGTTGATCAGCCACGGGTCCATGCCGAGCAGCTTGGCGAACTTCTTGGCCACTTCTTCATAGCTGCGGAAGTGCCGGCTCTTGCGCCGCACCGCCCAGCCGGCATGCAGCGGCGGCAGCAGGTACTGCTCGTGCAGGCCCTCCAGCACCTTCGGGATGCCGGCCGACAGGTCGTTGTTGAGCAGGATCGTGCAAGGGTCGAAGTCCTTCAGGCCGAGCCGGCCGCGCGTGCGCACCAGCGGCTCCAGCGTCAGCTCGCCGCCGTCGGGCAGCGCGATCTGGGTCGGCTCCTTCACGTCGCCGTCGAGCGTGCCAAGCCGCACGTTGAGCCCGGCCTGGTGGAAGATGCGCATCAGCCGCTGCACGTTCGACAGGTAGAACGTGTTGCGCGTGTGCCGCTCCGGGATCAGCAGCAGGTTCTTCGCCTCGGGGCAGATCTTCTCGATCGCCGCCATCGCCGCCTGCACCGCCAACGGCAGCATCTCGGCCGTCAGGTTGTTGAAGCCGCCGGGGAACAGATTGGTGTCCACAGGCGCCAGCTTGAAGCCGGCATTGCGGATGTCCACCGAGGAGTAGAACGGCGGCGTGTGTTCCATCCACTCGAGCCGGAACCAGCGTTCGATGGCCGGCATCGACTCGAGGATGCGCTGCTCGAGCTCGTTGATCGGGCCATTGAGCGCGGTGATCAGGTGCGGGACCATGGCGGCCTAACTGGGGGCGGATCGGCCGAATTCTAGGCGTCAGGTCCGCTCGCACCCGGCACCGGCTGGCCGCCACCGGCAGGCCACGTGCCCGCGACGGACAAAAAAAGAGGCCGCCGGATCGGCGGCCCCAAGCTCGCTGTGAACCCCTTGAGAACTACTTGCTGTACGCCGTCTCGCCGTGCGAGCTGATGTCCAGACCTTCGCGCTCTTCCTCTTCGGTCACGCGCAGCCCGATCACCATGTCGACGATCTTGTACGACGCGGCGGCCACCACGCCCGACCAGACGATGGTCAGCAGCACGGCCTTCAGCTGGATCCAGACCTGCGCGCCGATCGGGTTGGAGCCGACGGTGGCGGTGACCCAGTCGGTCACCAGGCCCGGGCCGCCGAGGTCCTGCGTGTTGAACACGCCGGTCAGCAGCGCGCCGACGATGCCGCCGACGCCGTGCACGCCGAACACGTCGAGCGAGTCGTCCGCGCCGAGCAGCTTCTTCAGGCCGTTGACACCCCACAGGCAGGCGAAGCCGGCGATGAAGCCGATGATGATCGCGCCCATCAGGCCGACGTTGCCGGCGGCCGGCGTGATGGCCACCAGACCCGCCACGGCACCGGAAGCAGCACCGAGCATCGACGCCTTGCCGCGCATCATCGCCTCACCCAGGCACCAGGCCAGCACGGCGGCCGAGGTGGCGGTGAAGGTGTTCATGAACGCCAGCACCGCCGAGTTGCCTGCTTCGAGCGCCGAGCCGGCGTTGAAGCCGAACCAGCCGACCCACAGCATCGCGGCACCGACCATCGTGAGCGGCAGGCTGTGCGGGGCCATGGCTTCCTTGCCGTAGCCGACGCGCTTGCCGATCATGAAGGCGCCGACGATGCCGGCGACGGCCGCGTTGATGTGCACCACCGTGCCGCCGGCGAAGTCGAGCGCGCCCCACTGCCAGATCAGGCCGGCCCTGGCGTTCAAGCCGTCGACCAGGCCGGCGGCGGTGTAGGCGTCGGGGCCCATCCAGTACCACACCATGTGCGCGATCGGCAGGTAGCTGAAGCTGAACCACAGCACCATGAACAGCAGCACCGCCGCGAACTTGATGCGTTCGGCGAAGGCGCCGACGACCAGGCAGCAGGTGATGCCCGCGAAGGTGGCCTGGAACGCGGCGAACAGCAGCTCCGGGATGACCACGCCCTTGCTGAAGGTGCCGGCCATCGCGAAGGCGCCGGTGGCCGGGTCGAACAGGCCCCGCAGGAACAGCCGGTCGAAGCCGCCGATGAAGGCGCTGCCCTCGGTGAACGCCAGGCTGTAGCCGTACAGGCACCACAGCACGACGATCAGCGCGAAGGTCACCATCACCTGCATCAGCACCGACAGCATGTTCTTGCTGCGCACCAGGCCGCCGTAGAACAGCGCCAGGCCCGGCACCGTCATCATGACGACCAGCAGCGTGGCGACCAGCATCCAGGCAACGTCGCCCTTGTCGGGCACCGGCGCAGCGGCGGCGGGTGCCGG
>JBGAMU010000010.1:0-60868 GCA_044222685.1 Burkholderiaceae bacterium
ATGGCCCGCGTGCTCTCGCCCAAGAGCTTCATGCTGGAGATCACCACTCGCTCTTCAGGCCTCAACTGCTTGTACGTCATTCGTTCCTTCATGGCACCACCTTACAGCCTGTGGTGTTGCACTTCGGATTTGAGGCCGCCGTGCAGCTCGGCTTCGACCCGGTCTGGTTCGGCGTCATCATCGTGATGGCGGTCACCTTCGGCATGATCTGCCCGCCGGTGGGCATGAATGTCTTCGTCATCAACTCGATCGCGCGCGACGTGCCGTTGATGAGCATCTACCGCGGCACCATGCCGTTCATCGCGGTCGACGTGCTGCGCCTGCTGGTGCTGTGCGCGTTCCCGGCCATCTCGCTGTGGCTGCCCGGGTTGATCGAATAGGGTTGCGCCGACGCAACCCTAGCGCCGCGGCAGATGCCGATCGGGATGCGGCCGGCGGCCGGTGAGCGCGCGTCGCAGGCCCGACTCGAGCACGGCCATGCTGACCGGTTTGGTCCAGTACTCGAACGCACCCAGGCTCATCGCCTTGATGATGTCCATCGACAGCGTGTCGGCGGTGAGGATCGTGATGCGCAACCCGCGCGCGGCGATGTCCTCGCTCAGCTCGCGCACCACCTCGAGGCCGCTGATGTCGGGCAGGTTCATGTCGAGGATCACGAAGTCGGGCTGGCTCTCGCGCACCATGCGCACGCCGTCGCGGCCGTTGGCGGCGTGCAGCAGCTCGATGTCGGGATAGGCCTCCATCATCGCCCCCATCAGTGCGGCGTTGACGGCCGCGTCCTCGATGTAGAGCACGCGCCCGGTCAGCGGATCACCATCGCGCGGGAGGGGTGAGCGCATCGCCGCGGCCTGCCCTGCTACGCCACACGGCCCTTGCGCAACAGGCCCTCGATCGCCAGCACATAACCGTCGACACCGAAGCCCACCACGATGCCGGCGGCCGCGGGCGACAGGTAGGAGTGGTGACGGAACGGCTCGCGCGCGTGCACGTTGGAGATGTGCACCTCGATCACCGGCAGCTCGGCGCCCTTGATCGCGTCGTGCAGCGCGACCGACGTGTGCGTGTAGGCCCCGGCGTTGAACACCGCGCCGGCGAGCTGCCCGTTGCGGTGCGCGACGCCGGCCTCGTGGATCCAGTCGATCAGCTGGCCTTCGTGATTCGACTGCCGGCAGTCGACCTCGACGCCGAGCCGCTGCCCCGCGTCGCGGCACAGCTGCTCCACGTCGGCCAGCGTGGTCGACCCATAGACGGTGGGCTCGCGCGTGCCGAGCAGGTTGAGGTTGGGTCCGTTGAGGACGAGGACTCTCTTCACGGGGGCTCCTGCGCCGTGCGCGCGGCGCGTCTGAGTCGCTATGGTAGTCCCGCTCGCTGCGGGTAATCCTCAAGGTCCGGATGCGGCGAGGCCCATTAGACTGAATTAATTGACCAGCCAGACGGTTAATTATCGATCGCTGGCGAGATCCGCCCCTCAGGAGCCCGCGATGGACCTGCAAAGCCCGCACGCCGCCCACGACAACCCGCTGCCCACCGCCGCCGCCGCGCCCGGCAGCAATGGTTTTGCGCCGCAGACCGACTACGGCTATCTGCTCAAGCCGGTGTACGGGCCGGGCGACGTGGCGCAGACCGACTACGCCCGCGACGTCGGCGAGCCCGGGCAGTTTCCGTACACGCGCGGTTATCACGCCAGCGGCTATCGCAGCCGCATGTGGACGCAGCGCATGACGGCCGGCCTCGGCAGCTCGAGCGATGCGAACCAGGTGCTCAAGCAGTACCACGCGATGGGCCAGCGTGGTGGCATCTGCGTGATCAGCGACCGCGTGTTCTCGTCGTGCATCGACCCCGACCACCCGATGGGCCGCAAGGAGGCCGGCGTGCTCGGCTGGCCCGGCTGCTCGCTGCTCGAGTTCGAGGAGCTGATGGACGGCATCGAGCTCACCGGCCAGTCGATCACACTGCTCGGCTCGTGTGCGCCGTCGTCGCTGCGGCTGGCCTACGTGGTGGCGCTGGCCGACAAGCGCGGCATCGACCCGCGCCAGGTGCACGGCGGCGTGATCGAGTCGCCGTTCGAGAACTACCTCGGTCAGACCGACCCGCAGCCGTTCGACCTCAACCTCAAGCTGTGCCTCGACTGCTTCGAATACGTGGCGCGGCGCGGCCTCAAGATGCGCTGCAACGTCAACAGCCAGCACTTCCAGGAGTCGGGCGGCAACAACGCGCAGGCCCTGGCGCTCGAGCTGTCGATGCTCAAGGAGATCTACGGCCGGCTGATCCGCGAGCGCGACCTCGCCTTCGACGACGTGGCCGGCATTCCCTACGAGCTGCTGTCGATCGGCACGCGTTTCTTCGAGGAGGTCGCCAAGGTGCGCGCGCTGCGCCGCATGTATGCCCGCATGGCACGCGACGTGTTTCATGCCAAGAAGGAGAAGTCGCTGCAGCTGCTGATCGCCACGCACACCTCGGGCCGCACGATGACCTACCAGCAGCCGCTGAACAACGTGGTGCGCTGCGCGATCCAGACGCTGGCCGCCGCGGTGGGCGGCTGCACCGCGATCGACAACGCCACGCTCGACAACGCACACGCCGAGCCGTCGGCCTTCGCGGCACGCATGTCGCTGAACACGCAGCACATCGTGGCCTACGAGTCCGGCGCCGCCGACGTGGTGGATCCGCTCGCCGGCTCGTACTACGTGGAGGCGCTGACCAATCAGGTGGAGGAACAAGCACGCGGGATCCTGGCCGAGATCGACCATCTCGGCGGCATGGTCGGTGCCCTGAAGGCCGGCTACATCCAGAACATGCTGTCGCAGGAGGCGGCGCTCAAGTACCAGCGCGTCGACCGCAAGGAGCGCCTGATCGTCGGCGTCAACCACCTCGCGGTGCCACCTGAGGAGGAGGAGTTCAAGCTCCCGGTGCAGGAAGTGCATCTCGGCGACTCCGAGAGCATCGCGCGCCGCATGGAGGCGTGGAAGCCCACGCGCGACCAGGCGGCGCTGCGCGCCACGCTGTCGCAGCTGCACGCCGACGCCAAGAAGGGCGACCGCTTCAACCTGATGCCCGCGATCGTCGAGGCGGTGAAGGCCTATGCCACCGCCGGCGAGGTGTTCGGCGTCATCCGCCTGGGGCGCGGGCTCAGCTACGACCCGTTCAACATGGTCCAGTGCCAGATTCCGCTGCATTGAAGGAGCCGCGATGAGCAGCAGCACCCTCAAGGTCATCGTCACGATGATCGGCCTGGATGGCCACACCACCGGCGGCGAGGTCGTCGCGATGATCTTGCGCGACGCGGGCATCGAGGTCGTCTACCTCGGCGTCAACCAGACGCCCGAGATGATCGTGCGGGCGGCGATGCAGGAAGACGTCGATGCCATCGGCATCAGCTCGCACGCGGCCAACTACAGCCAGATCGAGGAGCTGGTCGGGCTGCTGCGCGCGCGCGGCATGGGCGACGTGCCGGTGATCTGCGGCGGCAACGTGCCCCGGCACACCGCCGAGCAGTTGCTCGCCAAGGGTGTGGCCTCGGTGGTGCTGCCCGGCGCGTCGAGCGAACACATCGTGCACACCGTGCGTTCGCTTGCCCGGCGGCGCGCGGCCTGAACCCACGCGCCATGGACACCGCCGACGTCGAGGCCCAGGTCGCCGCGCTGGCCGCGGGCGACCAGCGCCTGGCCGCGCGCCTGATCACGCGCATCGAACGCGGCGACGACGGCCTGGTGCCGCTGCTGCAGGCGCTGTACCGCCGCGGCGGCCGCGCACAGGTGATCGGTGTCACCGGGCCGCCGGGTGCCGGCAAGAGCACGCTGGTGAGCCGGCTCGTCGCGGCCTGGCGCGCGCAGGGCAAGCGCGTGGCGGTGCTGGCGGTGGATCCGTCGAGCCCGTTCTCCGGCGGCGCCGTGCTCGGCGACCGCGTTCGCATGGCCGAACACGGCAGCGACGACGGCGTGTTCATCCGCAGCATGGCCTCGCGCTCGCATCTGGGCGGCCTGGCGCGCGCGGCCGGCGACGCGCTGGTGGTGCTCGAGGCGATGCCGTGGGACGTGGTGCTGGTCGAGACCGTGGGCGTCGGCCAGAACGAGACCGACATCGTGCGCCATGCGCCGGTGGTGGTGCTGGTGCAGACGCCGATGGGGGGCGACGACGTGCAGGCCGCCAAGGCCGGCATCACCGAGATCGGCGACGTGTTCGTCGTCAACAAGGCCGACCATCCGCAGGCCGACGCCACGGTTCGCCAGCTGCTCGACATGATCGCGCTGTCGCAGCGGCTGCACCCCGAACGCAGCTGGCAGCCACCGGTGCTGAAGACGCTGGCGCTGCAGGGCGACGGTGTCGCCGAACTGGCGGTGCAGATCGAGCGCTGCTTCTCGCACCTGTCGTCGCATGGCGACGACGCGCAACGACGCTGCGGCGCGCGCCTGCGCCATCGGGTGGGCGAGGTGTTGCGTGAGCTGCTCGATCGCCGGCTGCGCACCGGCCACGATCCCGCCATCGAGCCGATGCTGTCGGCGCTGCAGCGGCGCGAGAGCGATCCGTACGCCGTGGCGTCGCAACTGCTCGAACGCATCGGCTGAAGCCGCCCGAGGCCATGGCACGCCTGAAGTCCACCAGCTTCGACGACATCCGCGCGTCGATCCTCGACGCGGCAGCGCACCTCTTCGCGAAGCAGGGCTTTCGCAACACCAACATCATCGACATCGGGCAGGCATGCAACGCCTCGAAGTCGCGCATGTACCACTACTTCACCTCGAAGGAGGCGATGCTCGACGAGATGCTGGTGCGGCACGTCGCCACGCTGGTCGAGCAGGCCACGCCGGTAGTGATCGGTTCGGCCGACCCGCGCGAGCGGCTGCGCGCGTTCCTGCTGCTGCATCTGCGCTACTACTACGAGGCGCGCGACCGACACACGGTGCTGGTGGAGGATGCCGACCATCTGAGCACGCCCGCGCGCGCCGAGGTGCGTCGCCTCGAGCAGAAACTGGTCGGCCTGCTCGAGCGACTGCTGCACGAGATCGACCCGTCGCGCTTCGGCGACCGACCCGGTGCCGCGGCCCACGCGATGCTGATCTACGGCATGCTGAACTGGACCTATACCTGGTACCGGCCGAGCGGCCGCCTGAGCCTGGATGCGCTGGCCGACCAGGCCACGCAGTTGTGCCTGCACGGCATCGACAGCACGGCCACCCGACCCGCCCGACACTGACAGCCATCACCACGAGGAGGCCGCGATGACGATTGCACTGCACGAACCGCACGCCGAGGACTTCCAGAGCCAGGACGAGCTGCAGGCGGCGCAGGACCGCAAGCTGCAGGCCCTGGGGCGGCGTCTGGCCGAGTCGCCCGAATGGGTCGCGCACCTGGTCAAGGCCGGCCTGAAGCCCAGCGACCTGCGCGACCGCGCCTCGCTGGCGACGATGCCCACGCTGGAGAAGGCCGACCTGCGCGCGCGCTACCCGTTCCCGCTGCTCACGGTGCCGGTGGAGCAGGTGGCGCGTTTCTGCGCCACCTCGGGCACCACCGGGCTGCCAGTGCTGTTCGGCTTCACGCGGCGCGACTGGGAACTGACGCTGGTGAACCAGCTCGCACGCATCTATCGCACGGTGGGCGTGCGGCCCGACGACCGCGTCTACCAGGGCTACGGCTATGGCCTGTGGATCGGCGGTCCGTCGATGGACGTGGCGCTCAACGCCTATGGCGCGGTGAACTTCCCGGTCGGCCCCGGACGCGCCGACCTGATGGTGCAGTGGCTGGCCGACCACGGCTACACGGTGACCACGATGTCGCCGCTGTGGCTGATGACGCTGCTCACGGCGGCGCGCAAGGCCGGCTTCGAGCCGGCCAAGCAGTGGAAGCTGCGCGTCGGCCTGTTCGGCGGGCAGTCGGTGTCGGCCACCTTCCGCGAAGAGATCGAGGCGCAGATGCCGCCGGGCTTCATGGCGCACAACATCTACGGCACCACCGAGGCCGGCGGGCCGATCCTCGCGGTCTCGTGCCCGCACTCGCATGCGCACGACCAGATGCACCTGATCAACGACGACAGCGTGCTGACCGAGATCCTCGACCCGAAGACGCTGCAACCGGTGAGCCCCGGCGAGGTCGGCGAGGTGGTGATCACCACGCTCGATAAGCAGGCCTCGCCGCTGGTGCGCTGGCGCACGCATGACCTGGTGCGCCGCGCCGAGCATCCCTACGCCTGCCCTTGCGGGCGCAAGGCCTTCGGCCTGATCGGGCGGCTGATCGGCCGCTCCGACGACATGCTCAAGGTGCGCGGCGTGATCGTGTTCCCGACCCAGGTGGAAGACGTGATCGCCGGCATCGCCGGCCTGGCCAAGGAGGCGTGGCAGATCTACATCGACGGCGACGGCACCGCGCTCGACCAGATGGAGGTGGCCGTCGAGCGCTTGCCGACCGCGACGATGGGCTCCGACGCGCTGGCCACCGAGGTGGCGGCCCGCCTGCGGGCACGGCTGGGCCTCACGGTGACCGTGACCTGCCATGCCGACGGCACGCTGCCGCGCTACGAGGCCAAGGCGGTGCGGGTGATCAAGCGCGCCGCCACGCGCTGAGCGCGGCGCGGCTGCTCAGGCACGCAGTCGCATGCGGCCGGGCAGCGGCACCGAGCGGCGCAGCACTTCCTCGCCGAGCCACAGCGCCGAGCGGCGCGCGCGCTCGGCCACCGTGGCCAGCGGCAGCTGCTGATAGTCGTCGTTGAAGACCTCGAAGCTGTAGTCGCCGCGATAGCCGAGCGCGTCGAGCCGCATCACCAGTTCGGCGACCTGCGCGCTGTGCACGCCCTCGCCGGGAAAGACGCGGAAGTGCCGCGCCGTGGCGATGCGCTCCTCGACCGAGCGCGTCTCCTGCCACATGAAATCGGCCAGCTGCACGAGGAAAATCTTCGCCGGATCGAGCGTCTCGAGCTCGTCCAGCGGGGTCTTCGTCGCGAAGATGTGGAACGAGTCGATGCCGATGCCGAGGTTGGGCGCGTCGGCGCGCGCCACCACCTCCCACGCGGTGGTGAACTCGTTGATCGTGCGGCCCCAGCTCAGGCCCTCGAACGCCACCTTGATGCCCAGTGGCACCGCCAGCATCGCCAGCTTGCGCAGGTCGCGCGCGATGGTGTCGAGGTCGTCGGTGGCATGCTGGCTGGTCGACGAGCAGGCCAGCAGCACCGGCGCGCCGACCGCGCGCGCCATTTCGAGCATCGACTTCGCGATGTCGACCTTGTAGTCGTGCAGGTGGCCCGACAGGCCCTCGAAGTCGCGCAGCACCTGGAAGCCGGTGACACGCAGGCCGCTGGCCTTGACCACGCGCACCGCGTCGTCCACGCCCTCGGGGTGGCTCACCAGGTCACTGGCCTTCAGCATCACCTGGCCGAAGCCGGCGTCGCGCATTGCGCCCAGCTTCGCCGCCAGCGGCCCGGCCAGCGTGATGGTGTCCATGCCGAAGTCGTCGATGTTGCCGGTGCGCTGGGTCATGACGGCCCCTCGGCGCCCCGTTCGTCGTGCACCAGCTCGAACATCACGCCGCCGAGCCAGCTCTTGGTGAGCGCGCCACGCTGGCCCGAGTGCAGGTCGCTCGCCTCGACGAACTCCACACCCCTGGCCGACAGCGCCTTCACCGCCGCCGGCACGTCGGGTGCGCCGAGACCCAGGCGGTGCAGGCTTTCCTCGCCCTCGACGTCGACGATGCCCGGCTCGGGCTCGATCAGCTGCAGGTAGAACGTGCGGCACGGGCTGCGCAGGATGCGGCCCTTGGGCAGGATGCCGAAGCGCTGCTCGTCGCTCAGCAGGTCGAAGCCGAACAGCTCGCGGTAGAACTCGCACCAGTCGTCCATGCGATCGGTGCCGATGTACTGCACGATGCCGAACCAGTGCAGCCCTGCCAGCGCGGCCGGCTGCCGCTCGACGGTGGGGATCGGCACGAAGTCGACGTCGTAGATCGAGAACTCCTGGTAGCGGTCGACGAAGTAGATGCGGCTGGCGCCGACACCGTGGATCGCCGGGATGTTGAGCTCCATCACCTCCACGTGCGTGGGCACTGCCCAGGCGCCGCGCTCGAGCGCGCGCTGATAGGCCGCCGCCGCATCGCGCACGCGCAGCGCGATGGCGGCGATCTGCGGCACCTCGGTCGGCTGCACGCTGCGCGGCCGGGCGCTGACGTGTGCGTTGATCACCACGTTCATCGTGCCCTGGCGGTACAGCAGCACCTCGCGCGAACGGTGCCGCGCGACGGGGCGGAAACCCATCATCTCGAGCACCTGGCCCAGCGCCTGCGGGCGGCTGGTGGCGTATTCGACGAACTCGATGCCGTCCAGCCCCAGTGGGTTGGCGACCTCGGCAATCGCTTCGCGGTCGACGGTGTGTGGCATGCGGTCTCCTTCGGTCGTGTCAGGCGGGTCCCACCAGACGCCGGAAGTGCGCGTCGACGCGCGCCGCATCGGCCTTCAGGCCGGTGAACAGCTCGAACGCGCCGATCGCCTGCCCGACGGCCATGCCGCCGCCGTCGGCGACGCGGCAGCCGCGCGCGCGGGCCGCCCTCAGCAACGCCGTCTCGAGCGGGAAGTAGACGATCTCGCTGACCCACAGGCCCGCATGCAGCAGCGCCGGGTCGATCGGCAGCCCGGGCAGCTTGTCCATGCCGGTGGGCGTGGCATGGACGAGGCCGCTCGCGCCGCGCAACGCGTCCTGCGCGCTCGCGCTGCCCGCTGCGCGCGTGCCGCCGTACTGCGCGTTCAGGCTCGCCGCCAGCGCAACGGCGCGCGGCGCGTCGCTGTCGACGATGACGAGCGACTGCGCCCCCATGCGCAGCAGTGCGTGCGCGATCGCGGAGCCGGCGCCGCCGGCGCCGAGCAGCACCACACACGCCAGATCGGCGCCCGGCAGCAGCCGCTCGAATCCCCAGCGCCAGCCCGAACCGTCGGTGTTGTGGCCGACCAGCCGACCGTCGCGATGCACCACGGTGTTGACGGCGCCCATCACGCGCGCCTCCTCGGACAACGCGTCGAGCAGCGCGATCACCGCCTGCTTGCACGGGTAGGTGATGTTCAGGCCGGCAAAGCCCATCACCCGCGCGGCCTGCAGCAGCGCCGGCAGCACTTCGGGGCTGACGCCGGCGCGGTCGAGGTCGATCAGCTGGTAGTGCAGCGCCAGGCCCTGCGCTCGCGCCTCCTGCTCCTGCATCGCCGGCGTCAGCGAGCGCTGGATGCCGGCGCCGATCAGCCCGCACAGCAGTCTGGTCGGGCTGGCCACCGGCTTGTCCGTGCGGGCTTCGGCGACTGCGCTCACTTGCGGATCTTGCCCAGCTCGGCCTGCAGCTCGGCCACGGTGGCCGCAATCGCCGCACCATGCTTGTCGATCACCGGCTTGAACTTGTCGCGCAGCTTGGCCTGCTCGGCGGCCGACAGCTCGGTCACCGTCATGCCGGCCTTCTTCAGTGCATCCAGGTTGCCCGCGGCGGCGTCGCGCGACACCTGGCGCTGGTACCTGGCCGACTCGACCGCGGCGTCCTGCAGGATCTTCTTCTCGTCGCCCGACAGCGTGTCCCAGACCTTCTTGCTGAAGATCAGCGACTGCGGGTTGTACTGGTGGTTGCTCAGCACGAGGAACTTCTGCACCTCGGCGAACTTGTTGGCCAGGATCACGTTGAGCGGGTTCTCCTGTCCGTCGATGGCCTTGCTCTCCAGCGCCGCGTAGACCTCGGGAAACGCCATCGGCGTCGGGTTGGCGCCGACCGACTTGACCCAGTCGACGTTGATCGCGTTCGGGATCACGCGCAGCTTGAGGCCTTCGAGGTCCTCGACCTTGTTGATCGCGCGCTTGCTGTTGGTGATGTTGCGAAAGCCCAGCTCCCAGTAGGCCAGTCCGACGATGCCCTTGTCGGCCAGCTTGGCGTGCAGCTTCTGGCCGAACGGACCGTCGACCACCGCGTCGGCTTCCTTCGGATTAGCGAACATGAACGGGAAGTCGTAGACCTCGAAGTCCTTCACCTGGCTGGCCAGGATGCCGGAGTTCAGCGCCGTCATCTCGACCGTGCCGCCCTGCAGCGCCGACACCGTGGGTGCGTCACCGCCGAGCACGCCGCCGGGGAACAGGTTGACCTTCATCTTGCCGCCCGACTTGGCGGCCACGATCTCGGCGAACTTCTCGGCGCCGGTGACCAGCGGATGGCCCTTGGGGTTCTGCAGGCCGAGCTTGAACTGGCGTTCCTTGATGTCCTGCGCGGACGCGGCGCCGAAGGCGGCCAGCACCACGGCGGCCAGCACGGTCTTGATCATCAGTCGTCTCATCGATGTCTCCTTGGGGGGGCGGGTTCAGTGTCAGTAGAAGAGCTTCAGGGGCCACAGCACGAGCTGCGGGAACAGCACCAGCAGGAACAGCACGGCCAGCTGCGCCAGCATGAACGGCATCACGCCGCGGGTCACGTCGTCCATCTTCATGCGGCCGACGCCGGCCACCACGTTGAGCACGGTGCCCACCGGCGGCGTGATCAGCCCGATCGCGTTGTTGATGATGAACAGCACGCCGAAGTAGATCGGGTCGATGCCGGCGGCCTTGACCACCGGCATCAGCACCGGCGTGAGGATCAGGATCGTCGGCGTCATGTCCATCGCGGTTCCCACCGCGATCACCAGCAGCATGATCACGATCAGCAGCAGCGTCGGGCTGTCCATGAACGGCTGCAGCAGCGCGATCAGCTGCGTCGGCAGGTTGGCCACGGTGATCAGCCAGGCCGAGACCATGGCAGCGGCCACCAGGAACATGATCACCGCCGTGGTCTTGGCCGCGCTGACGAACACCGGCACCAGCTGCGCCAGCGTCATCTCGCGATAGACCACGGTGGCGACGAAGAGCGCATACACCGCGGCCACCACCGCCGCCTCGGTGGGCGTGAAGACGCCCATCTTCAGGCCCACCAGCACGATCACCGGTAGGAACAGCGCCCAGGTCGACGAGCGTAGCGCCGCCCAGCGTTCGGCCGCGCTGGCCTTGGCCGGCGGCGTGATGTTCTCCTTCTTCGCCACGAAGTACCAGGTGATCGCGATCGCCAGACCGAGCAGCAGCCCCGGCACGATGCCGGCCATGAACAGCTTGCCGATCGACAGATTGGCGGCGACGCCGAAGATCACGAAGCCGATCGACGGCGGAATCACCGGCGCGATGATGCCGGCCGAGGCGATCAGGCCGCCCGCGCGCGCCTTGTCGTGGCCGGCCTTGACCATCATCGGCAGCAGCAGCGCCGCCAGCGCCGCGGTGTCGGCGACCGCCGAGCCCGACAGCGCCGCCATCATCACCGCGGCCAGGATGGTCACGAAGCCGAGGCCGCCGCGCAGGTGGCCGACGAGGGCGAGCGCCAGGTTGACGATGCGCCGGCTCAGGCCGCCGACGTTCATGATCTCGCCGGCCAGCATGAAGAAGGGCACGGCCAGCAGCGGAAAGCTGTCGGCGCCGTTGATCAGGTTCTGCGCCAGGATCTGCGCGTCGAACAGGTCCAGGTGCCACATCAGTGCGGCGCCCGACACCAGCAACGCATAGGCGATCGGCATGCCCAGCGCCATCGCGCCGAGCAGCGCACCGAGGAAGATGAGGACCGTCATTTCGGTTCGCCCTCGCCGCGCTTCAGATTCGCCAGGTCTTCCGACTCCTGCACCATCACCAGCTCGTCGTCGCGCAGGCGGCCGCTCAAGGTGCGCCACAGCTCGCCCAGCAGCAGCAGGGCGGCGGGCACCGCGAACACGAGCCCGGCCGCGTAGACCACCGCCATCGAGGCGCCGGTGACCGGCGCCTCGACGGCCCAGTTGATGCGCGCCTGCGCCAGGCTGCCGGTGAAGATCATTGCGGTCACGCCGAGCATCAGCAGCTGGCTCACCACCAGGCAGATGCGCTTGCCCCGCGGCGACAGGCGCGCCACCAGCATGTCGGTGCCCAGATGGCCATGCTCCTTCAGCGCGACGACCGCACCGACGAAGGTCATCCAGACGAACAACCAGCGCGACAGCTCTTCGCTGACCGCGATGCCGGAGTTGAATGCATAACGCAGCACCACATTGCCGAAGACCATCACCACCATCACCGCAAGGGCGAGTGCGATCAGCCACTCCAGCAGCTGGCAGACACGATCGACGAAGGGAGATTGGGAGGCCATCACCACGACTCCAGGTGCCCGGCCGGGCACGAGTCGCGCATAATGTACGAACTGGTTAGTTTTCCGAATTCGGGAAAACCCGTAATCCTGGACGCCGGTGGGGCCGGCTCAGCGGCGCACGAAGCGCACGATCGTCTCGATGATGCTGTCGCGCCGCGCGATCAGCGCGGCCGGCGACTCGAGATCGCGCTGGAAGATCAGCGAAAAGGTATGCCGGTTGGCCACGTTGAACACGCTCAACGCACTGATCGACATGTGCAGGTCGATCGGGTCGATGGCGGCGCGGAACACGCCGGCCGCGACGCCGCGCTCGTACACCTTGCGCAGGCCCTCGATCGCCGGGACGTTGAGCCGTCCGATGGTCTTGCTCTGCGCGAGGTACTCGCCGCGGTGGATGTTCTCGGTCATCACCAGGCGGATGAATTCGGGGTGCGCGAGCTGATAGTCCACCGTGTGGCCGACCAGCTTGCGCAGCGCGTCTTCGGGCGGCAGGTCCTCGAGATGCAGTTCGGCCTCGATCGCGCGCATGCGGCGATAGGCCTCCTCGAGCACCGCGATGTACAGGCCTTCCTTGCTGCCGAAGTAGTAATAGATCATGCGCTTGCTGGTGCGCATGGCCTCGGCGATCACGTCGATGCGCGCGCCGGCCAGCCCCTTCTCGGCGAACTCGCGCGTGGCCACCTCGATGATGTCGGCCATCGTGCGCACCGGGTCGTTGGTGCGGCTGGCCTCGACCGGCTTGCGCTTGACGGGCGGGCGACCCCTCCCCTTCTTTTGTACCGTCTGGTTCATTTGATGCGAAGCTTAGCGCAATCGCGACCGACGGCCGGCGGCGCCGGGCGGACGTGGTTCCGGGCTGGGTCGCGCCGATCCGGGTCGCCGCCCCGGCGCCGCTAGCGCTCGGCGATGTAGTGCTGCATCGTCGCCGCCTCGCCCTCGCGCACGAAGGCGCGCACGCGCGCCTCGAGCTCCTGATCGGCCAGCGTGGCGCGGCTGCGCTGGTGCAGGTAGTCGGCCCAGCTGGTGACGATGAAGCGCTCGCAATACCGCGCCGGATCGCCGAGGTCGCGGTAGATGCGCCAGAACGTCGCGCCGTCGCGCCGCCGCGGTGCGCGCAGCGCGGAGAGTGCGTCGAGAAAGGCGCTCGCGTCCTCGACGCGGATGCGGTAGGCGATCTCCACCGCCACCGGGCCGGCCTGCGGGTCGGGCTCGTCGGCGATGAACAGGTCACCCCAGGGCGGCGCCGGCGTCACGTCGGGCTGCTGGCCCATGCGCAGCGGGAACGGCCTCGCCAGCAGCAGGCCGGCGAGCATCGCCACGGTGGCGATGGTCAACGCGGCCTGCAGGCCGAACGCGCTCGACACCACGCCCCAGAAGGCCGAGCCGAAGGCGAACGCGCCGAGCGCCGACAGCGCGTGCAGCGCCGCGGCGCGCGAGCGCACCCACGGCGGCGCACTGGTCTGGGTGGCGGTGTTGAAGGTCGACATCACCGACATCCAGGCGCCGCCGCCGGCGATCAGCGCCGCGTAGACCAGCGCATGCCAGCGCGACCAGGCGGCGATCGCCATCGCGGCCGCGAAGACCACGCAGCCGACATTGACCAGCAGCTCCAGGCCGAGCCGCGTGCGCGCACGGCCGACCACGAGGCCGGCGCCGACCGCGCCGATGCCCAGGCAGCCGATCAGCACGCCGAACCCGGCCGCACCGGTGCCGAGCTGGCGCTGTCCGATCACCGGCAGCAGCGCCCACAGCGCGGAGCCGGCGGCGCCGTAGGCCATCGTGCGCAGCAGCTGCGCGAGGATCAGCTTCGAATGCCGCGCAAAACGCAGCGCGGCCAGCGTGCCGCCCCACAGCCGCTCGGCCGGCAGGCGCGACGGCGGATGCGGCTTCGGCGGCCAGCGCCGGATCGACTGCCACATCACCAGTGTGGTCGCCACGGCGATGCCAAACACCCAGTCGCTGCCGACGTAGGCGAACACCACGCCGGCCAACGTGGGGCCGAGCGCACGCGCGCCGTTGTAGGCGATCGACACCACGGTGATCGCCTGCGGCAGCTCGTCGCGCGGCACGCTGTCGGCCACCGTGGTGTTCCAGGCCGGCGACAGCAGCGCGGTGCAGCAGCCGGAGACGAAGGTGAAGAACAGCAGCGCCGCCGGGCCGGCCAGGTCGGCCAGCAGCAGCGCGGTGAGCAGTGCGACGGCGACGGTCTGCGTCAGCAGCGCGATCTTCAGCAGCCGCGCGCGGTCGGTCACGTCGGCCAGCACACCGGCCGGCAGCGACAGCAGGAACATCGGCAGGAAGACGGCCGTCTGCACCAGCGCGGTCAGCACGGCCGAGCCGGTGAGCTCGATCATCAGCCACGCGGTGGCCATCACCTGCATCGCGTTGCCGATGAAGTACACCACCCCACCGCCGCACAGCCCGCGGAAGATAGGGTTGTCGCGCAGGGTCTGGCGAATGGACGCGCTGGCGGTCATCGAAGCGCGCCATTGTCCACAAGCCGGTCGCGCGCGGCGGGTTTGACCCTGCCGACGCGCCGGCAGGCGCCGTCGTGACGGCGCCGGCGACCGCTAGTGCAGCACCAGCAGCGGCACCTTGCTCTTGCCGAGCACGTTCTTCGTGTGTGAGCCGAACAGCAGCTCGCCGAACGCGCCGCGCCCGTGCGTGGTCATCACGATCATGTCGCAGTTCAGCTCGTTGGCCAGCTCGACGATCGCGCTGTCGACACGGTCGGTGCGCACATGGCGGCCGCTGAAGCTGACACCCGCCGCGCGCGCCTTCTCGCCGAAGCGGGCCAGCACCTCGTGCGCATGGGTGTCGGTGCGCACCTCGTGCTGCTCGCGCTGGCGCGCATAGGCGCTCGGCTGCGTGCCCACATTGGGCAGCGGCATGTCGGGCTCGGCGACGAAGCCGACGATGGCCGCGCCGAGCTGGCGTGCCAGATCGATGCTCTGGTCCATCGCCCGGTCGGCGAGGTCGGTGCCGTCCACCGGAACCAGCAGGTTCTTGTACATGTGTGCTCCTTTCAGTCGGATGAGCCACTCTAGGCGCGCGATCCGCCGGTGCGCTTGACTGGCATCAAGCCGGGGCGGCGTGTCGGCACCCCGGGCCCCGCGCTGCGAAGCGCCTCACGCGGCATGGCTGACATGGCGTGTCCGCTTTCTGTGGCACGCTGGCCCCATGCACGCCAGCCGCCTGCTGTCGATCCTGCTGCGCCTGCAGTCGCAGGGACGCGTCTCCGCCGCCGCGCTGGCCGGCGCGCTGGAAGTATCGGTGCGCACGATCTATCGCGACATCGATGCCCTCAGCGCCGCCGGCGTGCCGGTGTATGCCGAAAAGGGCCGCCAGGGCGGCTTCCAGCTGCGCGACGGCTACCGCACGCGGCTGACCGGGCTGGACCGGCCCGAGGCCGAGAGCCTGTTCCTCGCCGGCGTGCCGTTCGCGGCGGCGCAGCTGGGCCTCAAGCCCGCGCTCGACAACATGCGCCTGAAACTGCTGGCCGCACTGCCCGACGCGGCGCAGCGCGACGCCCAGCGCGTCGGCTCGCGTTTCCATCTCGACCCGGTCGGCTGGTTCCAGGGCCCCGACGAACACCGCTGCCTGCCCGAACTGGCCAGCGCGGTGTGGTCGGCGCGCATGGTGCGCATGCGCTACGACAGCTGGAAAGGCGTGGTCGAGCGCCGCGTCGCGCCGCTCGGCCTCGTGCTGAAGGCCGGCCTGTGGTATCTGGTCGCCGCGGTCGACGGACAGCCGCGCACCTACCGCGTGGCCTCGATCGAGACGCTGGCCATCGACGACGAGCCGGCCGTCGCGCCGCCGCGCTTCGAGCTGCAGCGCTACTGGCAGCGCTTCGCCGCCGACTACGAGGCGCGCATGCAGTCGCAGCGCGCCCGCGTGCGCGCACGGCCGGCGGGCCTGAAGGCGCTGTCGCGGCTGAGCCATGCGATGGCGCAGGCGGTGGCCGCCGCCGGCCCCGCCGATCGCGAAGGCTGGCACGCGCTGGAGATTCCGATCGAGTCGGTCGACGCCGCGGTCGGTGACTTGCTGCGCCTGGCGCCGGACGTGCAGGCGTTGCATCCGCCCGCCCTGCGCAGTGCGCTGCGCCGTGCGGTCAAGGCCTTGCAGACGGTCTATGGCGGCGTGTCCGTGCGCGCGGCTGGCGGCCGCGCACGCTCGCCGCGCAAAGGCTGACACGCGCTGTCAGTGCGCAGGCGCCACAGTCGCCCGACGGACGATGCGGCGCGACGGGCGCGCTGCCACCGCCACGACAGCAAGGGAATGGCCGCATGACACAGGACACCACCGACGCGCAGCGTCGCGCAATGCTGCAGATCGCCGCCGGCCTGGCCGCGACCGGCGCGGCCGGGGTCGAGCCGGCGCTCGCCGCCGCGCGCGCGCCGGCGCCGACCGGCAAGCCCGGCGACTTTGGATTTCTCAGCGGCGAGTGGCGCATCGCCAATCGCCAGCTGAAAAACGGCGCGTGGGACAGCTTCGACGGCAAGGCCACGGTGCACGGCATCCTGGCCGGCGTCGGCAGCGTGGAGGAACTGCGCATTCCGGCGCGTGGCTTCAGCGGCATGGGCCTGCGCCTGCTCGATGTCGAGCGCCGGCTGTGGGCCGACCACTGGGTCAACGCCAGGAGCGGCGTGCTGACGCCGCCGCCCTCGTGGAGCAGTTTCGTCGACGGCGTGGGCACCTGGGACAGCGAAGACGACGACGGCGGCAAGCCGGTCATCTACCGCGGCGTGTGGGACCAGATCACGCCACGCGCGTGCCGCTGGTACCAGGCGACGTCGCGTGACGACGGCCGGACCTGGCAGGAGAACTGGGTGATGCACTGGACGCGGGTGTGAGCGTCGCTGCACGCGCCTGACACCTGCGGCCGAGCGGCGCGGCGGTACTTTCTCTCGAACCGCCGTGGCTTCGGCTTCGCTGGCGCGCGGAAAGATGCTGCGCTGCGACACAGAATCCTTCGCTCACCCGGGAGGAACGAAGCCGTCATGTCCGCATTGCGACCGATCGCCGTGGCGACCCTCTGGACCCTCGTCATCGCCGCTGCCACGGTGCCCTCGCGCACGCTCGCCGCCGAGCCGGTGGCCGCGTTCACCGCCGACGGCGGCCGCTACTACGGCCCGATCGCCTTCGGCCGGCGCGAGGGCCATGGCCGCGTCGAATGGGACAACGGCGCGCGCTACGAAGGCGAGTTCCGTGCCGGCTTCTTCCACGGTCAGGGCCGTCTGAGGACGGCGACTGGCGAGGTCTACGAAGGCAACTTCGTCAACGGCATCCAGACCGGGCACGGACGCCTGCGCATGACCGACGGCGCCAGCTACGTGGGCGCCTTCCGCAACGGCGCGTTCGATGGCGTCGGCCGCTACGACGACGGCCACGGCAACGTGTACGAGGGCCACTTCAAGGCCGGGCTGTTCCACGGCCGCGGCCGCAGCACCGGCCCGATCGGCGTCTACGACGGCGAGTTCGTGCGCGGTCAGCCGCAGGGCGTGGGCGAGCTGCGTCATCGCGACGGCCGCCGCTACCGGGGCGCGTTCGTGCGTGGGCTGTTCGACGGCAAGGGTCGACTCGAGCAGCCCGACGGCAGCGTCTTCGAAGGCGAATTCGTCGACGGTGAACCGAAGGGGCAGGCGCGCATCACCGCCAGCGACGGCTCGCGTTATCAGGGCGACGTGCGCGGCTGGCTGCCGCATGGCGAGGGCGAACTGCGGCTACCCAACGGCGACGTCTACACCGGGCAGTTCGTGCGTGGCGAGTTCGACGGCCCCGGCGCGCTGGCCTACGCCCGGCCGCTGGCCGACGGGCGCGTGCTGGACCGCGGCACCTGGGTGCGCGGCCGGCTCAAGTCCTCCGAGTAGGGCTGGCGGAACGGCACCGCATCGTCGTGCCGACGCAACCTCGATCGTTCCGCGGGCCTTCGCGGCGACGGCCCGTGCAGCCAACTGCGGCGGGTCAGCGCGATGCACAGCAGACCGACCGCGGCGCCGGCCGGCAGATCGATCACATGGTGCTGGTACGTCGTCAGCACGGACAGCGCAATCAGCCCGAACCACGCGCCGAGCGCCACCCGCCGCAGCCCGCCCCACAGCGGCGCGAAGCGCGCCCACAGGATGACGAGGACGCCGATGTGCAGTGAAGGCGCCCGGTTGTAGGGCAGATCGACCGCCGACAGCAGCGCGAACAGCGCCCCGAGTGCACCCGAGGTCGGTGGCCGCTCGAAGGTGAAGCGCAGGGGAAAGGCGGCGTAGCACATCAGCGACAGCCCCAATGCCAGCAGCAGACGCGTCACGTGGCGCCCAAGCGCGTCGCGGTCGCTGCCGACGAAGAACGAGGCGGCAAAGAAGGCACAGATCGACAGGTACGGCAGGATTGTCCAGTCGACGAAGGGAATCGCCCGCTCCCAGTCGAACACCCCGCGGCCGATGTCGCTGCGCGCGCTGGTCAGCCGGTTGGCGAGCCCGTAGGCGACTGCGAAGGCGGCACTGACCAGCAGGCAAGCGGACACCGGCGTGTCCGCCCGCAACGCCTGGGCCGCGCGCGACGGCTGCGCGCCACGGCACGGCACGTGACAAGCGATCGGCGGCACGGGGTGCTCAGCGGGCGACCCGCTGGGACGAATCGTGCGCTGGTGCGTGCGCACGCACTGTCTCGAAGCCGCGCCGCATCAGCTCTGCGACTGCCACGTCGGCGGCCTGCCGCTGCGCGGCGCGCACCAGAAACAGCACCGGTTCGGCGTCGCCGGGGGCGCCGCGCGAGGCCACAGCCTCACGTTGCGCGGCGTCGATGGAGCCGAGCTGGTCGATGTCGAGCACCACCGCCTGCCCGGTCGGCTCCACCGTGAAGTCGTCTGCGCCCCCGCAGGCGGCGCACAGCAACGTGCCGGCGGCCCCGATCGTGGCGGTGGCCATCACCGCGGCAGCTTGTAACGTGACCAACGGCGGCACCTGCAGCTTCATGGCGGACTCCTCGGGTGGTGGACAACGACAACGCCCTGCTGCATCGGAATACGGGCGCCACGCATCGCGCTGGACACCCGGTGCGACCCTCTCCCTAGGTCATCGGTGGCATGTCCGGATCCGAGGCTGACTGCCGTATCGGTGGCATGCACTTCGGCCTGCGCACAGCCCCGTCGCCGATCGAGCCGGCCCTGCTCGCGGCAGGCCGAATCATCACGAAGGGCCGGTGGTCGCTAACATCGCGCTGCACTCTCACGTGCCCGATGGAGCCAGACCATGGGCGACGTCACCCAGTTGATCCAGCGCGCCCGCGCCGGCGATCGAGCTGCGTTCGACGGCTTGTTTCACCTGCTCTACCCAGAGCTGCGCCGCATCGCGCATGCGCGGCTGGCGCACAACGTGCGCAACACGCTGATGGATACCACCGCGCTGGTGCACGAGTGTTATCTCAAGTTCTCGCAGGCTGCGCGGCTGACGCCGGGCGACCGCGTTCACTTCCTGTCGTATGCGGCCCGTGTGATGCGCTCGATCATCGTCGACGCGGCCCGCGCGAGCCTGGCGCAGCGTCGCGGCGGCGATGCCGAACACGTCACGCTCGATACCGGCGTGGCCGACAACGCGGCGGCGCAGACCTCGGAGCACGAGATCCTCGACGTCCACGCCGCGCTCGACGAATTGGCGAAACTCGACGAGCGGCTGGTCAAGGTGGTCGAGATGCGCTATTTCGGCGGCATGAAGGACGAGGAGATCGCGCAGGTCCTCGGGCTGACCGACCGCACCGTGCGCCGCGATTGGGAAAAGGCGCGGCTGTTGCTGGCGCACGCCCTGCGCAGCTGAGCCAGACCGTGCACCGGCCACGCGATCATGACGGCGATCGGTGACCTTAGCCCACGCTGGAGCGAGCTCAGCGCGCTGCTCGACGAGGCGCTGGCCCTGCCCGCGGCCGAGCGAGTGCGCTGGGTCGACAGCGCCGCGATCGAGCCGGTCGAACTGCGCGATACGCTGCGCCGGCTGCTGCTGGCGCAGGCGCGCGTCGAGACCGGCGACTTTCTCGAGACGATCCCCAAGCTTGAGCCGGCGAGCGTGCCTCCGTCGGTGGCCGGCGAGCCCGCGGCGGGGGATGCCGTCGGGCCCTATCGGCTGCAGCGCGAGATCGGCCGCGGCGGCATGGGCGCCGTCTGGCTGGCCGAACGCGCCGATGGCGCGCTCAGGCGCCAGGTCGCGCTGAAACTGCCGCGGCTGACCTGGGACGGCGCACTCGGCGAACGGCTGGCCCGAGAGCGCGACATCCTCGCCTCGCTCGAGCACCCGAACATCGCGCGGCTGTACGACGCCGGCGTCGATGCCGCCGGTCGGCCCTGGCTGGCGATGGAATTCGTCGACGGCCAGCCGATCGACGTGTACTGCCGCGAGCGGGGGCTCGACACCCGTGCCCGGGTGCGCCTGCTGCTCGAGGTGGCCGCCGCGGTGGCCCACGCCCATCGCCAACAGGTGCTGCACCGCGACCTGAAGCCGTCGAACATCCTCGTCACGGCCGACGCACAGGTGCGGCTGCTCGACTTCGGCATCGCCAAACTGATGCGCGACGACCGCGCTGCCGAGACCGCACTGACGCGAGCCGCCGGCCGCGCGTTGACGCCCGAGTATGCAAGCCCGGAGCAGGTGCGCGGCGACTCGCTGTCGGTCGCCAGCGATGTCTACAGCCTGGGCGTGGTGGCGTACGAGCTGCTCAGCGGTGACAAGCCCTATCGCCTCAAGCGCGGCAGCGCGGCGGAGCTGGAGGAGGCGATCGTCTCGGCCGGTGCGCCTGCCGCGAGTGCCCGCGCCGGCGACGTGACGACCGCGCGCGCACTGCGCGGCGACCTCGACGCGATCCTCAATCAGGCGCTGCGCAAGGAGAGCGAGCGCCGCTATGCCAGCGTCGAGGCGTTCGCCGCGGACCTGCGCCGGTACCTGACCAACGAGCGTGTGCTCGCGCGGCCCGATTCGCTGGTCTATCGCGCCGTGCGGCTGTGGCGCGCGCACGCGCTGCCAATCGCGCTGAGCGCGGCCGCCCTGGTCGCGCTCGGCGCAGCGGTCGGGCTTGGCCCCACGGCGCTGTTGATCGTCGCGCTCGCTGCCGGTCTGGGCGCCACGGCGTGGCAGGCACGCCGCGCGTTCGCGCAGGCGCGCGCCACCGCGCGACAGGCTGCGCGCGCCGACGCGGTGCAGCAGTTTCTGGTCGATCTGCTCGGCAGCGCCGGGTTCGGCATCATCAGCGCCGAACAGCGGCGCGCCACCACCGTCGATCAGCTGCTCGAGCGCGCGGCGCAGCGCCTGCACGAACGCCCTTCGAGCGACCCGCAGGTGCAGGAGACGCTGCTCGGCGTCGTCGCGCAGCTGTTCCAAGGCCTCGGCGTGCACGCGCGCGCGGTCGCGCTGCGGCGTGATCTGGCGCGCCGCCTCGACGGCCGTGATGCAGCTCCACTCGAGCGCGCACAGGTGCACGCGGCGATCGGCGACGCACTGGTCGAATCCGACGACGTGGCGCGCGGCATCGAGGCTTACCACGCGTCGCTCGCCGCCCTTGAAGGGCTCGACGCGACTTCCGCCGCGATCGCGCGCGCACGCGTGCAGGCGCGGCTCGGCTTTGCGCATCACTGCATCGGACATGGGGACGAGGGATCACGCTGGATCCAGGCCGCCACGGCGTCGCCGTTGTGGCGGCGCGGCGATGCGGTGACGCGCGCCGACATCCTGGCCGCGCTGTGCTCTGACAGCGCGCGCCTCGGCCGCCTCGACGAGGCCGAGGCGTTCCTCCGCGAAGCCACCGCTTGCGATGCGGAAGGCCGCGCTGCGATGGATCCGGTGGCGATCGAACGCCGCGTCGATCTGGCCCGGCTGCTGGCGAGCCAGCAGCGCTTCGCCGAGTCGGAGGCAGAGTACCGCGCGGCTCTGGCGGTATTCGAAGCCGCCGGCGAACCCGACCACCCGTCGGCCGTGCGCATCACTTTCGAGTTCACCACCCCGCTGTCGCTGATGGGACGTGGGCCGGAGGCGCTGGCCCTGATCGGGCGCACTGCCGCCGCGGTGGAGCGCGCGCCGCAGCGTTATGCGCCGCTGGAACGGCAGCGCATGGCGAAGGCCCAGGCCGAATTGCTGCTCGACGAGGGCCGCATCGACGAGACCGCGCCGCTTATCGCCGCCGGCGTCGATGTGATGTGCGGCAGTGCCGAGCCGGCCGAATCGACCATTGCGATGTTGACCAAGGCGCGTTTCCTCACCGACATCGGCCGCTTCGACGAAGCCAGGCAGTGGCTCGAACGCGCGGCGGCGCTGCGCACGGACATGTTCGGGCCGTGGCATCGGCTGACCCTCGTCAGCCGCAACCGTATCGTGATGGTCGCGATGGCGCAGGGGCACTTCGCCGAGGCGCTGACCTCGCTTGACGACCTGCTCGCCCAGGCACCGTCGCATGCGACGCCGCAACGCTACGGCGCGCCGCGTGACGTGGCGGAGCGCCTGCGGGCCGAATGTCTGCTCGAGCTGCAGCGCCCCGGCGATGCACTGTCGGTCGCGCAGGCGCATCTGCCGCGACATCTCGATCTGCCCGACAACGAACGGCCTGCGCTGACCGAGATCGCGCTGCGCCTGCTGGCCACGCGTGGCCTGATCGCGATGCAGCGCCTCGACGAGGCCTGGCCACACCTGGACGCGCTCGAGGCGCTCGTGCGCCCGCTCTACGAGTATCACCCGCAGCGCGCCGCGGTCCATGCCGCATGGGCCCACGCGCTCGCGCAAGCAGGCAAGGCCAACGAAGCGCGGACTCGCCTGCAGCAGGCCGATCGTGTGCTCGCCGCGCAACCGTCGCTCGGACTGCAGTTCCGGCGCTATCCCGACGCGGTGCGGGCGATGGTCGACGCGTAGCCGTCATTGCAGCGGCGAGTACAGCCCGTGGCTGCATGCCGGCGGCGGTGTCTCGACACCGGCGAATCCGGACACCACACCCCACGATGGCACGGCAGCGGCGCCGGCAATGTCCGCCGACGCATCGGCGTCTCGTATCCCTTGGTGAGACCCACAAGGGAGCGATTCGATGGACCTGTTGATCCTGTTGGCGGCGACTCTGGCCTGCGGCGCGGCGGATGCACTGGGCTTCGTGCATGCGACGCGTGTCTGGCAAGGCGGCAGCTTCAACGGTCGCGAGGCTCTCAGTTCCGCCGTCTTCTTCCAGTTCGGCGTGGCCATGTACTGGCTCGCGTTGCGCACACTCAGCGGCTGGGGTGTCGTTTCCACCGAAGCGCAGACGCTGGTGTGGTTTGCCGCCACCATCATCGGCGTGGCGATTCTCAGCGGTCAGTTCCTGCGCTGGCAGCGATTTGACCAGGTGGTGGCCCTCGGCGTGCTTGCCGGGATCGCCTGGCTGCTGGCCCGCACCGGGAGCGCGCAATGACCTCGATCGAAGCGGCGATGTCCGATTTCGATCAATGGGACGCCGTTCAGTATCTGCAGCAATACTACAGTCATGTCGAAGCCGACGAGGCTGCGACGCTGGATTTCATCGTCAGGGCCTGCAACCGAATCGCGACGCCGGGCCGGGCCCTGGTCTTCGGCGTTGGCCCCACCGTGCATCACTTGTTGCCGCTGGCGCCGCACGCGCATGAACTTCACGTGGCCGACTACCTGGAGTCGAACCTGTTGCATGTCCGTCGCTGGCTGCGGCGCGATGGACCGGCGCACGATTGGCATGAGTTCGGTCGCCACGTCCTCCAATGTGAGGGCGTCCGCGCACCGAGCGAGAAGCAGATCGTCGAACGCGAGCGTCTGGTCAGATCGCGAGTGACTCGATGCCTGCGCGGCGACGCGGCACTCCGGTCCGCCCTGTCAGCGCCGGGCCTTGGGCGCTATGACGTCGTCGTGTCCTGCTTCTGTGCCGAGAGCGCGACCGGTGATCAGGCCATCTGGCGTCGCTACGTGCGCAACATCCTGCGTCAGCTGGCACCCGGCGGCCTGTTCATCACGGCGGCGCTGCGCCGTTGCCGGGCCTATCGAGTGGGTCAGCGTCGCTTCGCGTCCGCCAACGTCGATGAGCATGACCTCGCCGGCGTTCTGTTCGAAGCCGGTGTCGAGCCAGGGCAACTTCAGATCGAAGTGCGGACTGTCGATCTGCAAGCGCGGCTGGGCTACGACAGCATCGTGCTGGCCTCGGCCGTCTTGCCGGCGCGTGCGGCAGCGCCCACCGCGCGTCCCTTCGGCGTGGCCGTGTCGCGATATGCCGCGCTTAGTAGCTGACCCGCGCGTAGTAGGTCTTCTGCGCCGCCTCGCGTGCCTGGCCGAGGGTGTGGATGCCCATCTCGGCCAGCAGCGGCAGCAGCTTGAGGAACACCTCGGCGGTGACCATCGCGTCGCCAAGCGCGGTGTGGCGACCCATCACCGGCACGTCCAGGCGCTCGGCGATCGCCTCCAGGCCGTGCGAGTCCTGGTTCGGATGCACCACCGCCGACAGCAGCAGCGTGTCGAGCACCGGCTGATCGAACTTGACGCCGGTGGCCTCTTCCTTCAGCTGCAGGAAGCGCATGTCGAACGCCGCGTTGTGGGCGACCAGCACACTGTCGTGCGCGAAGGCGTGGAACGACGGCAGCACCTGCGGCAGCGTCGGCTGGCCGGCGACCATCTCGGGCCGGATGCCGTGGATCGGGATCGACGCCGGCGGGATCGGGCGCTGCGGATCGACCAGCTGCTCGAAGCACTCCTGGCGGCGCAGCTTGCCGTTGACGATGCGCGCCGCGCCGATCTGGATGATCTCGTCGCCCTGCGACGGGTTGAGCCCGGTGGTCTCGGTGTCGAACACCGTGAAGGTCAGGTCGACCAGCCGGCGCTCGGCCCACTCGCGCGCCGGCTCGCTCGCCTTGAACAGGTCGAAGTCGTAGTACTCGGGCCGGCTGTCGCTGCGCACGAACAGGCTCGCGTCGAGCTCGGCGCGTGCATCGGCCAGCGGCAGCAGGAAGCGGAAGAACGCCGCCTGGCGCACGCGCTCGCGCTCGAACCAGAACTCGCCGCCGTGCCGCTCGACCACGTCGCGCAGGCTGAGCGCCATGCTTTCGGTGCCGACCTTCATCGACTCGGTCTCCCAGCCGATCACCGTCTCGGTGCTCATCGCCTGGCCGATCCACAGCAGGTCGAGCTGCGCGCGGCCCTCGACCCCGGGCGCCGCAGCCAAGCGCAACTGCAGCGTGCGAATCTCGTAGTCCTCGACCAGCCGGCCGGCCAGGAAGGCGAGCGCCTGCAGCAGCGAGAAGCTGTCGACGCGCAGCCACAGCGAGGCGTCGACCTCGGTGGCCGCCATGCGGCAGTCGTACAGCGCCTCGATGCGCCGCTGCGCGGCGGCCACCAGGTCGGCACCCAGCATGTCCTCCAGCGGCCAGCGCGTCTTCTGCGTCTGCGCGCTGTGGCTGGCCAGCTCGTTGAGGCGCGCCGCCATCGCGCGCGCCTCGTCGCGGATGACGCCGAGGAAACGCTCGCGCGTCGGCTCGTCGAGGTCGGGGTACTCGAGCATCTCGAGCGCGGCCTGCAGGTTGCCGAGCGACGCACGGCTGCCTTCGGCCATGGCGTGCAGCAACCGGTCGCGCTGCGACTCGTCGGCGAAGTCACGCGTGATGTTGTCGAGCATCAGCACAAAGCCGCTGATCTCGGCGTCGGCGTCGTTGCTGCTGCGCACGGGCGCCATCTGCGCGCGCAGCAGCTGGCCGCCGCGCGTGGCGGTGACGAACTGCGCCGACGGCTGCGCGGCGCCGCGCTGCATGCGCTGGCGGATGCTTTCCAGCGCGTGCGCGACGAGCTTGCGGTCGAACACCGCGTAGATCGAGCGGCCCAGGCCGATCAGCTCGGCGCCGTCGGCCAGCGCGGGCGCCTCCGACAGCGCGCGGAACTGAATACGCGCGCGGTTGTTGTACAGCAGCACACGGCCATCGAGGTTGCAGACGACGACGCTCTGCGTCAGCTCGCTCATCAGCGCGGCCAGACGGCTGCGCTCGTGCTCGATCTCGCGGCCACCGGCCTCCACGGCCGCCTGCACCTGGCGCGCCATGTCGGCGCGCAGCTCGCCGCGCTGGCGCGCCAGGGCGTTGATCGCCTCGCGCAGCGCCTTCAGCGCGCCACCCGGCAGCGGCGGGATCTCGCGTGCGGTGTCGGTGCTCACCAGCAGCTGCGCCTGCTCGGCCAGCTGCGCCGGCGGCGCGACCCAGCGCGTCCAGGCCTGGTCGACCGCCCAGCCGCACAGGCCCGACAGGACGAGCCACATCAGCACCAGCGGCGCGGCCAGCGGCTCGATGGCCTGCAGCCACGCGCCGCGCGCGGCCCCGTCCAGCGTCGACGCGACGAAGGCGGTGCCCGCGGCGCCCCACAGCGCCAGCAGCACGGCCGGCGCCAGCGCGACCGCCACGCGCTGCAGCGGCAGCCTCTTCACGCGGCGCCCTTGCCCAGCAGCTCGCGCACCTTGGCGGCGAGCTCCTTGGTGGAGAACGGCTTGGTCACGTAGGCGTCGGCGCCGAGCGCGACACCCTTGGCGACATCGGTGTCGCGGCCCTTGGCGGTGAGCAGCACGATCTTCACGCCGGCCAGCGTGTCATCGGCGCGCACGGCCTGGCAGACCTCGAAGCCGGTCTTGCCCGGCATCATCACGTCCAGCAACACCAGCGCCGGCCGTTCGCTCTGGATCGTCGCCAGCGCCTGCACGCCGTCGCGCGCCACCAGCACCTGGTAGCCCTCGCGCTGCATCAGGAACTCCAGCGAGATCAGGATGTTCGGTTCGTCGTCGGCGATCAGGATCTTGTGCGTCATGACGTGGTCTCCTGCAGGGCGAGCGACAGCGGCAGCTCGAAGCCGAAGCAGGCACCCTGCCCCGGCGACGAGGCCAGCCACATGCGCCCGCCGAAATGTTCGACGATCTGGCGGCTGATCGGCAGCCCCAGGCCGGTGCCCTGCGGCCGGTTGGTGGCGTCGCCGCCCTGGCGGAACTTCTCGAAGATCAGCGCCTGCTGCTCGGCCGGCACGCCGGGGCCGTTGTCGCGCACCTCGACGCGCAGCGCGTGGTCGGTGCGCGACAGCTGCACCGTGACGCGGCCGCCCTGCGGCGGCACGAACTTGGCCGCGTTGGACAACAGGTTGAGCAGCACCTGCGTCAGCCGGTCGGGGTCGGCACGCAGCAGCGGCAACGCCGGCTCGGCCTGCAGCGTGACCTCGGCGCCGCGCTCGCGGAACAGCTCGCGCGTGGTCTGCACGGCGCCTTCGGCCAGCGCCCGCAGGTCGACGTCGGCGTTGTGCCACTCGGCGTGGCCGGATTCGATCTTCGCCATGTCGAGCACCTGGTTGACGAGCCGGCTCAAGCGCTCGGTCTCGGCGACGATGATGCCGGTGAACTGCGCACGCTGCGCCGCCGGCATGTCGGGGTCGTCGACCATCAGCTCGGCCAGCGCGCGGATCGACGTGAGCGGCGTGCGCAGCTCGTGCGTCACCGACGACATGAAATCGTCCTTCAGCCGGTCCAGGCTCTTCAGCTGCTCGTTGGCCGCGCGCAGCTCGGCACCGGCCTGCACCAGCGAACGCGACTTCTCCTCCAGCTCGTGCGAGTAGGCGCGCAGCTGCATCGCCTCGCGCGAGGCCTCGTCGAGGATGCGCATCACGTCGTCGATGGCGAGCGTCTCCTCCTCGACGGTGGAGGCGATCATCACGCGCGCCGACGCGCTGCCGATCGCGCCGGCCAGCTGCGTCTCGACGAACTGCACCAGCCGCGCGTCGGCCGGAATCTGCTCGATGCCGGCCGCACCGACCCGCCGCGCGTGCTCGGCGAACAGGCGCTGCGCCGCGTCGTGGCCGAGAAAGCGGCCGGCCAGCGCCAGCAGGTCGGCCACGCGCGCGGTGCCGCGCCAGAACACCGGCTGCTGGCCGTCGGCCGCGCGCGGACGCCGCATCGCGTCGACGAACAGCAGCGCCTGGCTCATCTCGCCGGCCGTCGGCACGCGCCGCAGCGACACCGCCACATACAGGCCGGCATTGGCCAGCAGGCTCCAGAACAGCGAATGCGTCAGCCCATCGAGCCGCGTGAGTCCGAACAGCTGCTCGGGCTTGAGCCAGCCGATGCCGAACGGCCCTTGCGTCAGGAAGTCGGTGGCCATCCACCCCGACTTGGCGATCGACGGCAGCATCAGCGTGTAGATCCAGACGGCAAAGCCTGCCCCCAGACCGGCCAGCGCGCCCTCGCGCGTGCCGCCCTTCCAGTAGATGCCGCCGAGCAGCGCCGGCGCGAACTGCGCGACCGCGGCGAAGCTGATGAGTCCGATGCTGACCAGCGCGTAGGCCTCGCCGGCGACGCGGAAGTACAGGTAGCCGAGCAGCAGCAGCACGACGATCGCGCAGCGACGGATGCCCAGCAGCAGCCCGGTCAGGTCACCCGCATGTTCGCCTGCAGCCGGCGCGCCGAAGCGCGCCGTGCGCAGCAGCAGCGGCATCACCAGGTCGTTGCACACCATCGTCGCCACCGCGATCGTCTCGACGATGACCATGCCGGTGGCGGCCGACAGGCCGCCGACGAACGCCAGCAGCGCGAGCGCACCATGGCCTTCGGCCAGCGGCAGCGACAGCACGAAGGTCTCGGGGTCCATGCGCCCGGGGCCGAAGTGCAGCAGGCCGCCGATCGCGATCGGCAGCACGAACAGGTTGATCAGCAGCAGGTACAGCGGAAACGCCCACGCGGCGCGGCGCACGTGGCGCTCGTCGACGTTCTCGACCACCATCACCTGGAACTGCCGCGGCAGGAAGATCACCGACAGCATCGACAGCAGCGTCAGCGCGAACCACTGGTCATAGGCGAACGAGGCGCCGCTTTGCAGCAGCTTGCGCACGTCGGGCACGTCCTGCGCGCGGTCGAACAGGTCGACCGGACCGCCGAACAGGCCCCAGGTGACGAACGCGCCGACGGCCAGGAAGGCCAGCAGCTTGACCACCGACTCCACCGCGATCGCCGCCACCATGCCCTCGTGGCGCTCGGTGGTGTCCAGGTGCCGGGTGCCGAACAGCACGGTGAAGCCGGCCAGCGCGAGGGCGACGTAGAAGGTGCTGTCGCTCCACCAGGTGCCGTGGCTCAGGGGTTGCGCCGTGAGCACCGCATAACCGCTGGCCACCGCCTTCAGCTGCAGCGCCATGTACGGCACGATGCCGACCACCGCGATCAGCGTCACCAGGCCGGCGATCAGCGGGCTCTTGCCGTGGCGGCTGGCGATGAAGTCGGCGATCGAGGTGATGCGCTGGCCGCGCGCGATGCGGATCATCTTGCGCAGCACCAGCGCGGCCAGCACCATCGCCAGCGTCGGGCCCAGGTAGATCGGCAGGAACCAGACACCCGCACTGGCGGCGCGACCGATGCTGCCGAAGTAGGTCCACGCCGTGCAATAGACGCCCATCGACAGCGCGTAGACCCAGGCATTGCCGATCAGCGAGCGGCCCTGCCGCGCGCGCCGATCGGCGAACGCGGCCACCGCGAACAGCATCAGCAGGTACGCCAGCGAGACGGCAAGGACCAGCGGGGTCGACAGCATGGTCGGATCGCGCAAGCCTTCAGTCGTCCGTACCGCGTTCGCTGATCAGCGCCAGCACGCCGATGAGCAGCGCCCACAGGAGGAACATCGCCAGCGGCAGCAGCGGCACGCCGAACACGCGCAGGTCACGGTCGAACAGGCTCAGCAGCGGAAAGTTCAGCAGCAGGCCGCCGGCGACGAACAGCCCGATCAGGCGCGGTCCGCGCAACGATCGGGGGCCTCGGTCGGGCGCGGCAGCGGGCATGCGGTCGTCTCCTGTGGCGCGGCCTCCCGGGCCGCGTTCATTCTCGTCTGATCGAGTGTTCTCCCCGGCGCTGACGGTGGTCTGACGTGCGGACCGACGGCAATGCCGGTGGACAAACCGTTCGTCGTCCGGGCTTCCTCGGGTTCCGGTTCGGCGCGCGCCGGGCAAAGATGCCGCGGACGCCCATTCCCACGACAGCAGGAGACGCCCGATGACCCCCTCACCTCCCTACGCGCCTGCCTACCGCCGCAGCGCGACCTGGCTCGCCGCCGCGGCGGCCGCGCTCGGCCTGGCCGGCGCCGCCCAGGCACAGGAGACCTTCAAGCTCGGCATCGTGAGCTTCCTGTCGGGCCAGGCGGCCGAGAGCTTCGGCATCCCGGCGGTCAACGGCGCCAAGGTGGTGATCGACGCGTTCAACAAGGGCAGCGCACCGGCGCCGTACAACAAGACCGGTTTCGGCGGCATGAAGATCGAGCCGGTCTATGTCGACGAGAACGGCGGCGCGACCAAGCAGGTGCAGGAGCTGCGCAACCTGTACGACCGCGAGAAGGTCGACGCGGTGGTCGGCTACGTCGGCTCGGGCGACTGCCTGGCGGTGGCGCCGGTGGCCGAGGAGATGAAGCGCTTCCTGATCCTCTACGACTGCGGCACGCCGCGCATCTTCGAGGACAACAAGCTCACCTTCGTGTTTCGCACCGCCAGCCACGCGGCGATGGACAACGTGGCGCTGACGCGTTACCTGAAGGCCAGGAACGTCAAGGTCGAGTCCTTCAACCTGATCAACCAGGACTACGCCTGGGGCCAGGACTCGAAGAAGGACTTCACCTGGTCGATGGAGAAGCTCTATCCCGGGGCCAAGGTCGGCGAGGACCAGCTGCCCAAGTTTGGCGCCGGGCAGTACGGCACCGAGATCTCGGCGCTGATGGCCAAGCCGGCCGACGTGACGCACTCGAGCCTGTGGGGCGGCGACCTGCAGGCCTTCATCCTGCAGGCCACACCGCGCGGTCTGTTCAAGCGCACGCAGCTGGTGCTGTCGGCCGGCGACCACGTGCTGCCGGGCCTGGGCGACAAGTTCCCCGACGGCGTGATCCTCGGCGCACGCGGCGCCTATGGCCTGATGTCGCCGAAGAGCGCACTCAACGACTGGTGGTGGGATCTCTACAGCAAGGCCTACAACGTGTACCCGGTGCAGGCGCCCTACCGCATGGTGCAGTCGCTGCTGGGCCTGAAGCTCGCGGTCGAGAAGGCGATGGCCGCCAACGGCGGCAAGAAGCCCACGCCCGAGCAGCTGGCCGACGCGCTGCGCAACTCCGAGTGGGACTCGCCCGCCGGCAGGATCCGCATGGCGCTCGGCGGCGGCCACCAGGCCGTGCAGGACACCGCGATCGGCCGCACGCGCTACGACGCGGCCAGGAAGATGGTGGTGCTCGACGACATCATGCGTTTCCCGGCTGGCTGCGTGAACCCGCCGGCCAACATGAAGAGCGAGGAGTGGATCAAGGCCGGCTTCCCGGGCGCCACGGGCTGCCCTTGAGCCGAGCTGTCGGACACCGGTCGAAGCCATGCACACGGCGTTGACGATCGTCGTCGACGGCCTGACGTACGCGTCATGGTTGTTCATCGTGGCGCTCGGGCTCACGCTGGTGTTCGGCGTGCTGAAGATCCTGAACATCGCGCACGGCAGCTTCTATGCGCTGGGCGCCTACGCGGCGGCCAGCTTCGTCGGCTGGAGTGCCAGCCTGAAGTGGGCGCCGGGCTTCTCGCTGGTGGCCATGCTGCTGGCGGCGGTGGCGGTGGCGGCGCTGGTGGCGCCGCTCACCGAGCGCGGCCTGCTGCGCTTCTTCTACGGCCGCGACGAGGTGCTGCTGGTGCTGGTGACCTACGCGATGTTCCTGATCATGGAAGACGTGACCAAGCTCGTCTGGGGCGCCAACCCGTATTACGTGTCGGAGCCCTACGGCCTGTTCGGCAACGTGCACATCGGCGCGCAGACCTACGTCGGCTACGACTTCCTGCTGCTGGCGCTGGCGATCATCGTCGGCGTGGCCGTGTGGTGGGGCCTCAACCGCACGCGCCAGGGCAAGATCGTGCTGGCGGTGATCCACAGCGCCGAGATCGCCTCCAGCATGGGCGTGAACGTGTCACGCGTCTACATGGGCGCGTTCAGCATCGGCATCTTCCTGGCCGCCATCGGCGGCGCCTTCACCGCGCCGATGATCTCGGTGCAGCCGGGCGTGTCGGTCGGCGTGATCATCGTGTCGTTCGCGGTGGTGATCATCGGCGGCCTGGGCAGCATAGAAGGCGCCGCCATCGGCGCGCTGATCGTCGGCCTCGCGCGCTCGCTGGCGGTGCACCTGGCGCCGGTGGCCGAGCTGTTCTCGATCTACGTGGTGATGGCGGTGGTGCTGATGTTCCGCCCCGAGGGGCTCTTCCAACGCATTCAGGCCCGGAAGATATGACGCTGCCCGGCGGAGTGCCCGTCTGACATGCGGCTCGTAGTGGGTGGTCTAAGCGCCTTCGCGCTGCTCGCCGTTGCGGGCTGGTTCGCGCCGAAATGGCTGACCTTCCTGGTCACCATGGCCGCCGGCAACGGGCTGGTGTCGCTGGGCATCGTGGCATTGATGCGCGGCGGTGTGGTGCCGTTCGGCCAGGGTATGGTGTTCGCGGTCGGCGGCTACACGGCGGCGCTGCTGTTCAACAAGGCCGGCTTCACCGACGCGCTGGGCCTCGTGCTGGCCGGCGGCGTGATGGCTACTCTGGTGGCCGCGCCGTTCGCGCCGCTGCTGGCGCGCTACCGCGGCATCTTCTTCGCGATGCTGACGCTGGCGCTGTCGATGGTGGTCTACGGCGCGCTGATGAAGCTCGACATCCTCGGCGGCTCCGACGGCTTCAACGTCGGGCGCGCGTCGCTGCTCGGCTGGCGGCTGCCCGACGCGCGGGCCGGCTACGTGCTCTATCTGCTGACGGTGGGCGTGGCCGTCACGATGGCGCTGCTGGCGCGCGTGGTGTTCGACTCCACCCGCGGCCTCGTCACGCTGGCCGCGCGCGACAACGAGCTGCGCGTGGAATACCTCGGCGGCTCGGTGCGCCAGGCGATGACGATCAACTTCCTGATCGCCGCGTTCTGCGGCGGCACCGGCGGCGCGCTGGTGGTGCTGTCGCTCGGCCACATCGAGCCGCAGTTCAGCTACTGGACAACCTCGGGTGAGTTCGTCTTCGTCGCCATCCTCGCCGGCTGGCAGAGCGTGGCCGCGGTGTTCGTGGCGAGCACGGTGCTCGAGGTGGTGCGTTCGTTCTCGAGCTCGTACTTTCCGAACACCTGGCAGCTGGCGCTGGGCCTGTTCCTGCTGTTCGTGATCCGCTTCCTGCCGCGCGGCATCGGCTCGTTGTGGGTGGGCAAGGGGCGGACATGACGCCGGCTCTGCTGGAAGCCGAGAACGTCGGCAAGCGCTTCGGCGCGGTGGTGGCCGCCGCCGAGCTCCACGTGCGGGTGGCCGCCGGCGAGCGGGTGAGCCTGATCGGCAGCAACGGCGCCGGCAAGACCACCTTCGTCAACATGATCACCGGCTATCTGAAGCCCGATGCCGGCCACATCCGCTTCGAGGGCCGCGACATCACTGCGCTCGCGCCGCGGCGCATCGTGCAGCTCGGCGTGGCGCGCTCGTTCCAGATTCCGCAGCTGTTCGGCGAACTCTCGGTGCTCGACAACATGCTGGTGGCCAATGCCTGCCACGACCGGCACCTGAGCCTGCGGCAGGCGGCGCGCCGCGGCGAGGCGACCGAGCGCGCCGAAGCGCTGCTGCAGCGCTTCAGCCTGGCCGAGCACCGCGCGCGCCGCGTCGTCGAGCTGCCCGGCGGCGTGCGCAAGCTGCTCGACATCGCGATGGCGCTCACCGCCCGACCGAAGCTGCTGCTGCTCGACGAGCCGACCAGCGGCGTCTCGGCCGAGGAGAAGTTCCCGATGATGGACACCATCATGGCCGCACTGAAAGGCGAGACCGACACCACCGTGCTCTTCGTCGAGCACGACATGGACATCGTGGCCCGCTACGCGCAGCGCGTGATCGCGTTCTACAGCGGCCGCATCATCGCCGACGACGTGCCCGAGCGCGCGCTGGCCACCGACGACGTGCGCCGCTACGTCACCGGCGAGCTGCTGCAGGAGTAACCCGCGTGCTGCGCGTCGACAACCTGCACGTCGCGATCCAGTCGGTGGTCGCGCTGCGCGGCCTGTCGCTCACCGTGGGCGACGGCACGATGGCCGGCCTGGTCGGCCGCAACGGCGCCGGCAAGACCACGCTGATGCGTACGCTGATGGGTCACCTCGCGCCGATGCAGGGCACGATGACCTTCGACGGGCAGGACCTGGCCGCGCTGCCGCGCCATGCCCGCGCCGGCCTGGGCATCGGCTACATGCCCGAGGACCGCGGCCTGGTGCCCGAGCTCACCGCGGAAGAGAACATCCTGGTACCGGTGTGGGTGAACCGGGCGCTGAAGGCCGACGAGCGCCTCGCGCTCGTCTACCGCGTGCTGCCCGAGCTGCGCGAGATGCGCGAGCGGCGCGCGCTGCTGCTGTCGGGCGGCCAGCAGAAGCTGGTGGCGCTGGCGCGGGCGCTGGCCGTCGGCACGCGGCTGCTGTTGCTCGACGAGCCGTTCGAAGGCGTCGCGCCGGCGCTGTCGCGCCGCCTGGCGGACGTGATCGCCAGCCTCAAGGGCGGCGTGGCGGTGCTGATGGCGCAGAGCGACCTGAACCACTCGCGCTCGCTGGTGGATGCGGAGTTCGTCGTGGAACGCGGGGCCAATGTGGCGGGCGCGGCGGCCGGTGGGGTTTGATCAGGGATCGAGCGGCATCGCAGCAGCTGCTGCCGTGGCCGGACGCTCGAGACACGCAACCGGTTCGTCCCGAGGGCTCAGCAGGCTGGCGGACAGCGGCGCCGGTCGGCCGATGGCGTAACCCTGCGCGAAGTCCACCTTGAGCGCTGCCAGGCGTTCGAGCACCGCGTCGTTCTCGACGAACTCGGCGATCGTCGCGATGCCCAGCGCGTGCCCGATCTCGTTGATGGCGCGCACCATCGCCTCGTCGAGGATGTCATGCGCGATGTCGCGCACCAGGCTGCCGTCGATCTTCAGGAAGTCCACCGGCAGGTTCTTCAGATAGGCGAACGAAGACCAGCCGCTGCCGAAGTCATCGAGCAGGAAGCGGCAGCCGCGTTCCCGGAGCGTCTTGATCAGCTGCAATGCGTTGCTGCTCACGGTGACGGCCGCGGTTTCGGTGATCTCGAACGACACGCGAGTGGCCTCGACCCGGCTCGTCTCGATCTCCTGCAGCACGTACTCGAGGAACTGCGGGTCGCTCAGCGACTGGCCGGACAGGTTGATGCTGTAGTGCGCCGCCGGCGGCGTGCGGTCGGCATGCTGCTGCAGCCAGCGCAGCGTGTGGCGCACGACCCAGCGGTCGATCTGCGGCATCAGGCCGTAGCGCTCGGCGGCCGGCAGGAAGGCGCCTGGTGGCACGATCTGGCCGTCGCCATCCTGCAGCCGCAGCAAGACCTCGTAGTGCGGATCCGCGCCGCGCTGCCCCTGGATCGGCACGATCGGCTGGCCGAACAGCACGAAGCGGTCTTGTTCCAGTGCCTGTCTCAGACGCGTGACCCATTGCATCTGCGTGCGGCGCTGGCTCAGCTCGGCGTCGTCGGCCTGGTAGACGAGAACGCGGTTGCGTCCCTTGTCCTTGGCGGCGTAGCACGCCGCATCGGCGGCGCTCAGGATGCGGGCCGCGCTGTCGGAATCCGCGTCGAACGGCACCAGGCCGATGCTGGCACCGACCGCGAATGCGCGCTCCTCCCAGACGAAGCGGAAGTCGTTGATGGTCTGCAGCAGCTTGCCGGCCACCTTCTCGGCCTCGGCCAGCGGGCAATGCGGCAGCAGCACGCCCAGCTCGTCGCCCCCCAGGCGCGCCAGCGCGTCGCCGTTGCGCGACTCCTTGCGCAGCAGGCTGCACAGTTGGCGCAGCAGCAGATCACCGGCCGAATGTCCACACGCGTCGTTGACGATCTTGAACTGGTCCAGGTCCAGATACAGCAGCGCGTGCTGCGCGCCCGGCTGTGCCGGGCTGGCAAGCAGGTGCACGAGGCACTCCTCGAAGGCGCGGCGATTCAGCAACCCGGTCAGCGCATCGTGTTTGGCCTGATAGGCCATTTCCTGCACCAGGCGCCGCTCGTGGCTGACATCGTGGAAGACCACTACCGAGCCGTGCACGTCGCCGCCGCGACCGCAGATCGGCGCCACCGATTGATCGATCGCGATCTCCTGGTCGCTTCGGCTGAGCAGCACGCTGTCGCGCGCGCGCGGTCCCGGCGTGACCGCCGCGGCGCTCACCGCAGCGGGTGCCGCGGCCGGCGGCCGCACGCGGAAGACCTCGTCGAGCGCGCGCCCGCGGGCTTCGCCCGCGCACCAGCCGGTGAGCTTCTCGGCCGCGTCATTCAGATACTCGACGCGGCCGCCGGCATCGGTGGTGATGACCGCATCGCCGATCGAGGCGAGCGTGACCTGCGCACGTTCCTTCTCCAGCGCCAGCTCGGCCGTCTTCTGCGCCACCAGGCGCTCGACCTCGATGTTCTTGCGCTGCAGCTGCACGTTGCGCTGCGCCGCGCGCCAGGCGGCGAGCGTGAGCAGCGCGGTGGCCAGCACACCGGCTACCAGAATGGCCAGCGAGCTCATCGGGTTGATGTCGCGCCAGGCGATCGACTGCTGCAGCACCAGGGCAAACTGCTGGGCCCCGGCGGCGATCTCGGAGCGCTGGGTGAAGGTCGTGGTCCAGATCGCCCCGGCCGAAGCGGCCGGCTGGGCGGCGGGTGCCACGTCCACCGGCGCTTCGGCGTCGGCGCGCAGCATTTGCAGGCGGGCCAGCATCGGCCGCCCGGCCCGTGCTTCGGCGAGCATCCGCGTGCCGTCGATGCGCAGGGCGACCAGTGCGTTGACGCCGGCCCGTCGCTCGGCCACCGTGGTCGGCGCGAGCTTGCCGGCGTAGCCGGCGGCGAACAGCCAATAGGCGCTTTGGCGCCCCGACCCGGTCACCGGTACCGTGGCGCCGGGCAGTGCCGTATCGATCGCGGCCTGCGCGGCGGCCACGAGTGTGGGGTCGGACAGCGCGTCGAAGCCGATCATCACGACCGAGGTCGGTTCGAACGGCTCAATGAATAGCAGCGGGAAATACTGCGCCCGGCGCGCAGCGATGCCAAAGTCCGCGCCGGCGCGCTGGGTGATGGCAAAACGCGGGAAGCCGGCCTCCTGCCGCGCGCGCTCCAAGTGAGCGCGCTCCTCGTCGCGCACCAATGGCAGATATGCCGTCGACACCACGTACGGATGGCGTCGCAGCAGTTCTTCGGAGAACAGGCGGAACTGGTCGGCGTCGAGGTTGGCTGCGGAGTTGATGAAGGTCGCGAGGCCGGCGACCATTTCGTCGGTGGCCCGGATGCGCTCGAGCATCTGCTCGCGCACCGCTTCGGCCTGTGCTGCGAAGAGCTTCTCGTGTTCGCGCAGCGTGTCCTGCCACGAAGCGCGCACCAGCACCACGGTCAGCGCGGCGCCCGACAGCGCGATGGCGACGGCCAGCGACGGGCGCCAACGCAGACGCGATGACACTACTCGACCTTGGCTGCCTTGCGCACGATTTCCGGGGACAGGCGCAAGCCGGTCCGACGCAGCGCGGAGCCGTTGACGTACATGTTCCAGCGCCGATTGGCGACCACCGGGATCTTGCTCGGCGCGGTGCCGTCGAGGATGAGCACCGCCGCCTTGCCCGCCCATTCGCCCTGCTCATCGGCGATCTTCGACATCGTGAGCATCGCGAAAGGTGCCATCCAGTCGAGATAGGCGACGCTGAAGCGCCGGCTGCGCTCGTGCACGAGCCGCCGCGCGCGCTCGCGGTCCCAGTCAGGAATGCCGGCGTAGTTGCCGATGACGATGAAGTCGTTGCCGGTCTGTGCCGCGGCATACGCGGCCTCCCACTCGGCCATGGTGCGCACCGGCTTGTGCGTGACCGTGATGCCCACACGCCGGTAGGTCTCCCGCGTCATCGCGAATTCCTTGCGCTGTGTGATCTCGTCGGCCGACAGGAAGACGCCGCGGCGCGCGTTCTTGACCACCGAGCGCACCTCGGCCATCAGCGCCTCGATCGGGCCGACTTCGATCATGCCCGTCGAGTTGGTATAGGGGTAGCCGTAGGGCTCGGCGGTCCAGTTCAACCCGCAGAAGACCACCGGCATGGGCTGGTTCTTCAGGTAGGGCATCACCAGGTACTTCGACGCGCTGTCGTCGGCGGCGATCACGATGTCGGGATTGAGGCGGCCGATCAACTCGTAGGCCTCGCGGGCCTTGGCCTTCGCGAATTCCTCGTCGAGGTTGCGTTTGCCGTCCATGTAGAACCTGGTCACTTCGCAGCGACCTTTCAGCGCCGCCTCGAGGCCACGTTCGATGCCGTCGTTCCACTCGTAGCCGCTGTGGTACGAGGAGACATACAGGCATTGCGCAGGGGCCGCGGCTTGCGCAGCGCCGGTGCCCAGCATCAAGGCCAGGACGGAGGCAAGCGTCGAAGGAGTGTTCACCTGTATTGAAGAGCCGGTTGTGGAGGTGTGCATTCTTCGGCAGCGCAGGTGCGGCGCAAGCTGGAAAAGGCCGGCAAAGACGTCCTACTTGCCCGCATGGGCGGGCGACCAGCCAGCGGCACCTGCGCCTTGCGCAGTCGCACACCCGTGGACCGACACCTGTGGCGAGCGGCGCCCACGCAGCGCGAATGACAGTCGCAGCGATAATCCGAGCCTTGGCGCGCATGAGCTTCTGGAGCACCTACCCCGTCCCCGCGCAACGCGCCGAGGCGCTGTTCGGCGATCGGGTCGTGCGCTGCTTCGCCGACCGGCCGGCGAGCCTGTTCTCGATGTTCGCCGCCAGCGTCACACGGGCACCTTCCACCACCGCGCTGGTCTGCGAAGGCGAGCGCTTCACCTACGCGCAGTGCGGCGCCGTCGTGCGCCGCCTCGCCGCCGGGTTCGCGGCCCTCGGCGTCAGCCGCGGCGATCGCGTCGTGCTGTTCGTCGACAACCGCCCCGAATTCGTCTTCACGCTGCTTGCGCTGCAGCGCCTGGGCGCGATCGCGGTTCCGGTGGGCGTGCGCGAGCAGCGGCCGGGGCTCGCCTACATCGCCGTGCAGTGCGGCGCGGTGGCGATCGTCGCCGACGCTGGGCTCGCCGATCGCCTGCCCGGTGCGGGCGACACGCCGCAGCTCACACGCCGCATCACGATCGGCGGCGCCACCGCAGGGTGCACGCCCTATGACGCGCTGCTCGCGCACGGCTGCAGCGCCGACGACGACGCACCACCGCCGGCCGACCCCGACGAGACCGATGTCGCCGTGATCCTCTACACCTCGGGCACCACCGGCCAGCCCAAGGGCGCGATGCTGACGCACCTGAACATCGTGCATTCGGTGCTGCACTACCAGGCCTGCATGCGGCTGGCCGTGCACGAGGTGTCGGCACTCGCCGTGCCGGCCAGCCACGTGACCGGGCTGATCGCGATCATCGCAGCGATGCTGCAGGTGGCCGGCACCACGGTCATCGTCCCCGCGTTCAAGGCCGAAGGCTTCATCGCACTGATGTCACGTGAACGCGTGACGCACACGCTGATGGTGCCGGCGATGTACAGCCTGTGTCTGCTGCAGCCGTCGTTCGCGCGTGCGGATCTGAGTGCCTGGCGCATCGGCGGCTACGGCGGCGCGCCGATGCCGGTGGCGACGATCGATGCGCTGGCGGCGCGTCTGCCCGGACTGACGCTGCTGAACTGCTACGGCGCCACCGAGACCACGTCGCCCGCGACCATGATGCCGATGGGCCACACGCGCGCGCATGCCGACAGCGTGGGCGTGGCGTTGCCCGCGGCCGAGCTGCGCGTGATGGACGAGCAGGGGCGCGAGCTGCCGCCGGGCGAGACCGGCGAACTCTGGATCGCCGGCCCGATGGTGGTGCCCGGCTACTGGGCCAACCCCGAGGCCACCGCCGCATCGTTCACCGCCGGCTGGTGGCACTCGGGCGACCTCGGCTCGATCGACGCCGACGGCTACGTGCGTGTGTTCGACCGCAAGAAGGACATGCTCAACCGTGGCGGCTTCAAGATCTACTCGGTCGAGGTCGAGAACACGCTGATGGCCTGGCCCGGCATGGTCGAGGCGGCGGTCGTCGGCCGGCCCTGCCCGGTGCTCGGCGAGCGGGTTCACGCCGTCGTGCACGCGCCGGGCGTGGTGCGCGACGACGCGGCGCTGCGGGCGTTCTGCGCCGAGCGGCTGGCCGACTACAAGGTGCCCGAGAGCTTCAGCTGGAGCGACTCGCCGCTGCCGCGCAACGCCAATGGCAAGCTGATGAAGCGGCTGCTGCGCGAGCGCGTCGGCCCTGCGCCCTGACGCGTTTCATCGCGGGGCGGCGCCGTCGCCGCCTGCGTGTGCGCGCGCCAGCAGCAGCTCGCGCTCGCGCTCGTTCTTCGCCAGCGTGGCGGCGCGTCGCCACTCGGCGCGCGCCTCGTCGCGGCGGCCGAGCTTGTCGAGCAGGTCGGCGCGCACGCTGGGCAGCCATTGGTAGTCGCGCAGCGCCGGCTCGTCGCGCAGCGCATCGACGAGTTCGAGCGCGGCCTCGGGGCCGAACGCCATGCCGACGGCCACCGCCCGATTGAGCCGCACCACCGGCGACGGTGCCACCTGCTCGAGCGCGTCGTACCACGCGACGATGCCGGCCCAGTCGGTGGCCGCGGCGTCGGCGGCGCGGGCATGGCAGGCCGCGATGGCGGCCTGCAGCGCATAGGGTCCGAGCGCGCCGCCCGCGCTGCCGGCCAGCGCCTGCGCGCGCTCCAGCGCCAGCAGCCCGCGGCGGATCAGCAGCCGGTCCCAGCGCTGGCGGTCCTGCTGCGCCAGCAGCACCGGGCGGCCGGCCGCGTCGACGCGGGCCGCGTCGCGCGAGGCCTGCAGCTCCATCAGCGCCAGCAGGCCCTGCACCTCGCTCTCGTGCGGCGCCAGCCCGGCCAGCATGCGGCCCAGCCGCAGCGCCTCCTGCATCAGCGACGGCCGCATCCAGTCGTCGCCGCGCGTCGCCGTGTAGCCTTCGTTGAAGATCGCATACACCACCTCGAGCACCGAGGCCAGGCGCTGCTGCAGGCCGTCGCCGTGCGGCAGTTCGAACGGCACCCGCGCGGCGGTGAGCGTGCGCTTGGCGCGCACGATGCGCTGCGCGATCGTCGGCTCGGTGGCGAGGAAGGCGCGCGCGATCTCCTCGGTCGACAGGCCCCCCAGCAGCTTGAGCGTCAGCGCGATGCGGGCATCGGGCTTCAGCACCGGATGGCAGGCGGTGAAGATCAGCCGCAGCAGGTCGTCGCCGATCGGGTCCTCCTGCGCGGCCGCCACCGCGTCGACGATGTCGGGCACCACGTGGTCGCCGCGTGCGTCGGCGTCGCGGCCCAGCTCGTCGTGCTTGCGCGCCTGCAGCGAAGCCTGGCGCAGCCGGTCGAGCGCGCGGTGCTTGGCAGTCGTCATCAGCCACGCGCCGGGGTTGTCGGGCACGCCGTCGCGCGGCCAGTGCTCGAGCGCGGCCACCAGCGCGTCCTGCGCCAGCTCCTCGGCCCAGCCGACGTCGCGCACCATGCGCGCCAGCACCGCCACCACCTTGGCCGACTCGATGCGCCAGACCGCCTCGATGGCCCGGTGCACGTCATGGCTGGCGGCGCTGGGCATGTCTTCAGCTGCGGCCCGCGCCGGCAGCGGTGCTGCCGAGGCCGAGCTCGCGAAAGCGGTCGACACCGGGGCTTTGCGCGAAGTCCTCGAGCTCGAACAGCTGCCGCACCTCGATCTCGGCGACGCGGCCGTCGGCCGCCGGGTTGGGGAAGCGCCGTGTCCATTCGAGCGCCTCGTCGCGGCTGCGCGTCTGGATCAGCGTGTAGCCGGCGACCAGCGACTGGGTCTCGGCGAACGGACCGTCGACGACGCGGCGTTGCACGCCGTCGAAGTGCACGCGCCAGGCCCTGGCGCTCGGCTGCAGGCCGGCGGCGTCGAGCAGCACGCCGGCGCGCGCCAGTTGCTCGTGGAAGTCGGCCATCGCGGCGAACAGGGCCTCGCCGGGCATCGCACCGGCCTCGGAGTCGCGGGTGGCCTTCACCAGGATCATGAATCGCATCTCGTCACCCCATCGCGTGGTTCCACTGACATCCCACGACGAGCGGGCGCGGCCGGTTTCGACAGGCGGCGACGCGGGCAAACCCCGGGTGGCTTAAGCGCGGCTCTCCAGGAAACACGGCCCGAGCGCGCGCACCTCCACCGTGCACCACTCGGCCGCCGGGCAGCGCGCCGCGATCGCCAGCGCCTCCTCGCGCGTCGCCACGTCGACCAGGAAGAAGCCGCCGACCATCTCCTTGGCCTCGGCGAACGGGCCGTCGAGCACACGCGGCTGGCCCTCGTGCACCTGCACGCGCGCCGCCTGCTCGACGGCAAGCGACTCCACGCCACGCAGCACGCCCTGCGCCTGCAATTCGGCGGCGAAGCGCTGCATGCGCGCGTAGACGCGCTCGCCTTCGGCGCGGGTCCGTGTGGCCCGCTGTGCGGGCGGCTCGATCATCATCAGCATGTAGGTCATGGGGCGCTCGTCGGGGCGTTCGCGTTGGACGGCACCGATTACATCACCGCGGCGCGCGGCGCGAGGGCGCCGCGCGGCAACGCCCTACAGCGTGTCGAGCTTGAACTGCTGTCGCAGCAAGGCGCGGAACCGCCGGATGATGGCCAGCGCGTCCTGCAGCGGCTCGCGCTCCAGCGTGCCGAGCTCGGCCGGGCGCACCAGGTTGCTCGGCGTGAGGCCGAGCCGGCGTTCGCGCAGCTGGTGGTTGAGCTTGAGGGCCATCATGAAGTGCAGCGCGTCGGTCAGGTCGCGCGCCAGCGGCGCGTCGATCGCGCCGCACGCCGTCAGCGCCTGCAGACGGTCGACCGTGCCGACCGCGCGCACCCGGTGGCGCAGCGCCAGCGCGCGCACGCCGTGCACGATCGGAAAGGTGCCGAGCTTCTTCAGGTCGAGCACCTGCTCGTCGCGGCGCGTCGTCAGCCAGCTCCACCACGAGCTGCTCTCGCCGAACTGATCGGCCGCGCTGGCAAATCGCGCCAGGAACGCGTCGTTGTCGACCAGGATGTTCTCCAGATGCTGGCGCGCCGCGTCGAGCAAGCGCACGTCGCCCGCCACGCAGGCCGCGTCGAAGAAGATGGCCAGCCGCATCGGCCCGTCCGGATCGGCGCCGAACACCCAGTCGCGCAGCGTCGCGCGAAATCCGCTCACCGGCTGCCGCCACAGCGGATTGGTCACCATGATGTCGCCGGGGCAGGGCGGATAGCCGAGCTCGGCGAGTGCCTGGCTGAAGCGCTCGGCCACCTGGTCGACGCCGTCGATGTCGATGCCGTCGCGCAGCAGCAGCGCGTTGTCCTGGTCGGTCTTCAGGATCTGCTCGCCGCGCCCCTCGCTGCCCATCACCAGCAAGCAGCTGTCCGCCACCAGATCGCTGGGCGCCACCAGCAGCCACAGCTTGGCAAAGAGTCGCGTGTTGAGTTCGCTGACCAGCCGCGAGATGCGTTCGATCTTGATGCCGCTGTCGTGCAGCAGCACCACCATGTCGTCGATGCGCTGCGCCGCCGACTTCAGCTCGGCCACCGAGCTGGCGTCGTCGATCTGCACGGCAACGATGTGCGAGTGATTGGCGACCAGGCTCACCAGGTCGAGCTGGCCCAGCACGCCGAGCACCTCGCCGCGTTCGTCGCGCACCACCAGCCGGTGCACGCGGTGGCGCACCATCAGCCACAGTGCCTCGAACAGATCGGTGTCGGGGTCCACCGTCACCAGGTCGAAGCGGGCGCAATCGCGCACCGCCACCGACTGCACCGGTGCCGGTCGCGCCAGCACGTCGCGCAGGTCGGTGGTGGTGAACATGCCGACGCGTTCGCCGTCGCGCACGAGCACGAAGGTCACGCCGTGTGCCGCCATCTCGCGGCTCACCGCCACCACGTCCCCTGCGCCGTCGACGTAGACCGGCTTGCGAATGTAGGCGTCGCGGATGCGCGCCGTCACCAGCGACAGCATCTCGCGCTGGGCTTCGGGAAGGTGCGGGACGTTCATCGCGAAAAGCGAAAAAGGGACCGCGGGGTATTCAGCCCGCAGTCCCCTTCATGAGAGGCGACGGGACGGTCAATGCCCGCTGGCCCCAGAGGCTCCGATGCCGGTCTCGGAGCGGACTTCCTGTGCCGGATAGCCGGCACGGTCCTCGGCGCCACGCGCACTGCGGTCCATCAGCGACACCAGCCAGATGGTGATGAAGGCCAGCGGAATCGAGAAGATCGCCGCCGAGTTGTACGGGAACCAGGCCGATCCCTTCGGATTCAGCATCACCGCCTCCCACACGCTGGCCGAGCCGATGGTCAGCACCACCGCCGCCACCAGGCCGACGAAGCCGCCGGTCACGGCACCCTTGGTCGTGCAACCCTTCCACAGCACCGACATGAACAGCACCGGGAAGTTGGCCGACGCCGCGATCACGAAGGCCAGCATCACCATGTAGGCGACGTTTTCCTTCTCGAACGCGATGCCCAGCACGACCGCGATGATGCCCAGGGCCACCGTGGTGATCTTGGACACGCGCAGTTCCTGCGCCTGGTCGACGCGACCCTTGCGCCACACCGAGGCGTACAGGTCGTGCGACACCGCCGACGCACCCGACAGCGTCAGGCCGGCCACCACCGCGAGGATGGTCGCGAAGGCCACCGCCGAGATGAAGCCGAGGAACCAGTTGCCGCCCACCGCGCCGGCCAGGTGCACCGCCGCCATGTTGCCGCCGCCGACCAGTCCCTTGCTGACGTCGCCGCCGACGAAGTAGTTGGCCGGGTTCGGGATCAGGTTGGTGATGGCGCCGAAGCCGATGATGAAGGTCAGGATGTAGAAGTAGCCGATCCAGGTGGTCGCCCAGCCGACCGACTTGCGGGCTTCCTTGGCGTTGGGCACGGTGAAGAAGCGCATCAGGATGTGCGGCAGTCCGGCGGTGCCGAACATCAGCGCCATGCCGACCGAGATCGCCGAGATCGGGTCCTTGATCAGCGCGCCGGGCGCCATGATGGCGTCCTTCTTCGAATGCACCTCGATGGCCTTGGCGAACATCGCCTCGGGCGAGAAGCCGAACTGGATCAGCACCATCAGCGCCATGAAGGTAGCGCCGCCCAGCAGCATGCAGGCCTTGATGATCTGCACCCAGGTGGTCGCCGTCATGCCGCCGAACAGCACGTACATCATCATGATCGAGCCGACCAGGATCTCGGCGTACAGATAGTCCATGCCGAACAGCAGCTTGATCAGCTGGCCCGCGCCGACCATCTGCGCGATCATGTAGAAGGCCACCACGACCAGCGAGCCCGAGGCCGCGAAGATGCGGATCGGCGTCTGGCTGAAGCGGTAGCCGGCCACGTCGGCGAAGGTGAACTTGCCCAGGTTGCGCAGGCGTTCGGCCATCAGGAAGGTGATGACGGGCCAGCCGACCAGCCAGCCGATCGAGAAGATCAGTCCGTCGAAGCCGTTGGCGAACACCAGGCCCGAAATGCCGAGGAACGAGGCCGCCGACATGTAGTCGCCGGCGATCGCCAGGCCGTTCTGGAAACCGGTGATGCCGCCGCCGGCGGTGTAGAAGTCGGAGGCGCTCTTGGTCTTGGCCGCGGCCCACTTGGTGATGGCCAGCGTGGCCAGCACGAAGATGCCGAACATGCCGATGGCCACCCAGTTGGTGGACTGCTTCTGTGCCTGGCCGAGGTCGGCCCCGGCGGCGAGGGCCGCGACGCCCGCGACGGCGAGGGCCGTGCCGGCGAGAAGCTTGACCAGCGTCTTGGCGCTCTGTGTGGTGAATCTCATTTCAGGGCTCCCTTGACGACCTGCTCGGTCAGACTGTCGAACTCGCTGTTGGCGCGCCGCACGTAGACCCAGGTGATGATGATCGTGAACACGATGACGGCCACACCCAGCGGCATGCCGACCGTGGTGACGCCGGTGCCGAGCTTCTGCGCGAGCAGCGGCTTGTTGAAGGCGACCAGCAGAATGAAGCCGTAGTACGCGACCATCCCGGCCAGCGACAACCACCAGCCGAACGCGGTGCGCTTGGCCTTCAGCTCCTGGTACTTGGGATGGCTCGCGATGCGACTGGCGAGATTCACTTCCATGTTTGTCTCCTCATCGGAATAGTCCGACATCAGGGGGCGCATGATTGGGCAGGCGACTGACCATGCTCTGACGCCAAGCCAACACAAACTGACACAGGGCCGGCAGACGGTCCGGCGACGGTGCCCGGTCGCAGCTTCGCGCGATGTCGGCGCGACGTCAGCGCGATGTCAGCGAAGGCGACTCGCCCGCCGCGCCCAGGCGCAGCTCGGCGACGAAGCCGCGGCCGTCGTCCGGCTCGGGCAGCACGAGCTGTCCGCCATGGGCGCGCGCCACCACGTCGGCCAGCATCAGGCCGAGGCCGGTCTGGCCCTCGTAGCGCGCCTCGCCGATGGCCGCCTGCAGCGCCTGCCGGCGCGCGGCCGGCACGCCCGGGCCGTCGTCGTGCAGACGCACGCAGTCGGCCGCCGGCGCGCTGATCCGGGCGTGCAACGCGCCGTGACGCAGCGAGTTGTCGAGCAGGTTCAGCAGTGCGGCGGCCAGCAGGTCGGGGTCGGCATTCACGGCGGCGCCGGGCTGCACCTGGACCGTGATGCCTTCGAGCGGCAGCCGACCGACCAGCGTGTCGAGCGCGACGCGCTGCCGCTGCGGCTCGGCGCCGCTGCGAAACAGGGCCAGCAGCGCCGCCACCACCTGCTGCAGGCGCCGGCTGGCGTCGCGCACGCGCGTCAGCCGCGGCAGCAGCGCCGGCGGGCATTCGCGCTGGGCAACCGCCAGCTGCGCATCGATGCCGGCCAGCGGCGTGCGCAGTGCATGCGCCGCATGTGCGCTGAAACCGCGTTCGCTGGCGACACGGCGCGCCAGCCGCTGCGCCAGGCTGTTGATGGCACCATGCACCGGCGCCAGCTCGGCCCGCTCGGCGCCGCCCAGCGAGGCATTGCCCTGCAGCGGGTCGAATCCGCTCAGGCGCTGCGACAGCGTCTGCAGTGGCGCCAGTTCGTGCCGCAACGTCGCGCGCAGCGACACGTAGCCGAGCAAACCCACGGCCAGCGCGGCCAGCACGGCATGGATGCCGGCCTCGAAGCGGGCCTCGGCGCGTTCGCTGCGCGACTGGGCCACCACCAGCAGCCGTCCACCGCCAAGGGCCTGGCCGAACACGCGCCAGTGCGGCGTGTCGGCGAAGCCGGCGCCGTGCGGCGCGCGAAACGGCTCGGCCGGCGCCCGCGGCGAGCGCAGCAGCACCGCGCCGTCGACGCCGATCAGCTGCCAGGCAAAGCGCTCCTCGCCGGCACCCGCGCCGGCCGGCGTTGCCATCGGCATCCGGCTGGCGACCATGCCGTCGGCCTGCGTGGCGAGCAGCCCGCCCAGCACGTCCGCCGACGCACGCAGCGTGTCGTCGAGCAGCTCGTCGACCTCCTCCTGCACCGCCATCGCCACCGCCAGCGCGACCGCCAGTCCGGCGAGCAGCGCCCAGCCGAGCAGCGCGCGCGCCACCCGGCGCCGGATCGACGGCAAACGGGGCGGCGCGGCGTCCGCGGCGAGCGCTGTCACGACGCGGGGGCGTCGATGCGGTAGCCCATGCCGCGTACCGTCTCGATCAGGTCGCGGCCCAGCTTGCGCCGCAGGCTCGACACATGCACCTCCAGCGCGTTGCTCGACACCTCGCTGTGCCCGGTGAAGACCAGGTGCTCGAGGTCGGGCTTGGACACGATGCGCCCGGCGCGCAGCGCCAGCGCCTCGAGCAGCCCCCATTCGCGCGCGGTCAGCTCGGCACGCACGCCGTCGACGCTGGCGGCGCGCGCGGCCAGATCGATCTGGACGGAGCCGAACCGCAGCAGCGCGTGGCTGGCGCCGGCGCGCCGGCGCCCGATCACGCGCAGCCGCGCGGCCAGCTCCTCGGGCGCGAACGGCTTGACCAGATAGTCGTCGGCCCCGCTGTCCAGGCCCCAGACCCGGTCGTTCAACAGGTCGCGTGCGCTGAGCATCAGCATCGGCGTCATGTCGCCGCGGGTGCGGCGCGCCGCGATCCAGTCGCGGCCGGAGCCGTCGGGCAGCTGCCAGTCGACCAGCAGCGCATCGAACGGGTCGCCGCGAAAGGCCTCGGCCTGCTCCAGCCGCTCGACCCATTCGACCTGATGGCCGTCGGCACGCAGAAAGTCGCGCAGACCCTCGCCCAGCGTGGGATCGTCCTCGATCAGCAACAGACGCATCGCTTCGGCAACCGGTAAGACCTTGTCACGGAGCCCAGTTTCGCACCATTGCGCTGCGTCAAAAGCCCGTGCCTGCTTCAGGCACACTTCAGCCCCCAGTGGCTCAATAGAAGCGATGTCTGCTATGCCCGCCTACGACGGACGCACGCCCGTCGACCGGGAGGCCCGCTTCGTCATTCCCGCCACCGTCGAGCAGGTCCTGCTCGCGGCCAGCGTGTTCTGGGCGCTGGCGGCCAACCGACCCTTCTTCAGCGCGGCCGTGCACGGCCGCGACAGCGCCAGTGCCGCCACCTGGGGTTTCGTGCTGGCGATCGTGGTGCTGCTGGTCACGGTGCACTTCCTGCTGCTCGCGCTGGTATGCAACCGCTGGACGATCAAGCCGGTGCTGGCGGTGATGATCGTGGCCACCGCGGTGGCCACGCACTACATGGGTCGCTTCGGCGTCTACCTCGACCCGTCGATGCTGCGCAACGTGCTGCGCACCGATGTGTCCGAGGCGCGCGAGCTGCTGGCGCCGGCGATGCTGTGGCAGCTGTTGCTGTACGCCGCGCTGCCGCTGCTGCTGCTGTGGCGGGTGCGCATCGTCAACTATCGCTGGCCTCGCGCCACGCTGATGCGCGTGGGTCTCGTGCTGGCCGCTGCCGCGGCCGCCGCGCTGGCGCTGATCTCGGTGTTCCAGCCGATGGCCTCGTTGATGCGCAACCACCGCGAGGTGCGCTATCTGATCACGCCGGCGAACGTGGTGTGGTCGATCGGCGCGGTCGCCGCCGCCGATGCGCGAGGTGCCGCGCGCCCACGCCAGCCGATCGGCCTGGACGCCAAGCCGGCTGCGGGCTTTGCGGCGCGCCAGCGCCCGCTGGTGGTGGTGCTGGTGGTCGGCGAGACGGCACGTGCGTCCAATTGGGGGCTCAACGGCTACGCCCGCCAGACCACGCCGCAGCTGGCCGCGCTGCCGGTGATCAACTTCAGCGACGTGACGAGCTGCGGCACCAACACCGAGGTGTCGCTGCCGTGCATGTTCGCCCCGGTCGGTCGGCGCAACTACGACGAGGCGCGCATCCGCGGCAGCGAAGGCCTGCTGCACGTGCTGGCGCGCGCGGGTGTCGCCGTGCACTGGCGCGACAACCAGTCGGGCTGCAAGGGCGTGTGCGAAGGCTTGCCCAACGACAGCGTGCAGGCGCTCAACGCGCCGGGCCTGTGCAACGACGGGCGCTGCCTCGACGAGGGCCTGGCCTACGGGCTGGACAAGCGCCTCGACAAGGCCACCGGCGTGCAGCTGCTGGTGCTGCACCAGCTCGGCAACCACGGGCCGTCGTACTTCCGCCGCTACCCGAGCGCGTTCGCGCGCTTCACGCCGGCCTGCGAGCACGACGACCTGCAGCGCTGCTCGCGCGAGGAGATCGTCAATGCCTACGACAACGCGCTGCTCTACACCGACCACGTGCTGGCGAGCCTGATCGCGCAGCTGCGCGCGCGCGCGGCGAGTGTCGACTCGGCGCTGCTGTACGTCTCCGACCACGGCGAGTCGCTCGGCGAGAAGGGCTTGTTCCTGCACGGCATGCCGTTCGCCATCGCGCCCTCGGAGCAGACGCGCGTGCCGATGGTGATGTGGCTGTCCGACGGGCTGCGCGCATCGAGCTCGCTCGACGCCGACTGCCTGCGCCGCCGGGCCGCCAAGCCGGCGGCGCACGATCACCTGTTCCACACCCTGCTCGGTCTGCTCGGCGTGACGACCGCGCTCTACGAGCCGGCGTGGGACCTGACGCACGACTGCCGGCTGCCCGCGCTGGCGCAGGGGAACCGATGATCAAGCCCGCGGCGACGCCGATGCCGGCGCGCGACGCCGCGATCGCGGGCGTGGGGCTGCTCGGCCTGGCGCTGTGGGAATGGTCGGGCTGGGACCTCGCCGCGGCGCGGCTGTACGGCGGCATCGGCGGCTTCGGCTGGCGCGAGACCTGGCTCGCATCGGGTGTCGCGCACCAGGGCGGCCGCTGGCTCGCCTGGGTCGTGCTGGCGCTGATGGTGGCCGACGCGATCCGGCCGCTGATCGAGGGCGGCCCGACGCGCCGCGAGCGCTGGTACTGGATCGGCGTGGTACTGGCCTGCACGGTGCTCGTACCCGGAATGAAGCGCCTGACGCACAGCAGCTGCCCGTGGGACCTGACCGAGTTCGGCGGCGTCGCGGCCTATGTGCCGCACTGGCGCTGGTTCACGCTCGACGGCGGGCCGGGGCACTGTTTCCCGTCGGGGCATGCGGTGGCCGCGTTCGCCTTCTTCGGCACCTACTTCGGCTGGCGGCGCAGTCACCCGGGGCTGGCGCGCGCCTGGCTGATCGGCGTGTGCGTGTCCGGCGCGTTGTTCGGCTGGGCGCAACTCGCCCGCGGCGCCCACTTCCCGAGCCACACCCTGTGGTCGGCCTGGTTGTGCTGGAGCCTGTGCGTGCTGGCGGACCTGCTGCCGCGCCTGGCCGGCCGACATGCGCGACCCGTGTCGCCGGTGCCGAGCACGCTAGGGGCCGACTAGCGCGCCGCCGTCGACGCGTTGCCTCGCGACGGTCACTTCGGCGTGCGACTCACGCCGGCACGCGGCGCTCCGGCTTCCGTCCACGCCGGCCCGTCGAACCACGCCTCGCCCAGCAAGGCGGCGCGCAGCATCGGCAACGCGTCGAGCCCCCAGAAGAGACGGCCATCGAGCTCGAAGGTCGGCACGCCGAACAGACCCTTGCGAATGGCCTCGTCGGTCAGCGCGCGCAGCTGCGACTTGACGGCGTCGCTCGCCGGATCGCGCACCGGCTCCAGCTCGGCGGTCAGCGCCGCCAGTCGAGCCGGCTCGGTGGCGTCGTCGCCGCCATGCCAGACGTGGTGCATCAAGGTCTCCACGATGCGCCGGTTGGGCATGTCGCCATCGGCGCAGCAGGCGAGCGCCAGCCGCTGCAGCGGCAGCGGGTTGAACGGGTGCAGCCGCGGCGCGCGCATCTCGATGCCATGCGCGTGCGCCAGCCAGGCGACATGGCGAAAGGTCCAGGCGCGTTTGGGCTCGACCTCGGCCGGGCCTTTCTGACCCCAGTGGTTGAGCAGGCCGGCGAACAGCAGCGGCCGGTACTGCACCTCGTACGAACACCCTTCCAGCGCCTGCGGCAGACGCTCGAAGGCCAGATAGGCGAACGGCGAGATCACGTCGAACCAGAAGACGATGCGCTTCATGCCGGCCCCTTGTCGATGGCGATCTCGGCGGCGTTCGTGCGCGCGTCGCGTCGCCGTGCCGCGATGCGTCGCCAGACGGCGCGTTTGCCGTCGTCGTCGAGCGAACTCCAGGTCGCGATCTCGTCGATCGTGCGCCGGCAGCCCTCGCACAGGCCGCTGGTGGCCTCCATGCGGCAGATGTTGATGCAAGGCGACGGCACGCCCGCCGCGCCGTCGTTCATGCCGCCGCCACCACGACGTCGGCCACCGGCGCGCCGGTGAAGCGCACGAGGTCCTGCGGCGCCAGCCGGAACACGCCGTTCGGATGTCCGGCCGCGGCCCAGATCTCGCCGAAGCGGAACAGTTCGCGGTCGATCAGCGTGACCGGCGGCGTGCTGTGCGCGAGCGGCGCGACCCCGCCGATGGCGAAGCCGGTGCGCGTCTTGACGAACGCGGCGTCGGCACGGCCCAGCGCGCCGGTGATCGCGCCGACCTTGCTCTCGTCGACGCGGCGGTCGCCCGAGGCGATGACCAGCACCGCCTGGTCGTCGGCGCGGCGGCGGAAGATGACGCTCTTGGCGATCTGGCCGACGGTGACGCCGAGCGCGTCGGCCGCCTCCTGCGACGTGCGCGCGGCCACCTCGAGCCACACCGGCTCGTGCGCATGGGCGAGCGCGCGCAGCGCCTGCGCCACGCGCTGGAAGCCCTCCGGGCGCACGACGACGGCGTGCGTCGGCTCGCCGCTGCCGCTGCTCACGACAGCAGCGCCTTGCCGCGCTTGGCCAGCAGCGCGCGGCCGACGCGCGACACCGGCGCGCGGCCGAGACGGTCGGAGATGAACTCGGCGGCATCGACCAATCGGTCGAGATCGATGCCGGTCTCGATGCCCAGGCCGTCGAGCATGAACACCACGTCCTCGGTGGCCACGTTGCCGGTCGCGCCCTTGGCATACGGGCAGCCGCCCAGGCCCGCCACGCTGGCGTCGAAGGTGTGCAGCCCGATCTCGAGGCAGGCGTAGATGTTGGCCAGCGCCTGCCCGTAGGTGTCGTGGAAATGGCCACTCACCTCGCCCGGCGCGAAGTGCCTGAGCGCCCGCTCCATCGCGGCCTGTGCCTTGCGCGGCGTGCCCACACCGATGGTGTCGGCGATCCCGCAATGCTGCACGCCGATGTCCTTGAGCAGGCGCACGACATGCTCCACCTCATCGGCCGACACCTCGCCCTGGTAGGGGCAGCCGAGCGCGCACGACACCGCGGCGCGCACCTTGATGCCGGCCGCGCGCGCCGCGGCGACCACCGGCGCGAAGCGTTCGATGCTCTGGGCGATCGAGCAGTTGATGTTGCGCTGGCTGAAGGCCTCGGTGGCCGCGCCGAAGACGACGATCTCGTCGGGCCGCGTCGGCAGCGCCGCCTCCAGGCCCTTCATGTTGGGCGTCAGCACCGAGTAGCGCACGCCCGGCATGCGGCGGATGCCGGCCATCACCACGGCGTTGTCGGCCATCTGCGGCACCCACTTCGGGCTGACGAAGCTGGTGACCTCCACCTCGCGCAGGCCGGCGTCGACCAGCCGCTGCACCAGCGCCACCTTGTCGTCGGTGGACACCGGCTGGGGCTCGTTCTGCAGCCCGTCACGCGGTCCGACGTCGACCAGGGTCACACGGCTGGGCATCATGATGGTGCTGAATCGCTCACGATTTCGATGCGAACCACTATAGCGGGACGGGACGGGCGTGCACGATGACCGGGGCTTGCCTGCATTCCGGGGATGTTCGGTGGGGGCATGGTCGGCACAATCGTCCTGCCCGCTCTTGTGTTGCCGCCGCCCCCTCCTCCCGCATGAACCGCCTCCAGATCGCCACCCGCCTGCACTTTGTGCTGCTGCGCGAGCTCGGCCAGGGCATCGACGTCGGCAAGATGCTCAAGCGCGAACTCTATGCGCGCGACGTGCTGCTGGTGTGCGATGCGCACGGCGACCCGGAACTGTCGCGCCTGGCTCAGGCCTTTCGCGGCGCCACCGACGACGCGGGCCAGGCTACCGCGTCGACGATGGCCTGGCGTGAATCGCAGTTCGTCGGCGCCGAGTCGTCGTCGGGCTTCGGCGCCTCGCGGCCGATGACACCGCAGGCGCCGGTCACCACGCCGGCCGAATCGCGCACCTGGTTCGACCGCCTGCTGTCCTGAGGCAAGCCGGCCGCGCGCGGCTCAGCCATTGGCCAGCCGCAGCAGTTCGCCGCCCTCGGCCACCTGGTCGCCGGCGGCGTACAGCAGTTCGGCGATGACGCCGTCGCGCGGCGCGTGGATGGTGTGCTCCATCTTCATCGCCTCCATCACCGCGACCGGCTGGCCGCGTGACACCTTGTCGCCCGCCTTGGCAAGATAGGCGACCACCTTGCCCGGCATCGGCGCGGTCAGGCTGCCGGCCTCGGCAGTGCCCTCGCCGGCATGCGCAATGACGTCGACCTCGTGCACGACGATGTGCCCCTCGGGCGCGAACACCGCGACGCGCTCGCCCTGCACGTAGACCTGCAGCCGGACGCGCCGCTCGCCGAGCGTGATGTCGAACGCATCACCGCCGAGGGCGCGCGATTCGAACGCCCACTGGCGCTCGCCGACCTGCAGCCGCAGCGCACCGTCGTGCAGGCGGCCGAGCGCGACCGCATGATGCGTGCCGTCGTGCTCCAGATCGAAATGCCGCCTGGCGCCGCCGTGCAGCCGGAAACCGTCGCGGCGTGACCAGGGGTCGTCGGTCTCCAGCGCGTGTTCGTCGGCGATCGCGTGCGCGGCCACGCCGGCGGCGGCCAGCTCGAGCGCCAGCGGCGGCTGCTTGAACAACACCACGGCCTCGCGCTCGATCAGCGCGGTGTCGAGCTCGGCGGTGGCGAACGAGGCCGACCGGACGACGCGGCGCAGGAACGCCACGTTGGTGTGCAGGCCGACGATGTGGGTGGCGGACAGCGCCGCGTCCAGCCGCGCCAGCGCCTGCGCGCGGTTCTCGCCCCAGACGATCAGCTTGGCGATCATCGAGTCGTAGTAGGGCGAGATCGCATCACCTTCGCGCACGCCGGCGTCCACACGCACCGGCGCCGCGCCGCCGTGCAGCGGCTCGCCGTCGGCATGGCGCCGGAACGCCACGTGCGCCGGCCAGCGCAGCGTGTGCATCCGCCCGGTCGCCGGCAGGAAGTTGGATTCCGGGTTCTCGGCGCAGATACGTGCCTCGATCGCATGACCGCTGATCGCGAGCTGCGCCTGCGTCTTCGGCAGCGGCTCGCCCGCGGCCACGCGCAACTGCCACTCCACCAGGTCGAGCCCGGTGATCGCCTCGGTGACCGGGTGCTCGACCTGCAGCCGCGTGTTCATCTCCATGAAGTAGAAACCGATGTCGCCGTCGTCGCGCTCCTCGGCGATGAACTCCACCGTGCCGGCGCCGACATAACCCACCGCCTGCGCCGCCGCCACCGCGGCCGCGCCCATCTCGGCGCGACGCGCCGCCGACAGGCCCGGCGCGGGCGCTTCCTCCAACACCTTCTGGTGCCGCCGCTGCACCGAGCAGTCGCGCTCGAACAGGTAGACGCAATGGCCCTGCGTGTCGGCGAAGACCTGGATCTCGATGTGCCGCGGCCGCGTGACGTAGCGCTCGACGAGCACATGGTCGTCGCCGAAACTCGCCTTGGCCTCGCGCTGACACGACGCCAGCGCGGCAGCGAAGTCCTCGGCCCGGTCGACCCGGCGCATGCCCTTGCCGCCGCCGCCGGCGCTGGCCTTGATGAGCACCGGGTAGCCCATCGCCGCCGCCTCGCGCGCCAGCAACGCGGGATCGTTGTCCTGAGCGTGATACCCGGGCACCAGCGGCACGCCGGCCTTCTGCATCAGCGTCTTCGCCGCCGCCTTGCTGCCCATGGCGGCGATCGCGCTCGGCGGCGGCCCGATGAACACGACGCCGGCATCGGCGCAGGCCTGCGCGAACGCCTCGTTCTCCGACAGGAAGCCGTAGCCCGGGTGCACCGCCTCGGCACCGGTGGCCCGCGCCGCCTCGAGGATGCGCTGCCAGCGCAGGTAGCTGTCGCGCGGCGCATTGCCGCCGATGTGCACCGCCTCGTCGCACACCATCACGTGCTGCGCCTGGGCGTCGGCGTCGGAATACACGGCCACCGTGCGAACGCCCAGGCGTCGGCAAGTGGCCGCCACCCGGCAGGCGATCTCGCCGCGGTTGGCAATCAGGATCTTGTTGAACATGTCAGGGCTTTCGTTGCGGAACAGCATGATCCGCCGGGCACGACCCTACGCACGGGCCGGTGTGGCGCTGGCCCGGCCCGTCAGCCGTCGTACCAGACCTCGCAGGAAGCGGAACAGCACGACGATCAGCGCGAACATCACGATCAGTGCCACCGCCAGCGCGACGAAGAACCACACCGGCTGCTCCCAGGCCAGCCACAGCATCGCCGGCACGGCCGCGTCGCCCGCCAGCGACAGCGCGATGTTGGAGAACGGCTCGGGCGAGGTGTTGACCGCTGCGCGCGTGGTGGCCTTGGCGGTGTGCGACGTGGCGGCCAGCGCGCCGCCCATCAGCGCGGCGATCGTCGCCCAGGTGGCCGAGTCGCCGCCGAACACGCCGGCGGCCAGCGCCATGCCCGCCGGCACGCGGATGAAGGTGTGCACGGCGTCCCACAGCGAATCGACTCCCGGCACCTTGTCGGCGAGGAACTCGACCGCCAGCATCACGCCCGCGGCGCCCAGCACCAGCGGGTGCTGCAGGATGTGCAAGCCCGACGGCAGCGTGACCCAGCCCATGAAGCCGGCCAGCCCGGTGAGGAAGACCACCGCGTACAGGCGCAGGCCGCTGGCCCAGCCAAGCGCCGCCGCGAGCGCGAACAGGTGCGTGGTGTCGAGCTGGTTCAGGGACGCCACGAGGGGTTCCGTTTCTGCAGGAAGGCCTGCACGCCTTCGCGCCCTTCGGCGCTGGCCCGGATGTCGGCGATGCGGCGCGCGGTGTCCTCACGCAGCGCGGCGGTGATCGGTTGACCGGCCACGTCCTGCACCAGCTTCTTGCAGGCCTTCACCGCCGCCGGACCGTTGTCGACCAGCGCCTGCACGATCGCGTCGACGCGCGCGTCGAGCTGATCCGGCGCGCAAAGCTCGTGCACGAAGCCCAGGCGCTGCGCCTCGGCGGCCGAGAAGCGCTCGGCGGTGACGAAGTAGCGGCGCGACGCCTGCTCGCCGAGCGCGCGTTGCACGTAGGGGCCGATCGTCGCCGGCAGCAGGCCCAGGCGCGCCTCGCTGAGGTAGAAGTGCAGGCCGTCGGCCGCCACCAGCACGTCGCACGCCGCCGCCAGGCCCATGCCGCCGGCATAGCAGTCGCCCTGCAGGCGGCCGACCACCGGCAGCGGGCAGCTGTACACCGTCCACAGCATGTCGGCCAGCGCCTGCGCGTCGGCCTTGTTCTGCTCCCACGAGTAGTCGGCCATTGCGCGCATCCAGTTGAGATCCGCGCCGGCGCAGAACACCTTGCCGTGGCCGCCGAGCACGATCGCGCGCAACGACGTGTCGGCGCCCAGCGCACGGAAAGTCTGCGTGAGCTCGGTGATCACCTGGTCGTTGAACGCGTTGCGCACGTCCGGCCGATTGAGGAACACGCGGGCCACGGGCCCGTCGCGCCGGATGTCGAGCGTGGCGGTGGGGGTGGGGGCGGTCACCGGCGTGCCTTGGCCTCGGCCTGCAGCATCCAGGCCAGGTCGAGTTCGGGGCAGGCCCGCCCCATCGACGTGATCGCCGCGGTGATCTGGCCGCGGTGGTGCGTGCTGTGGTTGAACACATGCGTCAGCGTCGCCGCGAAGGGCAGCGACTGCGGCACGCCCTTGGTGGTCACGTAGTCGAGCGTGTCGTCGAAGCGCGACGCGTCCCAGGAGCCGACCAGCGGCTCCCAGGCGCGGGCGCCGGCGAGCAGGTCGGCCGCGAGCTTGGCGCGGTCGGTCTCGGCCTCCTCGTTCAGCGCCCATTTGGGCGACACATTGCGCGCGAAGCGCTCGAACCAGATCAGCTGCTCGGTCACGCGCAGGTGATTCAGCGTGCCGTGCACACTCTTGAAGAACAGGCCCGCGTCGCGCCGGTAGTCGGCCTCGGGCAGCAGCTGCACATGGTCCATGAGCAGCCTCTCGGTCGCCCAGACGTTGTAGCGGGCCAGCATCGAGAAGTGGTCGCGCCAGGCAGGCATTGCGCAGACTCCTACATGCGAAACACGCCGAACCGCGTGTCCGGAATCGGCGCGTTCAGGCTCGCCGACAAACCGAGCGCGAGCACGCGGCGCGTGTCGGCCGGATCGATCACGCCATCGTCCCACAACCGGGCCGACGCGTAGTAGGGATGACCCTGGCGCTCGTACTGCTCGAGGATCGGCGCGCGAAACGCCGCCTCTTCCTCGGCGCTGAAGCGGCCGCCCTTGGCCTCCAGCGCGTCGCGCCGCACGGTGGCCAGCACGCTGGCGGCCTGCTCGCCGCCCATCACGCTGATGCGTGCGTTGGGCCACATCCACAGGAAGCGCGGCGAATAGGCTCGGCCGCACATGCCGTAGTTGCCGGCGCCGAAGCTGCCGCCGGTGATGACGGTGAACTTGGGCACCGCCGCGCAGGCCACCGCCGTCACCATCTTGGCGCCGGCGCGCGCGATGCCTTCGTTCTCGACCTTGCGGCCGACCATGAAGCCGGTGATGTTCTGCAGGAACACCAGCGGCACCTTGCGCTGGCAGCACAGCTCGATGAAGTGCGCGCCCTTGTTGGCGCTCTCGGAGAACAGGATGCCGTTGTTGGCGACGAAGCCGACCGGCATGCCCTCGATGTGGGCGAAGCCGCAGACCAGCGTGGTGCCGTAGCGCGCCTTGAACTCGTCGAGCTCGGAGCCGTCGACGATGCGCGCGATCACCTCGCGCACGTCGTAGGGCTTGCGGGTGTCGGTGGGCACCACGCCGTGCAGCTCCTCGGTCGCGTGGTTCGGCGCGCGCGGCGCGACGGTGCGCAGCGGCAGGCTCTTGTGCCAGTTGAGGTTGGCGACGATGCGGCGCGCCAGCGCCAGCGCGTGCAGGTCGTTCTCGGCCAGATGGTCGGCCACGCCCGACATCCGGGTGTGCACGTCGCCGCCGCCGAGATCCTCCGCGCTGACCAGCTCGCCGGTGGCCGCCTTCACCAGCGGCGGGCCGCCGAGGAAGATGGTGCCCTGGTTGCGCACGATGATGGTCTCGTCGCTCATCGCCGGCATGTAGGCGCCGCCGGCCGTGCACGAACCCATCACCACCGCGATCTGCGGGATACCCTGGCCGCTCAGGTTGGCCTGGTTGTAGAAGATGCGGCCGAAATGCTCGCGGTCCGGGAAAACGTCGTCCTGGTTCGGCAGGTTGGCGCCGCCGGAGTCGACCAGGTAGATGCACGGCAGCCGGTTCTGCGCCGCGATCTCCTGCGCGCGCAGGTGCTTCTTCACCGTGAGCGGGAAGTACGAGCCGCCCTTCACGGTAGCGTCGTTGCAGATCACCATGCACTCGACACCCGACACGCGGCCGACGCCGGCGATCAGGCCGGCGCTGGGGGCCGCGTCGGAACCGTCCTTCTCCTTGTAGACGCCCATCGCGGCCAGCGGGCCGATCTCGAGGAAGGGCGTGTCCGGGTCGAGCAGCCGCTCGACGCGTTCGCGCGGCAGCAGCTTGCCGCGGGCGGCGTGGCGCGCGCGCAGGTCGGCCGGGCCGCCTTCGCTGATGCGCGCAAGCTGCGCGTTCAGGTCGTCGACCAGCGCGCGCATCGCGCTGGCGTTGGCCTTGAACTCCTCCGAGCGCGGGTTCAGCTTGCTCGCGAGCACCGCCATCACATCGTCTCCGCAAACAGCTCGCGACCGATCAGCATGCGGCGGATCTCGGACGTACCGGCGCCGATCTCATAGAGCTTGGCGTCGCGCCACAGGCGACCGGTCGGGTAGTCGCTCGTGTAGCCGACGCCGCCGAGCGCCTGGATCGCCTCGCCCGCCATCCAGGTGGCCTTCTCGGCCGAGTAGAGGATGGCGCCAGCCGCGTCCTTGCGCAGTGTGCGCGCGTGGTCGCCGCGGTCGCAGGCCTGGCCGACCGCGTACACATAGGCGCGACAGGCCTGCAGCGTGGTGTACATGTCGGCCAGCTTGCCCTGCATCAGCTGGAACTCGCCGATGCTCTGGCCGAACTGCTTGCGTTCGTGCAGATAGGGCACCACCACGTCCATGCAGGCGGCCATGATGCCCAGCGGCCCGCCCGACAGCACGGCGCGCTCGTAGTCGAGACCGCTCATCAGCACCTTGGCGCCGTTGCCCTCGCCGCCGAGGATGTTCGCTTCAGGGATCTCGCAGTTCTCGAAGAACAGCGGATAGGTGTTGGAGCCGCGCATGCCCAGCTTGTCGAGGTGCTTGCCGCAGCTGAATCCCTTGAAGCCCTTCTCGACGATGAAGGCCGTCATGCCGCGCGCGCCCATGTTGAGGTCGGTCTTGGCGTAGACGATCAGCGTGTCGGCGTCGCCACCGTTGGTGATCCACATCTTCGCGCCGTTGAGCACGTAGCGGTCGCCCTTGTGCTCTGCCTTCAGCTTCATGCTCACGACGTCGGAGCCCGCGTTGGGCTCGCTCATCGCCAGCGCACCCACGTGCTCGCCGCTGATCAGCTTGGGCAGGTACTTCTTCTTCTGCGCCTCGGTGCCGTTGCGGTGGATCTGGTTGACGCACAGGTTCGAGTGGGCGCCGTAGCTCAGACCCACCGACGCGCTGGCGCGGCTGATCTCCTCCATCGCCACCATGTGGGCCAGGTAACCCATGTGCGTGCCGCCGTATTCCTCCGCCACCGTGAGGCCCAGCACCCCCAGGTCGCCGAAGCGGCGCCACAGGTCGGCCGGGAACTCATTGTCACGGTCGATGTCGGCGGCGCGCGGCGCGATCTCGTGCTGCGCGAAGTCGCGCACCGCGTCGCGCAGCGCGGCGATGTCGTCGCCCAGCGGGAAGTGGAAGGTGGACTCGAACATGATGGCTCCTGGCAGGTCGGGCAGGCCCGTCTTGAGCCTTGCTCAAGACTGCGCCGGCCCCGACGTCGGGTGGCGGCTCGCCGTGCTGCTCTGCAGCAAGATCGACCATTCTGGCGAGAACCAAGCGCAGGTTAGCAGAGCCGCGCTGTCCGCTCAAGCGCTTTTGAGTGATACTCAATTCATGGTCGCACGCAAACCACCTTCGCCGTCCCCCTCGGATCGCAGCGCCGCACTGCGTCGCCCCCGGCCGGCGGCCGACGCGGCGACGCCGCGCGTGCTGCGCCGCTCGCCGGCCAGCGCCAAGGCCGAGCAGCGTGTGCTCGACATCGTCCGCGTCGGCCGCGAGGTC
>JBGAMU010000094.1:0-15371 GCA_044222685.1 Burkholderiaceae bacterium
CGTCATGTCGGCGCGCACCGGCTTGGCGGTCACCGCGGGCGCGGCGGCCGGCAGCCCGTGCGCGAGCGTGCCGGAGATCGCCGCTTCGGCATCGACGCGCATGAAGGCGCCGCGGATGTAGTCGACCACGGCGCCGATCTCGTCGGCCTTGAGCTGCGTGGCGAAGCCCGCCATGGCGGTGCCTGGGCGGCCGCCGGCCACGGCGGCGAGCATGCGTTCGCGTGTCAGTTCGGTCCGCGCCGCCGGGGCCGCGAAGTCACGCGGCCGAGGCGAGAGGTTTGCGTTGGCCCACATCGAGCCGTTGCCGCGGTCACCGTGACAGACCGAGCACGACCTGGCGTAGATCTGCCGCCCGCGGCTGGCGTCGGCCTTGCTGCTGGCACGCATGAAGGTGTCGCGCACGTAGTCGACGACCGACTCGATCTGCTTGGCGGTGAGTTGCGCCTGGTAGCCGACCATCGCGGTGCCCGGCACCCCGCCGGTCACGGCGGCGACCATGCGCGGCCGTGTCAACTCGTCGAGCGACTGGGCGGACGTGAAGTCGCGCGGCGGCGGGTTCAGGCTGCCGCGCGCGCGGCTCTGCCCGTCGCCGTTGTCACCGTGACACACCGAACAGTAGTTGTGGTACAGCGCGGCCGGCGGGCTGGCACTGTGGACCTTGCGGTCGCCGGCATGCGCGGACGTGGCGAGCACCAGCGAGGCCAGCAGCGTCGCGGCGCATGCCACCACACGGCGCCACCTCGTGTGCACGAATAGCAGGATCACGGTGTCATCTTTCTCCGGACGGACACGCTGCGGCGAGCAAGTTCGATGCCATTGCCGGCGCCCGACGTTCGCTTTGGCATGGCTCTTGCCTTATCGACCTGCGCTTGTGGCGTCGTGCAGTCGGGCGCCTGGGAGGGTTATGAATCGAGTGCTCGGATGCGCCAGCGGCGCACTGGCCGCGGCGTCGGCCGTCTTGCTGCTGCTGTTGGCGGCATGCGCCGAAGTGCCCACCGCACCCGGCCGGCCGGTGGAGATCCCTGTCTTCCCGCCGCCGCCGGAGCAGCCGCGTTTCTTCTACGAACGCACGCTGATGAGCAGCGCCGACGTCACGCCGGACGACAAGGACGCCTCGCTGCGCCGCCTGCTCACCGGCGAGGTCAAGACCGGCGAGGGCATGAGCAAGCCCTACGGCGTGGCCGCGCGCAACGGCCGGATCTACGTCGGCGACACCGTCGACCGCTCGATCGTCATGTTCGACCTCGCGGCCAACCGCTACAAGCGCTTCGGCCTGGAGGATCCGGGCGGCGTGCGCATGCCGTTCGGCATCGACATCGACGCGCAGGGCAACGTGTACGTCGTCGATGGCACCGCCAAGCGTGTGCAGGTCTACGATGCCGACGGCAAGTTCCTGCGCACGCTGGTGGCCGACCTGAAGTGGAAGCGCCCGGTCGGCATCGCGCTCGACGACAAGCGTCGGCGCATGTACATCGTCGATGCCGGCGGCGTCGACAGCGCCGACCACGTCGTTCGCGCCATCGACCTCGACAGCGGTCGCGCGCTGTTCGACGTGGGCAGGCGCGGCGAGGGTCCCGGCGAGTTCAACCTGCCGCGCGACGCGGTGGTCGGCCCGGGCGGCGAACTCTATGTGGTCGACGGCGGCAACTTCCGCGTGCAGGTGTTCGACACCGAGGGCAAGTTCGTCAAGACCTTCGGAGCCATCGGCCGCCAGGGCGGCCAGTTCTCGCGGCCGAAGGAGATCGCGGTCGACAAGGACGGCAACGTCTATGTCGTCGACACCGCGTTCGGCAACTTCCAGATCTTCGACCGCGAAGGCCGCCTGCTGCTCGACGTCGGCGGCCGCAGCAACACCAACGCGCCGGCGCGATTCATGTTGCCCTCGGGCATTGCGGTCGACGTCGACGGACGTGTCTACATGGTCGACCAGTTCTTCCGCAAGGTCGATGTCTTCCGGCCCGCCCAGCTGCCCGCCGGCAGCCCGTACGGCACCGTCAAGCCGGCTGCCAGATAGTCTCTCGATCGGGAACGCTTCGCAGGCGGTTTTCCCGCGATCGGGAAAGCATTGAGCGACATCAACGATCGCCGGCCTCCGGCCGCTCGAAACGACGTGCGTCGGCTTGGCACATAACGTGCACGTCGTTGCGCGAGCGGTTCAGCAATTCGGCGTGTCTTCACTACGGGTGGACTGTTCCGCGACCTCGGTATCTACCCTTTGGAGAAACAAGATGAGCAAGTGGCAGTCCTTGAGGATAGGAGGGACCGGGCACTCTCGACTGGCAGCGCTTGCCGCCGGTCTTGTGGTTGCGGTCGCGGGCGTGGTCATCGGTACGCCGGCGGCGGCACAGGTGGCCAACACCAAGCACAACCTGGGCACGTCTCCGGGCGGCACCGGTGTCAACCAGTTCAGCGGGACGGCGGAGATCTGCGTGTTCTGCCATACGCCGCACGGTGCGGACACCAGCGCCTCCGTGCCGCTGTGGAACCGCACGCTGCCGGCACCAGCAGGGTTCCAGACCTACGACAGCCTGGGCACCTCATCGCTCGACGGCAAGACCGCACCGGTCGGCTCAGTGTCGATCGCCTGCCTGTCGTGCCATGACGGCGTGACGTCGATGAGCGCGGTGCTCAATGCGCCGGGTTCGGGTACCACGGGCGATGCGGCCTGGGTGGCGGGCACCTGGAGCGGGGCCAATCAGACGGGCGGCGCGCTCAAGGCCGGCCTGATCACCAACCTGGGCACCGACCTGCGCAACGATCATCCGATCGGCATCCAGTACGGTGGCGGCGGTCTCAAGGAGACGACCCCGTCGGCGGCAACGACCGATCCGGACTTCAAGGCAACGGTCAATCAGGTGATCGGCAACACGCGCGTCTGGTGGGTCGACACGACCGCCCCCGGCGGCGTCGCCGGTACGCGGCAGAAGACCGACATGCTGCTCTACACACGGCCCGCCGGCAGCTACACCGGTCAGACCGAAGTCGAACCGTTCGTCGAGTGCGCCAGCTGCCACGACCCGCACACGACCAACTCGACCTTCCTGCGCATCAGCAACGCCGGCAGCGCCGTCTGCCTGGCCTGCCACACCAAGTAGTGCCTTGACCTGCCTCAACGGGCGTTGATGACGCCTGGCAAGGCACTTGCATAAGCGGGGGACGCGAGCAGCGTCCCCCGTTCGTCTTTCTAGAGAGCCCCGCCATGAACCAGCCCTGCATCCCCTTGCGCACGTCGAGCTCCGGTGGCAGTTGGCGTCGCACGCGGCAGCATGCCGGCGGCGCGCGGCTCGGTGTGGCGCTCGCCCTCGGCTGGCTGCTGCTGTTCGCCGTCGAGGCCTCGGCGGCCGATGCGGCGCCGGTCTTCGCGCGTGTCGGCGACGCCGTGATCACGCAGAAGGAATTCGACGATGCCTTCGCGGCCGCCGCGCGCAGCAAGTTCTATCACGGCAAGCCGCCCGAGGCCGAACTCGCCAAGCTGCAGCGCGAGGTCGGCGACTCGCTGGTCAACGACGTGCTGCTGGTGCGCGAGGCCCGGCGGCGCAAGATCCAGCCCGACGCGGCCGCGGTGAAGAAGCAGATCGACGCCTACGAGGCCCGCTACGCGAAGAGCGAGATGTGGCTGAAGAACAAGGCCACCCTGCTGCCGCCGCTGAAGAAGAAGCTCGAGCACGACAGCATGCTCGAGCGGCTGCAGGCCGCGGTGAAGAAGGTGCCCGAGCCGGGCGCGGCGCAGGTGCAGGCCTTCTACGACAAGAACAAGGACAAGTTCACCGAGCCCGAACAGATCCGCGTGTCGATGATCCTGCTGAAGGTCGATCCGTCGTCGCCGCAGGCCAAGTGGAATGCCACGATCGAGGAGGCCGGCGCCATCGCGCGGCGCTTGCGCGCCGGCGCCGACTTCGCCGAGCTGGCCCGGCTGCATTCCAACGACCCGAGCGGCGCCAAGGGCGGCGACCTCGGCTACGTGCATCGCGGCATGATGCCCGACCCGGCGCAGGTCGCCGTCGACAAGCTGCAGCCCGGCGCGATCTCCGACGCCGTGCTGCTGCTCGAAGGCGTCGGCGTGTTCCGGCTCGATGAGCGCAAGACGGCCAAGCTCAACCCGCTGTCGGCGGTCAGCGAGCGGGCGCAGGGCCTGCTGATGCGCGAGCAGTCCGAGCAGGCCTGGCAGGCCTTTGTCGCGCGCCTGCGCAAGGACACGCCGGCCAAGGTCGACGAGTCGCGTTATCTCCCGCTGGCGTTGGCCCAGTCGACGACCGGCGCGGCTGCGCCGCGCAAGTGAGGCCGGCTTCGTGCGATGGCCCGGCCTCTGGCTGCTCGCGATGTCGACGGTCGGCACGGCACTCGCACAGGGTGAAGCCGTGCCCGCCGTGGCGGCACCGCCGCCCGCCGACGACGCGACGGCGGGCCCGGGGTTGCGCTGGCGCGTGCCACCGGTCGTCTGGGGCGGCTCGATCGGCTACGACCTGCGCCTGGACCGCACCGGCAGCGACCCGCACAGCACGCAGCATCTGTTGACGACGACGCTCAACGCACTGAGCTACATCTACCAGCCCTGGCTGGCGATGGTCAGCGGCAGCGTCAGCGTGACGCAGGGGCGCAGCAGCACCGGTTTCGACGGCGTGGTCGACAACGACCGCTTCGTCAGCGGCGCGATGCGGCTGGGTGTGTTTCCGCGCAGCCGTTTCCCGCTCGAGATGCGCTACGAGGTCAGTGACAGCCGCACCGACTCGAGCCTCGGCGGCGCGGTCGACTACCGCGCGCGCACCTTCGCGGCGACACAGCGCTACCGGCCGCCGGCCGGCGAGTTCAGCCTGAGCGCGACCTACGAGCGCCGCGCGCAGGAAGGGCCCAGCTTCGGCGAGGACACGCAGGAGTCGCTGCTCGCCGACTTCAGCACCCGCTGGAAACGCCATGCGCTGTCGGCCACCTTGTCGCGCAGCATCAACCGGCGTCAGCTCACCGACGAGGAGGTCGACTTCCGCTCGGTGGTCGCACGCCACACCTACAACGTCGGCACCGAGCTGAACGTCGAGACGAACGCCAACTGGGCCGAGTCGGACGAACGGCTGCTGCTCGGTCCCGACGCGTCGCGGGTGACGCAGTGGTCGAGCGTCGCGCTGTGGCGGCCCGAAGGCCAGGGCCTGTCGATCAGCGCCAGCGCACGCGGCTTCACCTTCGCGAGCGAACAACTCGGCGAGACCGAGACGGTGGGCGGTAGCGTCGGGGCCAGCTATGAGGTGTCGCGCAACCTGCGGGTCAACGGCTTCGTCAACGCGACGCGCACCGACCCGGCGGGCGTGATGACCTGGGTCGGGGCATTCAGCGGCACCTACCAGGGCGACACGCTGCGGCTCGGCGAGGCGAACTACAACTGGTTCGCCAGCGCGGCGGCCAGCCAGTCGCAATCGCGCGGGCTGGAGGACAACTCGCTGTCGAGCCAGCTGGGCCACACGCTGAGCCACTCGGTGCCGGTCGACAGCCAGTCCACCATCTCGGCGAACCTGAGCCAGTCGCTCAGCGGTTCCTACAGCTTCGGCGACTCGCAGATTCCCGGCCGGGCCGACGCAGGGCTGTCACGCGCGCTGACGCACACCGCGGGTCTGAGCTGGTATTCCGCCGGCGCCGACCGCAACGCCTATGTGCGGCTGGGCGCGTCCGACGCGCGGCAGCTCGACGGCGAGCGTGCGCACTTCTCGATGATCAACCTGCAGATCAACGGCACCTACGAGCTGGATCGCTTGCACAGCTGGTCGGGCGACCTGACGGTGCAGCGCGTGTTCCAGAGCTCGCTGATGCTCGATCCGCTGCTGCCGCAGAACAGCACCGGCGCGACGCGCCAGATCACGCACACCGCCAGCGGTGAGATCACCTGGCGCCAGCAACGACTGTTCGGCACGCCGCGCTTGCGCTTCCAGTCGCGGCTGCGGCTGTCGTACGACACACGCAGCGCATTCAACGACCTGCTGCCGATCAGCGATCGCGAGGAAGCGAGCTGGGAGAACCGCATCGACTACCAGATCGGCCGGCTGGATACCAGCGGCCTCGTCCGCGTCAGCCGCACCGACGGCCTCTGGCGCGCCCTGCTGCACTTGAGACTGCAACGCAACTTCTGATGGACTTCGACACGCGACCGAGCAGCTTGCCCGAGAAGACGCCGCGCCGCTGGAGAGCACAACGATGACGACACGATGGATCAACGCTCTGCGCCGCCGCGGCGCCGGCCTGCTGCTGACGCTGGGTCTTGCGGTGGCCGCGCCGCTGGCGCTCGCGCCGGCGCACGCGGAATACGGCGACGTCGTGATGAACAACTACTCCGACGCCGCGGGCATGCGGCCGGTGATCTTCCCGCACTGGTTCCACCGCATCCGCTACCGCTGCAAGGTGTGCCACGCGGACCTGGGCTTCAAGTTCAAGGCCGGCGGCAACGAGATCAACATGCTGAAGGTGATCGACGGCCAGTTCTGCGGCGCGTGCCACAACGGCGAGGTGGCCTGGTCGATCGAGAACTGCAACATGTGTCATTCGGCCAAGCCGGGCACGCCGACGCAGGTGCACGAGAGCACGACGCAGGCGCTGGTGACCCGCGGGCCCGCCGCGGCGGCGTCTGCGCCGGCCACCCGGTGAGGAGGCGGCGATGAAACCGATCATCCTGTCGATCCGCCTGCTGCTGGCCGTGGCGTCATGGGCGGCGCTGCCGGTCGCGACCGCCGCGGACGATCCGCTCGGCAAGAGCGTCTACCAGTCGGGCTGCGTGGCCTGCCACGGCACCGGTGTCGCCGGTGCGCCGAAGGTCGGCGACGCGGCGGCCTGGGCGCCGCGCATCAAGAGCGGACTCAACGCGCTGTACAGCAGCGCGCTCAAGGGCAAGAACGCAATGCCCGCGCGCGGCGGCAACGCGGCGTTGGCCGACGAGGCGGTGCAGGCGGCCGTGCGCCACATGGTGTCGCTGTCGCAGGCCGCGCCGGCGGCGCCGGTTGCGCCTGCGGCCAAGCCCGCGCCGGCGCCGACCGCGCAGAGATCCACGACGCCCGCACCGGCCACGGCCGCACCTGCCACGGCCGCGGCCGCAGCGCCCAAGGCGGCCGCGGCCACATCGCCGCCTGCTGCGGCTGCCAGTGCTGCGCCGCCGTCGCAGGCGCCCGCGCCGGCCGCGACCTCCGCGGCGGTGGCGGCCGCTCCCGCCGCGCCGCCGACCGGCGTCACCGCGAGTGCCAATGCGTTCAACCGCCTGCTGCGGGCGCCCGGACGCCGCAATCTGCCACCCGCCGAGGATTCCATCCACGATCCGGGCAACGACGGCACGCTGCTGCTGCAGCCGCCGCTCGCCGCATTCGAGTTGATGCCGCGCAGCAATGCCGGCAACCGCGTCGACTGGGTCAAGGCGCTCGGCGAGAAACGCATCACGCCGCGCGCCGACAAGGTGGACGCCGCAGCGGCGCCGATGGTGATGGACCTGAACATCGTGCGCGAGGTGAAGGGTTCGATGCCCGACGTCGTATACCCGCACAAGCAGCACACCGAGTGGCTCGACTGCTCCAACTGCCACCCCGCGATCTTCATTCCACAGAAGGGCGCCAACCAGATCAGCATGGCGTCGATCCTGCTGGGGCAGAAGTGCGGGGTCTGCCACGGCAAGGTGGCATTCCCGGTGTCGGAGTGCCGGCTGTGCCACTCGAAGCCGAAGGCCACGGCGACCGCTGCCGTCAGCGAGGCTGCCAGTGCGCCGGTGCCCGGCAAATAGGACCAGGAGATCCAGAATGAATACCGCGAGATTGCGCCTTCGTCACGCCGTGCCGGCGCTCGCCCTCACGGCCTTGCTGGCGCAGGGGCTGCCGGCGCTGGCACAGGCCGACGGCGCGGCGTCGCGCTCGCGCGCCGCCGAAGTCAGCCGACAGGCGGTCGAGCAGAAGGCGGCGATGGTCGAGAAGCTGGTCTTCGACTCACCGGTGGCCACACGCGTCACCGGCAGCCAGAACGAGGACGCGCGGCGTCATTTCAACAACGCGCGCGAGCTCTACACGCACTCGCGCGCGCTCACCAGCTCCGGCCAGCTGCGCGGCGCCGACCTGCTGCTGAACGAGGCGATCTGGGAGATCGGCCGCGCGCAGACGCTGGTGCCCGACCAGGCTGCGCGGCTGGTCGAGTCGCGCACGCGCTACGAGCAGCTCAAGGGCAGCGTCGACGCGCTGCTGCGCACCTACCAGCTCGGCCTCAGCGGCAACGCGATCACGATGCGGCCCGACGCCGCCGGCGAGCGCAACGTGCAGCGCGCGATGGCCGCGGCCGAACAGGCGCGCATCGCCGCCGACTCGGGACGCGTGATGGATGCCAATCGCAGCCTCGAACAGGCGTTGTCGCTGCTGCTGCGCGACGCGCTGACACGCCTGGACGGGCAGACGCTGGTGTACGACCGGCGCTTCGCCAGCAGCCGCGAGGAGTACGCCTACGAACTGGAGCGGCACCGCAGCTTCGACGGCCTGGTGCCGTTGGCCGTGATCGAGTTCCGCCCGTCGCGCGAGGCGCAGGCACTGATCGAACGCTACGTCAAGCAGAGCCGCGCGCTGCGCGAGCGCGCCGAGGCGCAGGCCGCCGCCAACGACCATGCGCAGGCCATCCTGTCGCTGGTGGAGGGCACCGACAACCTGCAGCGTGCGCTGCAGGCCTCGGGCCTCGCGGTGCCGCAGACGATGGGAGCGACGCAATGAACCCATCACTTGCAGGCCCGCGGCTGCGCGCGACTCGATCACTGCGGCTGGTGGCCGCCGCGCTGTGGCTGGCCGCGGCCGGGCCGCAGATGGCCCTGGCGCAGGCTGGCGCCGCGCCCGGCGCCAGCGCGCCGCAGAGCCGCGAGCAGGTGGAACGCCGGCTGATCTCCACCGGCGCGCTGGTCGGGCAGTCGTCCGGCGCCAGGCAGGTGGAGGCCAGCGGCAACATCGACGCGAAGGTGCAGCTGGCCAAGGCGCGTGAGCTGCACGCGCAGGCCAAGGTGATGCTCGACGGCGGTGACGTGGAGACCGCCAACAAGCTGCTGCACGCATCGGCCCGCACGCTGATGGAGGCCGTCGGCATGGCGTCGGCCGAGCAGGTGAACGCACGCAAGGACAGGATCGACTACGACGCCCGACGCGAGTCGACGCGGGCGCTGCTCGACGCCGGCCAGCGCATCGCCGTCGAGAAGGGCGCCGGTCCACGCAACGCCGAGCTGATGAAGCGCATCGACGCCACCATCGCCGAGGCCGATCGGCAGGCAGCCGCGGGCCGGCTGCTCGAGGCACGGCGCACACTCGACCAGGCCTACGGCGCGGCGCGCGCCGCGGTCAACGGCATGCGCGGCGGCGAGACGCTGGTGCGCTCGCTCAACTTCGCCAGCAAGGAGGAGGAATTCCACTACGAGATCGACCGCAACGACACGCACCGCATGCTCGTCACGCTGCTGCTGCAGGACCGGCGCGGCGCCGGCTCGATCGATGCGATGGTCGAGCGTGCGCTGGAGGCGTCGTCCAAGCTGCGCCAGGTGGCCGACGAGCAGGCGCAGCGCCGCGAGTTCGATGCCGGCGTGAAGTCGCTCGAGGACTCCACCCGCGAGCTGCAGCGCGCGATCCGTGCGGCCGGCGTCTACATTCCGGGCTGATGCAGCGCCGGCCACCGCCCACACCGCATGCCGCGCCCTCGACGAAGCCCATGGCTGATTGCGCTGCTTGCCCTGGTGGTCGGCCTCGCGTGGGCGGCCGGCAAGTGGGCACCGCTGGCCAAGGACGGCGTGCACGATCCGGACAGCCCGGCGATCGGCGTGCTGCAGGAGCCCGCCGAGGCGCTGTCGGCACTGCCGCCCGACACCGCCGGCAACCAGGTGCTGTGGATGCGTGCGCTCGACGAGGGCCACATCCAGCCGCGCACCAACATCCTGCCCGAGACCAAGGTCAACCTGCGGCTGACCGACGTGCTGCTGAAGAACACCGGCGAGATGCCGCTGGTGCTGTTTCCCCATCGGCAGCACACGGCGTGGCTCGACTGCAGCAATTGCCACGACCAGCTGTTCGAGCGCAAGGCGGGCGCGACCCGGATCAACATGTTCCTGATCCTGCAGGGCGAGAAGTGCGGCCTGTGCCACGGCGCCGTGTCGTTCCCGCTCACCGAGTGCCTGCGCTGCCACAGCGTGACGCGCGACAGCGCGCTGGCGCGCACCTTCGGCAGCTCGCTGGTGCTCGACCGAACGCTGCCGGTGCCGACGCGATGATGCCGCTGGCGCCCCTGCAGATTGCCGTGCTGCTGCTCGGCGCGCTGTTCGCGCCGTCCGCGGCCGCCGAGTACGGCGACGTCGTGCTGAACCTCAAGTCCGAGAAGGAGGGCGTGCGCCCGGTGATCTTCCCGCACTGGTTCCACCGCATCCGCTACCGCTGCAAGGTCTGCCACTCGGAGCTGGGCTTTCGCATGCGCGCCGGGGCCAACGTCGTGACCATGGCCGACATCATCGACGGCCGCTTCTGCGGCATGTGCCACAACGGCCAGGTGGCGTGGGCACCCGATCGCTGCGACCTCTGCCATTCGGGCAAGCGGGGCCTGCAGGCCGGCATCGTCGGTGGCGCCGAAACCAAGGGGCCCGGGCGATGGTGAGACGCTTCTTGGGCTGCACATGGGTGCGGGGCGGCCGCCCGAGCGGACCGGGCCGACTTGCCGGCAAGGCCGCCGCGGCAGGCCGCCAGGTGGCGGTGCGGGTCGCCCTGTGTGCGGCGCTGGGCTGGACGACCGGCTGCGCACCGCTGCCGCCGCAACCCGACGCGCCGGCGCCGGTGACGCCCGCGGCCGGCGCGCGTGCCGGCACCCCGCTGCTGACACCGTGGATGACGCTCACCGGCGCCTGGCGCGCGCCGGCCGCGGTCGCGCAACCGCTGCCGATGCCGATGCCAATGCCGTTTCCGGCGCCACCGTCGAACCAGCGCCTGAACTTCCAGCTGCCGGTCGGCGTCGCGCTGCGTGGCGAGCTGATGCTGATCGCCGACGCCGGCTGGCGCCAGCTGTTCCGCCTGGAACGATCGCGCGACGTGATGGTGCCGCTGGGGCCGTTTGCCACCGCTCTGGCCGCCGACCACGCCACCTCGCTGCAACTGGGCAGCGACGGCAGTGTCTGGCTGGTCGAGCCGGCCGCCGGCCAGGTGGTGCAGCTCGACGCGGCCGGACGCGTGCGGCGCACGCTGCGCGATGCGCGCTTCGCGTCGCGGCCGATCGCCGTCGTCGCCAGCGAGGCGCCGGGCGACATCTTCGTGGCCGACTCGACCGACGCGCGCATCGTCGTCTTCGAGCCGTTCGGCCGCGTCATCCGCCGCTTCGGCGAGGGCCAGCTGCAGAGCATCGCGGCGATGGTCGCCGGGCCGCTCGGCCTGTACGTCGTCGACCGCCTGGCGCAGCAGGTGGTCGTGTTCGGCCCCGACGGCACGGTGCGTCAGTCGTTCGGCGACGGCGTGCTGGTGCAGCCGCGGGCGATCGCGGTCGATGCCGCCGGCCGCGTCTTCGTCGCCGACGACGCCGACCAGACGATCCGCGTCTTCCTTGACGGCGAGCACATCGCCAATGCCGGCGGGCGCGGCAGCGCGCCGGGTCGGTTCGGCCGCATCGACGCGATGGCGGTCGACGGCAATCTGCTGGCGGTGGCCGACGGCGTCAACTCGCGCGTGCAGCTGCTGTTGGTCAGCCCCGAGTCGCTGCGCCGGCCCGAGGGAACGCGGCCATGATCAGGCGTCGGCTCGTGCCGCTGCTCGCCGCCGTCGTGCTCGCCGGCTGCGCCAGCGAGCCGCTGCAGATGCGTTTCGACGACGGCGGCAGCGATGGACGCGTCTGGCCGGCGCCGCAGACGCAGGAAGTGCCGCGCTATCGCTATATCGGCCAGCTCACCGGCGAGGCCAACTTCAAGGCGCCGGGTGAGCAGACCGGTGCGTTCAAGCGTGCGCTGCAGTGGATCGTCGGGCTGGCCGAGCGCGAGCCGAATCCGCTGGTGCTGCAGCGACCGCAAAGCGGCACCGTCGACGCGCGTGGCCGGGTGCTGGTCACCGACGTGAGTCGCGCCGCGGTGTTCGTCTTCGACGAGGCCGCCGGCAAGCTCGATCTGTGGGAGCGTGCCGGCAGCGCGCAGCGCTTCGTCGCGCCGATCGGCGTGGCCAACGGCCGCGCCGGCGAGGTGCTGGTCAGCGACGCGGAGCTGCGCATCGTCGTGCGGCTCGACGCCGAGGGGCGGCCGCTCGGTTCGATCGGGGCTGGCGTGCTTAAACGGCCGACCGGCATCGCACGTGACGCCAGTCAGGGCCGCATCTTCGTCGCCGACACCCACGACCATGACGTCAAGGTGTTCGACGACGACGGCCGGCTGATCGAACGCTGGGGCCGGCGCGGCGATCAAGCGGGCGACCTGAACTTCCCGACGCACCTGACCTGGGCCCACGACACGCTGTACGTGGCCGATGCCATCAACGCGCGTGTGCAGGCCTTCGACTCGCGGGGCCAGCCGGTTCGACAGATCGGGCGGCGCGGGCTGTACGTCGGCAACCTGGTGCGGCCCAAAGGCGTGGCGGCCGACGACGAGGGCAACCTCTATGTCGTCGAGTCGATGCACGACACCCTGCTGGTGTTCGACAACGAGGCGCGGCTGCTGCTGTCGATCGGCGGCACCGGCAGCGAGGTCGGGCGCTTCTACCTGCCGACCGGCGTATGGGTCGACGCGCGCAACCGGGTATTCGTCGCCGACATGTTCAACGGCCGGGTGGTGGTGTTTCAGTTTCTGGGGGGTGGATGATGCGGCGCGTCGCCAGAGCAGTCGTGCTGGGCCTGGCGGTGCTGGCCGCCGGGCTCGCGCAATGGGTCGGCGCCGCCAAGGTGCCGGACGTCGGCAACACCAAGCACAACCTGTCGATCACAGGCCCGGGGCCGCTGAAGGCGACCACCGAATCGCAGATCTGCGTGTTCTGCCACACGCCGCATGCCGCCGAGAACATTCCGGCCGCACCGCTGTGGAACCGCAAGCTGTCGGGCGCGACCTACCAGACCTACACCTCGAGTTCGATCGAGGCCAACGCCGCCGAGCTCGCCGCCGGTCCCGGCGGCAGCTCCAAGCTGTGCCTGTCGTGCCACGACGGCACGCTGGCGATCGGCAATGTCAACGTGCTCAACGGCCAGGCCAACCCGACGGTCACGCTGCAGGGCACCGGTCCCGGCGGCACGATGGCAGCCGGGCAGGGCGCGACGACCGGCTTCACCCGCAACCTGGGTGTCGACCTGCGCAACGACCATCCGATCTCGTTCACCTACGACGCCGCGCTGGCCGCCGCCGATGGCGAGCTGCGCGTGCCCGACGGCAGCACGGTCGGCAGCCGTGTGCCGGGCCAGCCCAAGCCGAAGCTGCCGCTCGAGGCGGGCCAGATGCAGTGCGCGACCTGTCATGACCCGCACCTGCGCGAGACCGACACGGCCAAGGGGCCGGCGAAGTTCCTGCGGGTCAACCGCTTCCAGGAGTCGGTGCCCGGCGGCGGCGCGTACTCGGAGGCGGCCGACATCGTCTGCCTGGCGTGCCACGACAAGGCGGGCCTGAGCTGGGCCTTCTCGGCCCATGCCCACCCGACGGTGGCCGACGAGCTGTACGCCGGACTGCCGTCGCAGCCGACCTCGCCGGTGGGTTTGCGCGAGTTCCCGGCCAGCCTGCCGGTCTGGCGTGCGTCGTGCCTGAACTGCCACGACACGCACTCGGTGCAGGGTTCGCGCCGGCTGCTGCGCGAGGGCACCGACAGCGTGGCGGTGCCCAAGGCGGGAGGTAACTCGGCGATCGAGCAGACCTGCTACCAGTGCCACGCCAGCCTGGCGCAGAGCGCGCTGACCAGCGTGACCAGCGTGCCGAACATCCGCGACGACTTCTCGCTGCCGCGGCGCATGCCGATCACCGACACCGATCAGGGCGGCACCGAGGTGCACGACATCGGCACCGGCGTCGGCGCCCAGCGCGGCAAGGACCTCGTCGAGTCGCAGACGCTGCTCGGCAAGGGCTCGCCTTCGAACCGGCACGTCGAGTGCACCGATTGCCACAACCCGCATCGCGTGGTGAAGAACCGCGCCTTCAACGCCAATTCGGCGACGCCCGACGCCGCCGGCACGCACAACCACACCACCGGCCACACCAACATCGCCTCCGGCGTGCTCAAGGGGACGGTCGGTGTCCAGCCGATCTACGGCGCGCCCAACTTCGGCAGCGTGCCGATCGGCTTCGACTTCAAGCGCGGCGACGGCGGCATCGGTGCCAGCACCGCGGCCGGCAGCACCTGGGTCACGCGCGAGTACCAGGTGTGCCTGAAGTGCCACTCGACGTATGCCTACGACACGCCGCCACTGCTCGGCAGTTCGGGCGGGGGCACGCCGAGCGGCACCAACGGATTGACCCAGTACACCGACCAGGCGATGGAGTTCCAGGCACCGGCCACGCACAAGGGCGAGCTGACGCGCACCGACAGCGGCGCGTTCGCCGGCACGCCGCCGGGCCGCGCCTATACGGTGAACTTCCAGACCAACAACCACCGCGGCTGGCACCCGGTGATCGACAACACCGGCCGCAGCAATGCGGTGCGCCGCACGACTACCGCTTCATGGGTCACGCCGTGGGGCGGCGATGCCGATGTCGGCACGCAGACCATGTACTGCAGCGACTGCCATGGCTCCAACACCACCGGCGCGACCGTGGTGCCCGACGGCGGCGAGAACGGCAACCCGTGGGGACCGCACGGCTCGACCAACAACTTCATCCTCAAGGGCGAGTGGAACTCGAACAGCGGTTCCGGCCAGGCCAACACGCTGTGCTTCAAGTGCCACAGCCAGAACACCTATGCTAGCGGCGGCGGTGGCGGCGGCACCGGCTTCTTCAACCCCGACAGCGACAAGGGTCGCGGCAACCTGCACGCCTACCACACCGACAAGATCGGCCGCATCCGCTGCAGCTGGTGCCATGTGGCGGTGCCGCACGGCTGGAAGAACAAGGCGCTGCTGGTGAACCTGAACGACGTGGGTCCCGAGGTCGGGCTGCCGGCGGGTACACAGGTGAAGAACAACACCTCGGCGCCGTACAACAACCCGCCGTACTACATGAATGCGGTGCTCAAGATCCGCACCTTCGCCACCAGCGGCGCCTGGCTGGAAAGCAGCTGTGGTTCCGTCGGCGCGCCGGGCAACGGTCAGTCGGGCCGCGACTGGATGCGCGACTCGAGCGAAAACTGCGCCAACCTGCCATGAAGACGCTGCGCACTCACCTCGCCTCGCCGCGCCTCACGCTCGCGGGCTTCGGGCTGCTCGCGCTGGCCGTGTGGGCGACGTCGGCCGACCCGCGCGTGTCGAGCAGCTGGATC
>JBGAMU010000095.1:0-16449 GCA_044222685.1 Burkholderiaceae bacterium
GGTGCGGCGGCCTCGTGGTCGTACAGGTCCACCTGCAGGGCGTCCACGCTGCCCCACCATTGCGGCTTGGCGATCTCGGTCTGCGCATCCGCCAGCACCACCCGCATGCGCGCGTTGTCCGCCGGCAGCTTGAACCAGCCGCGGCAGGCCACCAGCACCTTGGGGTTGATCTCGATGGCGGTGGTCTGCATGCGCAGCACCCCGGAGCAGAACTTGGTCAGCGAGCCGGCGCCCAGCCCCAGCTGCATTGCCCGGCGCCGCGGCACCGTGGCCGGATCGACGAACAGCAGCCAGGCCATCATGCGCTGGATATAGGAGTGCACCAGCTCCTGGGGCGCATCCAGCTTCATCGAGCCCTGGATCCAGATCGAGTCCAGGTGCAGGTGCCGGATCGGCCCATCGTCCGAGAAGTAGACGTCCGGGAGGTGCGCAGGTTCGGTCAGGGCCATGGCGCGTTATACCAGCAAGCGTGCCAGCTTCGGCAGCGCCGCACAGGCGTTGTCGCGGGTCGCACGGGCCAGGTCCTGCGCCGGCATTCCCCGCAGCTCCGCCAGCGCTGCACCAATGCGGGGCAGCTCGGCCGGCTCGTTGCGCCCCTGCACCATCCCAGACGCCCGCTCGGCGACCGTACGGTAGACCCAGTGCGGCGGGATGTCCGGCGCGTCGGTCTCCAGCACCAGCGCACCTTCGGGCAGGCGCTGCGCGAGGCGGCGGATCTGCAGCGCGCGTTCGAAGGTCATCGCGCCGCCGAAGCCGAGGCGGAAGCCGCGGGCGACGAACTCGTCGGCCTGCTGGTCGCTGCCGTTGAACGCATGCGCGATGCCACCGGCCACCTCGATGCGCCGCAGCCCTGCGAGCAAGGCGTCGGCCGAGCGGCGCACGTGCAGGATCACCGGCAGCGCGAGCTCGCGCGCCAGGCGCAGCTGGGCCAGGTAGTACTGCTGCTGCAGATCGCGGTCAAGCCCGGGCACGAAATGGTCGAGACCGATCTCGCCCACCGCCACCAGCCGCGGATCGTCGCGCTGGCGTTGCAGGGCCTCGGCCAGGCGCTCCAGGTCGCCTTCGGCCGCACGCGGCACGAACAGCGGATGGATACCCAGTGCATAGGCGAGCCGCTCGCGCTGCGCGAGCTCGCGCACGACGTCGAAGCCGGCCACCTCTACCGCGGGCAGCACGATCTGCCGCACACCCGCCGCGCGGGCGCGCTGCAGCACCGCGTCGCGGTCGTCGGCGAACTCTCCGGTCGTTGCGGTAGTGTTCGCCGCGGCCGGTTGTGCGCTGTTCGCCCCTGCCGCGCCCAAGGACGGCGAACTGGCCGTGCCCGCCGACTACAAGCGCTGGCCGAAGTTCCTGTCGGCGGTGCAGCGGCCCGATGCCAAGCAGGTGCGCGAGATCTACATGAACTCGACCGCAGCCCGGGCCAGCGCGGCCAGCGGCTTTGCCAACGGCACCGTGTTCGTGATGGAGAACTACGCCGCGCGGGCCCGGCCCGACGGCACGCTCGAGACCGGCGCCGACGGCAAGCTGGTCAAGGGCGAGTTGCTGCGGATCTTCGTCATGGGCAAGGGCGACGGCTGGGGCCGCGACGTGGCCGAGCCGCTGCGCAACGGCAACTGGGTCTATGCGGCGTGGTTGCCCAATGGGCAGAAGGCGCCCGACGACACCAGCACCTGTCGCGCCTGCCATCTGCCGCTGGCCGGCAAGGACTTCGTGCCGCGCTACGACGAGCACTTCGCCAGCCGCTGATCGCGCACGCCCCGTCGGTCAAGGGGCCACCTGCTCGGGCGAGGGGCAGCCCAATCGGCCAAGCAAGGCGGCGCGCTCCGTGGTACCTTGGCGTCTCGCGGCTTGCACGGTGCGCCGCGGGAGCTGGTGACCATGAAGCGCGTACCCCTGTACAGCCGTTCGGCGCAGCGCACGCTGCGACTGCCCGTGCCCGACGACGATGCGGACGTCGAACCGGCTGAGCCGCCGGGCCCGCTGCGCCGCGGCTGGCGGCGTGGGCAGGGCTGGCTGAGCGCGTATGAACGCGCCGCCTGGGCGATCGGTGCCGTCGCGCTGGCGCTGCTGGCCGGCTGGCCGGCGTGGACGCGGCACGACGTGCGCGTGCCGACCTTCGAGCAGATCGACACCGCGATGCGCGAGTCGATCGCCAAGGAGCCGCTGCAGTCGGCCGCGGCCAATGCCTACGAGGCGGTGATCGGCTCGGTGGTGCGCGTCGTCGGCGAACACCCGACCGACAAGCCCGACCCCAAGGAAGGGCAGGACAAGCGCAGCGTCGGCAGCGGTGTCGTCATCGTCGACAAGGGGCTGATCCTGACCAACCTGCACGTTGTGCAGGGCGCCACGCGCATCAAGGTGACCTATGCGACCGGGCTCGAGTCGGAGGCCACGGTGGTCAACGTGCAGCCCGAGAACGACCTCGCCGTGCTGCAGGCGGCCAACCGGCCCGACGAGCTGGAGGCCGCGACCATGCGTTCCACCGGCGGGCTGCGCCCGGGCGACGAGGTGATCGCGGTCGGCTACCCGTTCGGCATCGGCCCGTCGGTGTCGCAGGGCGTGGTGTCGGGGCTGAAGCGCGAGTTCCGCTCGCCCGAGGGCAAGCGCATCCTGACCAACCTGATCCAGTTCGACGCCGCGGCCAACCCGGGCAACTCGGGCGGGCCGCTGGTCACGCTCGACGGTCACGTCGTCGGCATCGTCACCGCGATCATGAACCCGACCGAGGCGCGCACCTTCATCGGCATCGGCTTTGCCGTGCCGATCGAGAACGCCGCGGCCGCGGCGGGCCTGCCGCCGTTCTGACTTTGCAACCCCTTCACTTCAACCACCCGCCGCCCATGAGCTCGATGCCCGACGCCCCGCAAGCCGCCACGCTCATGGAGCGCGTCCTCTACGAGGTCAAGCGCGTCGTCGTCGGCCAGGACCGCTTTCTCGAACGGGTGATGGTGGCGCTGCTCGCGCAGGGCCACCTGCTGGTCGAGGGCGTGCCGGGCCTGGCCAAGACGCTGACCGTGAAGACGCTGTCGCAGGCCATCCGCGGCACTTTCCGCCGCATTCAGTTCACGCCCGACCTGGTGCCGGCCGACCTGGTGGGCACGCGCATCTACAACCAGAAGACCGGCGACTTCGCCACCTCGCTCGGGCCGGTGTTCGCCAACCTGCTGCTGGCCGATGAAATCAACCGCGCGCCGGCCAAGGTGCAGAGCGCGCTGCTCGAGGTGATGCAGGAGCGCCAGGTCACGATCGCCGGCGAGTCGCACCGGGTGCCGTCGCCCTTCGTCGTGATGGCGACGCAGAACCCGATCGAGACCGAGGGCACCTACCCGCTGCCCGAGGCGCAGGTCGACCGCTTCATGATGAAGGTGCTGGTCGACTACCCGAGCGACGACGAGGAATTCGTCATCGTCGAGCGCGTGATCGGCACGCCGGCCACGGTGAGCGCGGTAGCCTCGACCGCGCAGCTGGCCGAGCTGCAGCAGGAATGCCGGCGTGTCTACGTCGACCCGAGCCTGATCCAGTACGCCGTCAAGCTGGTCGGCGTGACGCGCCGTCCCGAGCGCCACGGCCTGCCCGACCTGCAGCGTTTTCTCAACTTCGGCGCCAGCCCGCGTGCCAGCATCTCGATGATCGAGGGCGCACGCGCACTCGCCTACCTGCGCGGCCGCCAGTACGTGCTGCCCGAGGACATCACCGACCTCGCGGTCGACACGCTGCGCCACCGGCTGGTGCTGTCGTACGAGGCGCTCGCCGAGGGGCTCGACGCCGATGGCGTGGTGGCCAAGGTGATGGCGCACGTGCCGGTGCCCGACAAGCCGATGCAGCACGCCGAAGGCGCAAAGCCCCATGCCTGAACTGAACGCCGACGTGGCCACGCCCGACCAGCTGCTGCGGCAGCTGGAGTGGACGGTGATCCGGCGCCTCGACGGCCTGCTGCAGGGCGACTACCGCACGCTGTTCCGCGGCACCGGCCTCGACCTGGCCGACCTGCGCGAATACCAGCACGGCGACGACGTGCGCCACATCGACTGGAACGTCACCGCGCGGCTGCAGCAGCCGCACGTGCGCCAGTTCACCGAGGACCGCGAGCTGTCGGCCTGGTTCCTGCTCGACCTGTCGGGCTCGGTGCACTTCGGCTCCGACGAGCGCACCAAGCTGAGCGTCTCCGAAGGCTTCGTCGCGGTGCTGGCGCGGCTGCTCACGCGGCACGGCAACCGCGTCGGCGCCATGCTGTACCGCGAGCGCGTCGACGGCGTGCTGCCGGCGCGTGTGGGCCGCAACCACGTGCTGCAGCTGCTCACGCGCATGCGCGAGTCGGCCGTGGTCGAAGCCAAGGCGGCCAATCGCAAGAATCGGCGCGCCAGGCCGGGGCGGCAGACCGTGCTGGCTGACCTGCTGCGCAGTGCCGATTCGATGATCCCGCGCCGTTCGATGATCTTCGTGCTGTCCGACTTCATCAGCGAGCCCGGCTGGGAAGACGCCCTCGGCCGCCTGGCGCGCCGCCACGAGGTGCAGGCGGTGCGCCTGTACGACCCGCTCGAGCTCAAGTTGCCCGACGTGGGCCTGGTGACGATCGAGGACGCCGAGAGCGGCGAGCAGCTGTTCGTCGACACCCACGACCCGGCCTTCCGCGCGCGTTTCGAGGCGCTGACCGACGCGCACGAGGCGCAGCTGCGCGGCTCGTTCGCCAAGGCGCAGGTCGACACGCTCGAACTCGCCACCAACGACGATCTGCTCGCCGTGCTGCTGCGCTTCGTGGCGCTGCGTCGGCAGCGTCTGCGCATGAGCCATGGCGTGCAGCTGCCGGCGCACCTGCGCCATGCCGCCGCCCCGATGCAGGAGGCATTGACGACATCATGAAGTTCCTCTGGCCCGAGGCCCTGTGGCTGGCCGTGATCGCCGCACCGCTGCTGGTGGCGCTGTACCTGTGGCTGCTGCACCGGCGCAAGAAGAACACGGTGCGCTTTGCCAGCGTGTCGCTGGTCAAGCAGGCGCTCGGCAAGGGGCCGGGCTGGCGTCGACACGTGCCGCCGGCCGTGCTGCTGACGGCGTTGCTGGTGCTGCTGGTCGCGGTGTCGCGGCCGACGGCGGTGATTCGCCTGCCGTCGCAGCAGGAGACCATCATCCTCGCGATGGACGTGTCGGGCAGCATGCGCGCCACCGACATCAAGCCGAGCCGCATCGTCGCCTCGCAGGAGGCGGCCAAGACCTTCGTCGGCGAGTTGCCCAACTCGGTGCGAGTCGGCGTCGTCTCCTTCGCCGGCACCGCCGCGGTGGTGCAGGCGCCCACGCTGAGCCGCGAGGACGTGCTCGCTGCGATCGACCGCTTCCAGCTGCAGCGCGCCACCGCCATCGGCTCGGGCATCGTGCTGTCGCTGGCCACGCTGTTTCCCGACGCGGGGTTCGACCTGTCCAACATCACCGGCGCCAAGCCGATGCCGCCCGGCTTCGGCGACAAGAAGGAAGACAAGCCCAAGTTCACGCCGGTCGAGCCCGGCTCCTATGCGTCGGCCGCGATCATCCTGCTCACCGACGGCCAGCGCACGACCGGCCCCGACACGCTCGAGATGGCCAAGCTCGCCGCCGACCGCGGCGTGCGCATCTACACCGTGGGCATGGGCACCAAGGAGGGCGAGGTGATCGGCTTCGAAGGCTGGAGCATGCGCGTGCGCCTCGACGAGGAGACACTCAAGCAGGTGGCGCTGCTGACGCGCGGCGAGTACTTCTTCGCCGGCACCGCCGAAGACCTGAAGAAGGTCTACCAGGGCCTGTCCAGCAAGCTCGTCGTCGAGAAGCGCGACACCGAGGTCACCGCGCTGTTCGCGGCGCTCGGCGCGCTGCTGGCGTTGATCGGTGCGGGCTTGAGCCTGTGGTGGTTCGGCAGGGTCTGACGACACGCTGGCGTGATGCGGGCCGGCCCGATCGGCGCTGACAACAAGTTCGCGTTCCTATCACTTGTCGCCTGCGGCAACCGAATAGCGCGGCGAGCGTGGCGGTATTGGGGTTCGTGATGGCCGAGCCTGACAGTGCCTAGCAGTCGACGATCTTGAACTCCACGCGCCGATCGAGCGCGTCGCTCACGTCGTCGGTGCCGGTGCCGACGATGTTCTCGCGCCAACCCATGCCCGAGGCGCGTGTGCGCGTGGCGAGCTGGGCCATCTCGGCCTCGAGCCTCTGCTTGATCACCACCGCCCGCGCCTGCGACAGCCGGTCGTTCACCGGCTCCGACCCGGTGCGGCTGGTGTGGCCCACCACGTTCACGCACACATTGGCCGCGCCGGCCTGGCGTGCGATCTGGCGCAACCAGATCGCATACGGTCCGTTGACCTTGGGGTCCGACCAGAACTCGGTGCTGCCCGGGTTGAACAGGAACTTCACACCGAGGTTGCGGCCGGCCAGTCCGTACGACACGACGCGACCGAAGGCTTGCTCGGCCTCGTCGGCACGCCCGAGCTTCCAGCTCGCAAGGTAGACGCCGTTGAGCGCGCGCAGCTGCTCGCCGTTGGGGGCCACCAGCACCTGGCGGTACTGCGTCAGGGCCTCGGTGTAGCGGCCGGCGTTGTAGGCCGCGGTGGCGTCGCTGATCATCGCGGCCGCCCCGGTGCGCTCGAGGTAGTAGCCGTCGGCGGTCTGGCCCGGCGCGGTCTGCGACGTGCGGATGTAGCCGTCGATGACGCGGTCCTTCACCAGCACCGGACTGTCCTGGTAGTAGGCAGTCGGCCGCACGTCGAGCCCGTCGTCACGCGCCAGCGCGCTGGACTGCGCCACCACGGTCTTGGAGGACATCTCCACCAGCGACAGGTTGATCGTGTAGGGCCGGCGCGCGCCGGCGCCTGCGCTGCGCGTCATCGTCCCGGTGAGCAGGTACTGCGCCCGTTGCAGGTTCTGCGCCTGGAACGGCAGCACCTCGAACTGCGGATGCTGGTCGCGCAGGCGATCGGCCGCACGCTGCTCGAGCGCGCGCGTGGCAGCGGTCTGCTGCCCCGACGAGGCATCGAGCATCGGATCGATCAGCAGTGTGCGCCGGGCGACCTTGGCCTCGACCTGGGCCCCGACCTTGGCCAGGAACGCAGGCAGCTTCTGGGTCTGGCCGACCAGGCCGTCGGTGGCGGCCACCACCGCCTCGTCGAACGGCAGCTCCGCGCCCACCACGGTGGGGCCGGTGCTCTGGCAGCCGACACCCGCCAGCAGCCACAGCGCGGCGCCTGCGGCCAGCAGGCGCAGGCTCAACGAACCGATCGTCGGCGTCGAAAAGTGCGTGTTCATCGGCGGCACTCCTCCTGCAACATGGCGCGGTCGGCGGCCGACAGCTGCTCGCCGAGCGACACACGCGCAATGATGTCCGCGCAACGAGGATCAGTCGAATTCAATCTAGGGGTCGTCCGCGCCGCCTTGGCTGACGCGGGCGCGATCCGGCCGGCGGCTTCGGCCGGGCCCTTCGGTCGTGCTGCCGGGCCGGCCTGCGCAGCGTCGGGCTGCGTGGGCGACGCGGGGCCCGGCGCGGGCGTCGGCGCCGCAGGCGAAACCTGACCATCGTCAGGCGCCGGCGCGATGGCGGCACCGCCGGGCGGCAACGGCGGAGCGGCCAGCCCGGCGCCGCCCACGAACGCGGCATCCGGCCGCTCGGCGGGGCCGGGCGGGTCACCCGATCGGGCACCCTCGGCCGCCGGGATCGCGCTCACGGGTGTCGGGGCGGCCGATGACACGGCAGGGGCCGCGGGCTGCAACGCCCACCAGCCGAGTGCTGCCACCGCGGCCAGCCCCGACGCGCCGGCCACGCCAGCCCACCATCGCCGCGTGGTCGCCGCGGACGCGCCCGGCGCAGCGCGCGGCGGCGGCGGTGCTCGCTCGCGTGCGGGCGGCGACACGGTGGCATCGTCCAGCGGCGCCGGCCGCGAGTCGAGGGCCTGCGGCGCGGTGGGGATCTCGCCGGGCTTGCGTGCCCCGCCTTTCGGCGGCGCCAGGCCGAGCTCGGAACGCATCTGCGCCACGCTCTGCGGCCGCTGCTCGGGCCGTACGCCCAGCGCGTGGTCGATCGCGCGCAGGAAGGCGTCGCTGTAGCGGCCTGCCGCGGCCTGCGCCAGCGGCACGGCGGTGTCGCTGAGCAGCCGCGCCACCGCTTCCGGCGGCGTGTGTCCGGTGATCGCGTAGTGCACCACCGACGCCATCGCGTACAGGTCGGTCCACGGCCCCTGCTTCATGTCCGGCATCACGGCGTACTGCTCCACCGGCGCGTAACCCGGCTTGAGAAACGCCGTCAGGGTCTGGGTGCGGTCGCTGAGCACGCGCCGCGCGGCGCCGAAGTCGAGCAGCAGGGGGATGCCCTCGTCGAGCAGCAGGATGTTGTCGGGCGCGATGTCGCGATGGAAACAGCTCGCGGCGTGCATCACCTCGAGCGCGTCGAACAGGTGGCCGAGCTGCTGCTTGAGCCAACCCTCCTCGGGCGGAGCTGCCAGCTTGGCCAGCGCCCGCTTGAGCGTGACGCCGCGGTAGAACGGCATCACCATGTAGGCAGTGCCGTTGTCCTCCCAGAAACGGTAGACCTTCAGCAGCGACGGGTGGTCGAAGCTGGCGAGCAGCTGCGCTTCGTTGATGAAGCTGCGCAGGCCCAGCTCGAAGGTCTCGACGGTCGAATCGGAAGTCGGCACCACCCGCGAGCCGACCCGTCCGGCCAGCGACCACGGCACGTACTCCTTGATCGCCACCTGGCGCTTGAGCACGCCGTCCCAGGCCATGTAGACGATGCCGAAGCCGCCTTCGCCGACGGTGGCACGGATCTGGAACTCCGCCAGCTGCGTGCCGTCGGGCAACGCATTGCCGCTGCGCCGCGCGGGCAGCGGCAAGGTGGGATCGTCGTCGGTGTGCAAGGCGTCATCGGGCCGCGGATGCGGCCCAGGATACCGCGTGGGCCCGCTTGCCGATAGGGCTCGCGCCAGCGAGCCGCGCAGGCCCGACGCGCTCGCCGATCAGTAGGTCTCGAGGTGCAGGCGTCCTTCGCGCTTGAGCGATGCCGACACGGCATCCCAGCTCAGGCCCGCGCGCTGCACCACGTCGCGCAGCGCCAGCACCACGCCCTCTTCCATCGCCTTCAGTCCGCACACGTACAGGTGCGTATTGGCGTCCCCGAGCAGCTCGCCCAGGTCGGCCGCGCGCTCGCGCATCAGGTCCTGCACGTAGCGCTTGGGCGCATCGGGCGTGCGAGAGAAGGCGAAGTTGATGTCGATGAAGTCCTTCGGCAGGTTCATCAGCGGGCCGAAGTACGGCAGGTCGGCCTGCGTGCGCGCGCCGAAGAAGAGCATTAGCTTGCCGCTCTCGAACTTGCCGCTGGCGCGCAGGCGGCGGCGCCATTCGGTCATTGCGCGCATCGGTGCGCTGCCGGTGCCGGTGCAGATCATCACGATGTTCGAGCGCGGGTGGTTCGGCATCAGGAAGCTCGTGCCGAAGGGCCCGATCACCTGCACCGTGTCGCCGACCTTGAGGTCGCACATGTAGTTCGACGCCACGCCACGCACCGGCTTGCCCTGGTGGTCTTCGAGCACGCGCTTGATCGTCAGCGACAGGTTGTTGTAGCCGGGCCGCTCGCCGTTGCGCGGGCTCGCGATCGAATACTGCCGCGCGTGGTGCGGCCGCCCCTGGGCGTCGCTTCCGGGCGGGATGATGCCGATCGACTGGCCCTCCAGCACCGGAAACGGCATGGTGCCGAAGTCAAGCACGATGTGGTGGGTGTCGTACTCGCGACCGACCGCGGTGACGCGCACGTTGCCGGCCACCGTGGCCGTGGTCGGATTCTTCGGGCCGTAGAGGTTGGTGTACGCATGCGCGGCCGACCACGGGGGCAGCGTGGCGCCGTAGGCCGCGGCGTTGAACACCGCCTCGCCGGCAGCCGCCTGCACCGCCGGCGTCGGCTGGGCGGCAGGCGGCGGCGCGCTCGCTTCATCGTCGGCGAGCGCTTCATCGTCGAGCGTCAGTTCGGCCGGCAGCACGTCCCACGTGAGCTGCTCGGCCACGCTGTAGGCGCGCGTGCGCAGCACGGTGCGCCAGTTGTCGATCGACCCCGTCGGGCACGGCGGGATGCAGTCCATGCACAGGTTGCACTTGGCGGCATCGACCACGTAGTTGCGCGAGTCGTGCGTCACCGCACCCGTGGGGCACGTGGCCTCGCAGGTGTTGCAGCGGATGCAGATCTCGGGGTCGATCAGGTGCTGTTTCAGCAGCCGCGAGTCGACGACAGCGGTGTCCATGGCGCGAGGTTATCAGGCCGCGTCAGTTGAAGCGCACGTACTCGAAATCCACCGGCTGGCGGTTGATGCCCATCACCGGCGGCGCGATCCAGTTGGCGAACTTGCCCGGCTCGACCACGCGGCCCATCAGGCTGGCCACGAAGGCGCGGTCGGTGTCGCTCGGCAGCCACTGCTCGACCTTGGCATTCCACTCGTGGTCGCTGACCACCTGCCCCTCGGGCGACACCTTCACGCCGGCCAGTGCGCCGATGTTGCGGTGGAAGGCCTTGTGCGGCGTCTTCAGGCGAAACGGGATGCCGGCCTTGTCGATCACCTTGTTCCAACGTTCCACGCCGGCGCGGCTGTCGGCGATGTAGTCGTCGCGCAGCACCTCGTTGAGCGCGTTGAGCATCGGCACCTCCTTCTCGACCAGCTGGCCGCCGTGCACCTCGAGCACGCGGTAGGTCTGGCCCTTGAGCAGATGGTCGTCGGTGCGCTTGCCTTCCTCGAAGCGGCCCTTCAGGCCGGAGCTGTAGAAGGTGGCCGCGTTGCTCGACTGGTCGGCGCCGAACAGGTCGATCGTCACGCTGAAATGGAAGTTCACGTAGCGCTGGATCGTCGGCAGGTCGATGACGCCGGCGGCGCGCAGCTTGGCCGGATCGTCGGTCTTCAGCTGGTTCATCGCGTCGCAGGTACGCGCGATCACGCGCGACACGCCCGACTCGCCGACGAACATGTGATGCGCTTCCTCGGTCAGCATGAACTTCGTCGTGCGCGCCAGCGGGTCGAAGCTGCTCTCGGCCAGCGCGCAGAGCTGGAACTTGCCGTCGCGGTCGGTGAAATAGGTGAACATGAAGAAGCTCAGCCAGTCGGGCGTCTTCTCGTTGAAGGCCTGCAGGATGCGCGGGTTGTCGGCATCACCCGAGCGGCGCTCGAGCAGCGCCTCGGCCTCCTCGCGGCCGTCGCGGCCGAAATAGCGGTGCAGCAGGTAGACCATCGCCCACAGGTGGCGGCCCTCCTCCACGTTGACCTGGAACAGGTTGCGCAGGTCGTACTGGCTCGGGCAGGTGAGGCCGAGGTGGCGCTGCTGCTCCACGCTCGCCGGCTCGGTGTCACCCTGCGTGACGATGATGCGGCGCAGGTTGGCGCGGTGTTCGCCGGGCACGTCCTGCCAGGCCGCCTCGCCGAGGTGGTCGCCGAAGTGGATCTTGCGGTTCGGGTCACCGGGGTTCAGGAAGATGCCCCAGCGGTAGTCGGGCATCTTCACGTGGCCGAACTGCGCCCAGCCCTGCGGGTCGACGCTGACGGCGGTGCGCAGGTAGACATCGAAGTTCTGCGAGCCCTCGGGGCCGACGTCCTGCCACCAGCTCAGATAGTTGGGCTGCCACTGCTCGAGCGCACGCTGCAGCGTGCGGTCCTCGCTGAGGTTCACGTTGTTGGGGATCTTCTCGCTGTAGTTGATGGTGCTCATGAAGTCTCCTAGGTTCTCAAACTCTGTTCCAGTCGAAAGCGGCCTTTTCACCCTTGCCGTAGACCTTGAGGGCGCCCTTCTCTCCCACGGCATTCGGCCGGATGAAGATCCAGTTCTGCCACGCGGTCAGGCGGCCGAAGATGCGCGTCAGCATGTTCTCCTTGCCGGCGAATCGCAGGTTGGCCTCCAGCCCGGTCAGCGCATCGGGCGACATCGCCACACGCTCCTCGATCGCGATGCGGATCTCGTCGGCCCAGTCGATGTCGTCGGGCGCGGCGGTCACGAGGCCGAGCTTGAGCGCCGCGGCAGCGTCGAGCGGCTGGCCGATCACGTCCTTCGCGGCGCGCAGCGGATCCACCTCTTCATAGAAGCGGCGCACGAGGCGCGCCTGGCCGTTGACCATCGGGTAGGCACCGAAGTTCTGCTCGCTCAAGGTCAGCGTCGGCGCCTTGGCCGCGTCGTCGGGCAGCGCCAGCATGTACGCGCGGTCGGCGCAGAACGCCAGCTCGGCCAGCGTGCCGGCGAAGCAAGAGCCCGGCTCGATCAATGCGAACAGCGTGCGGCTCGACACATCGAGCCGCGCCAGCGTGCGGCGCAGCATGCCGGCGGTCTCGCGCACGAACCAGTGGCCCGCGTGGCGCGCCAGCGTCTGGTCGCACGCGAGCACGCCTTGCGCGTCGCCCTCGGTCTTCAGCTGCCACAGGCCGATGTCCAACTCGTTGGTGCGCATCGACAGGATCGCGTCGTCGAGTTCGCGCGCCATGGCCAGTGGCCACCACGCGGCGCCGGCGGCCTCGATGCCGGCGATGTCGGTCGGCTGCGGCGTCGCCGGCGCGCGCACGGTGATGGTGGCCTTGCGGCCGGCGCGGTCGATCGCCACGCTCACGTGCGAATAGTCGATCGCGTCGGCCGACTCGCGGCGCTGCAGCGGCGTCAGCACGACACCCTTCGCGCCGGCCGGCCGGTCGCTGCCGGCGGCGAGCTTTGCGGCGCGCTCCTGCACGACCTGCGCGAACTGCGTCGACTTCGGCGTCGCATCGACCAGCCGCCAGTCGACCGCGCGCTGGCCGCGCACGCCTTCGGTGGTGGTGCAGAAGATGTCGGCCAGGTCGTGCCGCACGTGGCGCTTGTCGGTCACCCGCGTCAGGCCACCGGTGCCCGGCAGCACGCCCAGCAGCGGCACCTCAGGCAGCGACACCGAGGAGCTGCGATCGTCGATCAGCACGATGTCGTCGCAGGCCAGCGCGAGCTCGTAGCCGCCGCCGGCGCACGAGCCGTTGAGCGCGGCGACGAACTTGAGGCCCGAGTGCTTCGACGAGTCCTCGATGCCGTTGCGCGTCTCGTTGGTGAACTTGCAGAAGTTCACCTTCCAGCCGTGCGACGACAGGCCCAGCATGAAGATGTTGGCGCCCGAGCAGAACACCTTGTCGCGCAGCGAGGTGACGATCACCGTGCGCACCTCGGGGTGCTCGAAGCGCACGCGCTGCAGCGCGTCGTGCAGTTCGATGTCGACGCCGAGGTCGTAGCTGTTGAGCTTGAGCTTGTAGCCGGGTCGGATGCCGCCGTCCTCGGCCACCTGCATGCCCAGTGTGGCGATGGCGCCGTCGAAGCTGAGCTTCCAGTGCTTGTACTGGGTCGGGTCGGTGCGGTAGTCGACGCGCGGGGAGGTGGTGGTCATGCGGGTCTCCTGATATGAATCATAGTGCAGATCTGGTGGCGAGTCGCATGCATCATAATGCATGTGCCGAATGGGGTCAAGCGCGATGCACGCCCGCCCTGCCGGCCCAGCATCGGCCAAAGTCCCGGGCGCTGCAAACAGCCCGCGATAGCCCTGCTGGCGGCGCACTCAGACTGGCAGGCCGAGACGGCCGCGCAGCTGCGCGCGCAGCGCCTGGAAGGTCGGCGTCAGCGGCTGCGCGCTGGTGTCCAGCACCAGGTCGGCCTTCGAGTAGAACGCCGAGCGGCCGGCCAGGATGCGCCGCAGGTCGTCCATCGCCTCGGGGCTGGCCTGCATCGGCCGCATGTCGCCCTGGGCGGCCACGCGGCGCATGTGATCCTCGGGGCTCGCCTGCAGCCAGATCGTCGTGCAGTGCGCGAGCAGCTCGTTGAAGGTGGCCGCGTCCGACACGATGCCGCCCGGCGTGGCGATCACCACCTCCGGATAGATCTGGATCGCCTCCTCGAGCGCGCGGCGCTCGTAGCGCCGGTAGGCATTGGTGCCGTACAGGTCGTGGATCTCACGGATGGTGCAGCCGGCGAACTTCTCGATCTCGCGGCTCAGCTCGATGAACGGATAGTCCAGGTCGTCGGCGAGCATCTGGCCCAGCGTCGACTTGCCGGCACCGCGCAGCCCGACCAGCGCGATGCGCCGGCTCTTGGCGCCGGCATCGCCGCGGGTGCCGAACATCTCGCCGAGCGCGACGCGCGCGCGCCGCAGGTCGGCCTCGCTGCGGTGCTCGAGCATCTCGCGGATCAGCAGCCACTCGGGCGACGAGGTGCTGATGTCGCCGATCAGCTCGGCCAGCGGGCACTGCAGCGCCTGCGCCACCTGCGACAGGATCAGGATCGACGCGTTGCCGATGCCGTATTCCAGGTTGGCCAGATGGCGCTCGGACACGCCGGCCGTCTGCGCCACCGCCTTGCGGGTGAGCCCGCGCCGGGCACGCAGGGCGCGCACCCGCTCGCCCAGCGCACGCAGCAACGGGCTGGACTCGGGCGCGGTCGGCACGGTGGGCGCGTTGGTGCGGCCTCGGGTCTTGGCCGATGGGCCGGCGGCTGACTTGGTGGCACGCTTGCGGCTCGGCGGCTGCGCACGGCGTGGCGGGGGAACGGTTCGACTCATGCAATATAGTGCTTGACAACAAAGGGCCATGCCACTATGGTTCGGCCGCAAGCACAATAATGCATATCCCGCCTTGCCGCAAGCCAGCCGGCGCGCCGAGGAGACAAGCAGATGACGGCCGAAGTCTTTCGTCAGTTGATCGTCGAGGTCACCACTCCGCTGCAGGGCCGCGCGCTCGACAGCGAGCTCGAGCAGTGGCTCAACCGCCATCACGGCCCCGACAGCGCCACCTTCCACGCGCTCAAGCAGGCCTGCCTGGCCGGCGTGGCCGCGGGCTGGATGTGCAACCGCGAGCACGCCGGCATCCGCTATGGCCGCGTCATCAAGCCCGACGACGACGTCGGCCGCTTCTCGGTCGACGTGGTCGACATGAACGATTGCGCCGGCGGCCACCATGTGCATCCGAACGGCGAGATCGACCTGGTGATGCCGCTGGAAGGTGACGCGCGTTTCGACGGCCACGGCGCCGGCTGGTGCGTCTACGGCCCCGGCAGCGCGCACGTGCCCACGGTCAGCGCCGGCCGCGCGCTGGTGCTGTACCTGCTGCCCGAGGGGCAGATCCAATTCACCCGCTGAGGAACACCATGTCCGACATCGCCGAACCGGGCCCGGTCTTCAACTTTGCGCAGCACCTGTTCGCGCGCAATGCGGCGCGCGGGGCCAGGGTCGCGTATGTCGACGACCACGGGCGGCTGACCTATGCCGCGCTCGACGAACGCGCGCGCCGCTTCGCCGCCGCGCTGCGCGACGCCGGCCTGCGGCGCGAGGAACGTGTGCTGCTGCTGATGCACGACCACAACGACTGGCCGGTCAGCTTCCTCGGCTGCCTGTATGCCGGCGTGGTGCCGGTGGCGGTGAACACGCTGCTGACGGCCGACGACTTCGCCTACATGCTGGCGCACAGCCGCGCGCAGCTGGCGCTGGTGTCGGCGGCCCTGCTGCCGGTGCTGACCAGCGCGATGGCCAAGGCACCGCACGAGGTGCAGCAGGTCTGGATCTCGCGCCCGAGCGCGGCGCTGGCCGACCGCCAGGCCGACCTGGCGCAGCGCATCGAGGCGTCGGCACCGCTCACGCAGAGCGCCGCCACCTCGCCCGACGAGCCGGCGTTCTGGTTGTATTCATCGGGCTCCACCGGCCGGCCCAAGGGCACGGTGCACACGCACGGCAACCTGTACTGGACGGCCGAGCTGTACGGACGCGGCGTGCTCGCGCTGCGCGAGAGCGACGTCTGCTTCTCGGCGGCCAAGCTCTTCTTCGCCTACGGCCTCGGCAACGCCCTCACCTTCCCGCTGGCCGCCGGTGCCACCACGGTGCTGATGGCCGAGCGGCCGACGCCCGACGCGGTGTTCAAGCGCTGGACCGGGCAGGCGCCGCAGCAGGGCGCGGCACTACGACCCACCGTGTTCTTCGGTGCGCCCACCGGCTACGCCGGCATGCTGGTGGCGCCCGATGCGCCGAAGCGCCAGGACGTCGCGCTGCGCATGTGCTCGTCGGCCGGCGAGGCGCTGCCGCGCGACATCGGCGAGCGTTTCAGCGAGCGCTACGGCGTCGAGATCATCGACGGCATCGGCTCGACCGAGATGCTGCATGTCTACCTGTCCAACCGCCCCGGCGACGTGCACTACGGCACCACCGGCCGGCCAGTGCCGGGCTACGACATCGAGCTGCGCGGCGACGACGGCCGCCCGGTGGCCGACGGCGAGATCGGCGACCTGTACATCCGCGGGCCGAGTGCCGCGCTGATGTACTGGGCCAACCGCGAGAAGTCGCGCGACACCTTCCAGGGCGCGTGGACCAAGAGCGGCGACAAGTACGTGCGCAACGCCAACGGCACCTACACCTACAGCGGCCGCAGCGACGACATGCTCAAGGTCAGCGGCCAGTACGTGTCGCCGTTCGAGGTCGAGGCCACGCTG
>JBGAMU010000096.1:0-19301 GCA_044222685.1 Burkholderiaceae bacterium
CACGTCCTGGCGCTGCATCGTCGCCTTCGCGCCGGACATCGAGAGATAGATGAGTCGATCCATGAAAACCTCTCGTCGCTATCCAGTGAACGCCGCGGATCCGGCTTTGCCGGGCCGCTGGCGTTGCCCCCTTGAGGGGGAAGCGCCGAAGGCGCTCCGGGGGTGGTTCATTACCTCATGTTGACGAGCGTCTGCATGATCTGGTCTTCGGTCTTGATGCTCTGCGCATTGGCCTGATAGGTGCGCTGCGCGGTGATCATGTTGACCAGCTCGCCGGTGAGATCGACGTTGCTTTCCTCCAGCGCGCCCGACTGCAGTACACCCAGGTTGCCGTTGCCCGGCGTGCCGAGCACCGGGTCGCCCGACGAGAAGGTGCGGCCCCAGCCGTTGTCGCCGAGCGGCTGCAGACCCTGCGGGTTGCGGAAGTTGGCGATTTCCACCTGCCCCGCCGGCTTGGACTGGCCGTTCGAGTAACGCGCCATCACGATGCCGTTGTTCTCCACCGTGATGCTGTTCAGCTGGCCCGGCGCATAGCCGTCCTGCGTCATGTTGGTGACGCCGAAGTTGGTGCCGAACTGCGACGCGGTGGTCAGGTCGAGCTGCACGCCGGGAATCGCCAGCGTGGCCGCGCCGGCCGCGTTGGTCGACGCCGGGATGTTGAGCGCCACCGCGCCGGCCGGCGACGTGGGTGCCGAGCCGTTGGCCGGGAAGCTGATCGTCGTCACCGGTGTCGGCGCCAGCGCGGTGCCGCCCACGGTGGTGCCGTTGGCGGTGACGAACACGTTCCAGGTGTCGGTGGCGCTCTTCTGGAAGTAGTAGGTCAGCGCGATGTCCTGGCCCTTGGCGTCGTAGACCGTCATCGACGTCGCGTTGTTGTAGGTCGACGGGTCGGAGAAGTTGATCAGCGGCGCCGCCGCCGGTGCCGTGACGCCGAGCCGCGAGTCGAGGTTCATCTCGAGCATGATGTTGCCGGTCGTCTGCGGATCGATGCCCGAGGTGGGCAGTTGCAGCGGCACCGCGGTGCCGGGCTGGATGATGCCGGTGCCGCTGGCCGGGTAGCCGAGCAGCTTCTGCAGGCTGTTGTTGACGATGAAGCCGTCGCGGTCGACCTTGAACTGGCCGTTGCGCGTGTAGCTCACCGGGCTGTTGCCGTCGGTCACCTGGAAGAACCCGGCGCCGTTGATCGCCAGGTCCATCGGGTTGTCGGTGGTCATGATGTTGCCCTGCGTGAACTGCTGCGACACCGCCGTCAGGTTCACGCCGATGCCGATCGCGCTGGCGCCGGCGCCGTTGAGCGCGGCGGCGTACACATCGCTGAACTCGGCGCGCGCCGACTTGGCGCCGTAGGTGGCCGAGTTGGCGATGTTGTTGCCGATCACCTCCAGGCTCTTGGCGGTGGCGTTCAGTCCGGAAAGACCTTGCTGGAATCCCATGGGTGTGTCCTCGTGTGGAAGCGAAGCGGTGTCAGTCGAAGGCCTTGACCTTGTCGTAGGTCACCGGCCCGGCGTGGGCGAGTTCGAGCACCAGGCCGTTGGCGCCCACGCTGACCGCCTCGACGCGGTCGCGGGCGAAGGTGGTGGCGGCGACGGCGGTGGTGCCCAGCGTGGCGACGACGCGAAAGCGTGCCGCCTGCGTGGCGTCGACGCCGGCCGACGGCGTCCAGTCGAAGCTGTGGCGGCCGCTGGCCATCGCGCCGAGATCGTCGGTGTCGATCACGCGGCCCGCACCGTCGAGCACCTCGATGCGCACGCGGTCGGCCTGCGACGCGAGCTCGAAGCCGCCGTGACCGCTGCCGTTGTCGGCGACCAGCTGGTTGCCTTCGACCAGCACGTCGTGGCCGACCAGCGCGGCGCCGGTCAGCGCCTGCAGCTGCGCGAACTGCGTGTTCAGCCCCTGCACGGTGGTGTTGAGCCTGTCGATCCCGCTCACGGTCTGGATCTGCGCCATCTGGCTCGTCACCTGCGCGTTGTCCATCGGATTGAGCGGGTCCTGGTTCTGCAGCTGCGCGACCAGCAGCTTGAGGAAGCGGTCCTCGGTGTTGGCATTGGCCGCCGTGCCGGTGGCGCCGGCCGCGGCGGTGACGGGGTTGGTGGCGTTGACGGCGGTGGTGGCCATGGTGAATCGAAGTCAGTGCATCACTGGCCGAGCTGCAGCGTCTTCAGCAGCAGCGTCTTGGCCGTGTTCATCACTTCGATGTTGTTCTGGTACGAGCGCGAAGCCGAGATCATGTTGACCATCTCCTCGACCGGATTGACGTTGCTGTAGGTCACGTAGCCCTCGCCGTCGGCGGCCGGGTGCTTGGGGTCGTGCACGCGGCGTCCCGGCGTGTTGTCTTCCGAGATCGTGCTGACACGCACGCCGGCCGCGCCGACCTCGCCCATCAGCTGCGTCTGGAAGACGACCTGGCGCGCCTTGTAGGCCTGGCCGTCGGGGCCGGCGACCGTGTCGGCGTTGGCCAGGTTGGAGGCCACCGTGTTCAGGCGCTGGCTCTGCGCGCTGGTCGCGCTGCCCGACACGTTGAAGATCTGGAAGAGGCTCATGGCAATCCTGTCCTTTCGTTCACGACTGCTGCGGCGACTTCATCGCATCGAGCATCGTGCGGATGCTCGAGTTGATGAAACGCAGCGTCGCTTCGTACTTCACCGCGTTGTCGGCGAAGCTCGCGCGTTCGCGGTCCATGTCGACCGTGTTGCGATCGAGGCTGGTCTGGCTCGGCGTGGCATACAGCAGGTTCGGTTCGGCGCGGGCGCCGGCGGCCGGGCTCAGGTGGCGCGCCTGCGTGGCGGCCATCGGCGCAGCGCCGGCCTGGCCGGTGGCCTCGCGCAGCGCGCGGGCGAAATCCATGTCACGCGCCACGTACCCCGGCGTGTCTGCGTTGGCGATGTTGCTCGCGATCAGGCGCTGCCGCTCGGAACGCAGCACCAGGGCCTGGGCCTGGAAGTCGATCGCATCGGTCAGACGGGGCATGGCGGACCTCTCTCGCTGGCGCGGGCGGCACACGCGTGCGCATCCGCAGGGAAAGTCGTTCGGGCCATTGTGGAAGTCACCCTGCCGAACATGAGCCGGAAAAGCCGGCCCAAAGCGCTGCATTTCCCACCACCGTCGCCGAGCGCGTGCATCGACCATGCGGTCGTGAACCGACTGTCGCCACGGCTCCTCGCCTATCCGGGCCGCGCCATGCACGCCGCCATGGCCACCGCGTTGCTGCTGGCGGGGCCGCCGCTGGCCCACGCGGAGGACGGCGCGCTGGCCGAACGCGTGCGCACGTTCGCTCAGCAAGCGGTGCCCGGACAGCCGGCCGGCGTGCGCGTCGAGGTCGAGCTCGGCTCGCTCGACCCGCGGCTGAAGCTCGCGCCATGCGATCGCGTGACCCCCTACCTGCCGGCCCACGCGCGCCTGTGGGGCGCCACCCGCATCGGCGTGCGCTGCGACGACGGCGCACGCTGGAGCGTGTTCCTGCCGCTGCGCGTGAAGGTGTTCGCACGCGGCAGCACACCGGCCGTCGACCTGCCGGCGGGAACCATGCTGCAGGCCGACCAGCTGGTCGAGGCCGAGGTCGACCTTGCCGGCGACGTGAGCCCGGCCGTGCGCCGCGCCGACGAGGCGATCGGCCGCGCGCTCGCCCGTCCGGTGCGGCGTGGCCAGAGCCTGCGCCAGGCCGACCTGAAGCCTCGCCAGTGGTTCGCACCCGGCGATACGGTGCGGGTGCTCGCCACCGGCGCCGGCTTCTCGATCGTGGCCGAAGGCCAGGCGCTCAGCGCCGGCATCGAGGGCCAGGGCGCCAAGGTGCGCATCGACGGCGGGCGCATCGTCAGCGGTCGCGCCAGCGGGCAGCGACAGGTGGAGGTGGCGCTGTGACAGGGTTCACGGCGGTTACAAGGACCGGAAAACACCCTGATTTGCAGGGTACGAGCCGAAAAGTCCGCGTTGACACTAAAGTCCGGTCGGCACGGGCCGATACGCACTCATGACACTGGTGCGCATTCCCGCGCCGTGGAGCTCAGCATGAAGATCGGCCCTCTCGACAGCAAGACGACCCTCGCCCCCGCCACCGCCGAACGCCAGGTGGCCGCCGGAGGGCATGGCACGACGGCCCGACCCGAGCCGAGCGCCAAGGTCGACGCGCCGACGCCGACGGCAGCTTCGACGCCAAGAAGGTCGAACGCCTGGCCGCCGCGATCCGCGACGGCAGCTTCCAGGTCGACGCCGAGGCGATCGCCGACAAGCTGCTCGCCAACGCCCAAGAACTGCTCGGCCGCACCGGCCAATAGGGCGATGGCGCAGCCTGCCGTGCGCCTGACGGCCGACGCCGCGCGGCCCGACTGGGCCGAACGGCTCGAACCGCTGTTGCAGCGTGTCGAGCAGCGCCTCGTCGATCTGCAGAGCGCCCTCGGCGCCCGCGACATGCCTTGCATCGAACTGCACGCCAGTGAACTGCAGCGCGCGCTGGCCACCGCGGTGGAGGCCTTCGTGCAGGCAGCCCGCCAGGGCGGCGTGCCGACCGCACTGCGTCGCCGGCTGGCCAAGGCGGGCGCCCAGATCGCCGCGCAGCGCGACGCGCTGGCTCGCGCGACCGCCGCGCTCGATCGCGCGATCGACGTGCTGATGCCAGGATTCGGCAGCCCGCTGATGCTCTACTCGGCGCAGGGCACGCCCACCCACCGCTCGACCTCGGCCTCCGTCCTCGAGGCCTGACGGCACGCAGCGCGCTCAGCGCGCGGCTGTCTGATGACGATGCGGCAGCCCGAGCGCTGCGCCGCATCAGAACGCGACGCGTGCCCCAACGCTGTTGCCACACGGGCCGCCGCGTGCAAACATGTGACAATCGCTAACAAGCGCAAGCAACATGGCGCCGAACGATTGAGAGAGGGACAAGCGGCGTGGCAAGGGACACCCGGTCAGGACGTAGCAGCACACGGCCCTCGCGGCCGTCGAAGGGCAGTCATGAAACCGTGCCGTGGCCCCACACCTCGCCTGCCGACGCCACGCGTCCGGTCACCGCGCGACGCATCAAGCTCGCCTCGACGAGCCTCGGACTGATCTGCTTCGTCACGCTGGGCATCGCGCTCGGCGCGCTGGTTCCGCTGCTGGCGAGCAGCGAGTTGTCCGACGCGACCCGGCAGCGGCTGCTGCTGGCGCTCTTTCCGGCGGCACTCGGTATCGGCGCGCTCGGCGCACTGGTGCTGGTGCAGTGGCGCGCGCGGCGCCTGGCCGCCGACACGCTGCGCAGCACCGCGCGCGAACTGCAGCGCGGCGCCTGGCGCTCGGCGGTGCACCGCATGCGCGAACAGCCGCCCGCCGAACCGTCGGCCTTCGGCGACCTGGCCAATCAGGTCGAAGGCGTGATGGGCGAGTCGGAGCGGCGCTGGCAGGCGCGCGTCGAACTGTCGCTCGAGTGGTACTGGGAGACCGACGAGACGCATCGCCTGTCGTCGCTGTCGGCCGAGGCGCCGATGGTCAAGCCATCGGATCGCGCGCTCGGCGACGTGCTCGGCCGGCGCCACGACGAGCTCGGCTTCGTGCATCCGCCGAGCGGCGGCTGGGCGGCGTTCAACCAGATGCTCGACCGCCAGCGGTCGTTCCACGAGCTCGAATTCGAAGTCGACGGGCTGAGCGGCCGCGCACGCGGCTGGATGGCGCTGACCGGCCGGCCCCGCCTGCACCGTGACGGGCGCTTCGCCGGCTACGAAGGCGTGGGCCGCGACATCACCGCGCACAAGGAGTCGTACCAGCGCCTGCAGGGCAGCGAGCAGCGTTATGCGGTGCTGGCCGGACTGTCGGCCGACTGGTACTGGGCGACCGACGCCGAGCACCGCTTCGTCGCCGACAGCGGCGATCTGAAGCGCCACTTCGGCTCGCTGGCCGAAGCCATCGTCGGCCGCACGCGCTGGGAGGTCTATGCCGATGCGCTGCCCGAGGCGCAGTGGCGCGCGCATCGTGCCGACCTCGAGGCCGGCCGTCCGTTCCAGGGCTTGGAGTTCGTCGTCAAGCGTCCCGAGGGCACCCAGCAGTGGGTGTCGATCGCCGGCGCGCCGCGCTACGACGAGAACGGCCGCTTCATCGGCTACCACGGCGTCGGCCGCGACATCACGCTGCGCAAGAAAGCCGAGCAGCTGCTGGTGCTGCACAACCGCCAGCTGCAGCTGGCGGTGGCGGCACGCACCAAGGAGCTCGAGTTCGCCAACCGCGACCTCGAGGCCTTCGCGCGCCATCTGGCCCACGAGCTGCGCACGCCGATCGGCCATGTGCAGGGCCTGGCCGAACTGCTCCGCCGCCGGCTCGGCCAGGGCCTGAAGCCCGAACACGACGAACTGCTCGACCTGCAGATCCGCGCCGCCCAGGACATGCTGGCCACGCTGGAGGCGCTGCTGGCACTGGCGCGCTCGTCGAGCGAGGCGATCGAGCGCCACGAGCTCGACATGAGCCAGCTCGCGCTGGACGTCATCGCCAACCTGCCGCCGATCGAGCGCGTCGCGCCGGTGCGCTGGCAGATCGAACCCGGCCTCGCGGTGTGGGCGAGCGAATCGCAGATGCGCATCGTGCTCGCCAACCTGCTCGGCAACGCGGCCAAGTTCACCCGTCGCGTCGCCGAGCCGGTGGTCAGCCTCGGCAGCGTGCTCGGTGCCAACGGAGCGCTCGTCTACCAGGTGCGCGACAACGGCGCCGGCTTCGATGCGTCACGCGCGTCCAGCCTGTTCCAGCCGTTCCATCGCCTGCACGGCAGCGAGGAGTTCCAGGGCACCGGTATCGGCTTGACGATCGTGCAGCGCATCGTGCAGCGCCACGGCGGCAACATCCGCGCGATGGGCGAAGTCGGTCGCGGGGCGTGCTTCGAGTTCAGCCTCGGCCAGCGCGAGCCCGGCTCGACGATCGCCGCGCCGATGCCCGAGGTCTCGCAGCCGACGCCGCTGCAGACGGCCGCGCTGCCACCCACCCGCGAGCTGGCGGCCTGAGCCGGCCGACTCAGAAGCGGTAGGCCAGCCGGATGCCACCCCAGTGGCGGCCGGCCACGGTGATCGGTGCCGCGGCTTCCTTCAGCAGCACGAAGTTGCCGCCGCCCATGTCGCGACGATAGGTCTGCAGCAGGAACGGCTTGGTGTTGCGCGCCGACGCCAGGCCGGTGCGATCGTTGAAGATGCGCCGGTTGCGGCAGTTGGCCGTGTTCCACACCACGTCGCCGCCGCGCTGGCTGTGGTTGTACTTCTGGTTGTGGCAGGCGATGTAGCCGTTGCGGTCGGCGGCGATGCAGAACACCACCTGCGGGTCGAACTGCAGCATGGCCTCCTGCACGCTCGGGAACACACGATCGGCCAATGTCGCGAAGCGCGTGGTGTGCTGCTGCGGATCGGTGTTGGGCACCGCGACGTAGTGTTCGTCGAACAGCTCGTCGGTGCCGATCTTGCCGCGCTGCAGAGCGTCCTCCAGCAGTGCGGCGATGCGCGCCGCAGCGTCCTGCGCGGCGCCGATGAAACGGGTGTCGACGGTCTCGATGCCGCAGGCCGCGGTGAACTCGATCATGCGCTCCGACACACGCAGGAACGCCTCGGTGCGGTCCAGCGTATTGGTCAGCGTCGCGTTGGTGCGGTTCATCTCGCCTTCGATGGTGCCCATGCGCTCGCCCAGGCCGGCGCAGTGCGCCAGGCTCTGCCCGGCCGCGCCGCGGATGCGCTCGACGCCCTGCACCACGTCGCCGAGCGCCACGTGCACCGCGCCCTGCGCCTGCTGCGGATCCTGGCGCTGGATGTCGCGCGCCAGCGCGCCGATGCGCTCGTCCAGCCGCCCCACCGTTTCCATGATGTGCCGCGACGATTCGTCGACGCGGCCGGCCAGGTCCTTCACCGCATCGGCCACCACGGCAAAGCCGCGGCCGGCTTCGCCGGCGCGCTTGGCCTCGACCGAGGCGTTGAAGGCCACCAGGCGGGTCTGCATCGCGATCTTGGTGATCTGGTGCGCCGCCTTCGACACCTCGCGCAGCGTGTCGACGATGCCCGAGACCTCCTGGCCCACGGCGTCGACGGCCTGGCGCGCGCGCTCGACCGCGCTGGTGCCGGCCTGCACCTCGCCGGCAATCGCCTGCTGGCTCGCCGTCACCTGCGTCAGCTGGCCGGCCAGCACACGCAAGGCCTCGGCCTGCGCGGTGGCCGCCTTGATCGAGTCGTCGATCGCGCCGCGCACCTCGGCGGCGTCGCGGCCGAGCGACGAGGCCTCGCGGCTCAGGTCACCGATGAGCGCTCGCGCATCGATCGCGGGCGGTGGGTCGTCGTTGGCCGCCGCTTCGATCGGCGGTCGGGCTCGGCGCAGGGCACTCCACATCGCAGGTACTTCCAGGTGAGAGATGGGACCGCAGTGCTTGGGCCTACCACTGGTGCAGGCGACTGCGCAGCCGGGCGATCGACTGGCTGTGCAGCTGGCAGACGCGGCTCTCGGTGACACCGAGCACGGCCGCGATCTCCTTCAGGTTCATGTCGTGTTCGTAGTACATGCTCATCACGTACTGCTCGCGTTCGGGCAGGCGCTGGATGGCGTCGACCAGCGCCTGGCGCATGCGCTGGTCCTGCAGCATCGCCAGCGGGTTGGCGCCGTCGTCGCCGGCGTGGCGGTCGAGATAGTCGTCGCCGTCCTCGCCGCCGCTCATGTCCTCCAGGTAGATCAGCTGGGTGCCGCGCACCTTGCCGAGCAGTTCCTGGTAGTCGGTCAGCGTCAGGCCCATCTCCTCGGCGATCTCGCTCTCGTGCGGCGCACGCTTCAGGCGCTGCTCGAGCTTGTGCACGGCCGATTCGATCGAGCGCTGGTGGCGGCGGTCGCCGCGGCTCATCCAGTCGCCGCCGCGCAGTTCGTCGAGCATCGCGCCGCGGATGCGCTGTGTGGCGAAGGTCTCGAACTGCACGCCCTGCCCCACGTCGAAGCGCGACAGCGCGTCGTTCAGGCCGATCATGCCGACCTGGATCAGGTCGTCGAGCTCCACGTTGGCCGGCAGCTTGGCGATCATCTGGTGCGCGAGTCGCCGCACCAGCGGGCTGTATTGCTTGAGCAGCCCGTTGGCATCGAGCTGGCCCTTGGCGGTGTAGGTGGTCGCGGCTTTGGCGGTCGTCATGATGTTCAGTGGGTAGCGAACGTGGCGTCGTGTCGCAGCGGCATCGGTTCGGAGTGGCCGCTCAGGTCCTGTGCGAGCTGCGCGCGCAGCAGGCGCATCAGCGCCGTGTCGACACGGCCGCGGGCAGGCGCGGCCGGATCGATCACCACGCAGTCGTGGATGGCAGCGCCGAGGAAGCGCTCGGCGCATTCGGCCAGGCTCTCGCCCAGCCGTGCGGTGCGAGGTCCCGAGGGATCGGCCAGCAGCAGCAGGTCGTGCGACAGCCAGCCGGGCCGCTGCGCCAGCCGCTTCAGCGCGGCGTAGGCCTCGGTCATGCAGCGCGGCGAGTCACCGCCGAGCAGGATCGGCCGTACCGGCCGCGCGGCGAACAGCCGCGCCAGGTCGCTGGTGCCGGCATGCACGATCACCATGTCGGCCTGCGGCACGGCGCGTTCGATCGCATCGAGAAAGGCGCCGCAGCGGCCCTGGCTGTCGACGTGGCGGATCGGCAGGCCGCGGGCGGCCAGGTATGACACCTCGTCGGCCAGCGGCTCGATGCAGCTGGCCAGGTCGAGCAACGCCATCTCGCGCGGCGCCGGCGCACCGTCGGCCGCGTCGACCACCAGCGTATGCAGGCCGAGCGCGAGCGCGGTGTCGCACAGCCGCTCGATGACGAGCTCGCTGCTGTCGACGAAGGGGTTCTGCACCAGCGCGAGAAAGCGCGTGCGCCGCGTGCCGAACAGGCGGCGCAGACCGGCCGCCTGGTCGCCCGATGGGTCGTCGCGGAAGGACGCCGGCGACATCATGCGTGCCGGCCGGCGGCGGCCGCGCGTTGATGAGCCGCGGCGAACACCAGGTTGATCTCCGACGGCTCGACGCGCCAGGTCGGATTCGGCGCGACACGCAGCGCCCGCTGCACCAGCGCCGCCGACGACAGGCGGTGCCAGTCCTCCGGCACGCGCTGGCCGTTGGCGACACCCACGATGCGCAGCTTGTGACGCACCAGCGCGTCCAGCGTCGGCGCGATCTTGGCCGCCTCGTCGATCTTGCTCAGCACCGCGCCGCGGCAGCGCGCCGCGCCGTAGCCCTGCATCACGTCCTCGATGGTCTCGCCCTGCGTGGCGGCGTTGAGCACGAGCAGGCGCTGGATCGCGCGGTGCGACAGCATCTCCAGCAGCTCGGCCGTGCGTTCGTCGCGCTGCGCCATGCCGGCGGTGTCGATCAGCACCAGCTTCTTGGCCGACAGCAGGTCGAGCAGGTCGTCGAGCGAGGCGCGATCGTGCGCGGTGTGCACCGGCACGCCGAGGATGCGGCCGTAGGCGCGCAGCTGCTCGTGCGCCGCCATGCGGTAGGCGTCGAGCGTGATCAGCCCGAGATTGGACGCGCCGTGGCGCGTCGCGAACGCGGCGGCGATCTTTGCCGTGCTGGTGGTCTTGCCGACGCCGGTGGCACCGATCAGCGCGTAGACCCCGCCGACGTCCTCGAGCGCCGGGCCGGCCTCGTCGGTCAGCAGATTACGCTGCAGCACCGCGCTCGCCCAGGCCATCTCGTCGCTGCCGTCGTTGGGCAAGTGCTCGACCAGCTTGCGGATCAGTGCAGGCGAGAAGCCGGCCTCGAGCAGGCGCTGCGACAGCGCCGACTGGCGCGGGTTGCGGTGCAGCTGCTCCATGAAGGCGAGCGCGCTGAATCGCTCCTCGATCAGGCCCTTCACCGAACGCAGCTCGTTCATCACCTCGGTGCGTTCGCGCTGGCCCGGTGTGGGGTCGGCCAGCGACGGCAGCGGATCGGGCAGGCGCAGCTCTTCCTCGCGCTCATAGGTGGCGAGCGATGGCATCGCTTGCGGCTGCGGATTCGGCCGCTGGGCCGGCTCGGCACGCGGCATCACGATCGGTTCGGCGATGCCGTTCGGGATGCGCGGCACGTCGCGCGGCGGCGGGGTCATCGCAGCCGCCGCCACAGGCGGGGTCGCCGCCGGCCGCGCCGCGGCGCTCGGCATTGCCGCCGCTGCGGCCGGCGCCGCAGCAGGCGGATTCAGCGCCGCGCGACGGCGCCGCAGCAGCCGCTCGCGCACATAGTCCTGGAACGACAGCGTGCTCATCGCCAGCCGCGTCACGTCCTGCTCGACCGGAGCGGCGGTCTCGGCGCGCGCGGCTGCCGCGGGTGCGGGCGGCCGGGCCACCGCCGGCTCGCTGGCGCGCGCCGGTACCGCCGAGTCGGCCAGCCGCTCGATCTGCGACATGCTCTCGTGGGCCATCGCCAGCACTTCGACGCCGTCGTCGCAGGGCCGGGTCGACAGCACCACCGCATCGGAGCCGAAGGTCTGCCGCACCTGGGCCAGCGCCTCGCGCGAGGTGCGGGCGGTGAATCGCTTGACATTCATGCAGTGCCTCCGATGATCGAACCGATCCGGATCGAGTGGGTTTCAGGGATCTCGCTGTGACTCAGCACGCGCAGGCGCGGCGCCGCGCGTCGCAGCAGCCGGGCCATGGTGGAACGGATCGCGTCGGGCACCAGCAGGCAGGCCGGGTGGCCCATGTCCTCCTGGTGCCGCGCGGTGTTGGCGGCCTCGCGCGTCAGGCTCTCGGCGACACCGGGGTCGAGCACGGCGCCGTGCGGCGAGGTCAGCGCCTGCGTGACCAGGCGCTCCAGTTCGGGCTCGAGCGCGATCACGTCGAGCTCGCGCACCGGGCCGTAGATCTGATTGACGATGGCCGGCGCCAGGTGCATGCGCGTCAGGCGCGCCAGCTCGGCCGGGTCGGTCACGGTGGCGGCATGCTCGGCCAGCGCCTCGACGATGCCGCGCAGGTCGCGGATGTGCACGCCCTCTTCGAGCAGCAGTTGCAAGACCTTCTGTACGGTGGCGATGCCGACCATCTTGGGTACCACGTCTTCGATCAGCTTGGGAGCGAGCTTCGTCACATGCTCGACCAGGGCCTGCGTCTCGACGCGGCCGAGCAGTCGCGCGGCATGGACTTGCATCAAGTGTGAAAGGTGGGTCGCGACGACGGTCGCGCAATCAACCACCGTAAATCCGGCCATCTGCGCCTGTTCGCGCTGGCGCTCCTCGATCCATACGGCCGGCAGGCCGAACGCCGGGTCGACCACCCGTGTACCCGGCAGCTGCTGCGTGGCCCCGCCCGGGTTGATGGCCAGCCACATGCCGGGAAACGCCTCGCCTTCGCCGACCACCGCGCCACGCAGCGTCAACCGATAGGCGCTGGGCTTCAACTCCAGGTTGTCGCGGATGTGCACCGGCGGCGGCAGGAAGCCGACGTCCTGCGCGAACTTCTTGCGCACGCCCTTGATGCGTGTGAGCAGATCACCCTGGCGCTCCTTGTCGACCAGCGCGATCAAGCGGTAGCCGACCTCGAGGCCGAGCGTGTCCACCGGCTGCAGGTCGTCCCAGCTCGCCTCGCCGTTGGGCGCGGGCTGCGGCGCCGGCGCTTCCTCGCCCTGCGCCGCCAGCAGGCGCTGGCGCTGGCGCAGCCACCAGGCGAACCAGCCGATCGCGCCGGCGATGACCAGGAACACCGCATTGGGCATGCCGGGAATCAGGCCGAGCACGCCGACGATGCCGGCGGTGACCGACAGCGCACCCGGCGAGTTGAAGACCTGGTTGCGGATCTGCGTGCCGATGTCGTGCTGCTTGCCCACGCGCGACACCACCATCGCCGCGGCCACCGAGATCAGCAGCGCGGGGATCTGCGCGACCAGCGCGTCGCCCACCGCGAGCAGGATGTAGCTCTCGGCCGCCTGCGACACCGACAGCCCGTGCTGCGCGATGCCGATGATCAGGCCGCCGACGATGTTGATCAGCAGGATCAGGATGCCGGCGACGGCGTCGCCGCGCACGAACTTGCTGGCGCCGTCCATCGAGCCGAAGAAGTCGGCCTCCTCGCCCACCTCGGAGCGGCGGCGCTTGGCTTCCGTTTCGTCGATCAGCCCGGCGTTCAGGTCGGCGTCGATCGCCATCTGCTTGCCCGGCATCGCATCGAGTGCGAAGCGCGCGCCGACCTCGGCGATGCGCTCGGCGCCCTTGGTCACGACGATGAAGTTGATGACGACCAGGATCGCGAAGACGATCAGGCCGACCGCGAAGTTGCCGCCGATCAGGAAGTGGCCGAACGACTCGATCACCTGGCCCGCGGCACCGGCGCCGGTGTGGCCCTCCATCAGCACGACGCGCGTGGAGGCGACGTTGAGCGACAGGCGCAGCAGCGTGGTGACCAGCAGCACGGTGGGAAAGGCCGCGAAGTCGAGCGGCCGGATCATGTGCGCGGCCACCATCATCACCATCAGCGCCAGCGCGATGTTGAAGGTGAACAGCAGATCGAGCGCCAGCGGCGGCAGCGGCAGCACCATCATCGACAGGACCATGACGATGAACAGCGGTGCCGTCAGCGCCTTGATCGCATCGGCGCGCGGGCCGAGCAGGCCCTGCAGTTGCTGCATCAGGCCGTTCATGCGGCGCCTCCGGCCGCCGCCTTGGCTTCATGGGGGTCGAGCCCCGGCGGCAAATCAATCTCGGGCACGGCCGCGGGCATCGGCGAGCGGCCACCGAGCGCGGCACGCAGCTGGTACACGTAGGCCAGCACCTGCGCGACGGCGGCGAACAAGGCCGCAGGCACCTCGCGATCGATCTCCACATGCGCGTACAACGCGCGCGCCAGCGGCGGCAGCCGCAGCACCGGCACCTTGGCGTCGCGCGCGATGTCGCGGATGCGCAGCGCCAGCAGGTCGGCGCCCTTGGCAACGACACGCGGCGCGGCCATCGTGGCTTCGTCGTACTTCAGCGCCACCGCATAGTGCTGCGGGTTCATCACCACCAGGTCGGCCTTGGGCACCTGGGCGATCATGCGGCGCTGCACGATCTCGCGCATGCGCGCCTTCATCTTGCTCTTGATCTCGACGTTGCCCTCGAGCTCCTTGAACTCCTGCTTGGCCTCGTCGTGGCTCATCTTCAGGCGCTGCAGGAAGAGATGGCGCTGCAGCGGCACGTCGACCAGCGCGAACACCGCGAGCGCGCCGAGCAACAGCGCCAGGCCGGCGAACAGCGTCTCGCCCACGTGCTGCAGCGCGACCGGCAAGGCCATCGTCAATGCGTCGTGAAAGCTGCCGAGCCTGTTCGTCAGGTACAGCGTGCCGACGGTGCCGAGCACCAGCGCCAGCAGCACGGCCTTGGCGGTGTCGCCCAGGTGGGCGGTCGACAGCAGGCGCTGCACACCGGCCAGCGGGTCGAGCTTGCTGAACTTGGGCGACAGCGGCTTCCAGGTGAAGTTCCAGCCGCCCGACAACACGGCCGCGGCCACCGAGGCCAGCATCAACACCACGCCGCTGGGCACCACGGCCGTCAACAGGCGCACCACGTGTTCGCCCAGCCGCTCGAGCATCGGGTCGGTCCCGGCCAGCGCACGGACGTCGAAACGCAGGCCCGCGCCGAGCAGGTCGGTCGCCCAGCGCATCGCCGGCCCGGCCAGGGTCATCAGCGCCAGCGCGCCGATGGCCAGCGGCAGCAGGTGCGCCAGGTCACGCGAACGCGCGACCTGGCCCTCGGTGCGGGCCTTGGCGATGCGTCGCTGTGAAGCGGGTAGGTGGCGGTTCTGGGCGTCGGCCATGAGTCGTGCGAGCCGACGGGAATGTCGGTGCACGTCATGGTGCCGGTGCGGGGCCGAACTTAAGCGCGAAAAGCCGGGCTTTGACCGGCCCTTCTTACAAACTGGAGCGCGCTGCGGTGATCAGAAGCCCAGGCTGGCCAGCAAGTCGTCGACTTCGCCCTGATTCTTCACGATGTCGTGACGGCCTTCGGGAGCGACCACCGGGCCCTGCAGCGCCGCCGATTCGACCTTGGCCCGCTGCTCGGGCGGCACCACCTGCACCAGCAGCTTGAGCAGGCTGTCCTCGAGCTCGGTGGCGAGCGCCACCACCTTGGCCACCACCTGGCCGGTGAGATCGTGGAAGTCCTGCGCCAGCATGATGTCGGTGAGGTGCTCGTCGATGCGGCGCGTGTGCGACTCGACGTCGCCGACGAAGTTGAGCACCGCACCGGAGGCGACGGCGCGCACCGGGTCGGCGGTCAGCGAGCTGGCCAGTGCGCGCGTCTCGGCCAGGATGCGCTGATGCTCGGCCTTGGCATGGTCGACCGAGTCGAGCACCTTTTCGGCGGCCTGCGCCGTCTTCTGCGCGATGTAGCTCAGGCGGCTGCGCGCGTCGGGCAGGCCATCGGCGGCCTGCTGCAGCTTGGGCATCACGCCGAGCTGCTCCAGCGTGTCGTGCAGCATGCGGGTGATGGTGCCGATCTGCTGGAACACCTCGGGCGAGGTGGTCACGGCGGTCTGCGGCATCAGCGCAGCGATGTCTTCCATCTTCATGTTCTGCGCCTTCTTCTTCTCAGGCCGGCGTGGCCAGCTTCTGCACGATCTTGGTGATCTTCTCTTCCAGCGTCGCCTTGGTGAACGGCTTGACGATGTAGCCGGCCGCACCGGTCTGCGCCGCCAGCACGATGTCTTCCTTGCGCGCCTCGGCGGTGACCATCAGCACCGGAATGCCCTTCAGGTTGTCGTCGGTCTTCATCGCCTTTAGCAGCTCGAAGCCGTTCATGTTGGGCATGTTGATGTCGCAGACGACGAAGTCGAAGCGCTGGCCCTTCAGCATGTTGAGCGCGACCGCGCCGTCCTCGGCCTCCTCGGCGTGGTTGCAGCCCATCTCCTTGAGCAGGCCGCGCACGATGCGGCGCATCGTGGAGAAGTCGTCGACGATCAGGAACTTGAGTTCAGTGGCGTTGCTCATGCGTAAATCCTCTGGCCACGGGCGCGAAGCGTGCCCGCAGGCGACTGAGACTCTTATCGACCCGACATCGGTTGACTTGACACCAGCGTCGGACGCTCGGGCTTGATCGACGGCTCGGCATCCGCCGCCGGCTCGGTGAGCGGTCGGAATACACGGTCCTCGGCCTCGCGGTTCATCACCACGATGCTGATGCGCCGGTTCTGCGGGTCCGACGGCAGCTCGCGGTTCATCAGCTGGCTGGCCGCCAGGCCCTGCACGCGCAGCACGCGGTCCTCGGTGAGACCGCCGGCCACCAGCTCGCGGCGCGACGCGTTGGCGCGGTCGGCCGACAGCTCCCAGTTGCTATAGCCGCGTTCGCCGCCGGGAAACGGCGTCGCGTCGGTATGGCCCTCGAGCGTGAGCCGGTTCGGCACCTCGGCCAGCACCGAGCCGATCGTGCGAAGCAGATCCTGCATGTGCGCCTTCACCACCGCCGAGCCGCTGTCGAACATCGGCCGGTTCAGCTCGTCGACGATCTGGATGCGCAATCCGTCACGCGTCATGTCCAGCCGGATCTGCGAGCTGTACGGCGCCAGGCCCGGGTTGTTGCGCAGCTCGTCCTCGAGGCGGTCCTGCAGCACGCGCAGGCGGGCCGCCTCGGCGCGGATCTGCTCCTGCTTGAGTGCCTGCAGGTTGATCGTGCGCTTCTCGGCCTCGACGTCGCCCTGCTTGACCTGGCCGGTGGAGCGTGTCAGGTCCTTGCCACCGCCCTTGACGACGCTGGACGAATCCCCCGAGCCGGCACCGCCGAGCAGCGCCACCTTGAGCGGCGACTGGAAGTAGTCGGCGATGCCCTTCTTGTCGCCCTCGGTGGTCGAACCGAGCAGCCACATCAGCAGGAAGAACGCCATCATCGCCGTCACGAAGTCGGCATACGCGATCTTCCAGGCGCCGCCATGATGGCCATGGCCGCCCTTCTTGATCTTCTTGACGATGATCGGCTGCAACTTCTTCGCGTCACCGGCCATGTTGACCCCCCCCCGAAGCGCCTGCGGCGCTCCCCCCCAGGGGGGCGCCGCCGGTGGCCTGGCGGAGCCAGTTCCACGGCGGCCGCTCGACTAGGCCGAGCCGCGCCATCACTTCTTGCCCTTCACGTGGCCCTCGAGCTCGGCAAACGAAGGCCGCTCGGTCGAGTAAAGCACCTTGCGCCCGAACTCGATCGCCACCTGCGGCGCGTAGCCCTGCATCGAGGCCAGCAGCGTGGTCTTGATGCACTGCAGCTCCTTGCCGCTCTCGTCGACCTTCTGTTCCAGCAGGCCGGCCAGCGGTTCGAAGATGCCGTAGGACAGCAAGATGCCGAGGAAGGTGCCGACCAGCGCCGAGCCGATCATGCCGCCGAGCACCGCCGGCGGCTGGCCGACCGAGCCCATGGTGTTCACCACGCCCAGCACCGCCGCCACGATGCCGAAGGCTGGCAGGCCGCCGGCCAGGCGCTGCAGCGCGCCGACCGGCGCATGCGCCTCGTGGTGATGCGTCTCGATCTCGCTGTCCATCAGCGACTCGATCTCGTGCGCGTTCAGGTTGCCCGACACCATCATGCGCAGGTAGTCGGTGATGAACTCGCTGACGTGGTGGTCGTTGCCCACCGCGGGATATTTCTGGAACAGCGGCGAGTTGTGCGGGTCTTCCACATCCTTCTCGATCGACATCAGGCCTTCCTTGCGCGCCTTCTGCAGGATGTCGTAGAGCAGCGCCATCAGCTCGAGATAACGCGCCTTGGTGTACTTGCTGCCCTTGAAGCAGTTGGCCAGACCGGCCACCGAGGCCTTCAGCACCTTCATCTGGTTGTTGGCGATGAAGGCGCCGATCGCCGCGCCCATGATCGTGATCATCTCGAACGGCAACGCCTTGAGCACGACGCCGATGTTGCCGCCGTGGACGATGAACACGCCGAACACGCAACCTAGCGCGACAACCCACCCGATGATGACGAACATGTAAGCGCTTCCTGACCGTACGTGGACCCGGCGTGAGCCGATGCCGTCGTTGGCATATCGGCTATTCGCGTCCGGTCTTGAGATTGGGGACGGCCGTCGCCGTCACAGCAGCGCGAGCACGCGCTCGTGTGGAGGAATCACGCGCACCGCGCCGCAGGCCAGTGCACCACGCACCGCCTGGTGGCGCTCGGCGGTGTGGCGCAGCGCCGGTTCGCCGAGCGGGGCGCCGCCGGCGCCCACCAGCGCGGCGACGAGCGGCTGGTTCGCTTGCTGCCCGCGCGACACCACGATGCCCTGCTCACCGTTGGCCAGCTCGACGAAGCTGCCCGGCGGATACAGGCCCACCGTCTTCAGCAACGCCGCGCCCAGCGCATCGGGCCGGCCGTCGCGGCCGAGACAGGCCTCGCGCGCCGCCTGCACCGGCGACATCGGCACCCGCGTGGCGCGCCGGCTCAGCTTGGCCGCAAAGATGTCGACACGGCGCAGCAACCGCGCCGTGCGCAAGGGCCCCGCCCCGGCGGCGACGCCGTCGGACAGTGTGTCGTCAACGTCGTCGTGATGGCGGCGCACCGTGTCGAGCCAGCAGGCGTCGCGCACGCCGGCGGCCTGCAGCATGTCGGCGCTGCGTTGCGGGTGGTCACGGATCTCGGCCCGCACCGCGTCGCCGAGCGGCAGGTCCGACGCGGCCAGCTGGTCCTGCAGGCGGCGCATCGACACGTTCATCGTCAGTGCCGCCAGGGCGATCGCCTGCACGTCGGCTTCGGGCCAGGCGAGCACACGCGCCGCTTCGCCGGCGATGACGGCGCACAGCACCGCGTGATGGCTGCTGTACTGCGCGGTGTCGTGGCCCGCGGTGTAGATCAGGTGGTAGAGCGTGCCGTCCAGGCGCCTGGGCATCACCCGGGCGATGGCCGCCTGCAAGGCCCGCACACGGGCCACCCAGGGACCGTCGGCACGCGGATCACGCAGGGCCGCGTCGATGCCCTGCACCCAGGCCGCGGCCTGCTCGATGGGGAGCGGCTCGGCGCCGGCGTCGGCCGCATCGTCATGATCCGACGGACGCGCCGCGGCGATCGCCTTCAGCGACTCGTTGCGCCGGATCATGCCGTCGACCGTGGCGACCAGGCGCCGGCGCCAGTCGCTCGACTCGGTCTCGTCGGCGAACAGCGGCTTGGCCAGCAGCGCGGCCAGGCGCTCGCGGCTCTCCAGCCGCTGGCCGGCCGCCAGCAGCAGCTGGCCGTTGGCGTCGCGCACGCCGAACGGCAGCGCCTCGTAGAGCTGCAGGTATTTCTTCGAGAAGGGAATCAGGTTCACGTTCGTTGCCGGCGCCGGGTGCGCGGCCGCGGTCGCGGCCTGACGACACTATCGGCCGCCGGGCGCACGAGCTTGACCCCAAAAAGAAGAAGCGGCGCGACCCCGAAGGTTCGCGCCGCAAAGGCACTGAAAACGTGCCACTAGGAGGAGAC